>JBCDLC010000019.1:0-54978 GCA_038745855.1 Pseudomonadota bacterium | reverse complement strand
GAAACCTCAGCAGGAAATGACGACCAGCCATCTGGGATTTGGGTTAGCCCCGATGGTCGGTCGGCAGACACGGGTGACAGACGTGTCTACAGAGACCGAGAAATCCATACTTCCTATCAGGCTTATTGGGCTGGGCCTGGCGTCGGATTGGGTTTGGGCAGCGGCCGTGGCGGGCAGCGAATCGGTAAAATCAAACGGGTCAGCACGTCGCTGGCCCCGCAAAAAGGAGACATGAGTCTGCGATCGCTTCACGCGAAAAACAAGCAGGCAATTATGACAGGCTTGGTCGGCCATAGCGCCAACCCAAGCCAACCCGCGGCCCCCTGACCCCCCTCAGACCGCGGTAAAACTTCGAATACAGAACCGGACGCGCCACGGCGCGGGCCGGGCAAAGGTGCTGGCCTCACCCTCCGGAATCCGCCTCTCGGGCCCCGACCACCACTTGACCATCCAGGCTCGAGAACAGGACCTCGCCCGGCGCTCCGGCCGAAACGTTGGTCACCTGGTCCAGCCCACCGATCCGCCGAATGGGGCCTGCAGGATCGAGGGCCTCAAACGTGGCAGCGTCAATACTGCCCCCCGCCGGCACCTTGCCCAGGTCGAGCACCCAGAGATTGCCCGTGATGAAATCTCCAAACACGAAGAAGGCCTCATCGGGAGACCGTCCATCAAATGCCAACCGCGTGACGAACCCGCCGGAAATCGAACGGCCCCGGCCCTCCCCCTCCCCATGGGCATATTCTGCAAGGGGCGGCGTCAGGCCCGTATCGTCATTGCCCAGCAAGGGCAGTCGGCCTTCGAACAGCGGCCAGCCGAAATTCGTTCCCCCGCCCGTCCCAATGGGCAGCGCATTCACTTCCTCGCGCGCGCCCTGGCCGACTTCGGCGATATAGAGGGTGTTCGACACCGGATCGTAATCGGCCCGGTAGGGGTTCCGAAGACCCAGGGCGAAGATTTCAGGCGCCGCATCCTGTCCATCGGCGAACGGGTTATCGGAAGGAATGGCATAATTCCGGTCGCCATCCACGGGAAAGTCATCCCCCGCAGGATTGATGCGCAAGACCTTTCCCAGCAGGGAAAATCGGTCCTGGCCATTACCAGCGGGATCGTTCGCTCCGCCGCCATCGCCCGTTGGGATCAGCAGGTTTCCCGCTCCATCAAAGCCGATCCAACCGGCATTGTGGTTGCTGAACGGCTGGGGAATGCGAAGGATCAGTTGCTCGGTCGATGGGTCGATCAGGTCGTTCCGGTTGGAGAAAAGCCGGTACTGCCGAATTTCCGTATCGCCCGCGATGTTGGTCAAATTCACATACAGCGTACGGTCGTTGGCAAAGTTGGGCGACAGCGCCAGCCCCAGGAGGCCCTGCTCATTCCCGCCGGAAACCTGGCCCCGCAGATCCAGGGCAACCGGATCATTCCCGCCGCCAGAGGGAAGTGCGCCCTCCGAAAAAAGGATCCGGCCCGCCTGCTCGATGAGAAAGATATCGCCGGTATCCGGCACCCGCACGGTCTGGATGGGGCGGAGAAAACCCGTCGCCGCCGTCTCGAAACTGAACCCGTCGCCAAACCGCTGGTCCGTGATCGTGATGTCCACATCCTGGTTTGCACTCTCGGTGCCGTCGGAAACGGAGATGGTCACGCGATAGATCCCGTCACCATCGGCATCGGTAGGGGTTTCGAAGTCCAGGCCGGCCGCCAGGATTTCATTCGAAAACGTCCCATCACCATCGGCGTTTTCGACCGTCTCCGAACCTAGGGAAAACGCGTCGGCGTCCGGTCCTGACAGCGAAAACATCAGCGGCTCACCATCGGGATCGGCCGCTTCAATCGAAAGAACTGCAGATGTCTGACCTTCCTCTGCGGTCGCCTGATCCTCAACGGTCAACGTCGGCGCCGAATTCGAACTCGGCGGTGGCGGCGGCGGAGGGGAAGGCGCCGGTCCACCGCTGTCTCCACCCCCGCCGCCTCCGCCGCATCCGACCAAAAGTGCGGCCATGGCCAAAGCCGGAAGCCCAGAAAGCCCTCTCCACCTTTCGCGTCCCATTGGCTTGAAGTCCCACTCCGATTGCGACGACGAAAGACCAGCAGACCACCGATAGCCGGGTCAACACAACTTTACGAAAGGGTCATTCCCCAGCGCTATTCAGCGCCGATCGGTGACAAGAGTTCCGGAGCCGTCACAAGCTGACGGACACCGTGGGACTTCGTCTCGTTGAACACGTTCCCGCTCTCCGCCCAAGCATGAAGCGAGTTGATGTCCAGTTTTGCGCAGTCCGGACGCACCGACCAGGTGACTTGCGCCGGTGAACACGTCGATTGGTCATAGCTTGGCCCGGTAGTTGAGCCCAGGAATGTCACCGGCGTTCCAGTGTCCCCAGGGATCATCTTGGCCTGGTGCTTACCGTCCACGACATTGCCGCCATAGGCCATGTCCATGAAGTTGAGCGCTTCGGGATCGTTCACCACAAGGAAGGTCTGCGCTTCCACCCGCAGCAGCGGATCGGTGCAGCCCTCGGGAACACAAGCGCCCAGTCCTTCGCCAGGTGTGGCCTCACAAGATGTGTGGACCCAGTGCACCTCGATCGTCTGTCCCGGCACAACGCCCTGATAGGCGCCGGGTGCTGAAGCCAGCTCGGCCTCTGTGAGATCAGGAGTTCCATTGCAGGCATAGCCGCCATTGTCGGTCGCATCGACAAAGAGGCTATAGCCCGGCCCCTTATGCTCTGCATTCGTGTGTGAGTGGATGTTGCAGAGGTTCATTTCCGACGGCGTCGGAGCCTTGGGGAAGGTCACGGTATTAAGCCCTTCGACGCTGGAAATATCGCGCGGGGTTTGCGGGCCCGCATTGAGGCAAAGTCCAGCGACTTCCGTCGTTTCCTCTGGCGCGGCTTCCGGAGCGGCATCCTCAACCTCAGTCACCGCTTCTGCAGCCGATGCCGCGTCCTCGATGTCTGATGTTGGCGCGGTTTCGCAAGCAGCGAGCAATGCCAAAGTCGAAACAGTCACAATGTATCTCATGAACAAATCCCATCCTCTGTTAGGCATGGGACCTTCCCTAGCGGCATCTACCGCCTGTTCAACAGTAAAAAGGACGCAGATTACGGATTTTCACTACCGATGACACGCGACTATAGTTATAGTATTACATCACTATGCTTTCAAAGCGGCTGTTTGATGGGCGAACAGTTCGGTGCAGCCCTTTTCTGCAAGCCCCAGCAAGGTGTCCAATTCCGTCCGGGTCATTGGTCGCTCTTCCCCGGTTCCTTGGACCTCGATGAACCCGCCATCGGAACTCATGACGACGTTCATGTCGCCTTCACCACCAGAATCTTCAGGATAGTCGAGATCAAGCACGGGTGTGTTGTTGAACAGGCCAACAGAAATAGCGGCCGCCTGTTTGAGGATCGGATCCCTATCGATGACGCCTTCGTCCTTGAGATATCGGCAGGCGAAAGCCAAGGCGACGAAGCCGCCCGTGATCGACGCGGTCCGCGTTCCGCCATCGGCCTGGAGCACGTCGCAATCGATGGTGATCTGGTTTTCGCCCAGCGCCGAAAGGTCGACCACCGAGCGAAGCGATCGGCCAATCAGCCGTTGGATCTCCTGGGTCCGTCCCGATTGCTTGCCGCGCGCCGCTTCCCGCGATCCGCGCGTATGGGTGGCTCGGGGCAGCATGCCGTATTCGCCTGTCACCCAGCCTTTGCCCTGGCCCCGCAGAAAGGGCGGAACGCTATCCTGCCAGGACGCGGTGCAGAGAACGTGGGTATGACCGAACTTCGCAAGGCACGAGCCTTCAGCATAGCGCGTGACGCCGGTTTCGAGGGTAATTTCGCGCAAGGTGTCAACGGTGCGGCCGGACGGGCGGGCAATGGCCATGGTGAGATGCTCCCATTAGGAAAGCCCGGAGCCATGGCGGATTTAGGCGGTGAAGTCCACGTGAAAGCCGAAAGTGCTCAGCCCGCAAGTCGCTCCATTTCCGCATCCGACAATTCAGAATTGTCATAGACGTTTTGCACGTCGTCCAACTCGTCGAGCACGTCGAGCAAGCGCATGAGAGTATCGGCCGGATCGCCTTCGATTGGCACGGTGTTTTGGGGCTTCCAGATCAGTTTCGTCGAGCGCGCCTCGGTGTCCGTATAGTGGCCATCAAGGGCATTGGCGACGTCCTGGAGGTCTTCCCGAGCCGTGTAGACAATATAGGCGCCGCCATCCTGTTCCACGTCCTCGGCACCGGCGTCGATTGCGGCTTCCATGACCGCTTCTTCGTCGCCGATCTCGACGGGATAGACGATTTCACCAACCTGTTCGAAGCCAAAGGACACCGATCCCGTTTCGCCCAGGTTGCCGCCATTCTTGGAGAAGGCCGAGCGGATCTCGCTGGCGGCTCGGTTCCGGTTATCCGTCGACGCCTCAACTATGATCCCGACACCGCCGGGGCCGAAGCCCTCATAGCGGATATCTTCATAGGCTTCGCCGCCGCCGCCGGCGCCCTTCTCAATTGCGCGCTTGATATTGTCCTTGGGCATGGACTCGCCCTTGGCGTTTTTGACGGCGAGGCGAAGGCGAGGATTGGCGTCGGGGTCAGGACCACCGAGCTTTGCCGCGATAGTGATCTCCTTGGAGAGGCGCGAGAAAAGCACCGCGCGCTTCTTATCCTGGGCGCCTTTGCGATGTTGGATGTTTGCCCACTTGCTATGGCCAGCCATGCGATCCTCATCGTTTGAATAGTCGTTTATCGGGGTTGGATAGACGATCGCGCTGACCAGGTGAAGCATTTGAGCATACCGCGCGCCAGGCAGTAGAGCCTGCCTGGATATCGCTCACCCAAGGAACAGGACCCACACGACTGTGACCATCGAGCCAATTTCCGAATTCAGGATTGCCTTGGATCAGATCGTCTTTGTGATTGGAGCGGTCATGCTTTTCGTCGAGGTGGTGAAGGCTCTTTTTCCGGCAGCCTGTCCCAATCGCTAGACCTGTCGCCGGTTAACCAGCCTGTCATAGTCGTGAACAAGCGTCTCTGTCAGTTGTCCCGGCGTATAGCGGTGCTCTGCAATTTCACAGACGGGTGTGATCTCGGCGGCCGTGCCGGTGATGAAACACTCTGAAAACGTCGGCAATTCATCGGGGAAGATGGCGCGTTCGGACACCTCGATCTGGCGGGCCTCTGCGAGGGCGATCACTGTTTGGCGGGTAATGCCATTCAAGAAGCAGTCGGGCGCCGGTGTGTGGATCGCACCGTCTCTGACGAAGAAGATATTGGCACCCGTGGCCTCTGCAATCTGGCCGCGATAGTCGAGCATTAGCGCGTCAGCGTAACCGTCTCGCTCTGCAGCATGCTTTGACATGGTGCAGATCATGTAGAGGCCGGCCGCTTTGGCGTCGTGGGGGGCCGTTTCCGGTGATGGCCGTTTCCACTGGGCATTCGTGAGCCGGATACCCTTCATCTTATCTTCGAAGTAGTCGCCCCATTCCCAGGCCGCGATGGCGAGATGGATGGTGTTGCCTTGCGCCGAGAGCCCCATCTTCTCAGCGCCCCGCCAGGCGATCGCGCGGACGTAGGCATTTTCCAGGCCGGACTTTTCGAGCGTCTCCCGCTTTGCGTCTTCAACTTGTTCCACCGTGAACGGCAGGGAATAGTCGAGAATCTGCGCTGAATTCGCCAGTCTTTCAGAATGTTCCAGGGATTTGAAGATCTCGCCGGAATAAGCCCGTTCCCCTTCGAAGACCGCCGACCCATAATGGAGACCGTGGGTCAGCACATGGACATTCGCATCTCTCCACGGCCGGAATTCGCCGTTCATCCAGATGAAACCGTCACGGTCATCGAAGGGCACAATCGCCATGGGGGCCATCCTGTTGTCTTGTTGCCCCGCGGTGTCGGCTCCGGCGTAGTCGCGTCGTATTGGGGCTTTTCTTTGAGGGTCATTTTCGAGCGATGGTGACTGAAGTCAACAGACACGGACGCGGCGCAACAGCCCCAAGGTCAGGACGGCGGAGCACGGTCGGGCAGCAGGAGCATTTGAATGTCTGATTCCCATGTCCTGGTCGTGGATGATGACGACAGGATCCGGACCCTTCTGAAACGGTTCCTCATCAAGTCCGGATACCGGGTTACAGCCGCATCCGATGCCGCGACGGCGCGGCGCATGTTTTCCACGCTGACGTTCGATCTCGCTATTCTCGACATCATGATGCCAGTGGAAGACGGCTTATCCTTGCTATCGTCCCTGCGAGAGAAGGATGACACACCGGTCATCCTTCTGACGGCGCGCGGAATGGCGGACGACCGGATCGAAGGCCTGAAGCGTGGGGCCGATGATTATATGTCCAAGCCCTTCGAGCCAGAGGAACTTGCCTTACGTGTCGGGGCGGTGCTCAAGCGGGCTCAGAATTCGGTGCCGTTGGACAGAATTGTCCTATCTGGACGGGTGTTTGATGCAGACCGGGGCGCCTTAGGCGAAGGAAAGAATAGGATCCGGCTGACCGAAACCGAAGTCGTCTTGCTGAAACGCCTCGCAGAGTCTGCCGGCGAAGCGGTGAGCCGGGCAGATCTGGCGCAGATTTCCTCGGGCTCCGAACGGAGTGTTGATGTGCAGGTCACGCGTTTGCGCCGGAAGATAGAGAAAGATCCCAGGGAACCGGTGCACCTGCAGACCGTTCGCGGTGTTGGCTATCGTCTCTTGACCGATTGAGCCCGCTTGAAACCGGCCGGGCCGCATCTTATTCCGACAGCCATGGTCAACGACGCTCGCACACGGTCGGTAATGCAGACACTCGACGCGCGGTCGCGGGACATCTTCCGATCGATTGTAGAGAGTTATTTGGAGACGGGTGAGCCCGTTGGTTCCCGAACGCTTTCAAAGGGTATCAATCTCTCTCCCGCATCGATCCGTAATGTCATGGCAGATCTCTCCGATCTTGGCCTGTTGGCATCTCCGCACGTCTCTGCCGGCCGGGTCCCGACCCATTTGGGCCTGCGCCTATTCGTCGATGGTTTCCTGGAAATCGGCCAACCGCAGCGGACTGACCAGTCTGCCATAACCGACCGGTTGAACGGTTCTGGCACAACCATAGACGAGATCCTCGGTGAGGCATCCAGTTTACTCTCGGGATTGACCGGAGGGGCGGGCCTTGTGTCCTCACCGAAGCGCGACGTGCCCGTACGGTACGTCGAGTTTGTGCAACTCAGCCAGGGCGACGCGTTGTGCGTGATCGTGACCGATGATGGCGATGTCGAGAACCGACTGGTGCACTTGCCGGATGGAATCTTGCCGACGACCCTCATTGAAGCAGGCAACTATCTTAGCGCGCGCATGAAAGGGCGAACCCTGGCAGAAGCCTATGGCGAGATCGAGCAAGAACTGGCGGGGCGGAAGGCGGAACTCGACGACCAAGCCGCCAGATTGGTCGAAACAGGGCTTGCCGAATGGGGAGGGAGCCAGTCCGCAACCGGCCCCAGTCTTATCGTGCGGGGCCATGCAAACCTGTTGGAAGACGCGGGCGCGGCAGAAGATCTTGACCGCGTTCGCCAGTTGTTCGACGTGCTCGAGCGGCAACAGGGCGTGCTCGACCTGCTGGATTCGACGCGAGAAGCCGAAGGGGTGCGCCTGTTTATTGGAGCGGAGAACACCTTGTTTCCGCTATCTGGTTCAAGCGTGATTGTTGCCCCCTATATGGATGCAAATAGGCATGTGATTGGCGCACTCGGGGTAATCGGACCGACCCGGATGAACTACGCCCGTGTGATACCCATGGTGGATTACACGGCGCAGGTGGTTGGCCGTCTTCTCGGTGCTGAACGGACGAAGGATGGATGAACATGGGCGAAAACGAGACCAAACTGGACGGTCTGGTGGACACCGAAGAGGCCCTCGCGCCCGAGCAGGTGAACGAGGGGGCCGCCCAGGATGCTTCGAGCGAAGATGGCGGTCCGCAGGAATTGGGGGCCGAAACGCAGATCGCGGCACTAGAGGCCGAACTTGCCGATGCAAAGGACCAGATGCTGCGCGCTCTCGCGGATGCACAAAATACGCGTCGCCGAGCTGAGAAAGAGGTCGCGGACGCTAGAGCTTACGCCAACAAGAAGTTCGCCGAAGATCTGCTCTCGGTATCGGATAACCTCGCAAGGGCGTTGACGGCTCTTCCTGATGAAGATCGCGAAGGACTATCCGAAGCCGGCCGCAATCTTCTGGGCGGCATCGAAATGACCGAGAAAGAACTCCACGCCGCCCTGGCGCGCAATGGTGTAACGGCCATCGATGCTGCGCCGGGCGCGACGTTCGACCCAAACCTGCACCAGGCGGTAAGCCAAATCCCCTCCGACCAGCCCTCCGGGACGATCGCGGAGTGTTTCCAGACCGGTTGGAAAATGGGCGAACGCACCCTCCGAGCAGCCATGGTCGCCGTCAGCGCAGGCGCCGCGAATTAGCGGGGCTGTGTTGGATGTGGTAAAGTGCAGCCATGGATGACGCATTTCCGATCCAAGGATTTGAGGCGAAGATGCCCTATAGGCTGTCGCTTGATGATTACCGAAGATTGTCTGAGCAAGGACAACTTGGTCGCGAGGTCGTTCACGCTCTCATTGATGGGCTGGTCTATCAAATGGCAGCTGAAGGTTATGCGCACTGAGATTACAAAGTTGAGATCGTAAACTTTCTAGCTCGTGCACACGGAGCGATTACAGGACAAGGCGTGGGCCGAGCCAAAAAAAGTCAAGGCGAGCGATACCCAGACTGTCCTTGCGGCTTGATGACTTCGATGTGCTGAAACCCGAAAACGAGGCATGACGTTACCCGTTCATGCGCGGGTAAGAGATCAGATTGGTTCCCCTCTGATTACGCAATTGCAGCATATTTGCCACACTCGCAGCCCGATGATGCGCGCGCCTGCAAAAATTTACGGCGGTTTCATTCGATCACGCCATACTCGTTGTTAGTGTGAAGGTTTGTGGAATTTGCCGCGTATGGGCCAAGCGACAAAAGAACTATTCGCCGTCGATGCGATTGAACGGGCCTGTGAGTGTCCGAACACCCTCCGTATGGCCATCGAAACCCATGTTTCTGTGACAGGCGATGGCATTCGAACCCACCTTCTGTCGCGGCAAGCGCGCCTGATGGCCAACAAGCTCCTCAGCGAAGGCCGTATCATCGAACGGTACGATCGCGGCATCAGCCGCCTGTTCCCGGAATAGGCTGCGGCCAGACCGTTTCGCAATTGTGATCGAGGGCTTGAGACCGGGAACGGACTTCCCATATCGCTAGTCGAACCAGGCAGGATCACACTGGCTGGACATCAAATCGTAACCCTCGGCACCCATGGGATCCGGGCGCTGCATGCCAGGCCCTGACACTAGGCTCCTGCGGGACGGCCACAAAACAAGGAAGACGAGGCCCATGGGCAAGATCATCGGAATCGACCTCGGCACGACAAATAGCTGTGTCGCCGTCATGGAAGGCGGCCAGGCAAAGGTTATCGAAAACGCGGAAGGCGCGCGCACCACGCCTTCAGTCGTGGCTTTCACAGATAGTGACGAACGCCTGATCGGTATGCCAGCGCGGCGTCAGGGCGTTACCAATCCGGATTTCACCTTCTACGCTATTAAACGTCTGATCGGACGGACGTTCGATGATCCCACCGCCCAGAAAGACAAGGAATTGTCTCCCTTCGATATCGTGCGGGGACCGAATGGCGATGCCTGGGTCAAGGGCCGTGACAAAGACTATGCGCCCCAGGAAATCAGCGCATTCATCCTGACGAAAATGAAGGAGACTGCGGAAGCCTATTTGGGAGAGACGGTCACCCAGGCCGTCATCACGGTGCCAGCTTACTTCAACGACAGCCAGCGCCAGGCGACCAAGGATGCCGGCAAGATCGCAGGATTGGAAGTGCTGCGGATCATCAACGAGCCCACGGCGGCCGCCCTGGCTTATGGGCTCGACAAGGGCGAGAGCAAAGTTATCGCCGTTTACGACCTTGGCGGCGGGACGTTCGACGTCTCGCTTCTGGAAATCGGAGATGGCGTCTTCGAAGTGCTGTCCACCAATGGTGACACCTTCCTGGGCGGTGAGGACTTCGACCTGCGGATCGTCGATCACCTAGCCGATGAGTTCAAGAAAGAGCAGGGCATCGACCTGAAATCCGACAAGCTCGCGCTCCAACGTCTCAAGGAAGAAGCCGAGAAGGCCAAGAAGGAGCTGTCATCGACGGCAACCTACGAGGTGAACCTTCCCTTCATCACAGCAGACGCGTCGGGGCCTAAGCACCTCAACATGAAGTTGACCCGGGCAACCTTTGAAGGCCTCGTGACAGATCTGATCAAGCGCACGATCGATCCCTGCAAACAGGCTCTCACCGATGCGGGCAAATCTGCCGGTGAGATCGATGAAGTGGTGCTGGTCGGCGGCATGACGCGGATGCCTGCCGTTCAAGAAGCGGTGAAGAAGTTCTTCGGCAAGGAACCCCATAAGGGGGTCAATCCTGACGAGGTCGTCGCAATCGGCGCAGCCATCCAGGGCGGCGTGCTGCAGGGCGACGTTAAGGATGTGGTCCTGCTCGACGTTACGCCGCTTTCGCTGGGCATCGAAACGCTCGGCGGTGTTTTCACCCGTCTGATCGATCGCAATACGACCATCCCGACCAAGAAATCGCAGACCTTCTCGACGGCTGAAGACAACCAGCCCGCCGTGACGATCAAGGTCATGCAGGGTGAGCGGGAGATGGCGGCCGACAACAAACTGCTTGGCCTTTTCAATCTTGAAGGCATCGCGCCAGCCCCGCGCGGCTTGCCCCAGATCGAAGTCACCTTCGACATCGACGCAAACGGTATTGTTTCGGTCTCCGCGAAGGACAAGGCAACAGGCAAGGAACAGCAGATCACCATCCAGGCCGACGGCGGCCTTTCGGACGACGACATCAAGAACATGATGGAAGAAGCTGAACAAAACGCAGAGGCCGACAAGGCCAAGCGCGAGTTGGCCGAAGCCAAGAACCATGCAGAGTCTCTCGCTGCGCAGACCGAGAAGCAGCTTGAAGAGCACGGTGACAAAGTTGGCGATGACGTAAAGGGCGAGATTGAAGGCGCCATCTCTGCGCTCAAGACTGCAGCTGAAGGTGAAGACGCGGCAGATATCCAGGCCAAGACCCAGGCATTGATGACAGCGGCCATGAAACTCGGTGAAGCGATCTACGCGTCCCAGCAGGAAGCCGAGGCCCATGCTGACGCCGCTGCAGACGCGGCGGGTGACGACGATATCGTCGACGCCGACTTTGAAGAGGTCGATGAAGAGAAAAAGTCTGCCTGACCTGAAGCCCGTGTGCAGAATGAAAACACCCCGCCCAAGTGGCGGGGTGTTTACTTTCGGGGACCAGCGCTGCGGACCGTCCTGTTGCCTTACATTGCCCGTTTCAGGGGATCATGCCATTCCATGGCGGACTGGCTCATTTCGAGTCAGACTTTGATCAGTGACGGTGTGTTGAGTGACGACTTTCGGTGAACCTTTGTCACTTCCCCGCCACAAGGTCGGTCCGCTAACGGCGACGTGGCGTATTTTGACAGCACTGGTTGAGCATCGGCGACAGATTTTCTCGGTTTTCTGGAGCGATTTTAATGCTCCGCACCGGAAGAACGTTCTTGGCGCAGCCTGGGCGTACACCATGCCGCTTTTGCCGATAACCGCGTATGTTTTTGTCCGCTCGGTGATCCAAGACCCAAATGCCGATGCGGACGCGTTGCATCCCGCTGTGTTTGTAGTTCTTGGGGTCATGCCTTGGCTCTTGATGCGGTCTGCCATCATGACCCCGTTCGAGGCTATCAATCGATACCGCACGTTGGTGATGAATTCGACGTTCCCGTTGATCGCCGCTGTCGTGGCGGGCTTCGGAGCCGTGTCACTTGAAACGCTGATCCGACTGATTGCTGGTATCGTTGTGGTTATCGCGTTGGCATCGGCCTCGCCCCTCGGCGTGTTGGCGGCGACCGGGCTTTTGATCGCCATGTCTCTATTCGCGCTGAGTCTCGGTCTTTTCCTTGTTCCCGCTATGGTCGCGGTGCCGGATATTCGCCATATCCTCGATATCTTCTTCCGTTACGCGATTTTCTTTAGCGGCGTAATCTGGTCTGTGCCGATCATCAGCGGTTCGGACCTGCTTTATCGTTTGAACCCGCTGGCGGTCTTCATCGGTGCGTTTCGCGATACGCTTGTTGGCGATACGGTTGCCTATCCGGTGGTGCTGTTCGCGCTTTTGGTCGCAACACCGGTCCTTTTTGTGTTCGGTGCGCGAACGCTCTATGCAACCGAGTCACAGATCAAGGAGAGCCTGTCGCGCCAGTGACCACAGCCCGTGCGATGACTGCCATGGAACCGCCCCTCATCGAACTCGACAATGGCTGGAAGAAGTTCTCACGAACGGTTTCTTCCAACCGGAAACGTCTGTCGCGGGCGATCGTGAGGTCGGCGTTCGGCCTGCGCCCAAATTCCGGTTTGCTAAGTGAAGATGAGTATTGGGCGATCGAAGGCATTCATCTCAGCCTTGACCGCGGACAGTCCGTTGGTCTGCTCGGTCGGAACGGCGCCGGCAAAAGCACGCTCCTACAGATACTGGCCGGCCACATGGATCTCGACCATGGCGCCCTGAACATGCGTGGGCGTGTGGCTGAATTGATCAACCTCACCGCTGGTTTTCAACCGCTCCTGAGCGGCCGGGAAAACATCGAATTGGGGTGCCAGCTCCGGGGACTTTCGGGGCATGAACTGAAGCGCCGTGCAGATGAGATGATCGATTTCGCGGAGCTTGAAGCGTTCATTGATGCGCCTTTCGTGACCTATAGCCTCGGCATGAAGATGCGGCTGGCCTTTGCCGTGAACATCCTGACAGATCCGGACATCCTTCTGATCGATGAGGTCATTGGGGTTGGCGATGTTCGCTTCAGACAGAAATGTCTCGCCCAGATGGAGCGGATGCGACACCGCTGCGCGATCGTTCTGTGCACGCACAGCACCGGGACGCTTTCGCAATTCTGCGAATTCGGCGTCATCCTTGATCAGGGCAAGATGACCTTTGCAGGTGCGGCGCAGGACGCGGTTCAGGCCTATCTCGAACTGAAAGAAGATGCCGAGAAGAAAAAAGCTGAAGCGCGGCAGAAAAAACCCAAGGAGCCCGTCGCTCCGCCAGCTGTTTTAGCCGATAAAGAGGATGAACAGGCCCACGTCTATAAAGATGAAAATATCCTGAGGGACGTGACGACTGTTTGGTGCAACCAGCTTGGCGAACCGGTCAGCACGTTTGAGGAAAGCGAAGTCGCGATACTGACGGTCAGGGCTGACTTCCATCCCAATCCGTCTCGTGAATTGGTCCGTTTTGTTGTGTACCTCACCGACCGAGATGGAAATCGCGTTGGGCACTCCTCGATCAGGGCCCGACCAAGCATCCGTGCATTCATCGAAGCTGACCTCAGCCTCGACACAACCCCATTGGCAAACGGTCACTATAACGTCGAGTTGCGGCTGATCCGAGAAGGCGAAACGCTGTATCGTGCTGCCATACCGCCCCTCCTGATCAATCGTGACAAGGAAAGCTGGGGACCCATTGCCTTACGCGGAGAGTGGAGCGTTCGGCGACCGCATCGAAACAAACCGGCTGCGACGCAGGACTGAGAGCGGTGGGGCTCGCGCTGAGATGTAAGGCAGCTTTTTCTGTATCGGTTGGTGTGCACACGAAAGCCGCAGCCTTCGGCGGATTGTGAGATAGGTACTGCATGGGATTGACGAGCCGATTGCCAGGATTGTTCGGGCTCCGTGATGGAGGTGGGCGCCGTGATCGTTCCATCGACCAGATCGACGGTCATGCCCTGTTGGATGCGGTTGAGAATGCGGGGCCGAAAGGTTCGTCGCACCGGCTTATTGCGATTGTTTCCACCTATGAGATGCTCAAGGACAGAGTAGACTCGGGCACCTGGCACCAGATCCCCGGTCTTCTGGAATTCGTCCGCCTAACGGGCGAGTATATCCCCATGGTGCCAGCCGCGATTCTTGAGCGGGCACTGGAAAGCCCCGACACGCCAGCGCGCCCCCAGGTGTTCCTATCGGCTTGGCGGTCCGATGGTGGTTTGGTGGATCAAATGGATATCGACGGTGAAGCGTTCATGGACTTCATCAGCGCGGACAGCGAAAACGCGACACCTTTTATTGCGCGTACCGGGCCGGGCGCGGCGAATTTTTTCCTGCGCTACGCACAGCGTTATCACAGTATCGCAATCGCAAAACGTCTTGGGGCCACCCGTATCATCGACTTTGGAAGCACTAACGCTGAGTTCGGCCAACAGCTGGTGCGGACATGCGAGAATGCAGAAGTCTGCGTTGTAAATGAAAACCATCCCGATGGGCTCAAGTCACTGGAACCGCGGGTCCGCTGTCTCGGCGCACCTCCCCAGGAACTTGGCTTATTCGAGGATGAAAGCGTCGATCTCGTTGTCGCCCATAACCGTTTCGAACGGTTGCTTGGTTTGCAGGATCAGAGGGCCGTTTCAGAGGTCGAGCGTGTTCTTGTCCGTGGCGGCCGTTTCCTCATTGCGCCATTTTTGGCGTCAGACCAGCATACGCTGACGGTGAGCCCATTCTCGTGTTTCATCGCAAATGGCGAAACCGACTTCGCGCTCACGATTGAGGCAGAGATCAGGGGGGAAGATGCGCGGGTCGATTTCAATCCTGCTATCGTCACGCCGATTTCGCGCCGATACGATCTCGCTTCAACGTGTCGGCGGATCCTGGAACATGCGCCCAGTATGACAGCGAGGCTGCGAACGTTTTCATTCACTGATCTTGGCTTTGGGCCCGACGGCCAGTTCAACCGCGCGTTCGAAACTCTCCAGCTAGAGCGGGACCTCTTCGAAAAGCGGTCGTTCCTGGCGTTGGAGCTAGTCAAGCACTGACCAATTGAAGGCGCTGACACCCATAGGCAGAAGTAGTCTTGCGATGGTCGGCAATCGGAACCACAACCGCAGTCATGCGTACTCCCATCGTCTACACCATGGGCAAGGTTGGATCCTCGGCCATCAGTGCTGCGATCCGGCAGTCGGGCCGTGTGGTTCATGATATTCATACCCTGAACGATGATGCCCTGCTCGCAGGCATGCGGAAGGCGCTCGATAAAGGCCAGTTTCCCAATCCGCATATCTGCGTTTCAATGGCCTGGAAAAGCCGGGAAATCTCCGTCCCCCAGCGCTGCGTTTACATTTCGCTCGTTCGCGATCCCATCGCGCGAAATATTTCGGCCTACTTCCAGAACCTCGGCACGTTCATTGACACGCTTGAAGCGGGAACCGACAGCGAGGCCGAGGATCTCTTCGTGGATTTCATGGACCGCTATCCGCATTTCTTTCCCGTGAAATGGTACGAACGCGAGTATGCCCAGCACCTGGGGATCGACGTTTTCCAAGGCCGCTTCAGGCATCAGGCTGGATACCAACTCAGCCACCATGAGCGTATTGTGATTTTCAAGACCGATACGCCCGATGAAGTGAAATCAAGCGTCCTGACCCGCGTTCTTGGCTTCACTGTCGACGTGCGGCCTACGCATGCTTCCGCTGACAAGGACTATGCGGACGATTACGATGCAGTCCGGTCCCTTGCGCGATTTGAACCCGCGTTACTGGACAGAGTGTACGGCAGCGCTTTCGTGAAACATTTCTGGGAAAGCGACGCGATTGAACAGATGCGCGCGAAATGGCTGAAACCGAATACGCAGATCTGATTGGCGCGGCCCGGGGCAGCGCTATGGACTGCTTACCGCCTCAGCGAAACGGGCGTGAGCAACGTATCGGTTGCCGCCGTTTCCACTTCGTCGAGCGCTTCGACTTTGGGAGACAGTTCAGTCCGCAATTGATCGATGCTTGCGCGGTGGAGGTCGAAGGCCTCGAGCATTGCTCCATCGAGTTTCCGGCCAGTCGGCAGCTTCAAGCGCATGGCATTTACGTGTTTGCCATTCCGGATGACCTCGTAGTGCAAATGCGGCCCGGTCGATGCACCGGTAGAACCCACATAGCCGATGACCTGTCCTTGGCGCACGCGCACACCTGATCGGATGCCCTGCCCATATCGAGAAAGATGCGCGTAGGCGGTCTTGTACCCGTTGGCGTGGCGGATCCGGACGTAGTGTCCGTAGCCCCCATAGCGCGACGAGCGTTCGATGACGCCATGGCCGGCAGCATAAACGGGCGTGCCCGTAGGCGCAGCGAAATCAGTGCCTCTGTGGAGCTTGTTGTATCCCGAGATCGGATGCCGCCTGAAGCCGAAACCGGATGACAAGCGCGCTCCGTTGATTGGGGTTTTCATCAGGAACTTTGTGGCGCTCGCGCCGTCTGCGCCGTAGTAATCAGTGATGCTGTCGTCCGGTGTTTCGAAGCGATAAAAACCCTTTTGCGTCGCCTTGCTATCGAGGGCTGCGTAAATGAGATCGCCTGTCCGTACGGGATTTCCACGCTCGTCGACGAAAGCTTCATATACAAGTTCGAACGTGTCGCCCGGATGGATTTCGCGCTGGAAATCCACGTCATAGGCGAACACCTGCGCAAAATCGGCGACCTGTTGGTCGCTTGCACCGGCAGATAATGCCGCCTCGTAGAGCGTTGTGTCGATGGTCTCAGCGACGCGCTTGTGGGCTGGGAAGAGCTTAGTTGAGAGCTTCGTCGCCGCGAATTCTCCTTGGTCGAGGCGTTCGACGAACAAGGAGTGATCGTCGCCGCTTTTTATCGAGAGGCCAACCAGTGTCAGTTCGCTGCCTTTGTTCTCATCGAAGGTAAGTTCCGCGCCAAGGCCAGGCTGCAGACGTCTCGGATCGAGCAAGTCGTTATCGTAGAGCGGCTGTAGCGCAGCATATGCGTCGGCAGGGCTCGCGCCGAGCCCCGTCAACAATTCATTGAGTGTTTGCCGGCGTCGGAGCGTACCCTCTGCCCGAACAATCGCGCGCTCGGGAACCGCGAAATCAGCCGCGTACCAGGCCTCAGGCGGCGCGATGGCTGAGGGTGTTTCCACAGTGTCGATTGATGGAATTGGGGACGGTAGAGATTCGGCTACTGGAGCGGCCGCTCGCGCACTGCCGAGAGACCAGACCCCACCGACCAGGGCAACGCCTCCGGCCAGTGTCGCGGTCACTGCCATGTGGTAAACCGCTGAAACACTCGGCGTCGTCTGCTGTGAACTCAAATGTAACTCCACCAACAACTTCGGTTTCCATAAGCGAGTGTTATTCGCCAAGGAAGCCCGTTAACGATTACAATTTCGGTAACGAAATCGGCACGCAAGGCTGTTCTAGCGAGGAAGGGTGAATGCAAGACAAGGACCGGTCTACAGGGGAGCCGCAGGATCGCCAGCATTGGTACCCGCGTGCGAGTTTGCGAATTCTGAGGTGAGCCCCCGCAATATCCTCATAAGCGTCGGGTGGTCTTTTTTGATCCTCTCGCTGGCTGTTTTGGCACTGTGGCTCTTCCGAAAGCCTCTAGCAGAGCAAGCCCTCGCAGGATGGTGCGCACAGCGGTCACTGACATGCGAGGCCCGGTTGGATAAACTGTCGTTGGGCCGGGCTGCACTGTCCGGTCTAGTTGTGACTTCTGAGCAAGGGCGACCGCTGGATGTTGGCATGCTCGGGGTCGAGTGGCGGTGGCGCAATTTCTTGTCTGCTGAACTCGCAAGTGTTCGGATTGACGATCCAACAGTGCGTGCGCGCTTTAACGGTGAGAACGTATCCTTCCTCGGGATGGAACGTCTCCTTACCCAAACCGATGGTGAAGGTTCGCCCCTCCCGACAATTGAAGTAACCGGCGGAAACGCGATCCTCGAGACGCCTGCTGGCGATGTTCTCGCGGATGTCGAGGCGTTTGTGCGCGACCGACGGAATGGTACGCTGGGGTTCGTTCTTGAGCCGGTCGTTCTCGAAAACGGCGTTGATCAATTGGTACTGGATACCGGCGCTCTATCCATAGGCCTCAGAGACGGTGTCCTCGACGGTCAAGGACGCCTGGACTTGACTGCAGCGAAACTCGGCTCTTTCTCAATCGACACCGCAGAACTGACCTTGCAGGTTTCGCGCGTGCCTGGTGCGGAAACCCAAATAGTGGTGTTGTCGATGTCCGCTGCGGAGGTATCGACCGCTTATGGACGCGTGGCCAGACTGAATGCTGTAAGCGCGGCCGATATCTCGCATTCGGCAGGCCTTGAGTTCAGCGCATTGATTTCGGCGCTTGAAAGTCTTTCGGTATCCTTAGAGGCGGCTGGGTTGGAAGCGAGCGGCGCCACTTCGGCTCGTTCAGCAAGGATTGAGGCCGCGCTGGAGCGGCAAGACATAGGTCTTAGCGGTCCGTTGGATATTGAGGCAGTGGGCCCGACTGGCGCATTTGGTGAAGCTGACCGCCTATCCTTTTCAGGTATCGCCACGGTCGAGACAGAGAGGGCTGCGGCACTGCGCGGTGCGTTTGTCCTCGACGCGGTTCGTTTGGCGCCGGACCTCCGCAGCCGAATTGCAGATACCATTCCGAATGTCGCGGGAATTGAGGCCCATTGCGCCAAACTCCGCAGGGCGATCGACCGGATTCTGGAGGGGTTTTCTGCTGAAACGATGCTGTCCGTCTCGCTCGCAGGGAAGGACGCGGCCGTGGGTTTCGAAGATGCTGCAGAGCTCGTTTCGAATACAGGTGAAAGTGTTCGCTTCGAGGCGCCACCAGGCGGGCGCGTATTGACCCTCAAGCGCGCCGGTGCGGAACTATCTGGCCGCTTATCAGTCGCCGGTGGCGCGTTACCGACCTTCGAGGCACAGCTTATTCAGGCCAGTTTCTCAGGCGAGCGCCGAGCTTTGAGCCTCCAGGGAGTCAAGCTTGCTCCCTGGTCCGCTCGCGGACGAACTCTAGCAGCAGACCTTTCCGGTTTCGACCTTGAGGCCAACGGCGGCGAGACGCGTATCACCGCCGAAGGGCGCGTCGGGCTCTCCGGAACAATTGGACCATTTTTGCTGGAACAGACACACCTTTCCGGGAATTGGGGGGCGTTGCGGCGTGACGAAGCGTGGTCTGTTCGTACGGCCGAAGCTGCGTGTATGAAGCTGTCTTCCCGGGGCGCCCATATTGAAAGTGTTCACCTCGGCGCCTTCGAAACCCGTTTGTGTCCTACTAGTGATGCCCCGTTTTTCCAACGGGATGGGTCGGGCTCGCTAGACTACTCCGCGCTTGCAACGCCGTACCAGCTTGCGTCGGGCCGTGCCTCAGGCAACGTGTCCTTGGACGCCGGATCCGTGTCCTGGGACTTGGTTGGTGCGCGGCGCATCTCAATTGAGACGCCGAGCATTGCAGCAAGCTATCGTGGCGACGCGTCGTCCATCGACCTTCTGACGAAAGGAAGCAAGGCCATCATAACCACCGAACCGGCCTTGGCTGGGTTCGGCGTCGAAGCTGAACTAAGCGGAGTTGTTGTGGCCGGCGAAACGCTCCCTTCTCGCCTCAACATCGGAAAGTCGTCCCTGTCCCTGCGCCGGACCGATGGACGCTCAAGCGGCATGGGTAGGCTTGCCGACATCTTGATCACCGCATCGGGGCCTGATCCTGTTTTCGAGCCCTTGGTGAGTGACCAAGCCATCCTTATCGACGGGTCTCGTCTCTATCTCAAAGGACCGCTTCACCTGGCAGGCGGCGGCCAGAAGGTTGCCGATAGCGACCTCTCGATCAGGCTGCCCAGCCTGGATGGTCATGGATCACTCAACTCCCCCGATCTCATATTCGAACGCGACGGACTTCAGCCGTCGGCGCTTTCGGAGAGACTACGAGGCTTGCTCACCAATGCCGAGGGACGCGTACGGGCCATAGGCGATGTCACCCTGCGAGGTGGTGAGATCGGACTGGCATCCCGACTGATCCTGAACGGGCTTGGCTTCCAGACCGTCGCACTTGGCCGTGTCGAAGCCGTTGAAGGCACTGTTATCTTCGACGATTTCCTGGCCCTTTCGACCCCGCCTGCGCAAAAAGTGAAGATCGGGAGGATCGACCCGGGCCTTGCACTGTCTGACGGTGAGGTCTCGTTCCAGCTAAAAGGCGCGAGTTTGCTGCAGATCGAGGATGCCCAGTGGCCCTTCGCTGGCGGTACGCTGTCTGTATCCCCCGGGGTCTGGGAAGTCGCCGCGCTGGAGAACACGTTGTCCATAGGTGCGGATGCGCTGGATCTTGGGGCCTTGGTCGACACTTTCGGGCTTTCCGATCTTGAGGCGAGTGGCGAGATGAGCGGGCAGTTTCCGCTGATTTTCTCCGGCACGGGTGCCGAGGTAAACAATGCAAGGTTGGTGTCGGTTGGGGCGGGTGGCCGTTTGCGATATCGCGGGCGCGCAGGGGACAAGGCCGGCGCCGTCAACGAGACCGCTGCTCTTGCGTTCCAGGCACTCGAGGATTTCGAGTTCACGGTGCTCGAAATGGGAGCAAACGGCGCGCTGAGCGGTGACATGGATGTGTCGATCCGGTTGGAGGGCCGCAATCGCGAGGTGCTGTACGGAACGCCTTTTGCCTTCAATTTCAGTATCGATGCTCCCATCGTCCCGCTGATGCGCGCCGGCGAGTCCGTCGCTGGCACCCGTTGGCTTGCAGACGCCATCGTGCGAGAAGAGTGAAATGCTGCGGGATAACAGCCTATTCAAGGCAGGTTCAGCGCGTAGGAAGTTATGTTGATCCATGCACAGCACGCAAATGGTATCCGCCCAAGTCCTGAAACATTCGGCCATCCGCGCTCCAGCGTTCGCTGGACTTCTGGTCGCTTTGAGCTTGTCAGCGTGCACGCCTCGCGTCATCGTCGAAGCGCCGAGTGATCCGATTACTATCAATCTAAACGTGAAGATTGATCAGGAAGTAAGGGTCAAACTCGACAAGGAAGTTGAAGATCTGATCGCGGAAAATCCGGATCTTTTCTAATTACGCCAAGGAGCTCACCATGACGTTGATGTTTCGTGTTTTTGCCCTCGTGGCCATCGGCGCGGCATCCATGCTTGTGGGTAAGATCGGCCCCCAAGCCGAAGCGCAAGGGTCGACCATTTCATCGGCAAAACAAGCAGGCGTCGTCGGCGAACGCATCGACGGTTACCTGGGCTTTGTGGAGAATGGCCCTGCAGATCGGAGCCTTCGGCGTCAGGTCCAGGAGATCAATGCCAAACGGCGGGCTGTCTATGATGAGTTGGCTTCCGATACAGACACCACCACTGAGCAGGTCGCACGGGTGACAGCCGAGAAGCAGATTGCCCGGGCGCCCCAGGGGCAATTCTACATGAATGAGCGGGGTCGTTGGGAACGAAAACAATGACTTCCATCGGCGTGCGACGGGAACGGTGTGTCCGGTGAGTCGGACCGATTGGATTCTCGCGATTACGGCCGTGCTAGTGACGGTTGGTGTTTTCGTGGCCGTTTTTCAGATGAATTCCGGCCTTAGCAGCAGTATTGGTGTGGTCGGTTGGTTTGCGTACGCGATGGGCGCCCTCATGAGTATTGCTGTGGCTGGAGGTCTGTTCTTCCTTACCTTTTATAGCGCGCGCAATGGCTACGATAATCTCGACCGGCCCGACGACGATTCTCCGTCCT
Source organism: Pseudomonadota bacterium (assembly GCA_038745855.1). Classification (GTDB taxonomy): domain Bacteria; phylum Pseudomonadota; class Alphaproteobacteria; order Caulobacterales; family Hyphomonadaceae; genus UBA5336. Next base: position 33,383 of record JBCDLC010000019.1, on the reverse strand, counting down.
GATCGGCGCGGCCCCATTGGCGGGGGGCGAACGACCTCGAATCTGATACTGTCCCCAATCGATGAATGGCGTTGTACGCCATGGGAGAAGTCAGATGATCGAACCAGCCTTGCTTACCGCGTATGTGGCGTCCCGCATCTGCCATGATGTGGTTTCCCCGGTGTCTTCGGTCACCTCCGCCCTCGACCTGATCAACGATCCAAACGACCCTGAAATGCGGGCCTCTGCTGAGGAGTTGCTGCATAAAGGGGCAGCCGACGCGGCCGCACGCATCGAATTCCTGCGTTATGCCTATGGAACAATCGGACTGAGCGATGGCGCTGCAGATATCCACGAGGCCAAACGCCTGACAGAGGGTTTTGCAGCCACCCACAAGCCCAGCATCGAATGGGATATCGAGGCCGACCACCTCAGCTTTTCCCACGCCCGGCTCATGATGAACCTTGTTCTTATCGGGATCGATTCTCTCCCCCGCGGCGGGGTTATTGGCGTGAAGATACGCAATGCGTCCGAGGGCTTGCAGATCACTGTTTCTGCTCGAGGAATGCGGGCTCGGGTCAATCCCCATGTCACTGCGGCTATTGAGGGAACAGAGCCAGAGGATGGTTGGTCCGCGCGTACCATTCAGCCGCTTTTTGCAAGGATGATTGCCGACAACCTTGGCGCTCGGATTGCCGCAACAGCCGTAGGCGACGAACAAGTGACAGTGAGCTGCATGGGTATTCGCGCCGAAGGTTAATCGGAGGGGTTTGAAGGATTTTCTTAAGGGGATCGGGTGACAGAGAGCCTATCGTCAGAAGAGGGATTGGCTCAGATGAGACGTTGCTTGGTTGTAGATGACTCTCGCGTTGTCCGAAGAGTGGCGAGCCGCATCATCGAAGATCTCGACTTCAAGGTTGAAGAAGCCGCGGATGGCGCGGAGGCCCTCACTCTTTGCCGCAATGCCATGCCCGATGCCGTCCTGCTCGATTGGAATATGCCTGTCATGAACGGGATCGATTTCCTACGTGCGCTTCGCTTGGAAGAAGAGGGAAACAAGCCGATCGTCGTATTCTGCTCGACAGAGAACGATTCCGATCACATCGCAGAAGCCGTACGGTCCGGCGCAAACGAGTTTATCATCAAGCCGTTTGACGCGGATATTATCGAGAGCAAATTCGCCGAGGCGGGCCTTCTTTGACAATTTGTTAACGGAATTGACGGCGGACTTTCCGCCGATGCATGCGATACGGAGGCCCCATGCTCGAGAGCAGCTTTGAAATGCTTGCCGCTCTTGCGCAACGGGAGACGGGACAAGACCTGACACCGTCCAAGGCATATCTCGTGGATGCGAGGCTAGCCAACCTCGTGCGGCGAGAAGGGTTTGCATCAACCGATGATCTGGTTTCGTGCCTGAAAGCCCGGCCAAATCCCGTCTTCGAAGCTGAAATTGCCGCCGCGTTGCTGGCGCGTACGACATGGTTTTTCCGCGAACGGGATGCGCTCGAACGAATTGTCAGGGATGTTCTACCCGCGAGGCTGAAGGCGACGAAATCAGGCCGTCTCAAGATCTGGATTGCGGGCGGCGGTACCGGACAGGAGGCGTACTCCCTCGCACTCCGGTTAGTGGAGCTCAGCGGCGACTCGGGCCTGTCGGGCGCGCGCATCGATCTCCTGTCGACTGATATCAGCCGCCGGATGACAGAACAGGCACGCGACGGGATTTTCGGGCACTATGACGTCCAGCGAGGCTTGTCGATCCACCGCTTGATGACCCATTTCCAAAGGCTCGAGACAGGATCGTGGCGCATATCGGAAGCGCTCAGAAATGCGGTGAGTTTCCGCGTACAAAATCTCCTCGATGACGCCGCTGTGCTCGGTCAGTTCGACGTGATTTTCTGTCGCCATGTTCTGTCAGACATGGCTTCTGCTACCCGCGTTGCGGTGGCGGATCGGCTGGCCGCACAGCTTAATCCCGACGGAGTGCTGATGCTTGGCCATGGCGAAACGCTGTCCGGCACCACGACGGCTGTCACCCCGTCACGTGTGGTTCGCGGCGGTTGGCAACGGCCCGAAGCAATCGCTCGGACCGTGGCCGCATGACCTGTAAAAGGTTGTGAACCCCTAAGACTGCCGCACGCTTTTTTAACCAACAGCAGGCTGAATACCCCTAACGCTTGGCCGTAAGGTGGGGTCACATGATTCTGGCCGGAGGTTGTATCAGCAAAGGCGAGCCGCCACGATGCGCATGAAGAGTTTCTCCGCTCCAACCCTAGACGCAGCCAAAGCTGCCGTATTCGCCGAGTTGGGAAACGATGCTGTCATTCTATCGGAACGGGAGACCGATGCGGGCGTCGAAGTTCGGGCAGCCACTGAAAAGATGGGCGGTAGTGCGCGAGGCGATACCCCGTTTTTCCTGAACAGGCACGCGGGCGATCATAACCCTGCAGCGAGCGAAGACCCCGTGCGAGCAAGGGTGCGCGACGCCCTGTCCTGGCATGGGGCGCCAGCGACATTCGCCCGAAAGGTTAGCGATGTTTGCACGGCTGAGATCGCTGGGAGGCGGTTTTCCGATCCCCGGTTGGCATTAACCTGCGGGCTGGATCTACTTTGCCGGTTCGATCCACTTCCGATCCGTCCGTGCCGGGACGTTTTGCTGATTGGTGCGCCGGGTCATGGACGTACATCCGTAGCGGCAAAGCTGACCAGGCGAGCGGCCCTCGCACGGCGCCAATTAACGCCGTTGGCTGCCGATTTCGACGATACGGCCGGGAAAGAACAGCTTGCAGCCTTCCTTCCGGATGAGGCTGGTCAGATCCGGGTCGCGAAAACGCCTGATGCCCTGTTCTCCCAATTTCGTGCACAACGGACCAGTGGGCGCCGCTGCGTGATAGACCTTCCAGCCATCGTGAGCACTGATCCCGGCGATATGGCCCGGTTGTCCGATTTGCTTACGACCGTTGATGCTGAGCCTGTGCTCGTGGTTTCCGCGGAAGGTCATGCCCATGAGTTGGCCGACGCGGCTGGAGCTTTCGCGCGGGCTGGCGTCCGTCGGGCCATTGTCACCAAGCTCGATGTCGTACGCCGACGTGGGCCTGTCGTCGCAGCGCTTTCGGGGGCTGGCATAGTCTTTTCGCACCTGTCTGCAACGCCTTTTATTGGAAGCGGCTTAGTGCCGGCTGGGCCCGAGCGGTTAGCGGCTCTCCTAACCGAGGACGCACCGGGACAGGTCCTTCTGAAGGGGGCAGCATAATGAACTTCATGTTCGGGAAATCCGCCGATCGACAACCTGCTGCACCCCAGCGCCGGGTTGCTCCGGCGTCGATTATCGCTGTCGCATCTGGCAAGGGCGGCGTTGGTAAAACCTTCATGTCCATCACGTTGGCTAGTGCGTTTGCGCAGGCCGGGAAGCGAACTCTATTGGTGGACGGCGACCTTGGCCTTGCGAATGTGGACGTTCAATTAGGCATCGCCCCAGAGACCGATCTCGCCGCCGTGATGTCGGGTTGGGTCGATCTGGATGATGCCGTCACCGCTGTGGATGGTGGTCCAGGCCGCGGCGGTTTTGATGTGCTGCCGGGCCGGTCAGGATCAGGTGCATTGGCAGAGTTGCCACCAGATGACGTTGCGCGCTTGGCTGCCGGCGTGTCGGCTATGGCTTTACGCTATGATCAGGTCATTCTGGACCTTGGTGCCGGGATCGAGACGAATTGTATGCGTCTGGCGCGCGCGGCCGACAAGGCCCTGATGGTTATCACCGAGGAGCCAACCTCGATGACCGATGCCTATGCGTTCATCAAGGTGCTCCGGGGGTATGCGCCCAATGTCGAACCGGTGATTGCCATTAACCAGGCCGATGACCGGGCGAGTGGCCAGAAAGCCTACGAAGGCATGGCCAGGGCATGTCAGAAGTTTCTTGGCTTTCGGCCGCTGTTGGCTGGGGTCGTTCTGAGGGACGCTCAGGTACGCGAGGCTATCCGCGGGCAGAAGACCTTGATTTCCGCAGATCCAGGGTCCCAGGCTATCCAGGATACGATCGCGATAGCCCATGCGCTAATCGGCGATGGCTCATCAATATCCGTACCATTGGGACACTGATGATCGAAACAGCGCGCAGAGAGCGTGTAATACTCCCTATCTTTCATCGAAAACTTGCGGTTTTGTCTGGACACTCGAGACGAAGCAACTTAGCGCATCATTATTGCAGTATCGTATCAAATAATCCGTACAACTACATTACTTGTTAAGACCTGAGAATTAGGGTCACATTGGTTAACGAAGCGGCCTAGGACTGCCGCGAATGTGATTCGGGAGATTAAGAGATGCGGGTCCTTCTCGTTGAGGATGACAGTGCCGTCGCCAGGAGCATCGAACTGATGCTGAAGGCCGCTGGTTTCAATATCTACATTACCGATCTAGGCGAAGAAGGTGTCGATCTTGGGAAGATCTATGAATACGATATCATCGTCCTTGATCTGACCCTGCCCGATATCTCGGGCTATGAGGTGCTCAAGCAACTTCGTATGAGCCGCGTGAACACACCAGTCATGATACTGTCTGGCAACCCTGATATAGAAGCCAAGGTCAAGACGCTCGGCTTCGGCGCGGATGACTATCTGACAAAGCCCTTCAATAAGGACGAACTGATCGCCCGGATCACAGCCATCGTCCGTCGCTCTAAGGGCCATGCCGAAAGCGTCATCCGCACCGGCGAGATACTGGTAAACCTGGACGCGAAAACCGTGGAAGTGGACAACGATCGCGTCCACTTGACCGGTAAGGAATACCAGATGTTCGAGCTGCTCTCGCTGCGGAAGGGCACAACGCTCACCAAGGAGATGTTCCTAAACCACCTCTATGGCGGCATGGACGAGCCCGAACTCAAGATCATTGATGTGTTCATTTGCAAGCTTCGGAAAAAGCTGGCGAAAGCGACGAACGGCAATCACTACATCGAAACGGTTTGGGGGCGCGGCTATGTGTTGCGCGATCCGAAACCCGAAAAAGCGAACAAGGACGTTGAGATCGCGGCCTGACCCAAGCGCTCCCCGCACGTACATCCCGATGAATGGCCCTGATGTTGAAGAGCGTCGGGGCTTTTCATTAGTATCACTCGAGTTTCGCACGCCTGCGCACGATACGCTCAATCACGTCAATCAGGACGCGATAAGCTTTTTTGAATTTGCCAGCCGTGATTTACAGGACCGCGTCCAGCACCGAGGGCTTCGGCGTGTTCCAACCCGCCGCGAAGGAAGAGCCGAGCCCGCTCCACGGCGTCAGGGACTGCTTCACCGTGGGCGATATGCGCTGCGCAGGCTGAGGCCAGCGTGCACCCAGTGCCATGGTCGGCTCGCGTGACGAGACGTGATCCTTCGAACAGCCACTCGCCGTCATGGGTCTGAAGAACGTCGACAATCACGTCCCCCGAGACATGCGCACCCTTGACCAGCGCGCCTAAAGCCCCGCCCTCAAGCAGACGCTCTGCCGCCCGGCGTTGCCCGTCGACGCTCTCAACGACTTTGCCTGTCAAGATCTCGGCTTCCGGCGCGTTCGGGGTCACCAATGCCGCTCCTGGCACCAGCATTGACCGGATCGCATCGACGGCTTTTTCTTCCAGCAAGCGTTGACCCGAGGACGCGATCATCACCGGATCAATGACCCGCGGAATGCCGGAAGCAGGTCCCGCGAACCGTTCGGCCAGCCCTTCAATCATGGGTGTCGCTCCAAGCAGGCCCGTCTTGATCGCGTCTGCTCCGATATCGGACAAGGTTACGTCGAATTGCGCGAAAACGGCTTCCAGAGGCATAGGCCAAACCCCATGTACGCGGACCGTATTCTGTGCGGTCACAGCAGTGATCGCCGTCATCGCATAACCGCCCAGCGCCGTGATGGTCTTGATGTCCGCCTGGATACCGGCCGCGCCTCCACTGTCGGAGCCAGCCACTACGAGGACACGACCTCTCGGTTGATCGGCCGTCCCGTCGTTGTCAGATGCCATGTGCGCCATCCATATCGGTTACCGTTCTGCTTGAGGTGCTGGTCACCGCCTCAAGAAACCTCACTCTCATTTGGGCCATGTCCCTGGGCTAAGCAAATACCAATCTACGGGCAGAGCAGACGCCATCACTGTCCCAATGATTGCTGCTTCTCCGGTCGGAAACACGGTGAAGGTTGCGTTCGTCTCATGCAAAAATAATCGCCCGACCTCCAAGGGAGATCGGGCGAAATTCAGCTTAGGGGGCTCAACCAAGCACACTGTATCGCGGCTCGCTTGGACCCAACCGCAGCGAACTTTATCAGGCCGGCTTTGGCTGACCCGACATATCCGCCTCGCCAGAGCCTTCCTCGCCGCCGCGTCGCTTTTTGCCGATGACCGGAACCGCTGACGCAGGGCCTTCCGAGTCATCATCCAAGTCGGGACGTTCCGGCTTCTTGCCTTGCAGTAGATCGTTTATTTCGTGTCCGGTGAGCGTCTCGTACTCTAGCAAGCCTTCTGCAATGGCAGACCACTCGTCGCGGTACTCGGTCATGATGCGGCGTGCATCATCCATACCGGTCTGGATCAGGTCGCGGACTTCAAGCTCAATCTTCTGAGACGTTTCCTCCGATACGTGGGATGACTGCACGAGCTGCTGGCCAAGGAAGACCTCGCCTTGGTCTTCACCATAGTCGACGGGACCAACTGCATCTGCGAAGCCCCAGCGGGTGACCATGGCACGGGCCAGACGGGTCGCTTGCTGAATGTCGGATGCGGCGCCGGCCGTAACATTCTCGTCACCGAAGCGAAGCTCCTCAGCCACGCGACCACCCATCATGATGGCCAGACGCGACGTCATCTCGATCTTCGACATGGAGAGCTTATCGTCCTGGGGTAGCTGCATCACCATTCCAAGTGCGCGACCACGCGGAATGATAGTAGCTTTGTGAACCGGATCCGCCTTTGGCACCTTTAGCGCCACGATGGCATGTCCAGCCTCGTGCCAAGCCGTGAGTGCCTTCTCGTCGTCGGACATTACCATAGAGCGACGCTCCGGTCCCATCATGACCTTATCTTTCGCGTCCTCGAATTCTATCATCGCGACGACGCGTTTGCCTCGGCGGGCTGCGAGAAGTGCTGCCTCGTTCACAAGATTGGCCAGATCGGCACCGGAGAAGCCCGGCGTGCCACGAGAGATCGTTTTCGCGCTCACATCCTTTGCCAGCGGTACGTTCCGCATGTGAACCTTGAGAATTTTCTCCCTGCCAATGATGTCGGGGTTGCCGACGGTAACCTGCCGGTCGAAACGTCCAGGACGAAGCAGGGCCGGATCCAACACGTCGGGACGGTTGGTTGCCGCGATGATGATGATCCCCTCGTTGGCTTCGAAGCCATCCATCTCAACAAGGAGTTGGTTCAAGGTCTGCTCGCGTTCGTCGTTACCGCCGCCAAGGCCTGCGCCCCGAGACCGTCCAACGGCGTCGATCTCGTCGATGAAAATGATGCACGGTGCAGAGCGCTTGGCTTGCTCGAACATGTCCCGGACGCGCGAAGCGCCAACGCCCACAAACATCTCGACGAAATCAGAACCAGAGATCGTGAAAAACGGCACGTTTGCTTCACCGGCCACGGCCCGTGCGATCAGAGTCTTACCGGTACCGGGAGGTCCAACAAGCAGCGCACCCTTCGGAATTTTGCCGCCAAGGCGCTGGAATTTGGCCGGATCCTTCAGAAACTCGACCACTTCCTGCAGCTCTTCCTTGGCCTCGTCCACACCGGCAACGTCGTCGAATGTCACCCGGCCGTGCTTCTCAGTGAGAAGACGCGCGCGAGACTTGCCAAAGCTCATGGCGCCGCGCCCACCGCCGCCCTGCATGCGGTTCATCATGAAGAACAGGACGCCTATGATTACGAGGACTGGCAGCAGGTTGAAGAGAAGCGCGCCGATAGCGCTGCCACCGTCGCCATTTTCGTATGCCACCTCGACGCCATCCTCAGCGAGGGCGCCGCCAAGATCGGGATCGTACCGGCCTTTTTCAGCGTAGAATTTGGTTCCGTCATTCAGGGTGCCTTCGATCCGCGTATCGCTGATCGTCACACCCCTCAGATTTCCGGCATCCGCTTCCGTCAGCACGCGCGAGTAGGACATTTCTGTCGCGCCTCGAGGCGCTCCGTTGCCCTGCATTGCCACCACCATGGCAACAAAAAGCACGCCGATAAGGCCCCAAATGACCAAGTTTCGCATATTCATCGATGTCAATTCCTGTCCTATGCCAACTACATAAGAGCACGGGAACGAAAAAACGACTCTAAGAGCATCAATCGGTTGTTACAAAACGTATCAGCCTTTCATTGACGCTTTCACTGCTTCCAATCGGTCACCTGTCAAGTCACGCCAGTCACTCTCATCCGGAGGGAGAGAAGGCGTCAGCCGAAGTCTGTCGTCTTGTGCATCGCCGAATGCCACGCCCCTGTCCTGCTTATGGCCAGCAAGGCCCGTGCCGACCCGCTCGAAGCGGCCGTCCCAAACGATTGTATTGGGCCCAGGCGGCGAAGCGGCCAATCCGGGATCGCGGCTGAAGAGGACGTGCGGACGAGACCAAGCGATCCACGCCCCGCCCAGTGTGCGCCCAGCGTCTTTCTGTGACGTGCGGATCGCCTCGAGCAAAACGCGCACATTCCGGTGCGATAGGGGCTGCGCGGTGCCGCTGGCGAGCTGGATCAGCAGACTTATGATCCGCACTTCGCGGTCCAATTGCTCGACCCCATCCCTGCGCCAGACAAACTGACCGTCTCCAATCGCCGTAACCGTTTGGTCCAGTGCGCGTGCCAGCACGGTTCGTTCCGCACGCCGAAGCGCTGCCATGCGGCCGGTAATCCTGTTCAGCCGCGTTTGAAATGCAGGCGACGCCTCTTCGATCAGTCGCCGGACACGAACGCGCTCAAAGCGGACATCCGCGTTCGAAGGGTCCTCAACCCAGGCAACCCCGCGGGCTCGAAGCCAATGCTGGAGCACCGAACGACTATGTGCCAGGAGGGGGCGCGCGAGGGTGACACCACGCCCTTCGGGCCATGCGGGCGATACCGCTACGGCATCCATACCGCCGAGGCCATACCAGCCCGACCCCTGCCGAGCGCGCATCAGCAGGGTTTCCAACTGATCGTCGGCTGTATGCCCTATCAGGAGATGGCGCCCGCCCACATCCCTCACTGCTGCGGCCAGCAGGGCGTGCCGCGCTGAACGGGCGGTGGATTGCTGCGCGCGCCCGTTCTTCCAGCGCAACGTTTGATGAGACAGGCCGAGGCCGCGGCATGCGGCCGCAACGGTCTCTGCCTCATCGGCCGCCCCGGGCCTTAATCCGTGGTCGACCGTAAAGACAAGAAGAACGCGACCGCGCTGCGAAGCCCAAAGGCAAGCCAAATGGAGGAGAGCCGTTGAATCGCTGCCACCGCTTACGGCGACGCCGATAGGGCGCTCACAATTGTCTTCGCCGACAAGCTGATCGAGACGCCGCGCGGCAGCAGACGCTAAAGGATCATCATGCTCGATGGCTGCCAACGCACTCAGGCGTTGCACTCGGCCTTCGTCCGCTCGAGATTGGCGAGATTGCGCGTCACCGCCGATGCATTCGGATACCGGCGATCCATTGCACCTAACGCTGCGCAGGCTTTCTCGGTCTCGCCGACCAACCGCATCGACCGGGCGAGTTTGACGAGCGCATCGGCGGCGCGGGGGTCTTCGGGGTATTTGCGGATCATGGCGGTATAAGTGGCCCCTGAGCCGCGATAATCCTCAAGTTGGTACTGAACCTCACCCAGCCAATACTGGGCTTCGCTGGCCCGGTCATGGCCGTCATGGGCGTCGAGAAACGCGGAGAAAGCCGCCTCGGCCCCGACATAGTCAAAATCGACCAAGCGAGCCTTTCCAAAGTCGAAAAGCGCTTGCGGCTCAGTGGGCAGGACGAGGGCCGGCGCGCTACCTTGAATAGAGCCTGGTGACGCCGAAGCGTCCGTCAGGGTTGCGTCCTCCGGCGCTGCAGGTGTGGGCGTCAAGTCGACGGGGCCGCCGGAACTCTGCGGGACGCCTGTGATGGCGGGGTGGTCAGCGGGAAGCGTCATCTGGCCTGGAGTTGGTTTAGCCGTGGCACCCAGGGTCGGATCCGAAAGCGCCGTGGAATGGCTCAGACCCGATGACAGCTTTTCAAGACGTCCGTTGATCGACGTTAGCTGCTCGGCAATCGCCGTATTGTCTTGCTGGAGAGCCGAGAGTTCCTCGCGGGCCTGGGCCAATTCAAAGGCCAGTCGCTCAACCTCTCCGTTGGACGCTGAGAGCTGTCCTTGCAAGTCACGCATATCCAAGCGCAGTCGCGCATTTTCCTGGCGTAGGCGCTCAGCATTGAGATTGGAGGACTCGAGCGCCAGAACACGGTTTGTGAGCTCCGTTGTGGAGAGCGGCCGATTAACCGGCGCCTGGGCCTCTGCAGCGGGTGATAGTGTGACGGACAGGCTTCCGCCGATAGCAAGTGCAGCGAGGGCATGGCGAAACATGGCGGGCTCAGGCTCCAAGTTGTCTGTTGATTTAGTTGCTCGCATACAAAAACGGCCGGGCCCAAATTATGGCAACCCGACCGTCAATGCCGAATTTTTGCAGCGATCAGCCGATAGCGCCGGTGAGCACCTGGGTGAACCCATTCCGATTAAGCGCCCAGGCTTGCTCGTTTGAGCCAGCCGCGATTGGACGCTCTTTACCGTAAGAGATCGTTTCGATGCGGGACGGATCAACACCCTGGGTAACCAGATAGTCTTTCACCGTCTGAGCGCGCTGCTCCCCCAGCGCGAGGTTGTATTCGCGCGTGCCGCGTTCATCGCAGTTCCCAGCGACCACAATGCGGGCGTCGGGATAAGACTGCAGCCAAGCCGCCTGGCGCTGCAGGATTTCGGTGTCATCGCCATCAAGGCGCGAACCGTTAAAGTCGAAGTATACGCGTTCGCCGACGTTCACTCGGAAATCATCAATCGAACCCGGTGTCGGGCCAGTCTCCACTTCAGCGATCGTGCCCTCATCAACAGTTTCTGTCGGGGCTGTGATAACAGGGGGAGGCGTCGGCTCAGGGTCGACGACCGGTGCGGGCTCTGCCGGTTCCGGGGTCGAGGCGCAGGCGCCCAAGGCAAGGACAGCGGCAATCGCTGCCGTCATCTTCAGGTTTGAGGGTTTCATGGGGTGCTCCAGTCCTTATGCCTGAGGTCGCTATCAGGCGATAGAACGATATTTTGTCAACGGTGTGACGTGTGTGACCGACTCCGGTTTTCATTGCGCGACCGCTCGCCGATTTGGCTAGTCGTATATGGTTAAAGCACTAATCGAGCAAGGGGGACCACGCAGGATCAGACGCGTCGGTCGGCGTATTCAACTGCCGAAGGTTCCGCCCTGTAAGGTCTATGGTGAACAATTTCGGCCCCGCTCCCGGCCGCGATTCGCGGAAAAACGAGATGACCCGGCCGTTGGGTGACCAAGTCGGACCTTCGTCGAGATAGGATTCCGTTAAAAGGCGTTCACCTTTGCCATCGGTGCGGATGACACCGATGTAGAACTTCCCACGCAGTTGCTTCGTAAAGGCGATCAGGTCGGCCCGGGGGCTCCAGACCGGGGTCGAATAGCTTCCCTCGCCAAAAGTGATTCGGCACGCAATGTCGCGACCACCCGACGGGCAGGTAAGCTGTGACCCATCCGCATTCATGATGTAGAGCTGCGGTGAGCCACCCCGGTCCGAGGTGAAGACGATCTGTCCCCCATCAGGCGACATGGACGGTGACACATCAATCGCCGGATGATCGGTCAGCCGGCGCGATGCCTTGGTCTTGAGATCGAGAATGTAAAGATCGGTGTTTCCGCCCTGGGCCAGGCTCAGCAGCACGCTTTCACCATCCTGCGAAAACCTTGGCGCAAAGGTCATGCCCGGGAAATTCCCAAGCACCTCCTGACGGCCCGTCTCGATGTTGAAGAGGTACACCCGTGGGGCGCCATCCTCATAGGACATGTAGGTAATGACCTGGTCATTCGTCGAGAACCGCGGCGTCAGCACCGTGTGCAGCCCACTCGTCAGTTCCTTGTGGTTGGTGCCATCGGCATCCATGATGGCGAGTTTCTTCACTCGAGCGGTCTTCGGTCCGCTTTCGGCCACGTAAACGACCCGCGTATCGAGGTACCCGGCTTCGCCTGTGAGCCGCGTGTAGATCGTATCGGCGATCTTGTGACTGATCCGGCGCCACGACGCGGGCGGCGTCACGAAACGCAGCCCCGTCTGGCTGCGGCCCTGGCTGTCTTCGAACCGCATCACCTGCTCACCGTAGACATCCCAGAGCCGAAACGAGACGCCGATCTGCCCGTCGTCCATCTGTTCGAGTTGGCCAACCACGAGCGCATCCGTCTGGATGATCTTCCAGTCAGCGAAGCGCGGCTCCACCATGATGTCGAGGTCGCTCTGGATAAACGCTGCCTCGTCCCGGATGCCGAACAAGCCCGTTGAGGCAAGGTCCGACTTCACCACATCGCTGATCTGCTGGGCCAGGTCCTCGAGTTCAGGCGGCGCTTCGAACGTCGGGATCGCAATCGGCAGGGGCTTTGCGTTCCCGTCCGTGACATTCACCGTAATCTGCGCATGGGCCCGGCTCGATACGACAGTGCTCGACCAGACTGCCACGAAGGCAGCCATGGCAAAAGCCAAGCAAACTCGAATAATCATTGCGGCGTCTCCGTCATCTCTTCCTGTCCTGTCAAATCCAACTGGAATCGTTGGCTCATTTGAAACCCGGCCCGATATTCAACGTCACCTCATCCCAGTCGTCATAGCTTTCCAGCGCATCTTCCGGCAGCCGGTAGGGCGCACACTTTCGGGCTGCCCTCAATGCCCTTTCGATGGCCTGCTGCATCGGCCGGTCGCCAATCGGCGGTCGGGACGGGGTTACCAGGCGCGCATCCCGCTTCAAGGTGCCATCGCGGTTGAGCTGCATCTCTATCGTCACGTTTAGCCGCTCGGGATTGGGCAGGTCGACCACATTGTCCCAGCACTGCTCCATCTGCACGCGAATGATGTTGATGACGCTCTGTTGGTTTCGAAGCCGGTCGCCGGCGCCTAATTGCGAGTCCGCCGCAGCCGTGTTCGGCTGCTCGTCCGTCAGCTCGGGGCGAGGCTGTACACTTCGGCGCGCCTCCTCTGGTGTTTTGTCGAGCAAGTCCTGGTCGAATGTATTCTCAGCGAAATCGAGGATGTCATCGAGATCATCGGTCTCCCGTCGGAGCGGTTCTTCTTCTGGTTCGGGTTCCGGCTCAGGCTCATCTTCCTCTTCAGTCGCTTCTGGTTCTTCGGTCTCCTCCGGAAGGGAAACCGTTTCTTCCTCCTCCGGTGGGGGCGGGGTCTCCTCTGCCGCAAACTGTTCCTCGACCGGAGTGTCTTCGGCATCCTCTTCCGGAAGCGCTTCCGGCTCCTCGAAGAACTCTTCGTCTGGCGTCTGCTCGGGCTCTTCTTCTGTAGCCTCCTCCGGCTCAGTCTCTACTTGCGGGCGTTGGCTCGCAATGTCGCTCAACTCCAGGATCTCGATCGGAACCGCCACGTAGTTTGTCTCGATGGGCGTCGAGATATACGGCCAAGCCACGCTGCCGCCGACGATTAACGCTGCGTGCATGGCAATGGAGGCGGGCAGACCGCGGATCATGGCGCCTAGCGCCCCCCTCGGCCATTGGGGTCGGTGACAAAGGCAATACGTGTATAGCCCGCCTGGCGAACCCGCGCGGTGACATCCATGACAGCGCCATGGGCCGTCGCCGTGTCCGCGCGGATATAGATTAGCTCTTCATAGCCCGTCTCGGTGATCGCATTCAGCTTCGAGATCAGCTCTTCGGGCGGGATCTCCGTATTCTGGATGAAGATCGTCCCGCTTTCATTGATCGTGATGGCCAGCGGCTGCGACTGGGATCCGGGGATCGCTGCACTGTCAGTCTTCGGCAGGGACACCTCCTCCCCCCGCACAAGGAGCGGCGCAGAGATAATGAAGATGATCAGCAATACGAGCATCACGTCTACGAAGGGCGTGACGTTTATCTCCGCATTGAGGGTTCGCCGTCCGCGACGTCCCTCTCCGCCTCCAAGCATCATCGCCATATCAGCGCCTACCCGGTTCGCTGGCCAGGCGCGATAGCCGCACCAACACATCCTGGCTGAACGTATCGAGTTGGTCCGCCATACGGTTCAGGTCGATCGAGAACTTGTTGTAGAAGATCACGGCCGGGATCGCCGCCACAAGCCCCAGACCCGTTGCAAACAAGGCCTCGGCGATCGGGCCAGCGGTCGTCACGAGGCTGGCATCCTGCTGCTGCCCGATCTTGAGGAAAGCGTTCATGATCCCCCAAACGGTGCCGAACAAGCCGATGAACGGCGATGCAGAGCCAATGGATGCCAGGATGCCCAGGCCTCCGGATTGACGCCCAACTTCCCGGTCAATCGCTGCGCGCATGGAGCGCTCGGCCCGCTCCACAAGGGCATCGGTGTGCCCTTCCAGGATATTGCCGCGGCGGGCATCATTCCATTCCTGGGCAATCGCGCCAAACACACGCGCCCCTGGGCTACCGCCTGCGCCGGGTCGCGCCTCCAGTATTTCGCCAGATCCTGACCAGAAGTCGTCCTCGAAACTCTTCGCTTTCTTCCGCGCCGAACCAAGGGTGAAGAGCTTCTCGAGGATGATCGCCCAGGACCAGATGCTGGCCACCGCCAGGATCACCAACACGGCCTTCACGATAGGGTCGGCCTCAAGCAAAAGCCCGATCAGCGAAAACCCCTCGGTTTCGAGCGAAAGACCGGTTTCAGGCAGCGTGGCCCCTGCCTCCTGTAGAAGAGCTAGCATACCAATCCTCGGCTTGAGTTCATGTCTTCCCGACCGGCCAGCCCCAAAAGCGGTATTCAGGCGTCTCCACCGGCCGCTCGCATATGGACAGTCCGCTTTGAATTGCCCACCAATTCTGACGAAAACGGGGCAAGAAAAGTATCTTTCCACCATGCGGCGCAGCCGCAATTGTGTGCCCGGCACAGGTTTCGCCTGTGAGCGTAGAAAGGGCCACGGAATTCAAGCGAGCCGGGCCAACTCGGCTGCGAGCCTGGCTAGCGGCTCCGTGTATCGGCTAAGCCCGGGATGACGCACCGTCTGGTTTCCCAGTGTAGAAAAGCCCCGGTCGTTCTGGCCCAGGGCTCTCCTCCCTCAAGAGAACTTCTTCCCCCACGTTTGGTGGGCAACCCTGGAGTTGCCTAGAAGTCGTAGCTGACCCGGGCGCCGTAGAAGCGCGGTGGGCCGGCGATGAAGGTGGGGATGCCGAACGCGTCCCCGGTATTGCCGGCGTCGATAATGTATTCCTCATCGAGTGCGTTCGAGACATACACCTCGATGCCAAACCCGTTGCCGAAACCGAGCTGTGCATTGATGTTGAGCAGGCCGTAGGCGTCCTAACTGATCAGATCGCGCTCGGTATTGTCGAAGAAGACCTCGGACTGCCAAGTGTAGTTTGGGATGATCTTCATCTCTCCAAAAGGTAGATCGACGAGGTACCGGACCGCAATTGAGGCGGTATTGTCCGGCGACAGGCGAAGGCGATTGCCTGGGAACTGGCCTTCGCCATCATCAAATCGCGCCTTGGTGTAGCCGTAGGTGGCGGTGACGGCCAGCAGGTCGATCGGGGTCCAGCTGATCGCGGCTTCCGCGCCTTCGGCAGTCGCGTCACCGGCCGTGATGGGCTCGATCAGCCCGGTCTCGGCATTCACGATCGTCGTCTGGAAGTCGGCATAGTCATAGTAGAAGATCGACGTGTCGATGCTGAGATCGCCCCCGGCGAAAAGGCCCTTGAGGCCGATCTCGAAACTGTCGACGGTCTCGGCATCCAGCGTGGTAAAGCCGGCAGCTGGGTTGGCCGCGGAAGCTGTGATCACCTCGGGGCGGCGACCGCGGGAATAGTTGGCGAAGACATTGACGTCATCGGTCACGGCAAACTTGCCGGCGAGGCGATAGGTGACGTCGTCGAACGTGTCGCTGGCCTCGATCGTGGTGGGCGCACCGTTGGCGTCCAGGGTGGGTTGGACGAAGATGCCCCCAAAGGTGAGGTTGCTTGGCCCCTCTGGCAGGGTGACGTTCAACGCCGAAGTCTTGTCATCCTGGGTCCAGCGGATACCACCGGTCAGCTCGAGCCTGTCGGTGAGGTCGAGGCTCGCATCGGCGAAGATGTCGATCGTCTGGGTCTCGCCAAAGTTGGTGAAGACCTCATTGTGGATCGGCTTGAACGGCACCGGCGCCGGCAGGAGCGGGTTCAGGTTTACCGGCGGCAGCGCGTCGATGGGCGGCGCGTTGGGTGGCACGAGGAACCCGCCGAGCAGCGCTTGAACCGCACGCTCGTCATAGGTCAGGGGAACGCCCTGGGCGCCCTCTTCGTCAAAATAGCTGATGCCCGCGAAGCCGGTGAGCGGGCCGCCATCATCGAAGCTCGCGCGGAATTCCTGGCTGAACTGCTCGCCCTGGTAGTCCTCGGCAAAAATCAGGACCTCGAGGCCAAAACCGTCCGGATCGAACACTTCGACACTATCAATGTCGCGGATGCCCGTGATGGAGGTGAGGGTGATGGCGTCGCTGATTTCCCAGTCGCCTAGCAGCGTCCCCGACGTCACCGTCCGTTCCAGCCCAAGCTTGGCACCGCCCAGAAACCCTCCGAAACTGTTGAGGTTTGCGGGCTCCCAGGGGTCTGCGGATGCGCCGGGCAGCGGATCGAAGGCACCGGACTTGAAGCTGGTGCCCGACGGGTTGTCCTCTTGCCAGTTGACGATGAGGTCCCAGCGCATCGTGTCGGTCGGTGTAAAAGCCAGGGAGCCACGAAGGGCGGCCATATCCTGGCTGTTGAAGTCTTCCTCGTTGGGATTGAGGCTTTCGACATAACCGTCCCGCTGGCGCAGGCGCCCGGCGACGCGGAACGCCAGGAGGTCTTCCGCGATGGGGCCGGTTACGTGGCCTTCGGCAAAAACTTCACCGAGATTGCCGCCGCCGACGGTCGCGCTGCCGCCAAACTCAAATTCGGGCTTGGCCTGGATGATATTCACCCCGCCGATCAGGGCGCCGCGACCAAACAAGGTTGGCTGGGGCCCCTTGGCCACCTCGACGCGCTCAAGGTCAAACAATTCCACGACAGAGCCCCGGGACCGGGAGATGGAGACACCATCTTGAAAGACAGCAATACGCGGCTCGATATTGGCTTCGCCGCTGTCGGAAGTGAGACCACGGATGACGAAGCCCGGATTGTTCGGGCTCTGCTCCTGGACTTCAAAGCCGGGTACGAAGCGGGCGAGCTGATCGAATTCGTCGAGGCCGAGGTCCGCGAGGGCGGTTTCATCAATTGCCGTCAGGGCGACGGGGACGTCGCGGAGGTTTTCTTCACGCTTCTGGACCGTCACCGTGATGGTGTTTTGGACCAAGGCGTCTTCGGCCTCTTCCTGGGCCATGGCCGGCTGGGTGAGCGCTATGGGAACGGCAAGGGCCGAAAAACCCGCAATGGATGCGGACAGGGCAAGGGGACGTTTCATCTAAGAATCTCATTCGGCAGTTGGGAGGAACTACCGGTGGGCTAACGCCAAGCCATGACGCCAGATTGACAGTTTTGTATCGGGTGTATGAAAGCTAACCGCCACGGGCGCGCTGCTGACGCGCTTTGGCGTCGGGTGTGGCCGAATCGCCACGGTGTTGGGGGAATTGGATAGGGTTTGGGTTCCAGCCTTCGGTGGAACCTGCGGTCATTCCAGGACAGCGTTTCCTGAACCGTAGATACCAGCCGAAGCTGATATCCAGATGAGACGTGCTACCTACTCAGCCGTGTTTGTCGCGAGATGGGTCCCGGTCTTCGGCTTTGCCGAAACCGAGATTGTCTGTTTGCTTTTGGGTATGGGTTTGGCGGGGGTCGGTTACCCCCGGCCCCACTCTCCGGATCTGAAACCGTTCCGGGATCGACCCTTTGAGGCGACCGTTGTCATCGTGGTCCAGGCTCGGTTCCGGCAGTGCTTTGCTTGCTGACTTGATGACGCACCGCTGGATGCCGGGTTTCGGGCACACCGATCGCGGCGTAGGCAAGAACAATATCGGCGTCTGGAACGATCCAGAAGGCGCCAAGCAGTCCATAGGCCTCCCCGTGGTGGCCGAAGACCTCATATCCACGGAACGGCGACTCCGAGGCGGGGTAGGACATCAGTCCCAGTCCCATGGCCTGGAAGAACCGCTCATTATGCTGGCCATTGCTGCCATCATCGTCCAATCGCCACCGCGCGGCCATCATCTCAGGTGTTCTCGCGTAGAGCCGAGCAAGCTTGGCCAAGTCGCGCAAGGATGCCCGCAGCCCGCCTTGGGGCGAGAAGAGCGTGCCATTGCTACCCCTCTCGTACCGCTCCAACTCGAAACCGGCCTCCAGCAGCACCGTGGGCGCGTTGCCAATCAGACTGTCGGGTCCATCCGTCTGGATCGCCCATCTGCCGACCTCATCACGCCTGTAAAGCGTGCCCCCGGATCGGCGGCGATCGACGGAAACGCCCGACCAATTGAACCCCACATCCAAGCCCGCAGGCCCGAACACCAGACGCTGAGCGAGGCGATCGAAGCGCTCACCAGACGCGCTTTCGAGCGCGGTCGCCGCCAGGCCATAATTGAGATTGGCATACTCGAAATGGCCTAAAAGAGATCGCCCATCCAGCGGTCTGAAAATATCTGGCGTAACGAGCGATGCGATCCGGCCGGGTGACGCAATCCAGTATGCCGCCGGGTCGCGAATCCCGGACGTGTGCGACAAGAGCATGTTCAGGCTGATGGGTTGATCCACCGCGTCCGGATGGTGCAGCGGGAAGCCCAGTTCGGGTGAAACATCCATATCCAGGTCGATGGCGCCAAGGGCTTGGAGCCGCAGCGCCGTCAAGGCCGTCGCCGCCTTCGATTGGGACGCAACGCGGAAGGGCGTGTCCACCGTGAATGGGCGCACATGGTCTGCTTCCATGCGGTCTAATCCACCGGAAGCGCCCACTGCGCCCTCTGCAACCACCTCGTCGCCTCGCACTACGATTAGGCCTGCTGCGGCGAGGTCTTTGGCTGCGGCGAGGTCTGCCAAGTCTGAAGCAAGCTGTGCGCGCGCTCGTGTCTGATTGGGGGCAATGCATGCGGAGAAGGCACCCGCCCCCAGCATCGCGGTCACCTGTCGCCGGGATATGCCGGGGACCTTCAAGTGTCCTCACCGGTGCAGCGGTATCTCGTGTCGAGATAGGCAGTCATGTCGGGAATAGGCCGCCTGGGACGGCCATCGGCATGGATCTGTACTGCCGTAATCAGTGCTTCGGCGACGACCTCACCATCCCGCAGGGCCGTTTGTTCAAAATGGATACGCGCCCCTTTCGTGCCCCTGTAGCGGGTCCTGATCCGCAACAGGTCATCCACTTTCGCGGCGGATTTGTAGTCGATTTCCGCCCGAATAATGGTGAATGCAGCGGGATCATCTCGGTCCAACAAGGACTGGTGCGTAATCCCGGCGTCCCGCAGAAAGTCCGAGCGGCCCCTCTCGAAGAACCGGAGATAGTTGGCATGGTAGACCATGCCCGTGAAATCAGTGTCCTCGTAGTAGACGCGGACATCCAGCCAGTGCTGGCGCTGGGCATCGAAGGCGTCAGGATTTCCGGGGGTCCATGCCATGGCATACCCGCTTAACAAACCTGCGCTCCCCGCGACAAGCATTTCGCTTTGCAGCGCTCCGTCATCCATGGCACCCCGGTCCCATGTCAGAGGCGTTTCCCGACCTTTCAGGCCGGACGATCCTGCAGGTCATCCCAGACCTTGATGCAGGTGGCGCCGAGCGGACCGTGATCGAAGTGGCAGAGGCCCTCGGCGTCGCAGGTGCACGCGCCTTCGTCGCAAGCCGCGGCGGACGTATGGCCCGCGATCTTGAAGCAGCGGGCGGCACGCTTATCGAAATGAATGTCGCAACCAAGAACCCCATTGGGATGCGCGGCAACGCCGCCCGGCTTTCAGCCCTCATCCGGGAACACGCCGTGGACGTCATCCATGCCCGCTCTCGCGCGCCTGCATGGAGCGCCCTTTTCGCCGCCCGCAAGACCGCCATTCCCTTCGTGACGACGTATCACGGCGCCTATTCCGCCCGCACCGCCCCCAAGCGGTTTTACAATCGGGTAATGGCCCGAGGCGATCGCGTGATTGCAAACTCTGAATGGACCGCAAACCATGTCCGGTCGGAACACAACGTCGCCGACGGACGCCTGATCACCATCCCCCGAGGGGTCGATGTCGACGCGTTCGACCCCGCAACCGTCACAGCAGACGCCATAGCGTCCGTTCGCGCGGAATGGAGCGTTCTCCCCGATGCGCGGGAGGTCATCCTGTTGCTCGCCGGACGGCTGACACGCTGGAAAGGTCAACTCGCCGCGATCACCGCCTTCGCCGCACTCGACGACAGGATCAAACAGATGGCCCGCCTCGTCATTATCGGCGATGCCCAGGGACGGGACGCCTATGTGGCAGAACTCCACCGTGCGATCGATGACGGTCAGATCCAGGACCGCGTGCACATCCTCCGTCATACAGAAGACATGCCCAGCGCCTACGCCGCCGCAGATATCATCATCGCGCCATCGCTGCGCCCGGAAGCCTTCGGCCGAACCGCTGCTGAAGCCGCAGCCATAGCTCGTCCCGTCATCGGTATCGCCCATGGCGGCGCCCTTGAAACAGTCGTCGACGGGGTCACCGGCCGGCTCGTCCCTGTTCCGCAGTCGGACCACGATCTCAAAGGGCTCACCAGCGCCATGGCGGAGCTTCTTCAAGCCAGCCCGGAACAACGAGCAGCGATGGGTGCGGCGGGCCGGGCACACATCCTGGAGCGGTTTACGAAACGCGGCCTTCAGGCTGCCACGTTGACGGTGTATGCGGAACTCTTAAACGCGCGGTCCTGATCCCATATGATTTTCCACAGTTCGATCCGGATCGTTCAACCGCCCACAAAAAGGGGAAGTCGATAGGCTTGCTGTTCGGAAACAAAACCCCGCAAGCGGCCGTCAATCCCGGCGAGACCGCCACCCGTGTGCTGGTGATCAAACTCTCAGCGCTTGGCGATTTCGTGCTTGCGATGGGCGCCATGAAAGCGATCCGGAAACACCACCCTTCGGCGCATATAACGCTTCTGACAACGCCGCCCTTCGAGGCCTTCGCCAAGGCCTCCCCCTATTTCAACGCCGTCGAGACCGATGGCCGCCCCGCCGACCTGAAGGGCACGCGCAACCTGCTGAAGCGCATTCGCAAGGCCGACTACGAGATCATCTACGACCTGCAGACCTCAGGTCGCACGGCAAACTACTTCAAGGCGCTAAATCTCCCGGGCCGCCAAACCCCGCTCTGGTCGGGCCACGCCCCAGGAAGCGCCTTCTACCACGATAACCCCGAACGCGGCGCCCTGCACTCGATCGATCGACTCGCCGAGCAACTCACCATCGCTGGCATTGGCCCCCCATCGGGCTGGACAACGGAAACACAGCCCATGCCGGACCTCTCATGGATCCGCGGCAAACTTGGTAATCCACCCCGCCTGAGGCCTGAATTTTTCGGGCTCACCAAACCCTACATGCTGCTCATTCCCGGCGCATCGGCCCACAGGGACGCCAAGCGCTGGCCGGAGGAGCGCTATGGCGAGCTTGCCACCCGCATCGCCGACGCCGGCGTCCAACCCGTAATCATTGGCGGCACGGCTGAGGGAAAGATCGCCCACGCCATCGCTCGGGCCGAACCCCGCGTGAAGAACATCGTGACCCGGACGGATTTCTTCCAGATCTGCAGCCTCGCCGAGGAGGCAGCATTCGTCGTTGGAAACGACACCGGCCCCATGCATATGGCAACACTCTCCGGTGCGCCCGGCGTCGCGTTGTTTGCGACCAATGAAAGCGATCCCGCAAAAGCAGCGCCGCGGGGATCGAACGTCGTGATCGTGCAGGCGCCCGTACTTGAGCAGGTCAGCACTATGGACGTCTGGCGCGCCTCACAGGCCCTTGGAAGGCTGCCGTCCCGGGAGGGATAAACCGCCGGGATGTTGCGGAATGATCATCGGCCCCAATCTTGAAGAATCGAGCATTTCGAGGCATTATACTGCCCGGTTTCACACACCAATCCGAAATCAACCAAGGAGAACCGTCATCGCTCGCAGACCCCATGCGGCCCCCCCGCAGAAGAAAACAGGCCCGCGCATAAATAACGACATCCGTGCCCAACGGGTGCTGCTCATCGACCAGGATGGCGAAAAGCAGGGGGAGATGCCCATCGGCGCCGCTTTGGACGCAGCCAAGGAATCCGGCCTCGACCTCGTTGAAGTGTCTCCTAACCAGGAAGTGCCGGTCTGTAAGATTCTCGATTACGGCAAACTCAAGTTCGAAGAGCAGAAGAAGAAGGCGGCTGCGCGTAAGAAGCAGAAGTCCGCTGATCTCAAGGAGATCAAGATGCGGCCGAACATCGATACCCATGATTACATGGTGAAAACCAAGTCGATGACCCGTTTCTTCGAAGACGGCGACAAGGTGAAGGTCACCCTTCGCTTCCGCGGCCGGGAAATGGCTCACCAGGAACTTGGCATGCAATTGCTTCACAGGGTTCGCAACGATTTCGAGGAACTCGCCAAGGTGGAACTCGAGCCAAAGCTCGAGGGTCGTCAGATGACGATGGTCATGGCCCCGCGCTGACTGCGTCTTTCGCCGGGCCAGGGTCAAGCCTGCCCACGTATGCGATCTTTGCGGGCACAGCCGCTTGCATCGGCCCGCTGAAGCCGCGATATAAGCGTCTGGAGGCTGGCGGCGGACGGACGCCCCGCCAACCGGGTCAGGTCGGGAACGAAGCAGCCCTAACGGGTCCCGGACGGGTCGCTGTCCAGTCTCCTTTTAACCTTGGGCTCTTCCCTCTGCGAAATGACCATGGCACCAGCGTCCCATGACGACGTCGCAGGATATTCCCCTAGCCGCAAATCCCATTGACCGGGCCGCCCTGCGGCGCACCGATGAAGAATGGCTCGCCAGCGCCCGGCAGGATCCAAACGTCCTGGTTTGCCTCATGCAGAAGGGCAATCCCCTGATCGAAGGGGGGCGCGGGGCAGACCATGCCGGTGGTCCGGGCGGTTTCATACCCCAGGCATCGAAGCCGCTGGTCTGGTTGGGGCCAGAAGCCTGGCGACTGCCGCACCAAGGCGAGGTTTTCCTCGGCCAGGACAAGCAGGACAGCCCGGTCTTTGCCCTCGACCTGCCGCCAGACTTCAGTCTGAGCGGATCGCTGATCGAGGGCGTTGGGGACTTCGAGGATATGCGCGCGGCCGCGTCCATGTTGTCCGCCCTCGAGGGAAACGTCGTGTCCACAGCGCGTTCGCTGTTCGAGTGGCATCGTAAACACGGCTTTTGCGCCAATTGCGGCGCACCGACAGCCATGACCGAGGCCGGGTGGAAACGCGTCTGCGCCCCGTGCGGGACAGAACATTTCCCGCGTACCGACCCGGTCGCAATCATGATGGCCACAAAAGGCGACAAATGCCTGCTCGGCCGCGGAATAGGCTGGCCACCGGGATTCATTTCATGCCTCGCCGGCTTTGTGGAGCCGGGCGAAACGGTAGAACAGGCCGCCGCCCGAGAGCTGTTCGAGGAGGCCGGCATCAAGGCCGATCCCGCCAGTGCGGAGTACCTTTTCTGTCAGCCCTGGCCGTTTCCCTCATCCCTCATGGTCGGGCTCATCCTCGAAGCGGAAACTGAGGAGATCAACATCGACCCGAAAGAGCTTGAAGACGCCCACTGGCTCAGCCGGGCAGATGTGCGCGCCATGCTGGACGGCACACATGACCTATGGGGCTGTCCGCCGCCAATGGCTGTTGCTCACCATATCCTCAAGGTCTGGGCTGACCGGGACTAAAACACACTCGCGGCCACGCCTGTGCGCTCCGCCGCTCGGAGGGCGCTGAAGTCCGATGCGGGGTTGGCGGAGCAACTCAAGCCAAGTCGAATCCGTCCGCTTCCAGCGCAATTGCAGCGAGATCATCGAACGCCCCGAGACTCCCAGAAGCCGAGGCATCGTCCGATTCAAATCCTGCCTGAACGGCACCGATCACAGCCAGCAAGCTCGCACCCTGGAACGTGATGGTCTGCTCTCCGACCTGGAACACCACATCATCGCCCACTTCCTCCAGGTTATCGATGATGTCATTGGCGGAAGCGAACCCACCGTTCGAGATGGTCACGGATTCACCGGAGCCGAGATCGGTAACCGTGGTGTCGTCCAGGTTGTTCAGACTGAAGACGAAAGAGTCTTCGCCCGCACCACCGGTCAGCGTGTCGGTGCCCATACCGCCGACAAGGATGTCATCTCCATCGCCGCCATCGACAACGTCATCGCCGGCACCACCGCCCACGAGATCGTCGCCGTCGGCACCGCGGACACGGTCGTCACCATCCCCCCCGTCAAGCTGATCGTTGCCAAACCCGCCATTCAGCAGGTCATTCCCTTCGCTGCCGACAATCAAGTCGTTGCCCGTGCCGCCGAGCAAGCGATCTTCGCCTTCGCCGCCAACCAGGGTATCGTTGCCCGCGCCTCCGGCGACAAAATCGTCGCCCTCGTCGCCGAACTGGCGGTCATCGCCAAGGCCACCGGACAAGCTGTCATTTCCTATTCCACCGCCGAGGAAATCGTTCCCGAGCGCGCCACGGATGAAATCATCGCCGGCGCCCCCCTCAACCTCGTCGTTGTCGCCCTGGCCGAAAAGCGTATCGTCGCCATCCTGTCCGAACAACCGGTCCGAGCCCGTGCCGCCGCGGATCAGATCATCCCCTGACCCGCCTTGAAGGAGATCGAAGCCAGGCCCGCCATTGATCGTATCATTCCCAGCGCCGCCGAAGACCTGGTCGTTTCCCGTACTCGCGAGGAGAAAATCGACCCCGCCGCCCCCGACAAGCGTATCGTCGCCGCCGCCGCCCTCTAGTCGGTCGTCACCGCCCATTCCGTCGAGTTCATCGTCGCCGCCAAGTCCGATGAGAAGATCATCCTCATCGGTGCCATCAATAACGTCGTTGCCAGAAGTTCCTGTAATATCGACCATGACCTTCCCCAATTTTCTGTGAACAGAAGGCTACAGATCGTCCCAACGAAGACAAGCAAATTCGCCCGCGCATGGAGACCTTTTCAGCTAGATGAGGTCGAAATCGAGCCCGTCATCAAAGGCGATCATGTCCGTAATCGGGGAATCCGATGTGGCCGGTCCTGTAAGCGTTCTTTCGATTGCCGCCTGAACGGTCTCGAGCGTCGTATCCTCGAAAATGATCTCCACATCTCCACTTTCGAAAATCACATCATCGCCGTCCACGGAGAGATCAGCGAAGGTTTCCGCTGGCAATCCGAACAATATGAGGTTCACGCGGTCGCTACTGTCCAGGTCCGTTATGGTGACGGATGCCACGGCATCCGGATCAAAAAGGAACTCGTCAGCCCCGGCACCACCCGTAAAGATGTCGTTGCCCCCAATCGAAATCAGTTGGTCATTTCCCGCGCCGCCTTCCACCAGGTCATCGCCCTCACCGCCGCTGAGAAAATCATCGCCGTCGGCGCCGCGAACCTTGTCATCTCCATCGCCGCCGCGAACGATATCATCGCCGAGCCCGCCATTCAGGGTGTCGTCTCCGAAACTGCCATCAATCGAGTCAACGCCAGTCCCACCGAGAATACGGTCGTCCCCGTCCCCGCCGTCGATAAAGTCCATACCGGCGCCACCGGTTAGGAAGTCATCGTCATCATCGCCGTCGATGAAATCGGTGCCTTTCCCGCCTGAAATCGTGTCTTCGCCATCGCCGCCACTCAGAAAGTCATCGCCCAAGGCGCCGCGGATGAAATCGTCACCATCATCCCCGTCGATCCGGTCACTATCGCCTTGGCCAAAGATCCGGTCATCGCCGTCGCCGCCGTCGATCACGTCATCCCCGAGACCACCTCTCAAGAGATCGTTTCCGCCATTTCCGAGGATTTCATCCTCACCGCCACCGCCGTTGATCGTGTCGTTGCCGGCGCCGCCCCGGGCAAAGTCGATCCCGCCGCTGAGCAAGATAAAATCATTCCCATCCCCACCATCGGCCTCGTCGTCGCCCCCACCGGCTTCCAGTCGGTCGTTTCCGACACCGCCAATCAGTACATCATCGCCCAGCGCGCCAACCAGCCGGTCATTGCCTTCGCCACCTTCCAGCCGATCATTCCCGTCGCGCGCCCGCAGGGTATCGTCGCCCCCGAGCCCAAGCATGAGATCATCCTCAAGCGTGCCGAGCAGGGTGTCATTGCCCTCAGTGCCGGTGATGTCAGCCATGTTCGTTTCCTCTGATCCGTTTCGTTTTCGAAATTAAACGCACCGGAGGATGGCGTGTCTAATGAAAAGTGAACGCTCGCGTCAGATAATCACCACGCAAGGGACCCCGCCCTCGTCACTGATCGGACTTGGGCCCGCGTTCATCGGCGACGCTGTTGTAAACACTACGATAGGCGCCTGACACTGCAGGGTCTGCAAGCGCCAAATTCGCACGGCACACGCCCACCATCCGGCGGGCCGCAAGCGGCGCTGGAACCTCGAACAAGTCTTCCATCCCATCAATCCTGAGATCGCAATCGCAGTCGCGTCCGGTCATCTGCAGGACCGACCCCTCACCGGTGCGCCCCCGTCTCTGGCTCAACACCGGACAGCCGTCGCGCAACCGCCCGAGGATCGCCGTGCCATGGCGCTCCCCTGACCGTTCCCACACGATGGACTGTGTCGCGCAGCTCTGGGCGGAGGCCACACTTTGCCCAGGCCCCGCCACCAGCAAACAAACCATGCCCAAGGCGGCTATCAGCTCTCTCATGACAGAAGCGAAGCACCCATACCGCAGCGCTGCAGCAAGGCTCTTGCCTCAGGCGAACAACGAGCCGTTTGGCGTTCCGTTCAGGCGATCTCCACGCGGTAGCGTTCGATCACCGTATTGGCCAGCAATTGCTCGCACATCTCCGTCACCCGGGCCTCTGCGGCGGCCCGATCGAGACTGTCCCCAAGATCCAACTCGATCACCTTTCCGATACGCGCGCCCTGCACCTCTCCGAAGCCCAGGCGCCCCAGCGTATCAGCCACGGCCTTGCCCTGGGGGTCCAGAACGCCCGGCTTCAGGTCGACATAAACCGTGGCCTTCATGCCCCGTCCTTCTCTTCTGCCGAACCCGCATCGGCGTTTGCCGCGGCGGTTCCGGTCCCATCAGCGCCAGTCCCGTCGTTCGTGGGCCCATCCGTACCGGGTTTGCCATTCCCATTGGCCGCTCCGCTGCTCTTCAGGGTCACCACTTTACCCCCTTCGGGCGGTTCCTTGATGATCCCCAAGCGCCGCGCCACCTCGGCATAGGCCTCGGTCACCCCGCCCAGATCCTGGCGGAACCGGTCCTTGTCGAACTTTTCGCCGCTCTCCATGTCCCACAGCCGGCAACTGTCGGGGCTGATCTCATCGGCAAGGATCGTTCGCACCATGTCGCCTTCATATTGGCGGCCGAACTCAAGTTTGAAATCCACCAGCTTGATGCCCACCGCCGCAAACAGGCCCGACAGGAAATCGTTCACGCGCAGGCTCAGCGCGATCATGTCGTCCACCTCTTGTGGGCTCGCCCAGTTGAACGCGGCGATGTGCTCTTCGCTCACCAGCGGATCCCCCAGCTCGTCCTTCTTGTAGCAGAACTCGACAATCGCCCGCGGCAGCACCTCTCCCTCGGTCAGCCCTAGCCGCTTGGCCATACTCCCGGCCGCCACATTCCGCACGATCACTTCCAGCGGGATGATCTCGACCCGCCGGATGAGCTGCTCGCGCATATTTATCCGGCGCAGGAAATGATGCGGGATCCCGACCGATCCCAGGCGGGTGAACAGGAACTCGCTGATACGGTTGTTCAGCACGCCCTTGCCGTCCAGCACGGCGCGCTTCTCCGCGTTGAACGCGGTTGCATCATCCTTGAAATACTGGATCAGGGTGCCCGGCTCGGGTCCTTCGTAGAGGATCTTCGCCTTGCCCTCGTACACCACGCGCCGCCTCGACATCGGCTTCGCCTCCATGCGAACACAAACAGGGTTTGCGCAGAGCCCCCGAGCTTGCGCGTTCGGCGGACGATTATCCCATGTCACGCGAGTCTGCCAGACCAAAGGTGCGCATCGAACCGCGCAGCCAGATCGCTCGGCAAGTCGTATGGCGCGTCCTTTATCTCTGCCACGCCCGATTCAGCCCTAGCGCAAACCACCAGCGCTTCCTACTGTATCCACAGACAGCCTGCACACTATTCGAGGATCCCCGCCCATGTCCCAGTTTGACGACCGCAAGAAAGGCGAGGAAGCCAAATACGCCATGGACCAGGCGACCGAGTTCAAGGTCATGGCCCGGCGGAACAAGCTGCTCGGCCTCTGGGCCGCCGACCTCCTTGGTCTCACCGGCGCCGAAGCGGAAGCCTACGCCAAGACCGTCGTCCTTTCCGACCTTGAAGAACCCGGCGATGACGACGTCTTCCGCAAGGTCCGCGCCGACCTCGATGCCAAATCCATAAACCGAACCGACGCCCAGATCCGCGAACACATGGCCGAACTCCTCCCCATCGCCAGAGACCAGATCATCAAAGACGCCGGATAGGGCGGAAGACCAGGCGCTAACCGAACTGGTTCGCGTACCGTACCAACTTCAGGGCGTCCGCTTCGCTCAGACAAGCGAGTAGCCAATGTGCAATGCCATCTGCGGTACGCTCGGGCGGTATCGTGGGGCGAACGCCGTCATGGACAGCCATGGCTTCAAGGATGTCCAGATACTTCCTGCCCCTGTCAGCCTTGCTCTTGGCAATAAGGGTTATCTCGCCGCTCACCCTGATGAAGGCACTCGGATGCTGGGCCTCATTCCGCGGTCTTTTTTCCTTCGTTTTTGAGCTTCGCGCGGCAGCCGGATCAACAGGGGGTGCCTTCACCCGATCGATTCCCTCTTTCGCGCGCTCCCATCGGCGCAACTTCTCCTTCATGGGTTCGTCTTCTGCTGCTGGCGACGATGTCGGTCCATTCGGTCTCGGTCCGGGGGCGTTGGGGGCCGCTGCTGCACCTTCAGGCCCAAACAAATCGTCATCGGGCCGGTTTGGCTCGAACAAACCGCCCTCAGGCAGAAGCTCTGAACAGAATGCTTCAATAGCGCCCCGTGCTGCGCCAAGTGGGTTGAGGTCCCCATCCTTCTTTAGGATATCGCCGATAACCCGCATCGGGTCGGTCATCGTTGCGGCCAAGGGAATGACGCTCTCGAATTCCTGACCCCGCAATGGGGCAAGCTCCGGCGATAAACACTGCCCCGGATCATCCGCGAACACTTCGAGATAACCGCGCTCATACTGGATATGCCTGCGTGCCATATTGAAGAGCGGCCGAACGCGGTTGCGCACGTCTATGCCGAAGAGATCACGGGCGGCGGCCATCATATGCACCAATCCGCGCGTCGACGTATGTTGAGCGCGAACCGGCGCGATGATTGTGTCGGCGGACGCGAGCGCACACCGGCTCAGAAGGGTCGCTGCCGGGCCGCTATCGATTAGAACGAAGTCATAGGAGTCCTTGAGCGCCAGGATCGCTTGCCCGAAATTATGGGCGAAGACCTCGACCAACTCACCGCCGCCTTGTCCGAACTTCGACATCCGCGCATCGCCGACCACCACATCCAACCGACCGCCGGAAGGTCCAGTCTCCAGAACCGGCGTCGGGAGACGATCATAGACGTCAGGATCGAATAAACCTGCGTGGATGGCGCCGTAAGCATTGTCGTGGTGGGCTGCCGTGTTTCGGCCGATACGATAGGGCTCAAATGTCCCAAGGGCTGTTAGCCCAGACCCTTTCCGCTCTCCGATCTTCGACGCGAGCCCTAAGACGTCCGTCAGGTTCTCTTGCGGATCGAGGTCCACGATGACCGCTCGTCCCGACGTATTCCGCGCAAGCCAGATACCCGTGAGCGCACACAGCGTCGTCTTCCCGACACCGCCCTTGAAATTCACGAAGGAGAGGACCTTCGACTGCTGAGCGCCAGGAACCGGGGGGGGCGGCTGACCGTCTAGCTGCTTGCGGATACCTTCCGTAAGGCGCTGCTTGACGGCTGTCCCAAGACGCAAATTGAAATGCACCATGTGCACGGTTTCGAGCAGCGTGCCGAAATCGGTGCTGCGCAGATCCTCAGCGACGACTTCACTTTCCTTCAGAATAGGGACGATGTGCTTACCAAGCCTCTCAGCGATCCTGAGTTCCTGCTTGACCCCATCGCCGGTCAACGCTGCCCTGGTAATCAGCATGACAACAAGATCGCAGGCTTCGATCTGCTCCTCGATGCGCTCCCAATAAAGATCGCCGCCTTTCAGCGCCCCCGCCGTCCAAACGCTCCCCCCAGGGTCAGCCGCCGCAATCGCGCTCTCGATTGCAGCAAGATGCCCGCTATCCACAGATGGATATGAAACAAATACGTTCGCCATCGCGACCCCCGTCACCACCCCCACAATGGCGAATCCTTGACACTTTAGCAACCTGAGGTTTCGCGGGTCCGAACATCCCCTGCCTGATCAAGGGACGGCCCCTAGCCATCCCAGCCAATCCGCCCCATCTCCCTCCCCATGTCCAAGACACGCACGGTCTCAGAAGCCCAGACCATCTTCACCTACGACCAGCTCGGCGTGGACCCTTCCGGCAAGGCGCGCCCCGACGGTGTGCCCGGCCCCGCCTGGCAGCCCCACCGCCCCGAGCGCGGCTGGGAGAAGTTCGAAGGCGGTCGCCGCTTCAAGGTCGCCTCCGACTACGAGCCCGCCGGCGACCAACGTACCGCCATCCCCGAGCTCGTCGACGGCATCAGCGCCCAGAACGAGCGCGACCAGGTCCTCCTTGGCGCCACCGGGACCGGCAAGACCTTCACCATGGCCAAGGTCATCGAGGCCACCCAACGTCCCGCCCTCATCCTCGCCCCCAACAAGACCCTTGCCGCCCAGCTCTATGGCGAGTTCAAGTCCTTCTTCCCGGACAACGCCGTCGAATACTTCGTCAGCTACTACGACTACTACCAGCCCGAAGCCTACGTCCCCAATCGCGACCTCTATATCGAGAAGGAATCCACCATCAACGAGGCTATCGACCGGATGCGCCACTCGGCCACCCGCGCCATCCTCGAACGCGATGACGTCATCATCGTCGCCTCGGTCTCCTGCATCTATGGCATCGGCTCGGTCGAAACTTACTCAGAGATGACCTTCACCCTGAAGGCCGGCGACCGCATCGATCCCCGCCAGGTCACCCAGGACCTCGTCGCCCTGCAATACACCCGCAACGATGCCGCCTTCGGCCGGGGCACGTTCCGCAAGAAGGGCGACGTCCTCGACATCTTCCCCGCCCACTATGAAGACCGCGCCTGGAAGCTCTCCTTCTTCGGCGACGAACTCGAAAAGATCACCGAGTTCGATCCCCTCACCGGCAAGAAGATCCAGGACTTGGGTGGCATCAAGGTCTACGCCAATTCCCACTACGTCACGCCCCGGCCCACGGCCAACCAGGCCCTCGACCGCATCAAGACCGAGCTCAAGGACACCATCGCCCACTTCGAAAAACACGGGAAACTGCTCGAGGCGCAGCGCATCGAACAGCGCACCCAGTACGATCTCGAAATGCTCGCCGCCACCGGCTCCTGTAACGGCATCGAGAACTATTCCCGCTACCTCACGGGCCGCAAGCCCGGCGAACCGCCGCCCACGCTCTTCGAATACATCCCGGAAAATGCGCTCCTTTTCCTCGATGAGAGCCACCAGACCATTCCCCAGATCGGCGCCATGTTCCGCGGCGACTTCGCCCGCAAGCGAACCCTCGCCGAATATGGCTTCCGCCTGCCGTCCTGCGTCGACAACCGCCCCCTCCGCTTTGAGGAATGGGACGCCATGCGCCCGCAAACCGTGTCCGTGTCCGCGACGCCCGGCCCCTGGGAGATCGATCGCACCGGCGGCGTCTTCGTCGAACAGGTGATCCGCCCCACCGGCCTCATCGACCCGCCCGTCGAGGTCCGCCCCGTCGCCGCTGAAGGCGCCAACCAGGTCGACGATGTCCTCGCCGAAGTCCGCGACGTCGCCGATCGCGGCATGCGCACCCTGATCACCACTCTCACCAAGAAGATGGCCGAAGACCTCACCGAATACCTCCACGAGCAGGGGATCCGCGTGCGCTACATGCACTCCGACATCGACACGGTGGAGCGTATCGAGATCATCCGAGACCTGCGTCTCGGCGAGTTCGACGTGCTCGTCGGCATCAACCTCCTGCGCGAGGGGCTCGACATCCCCGAGTGCGGCCTCGTCGCCATCCTCGACGCCGACAAGGAGGGCTTCCTCCGCTCCGAGACCTCCCTCGTCCAGACCATCGGCCGCGCCGCCCGCAACGCCGAAGCCCGCGTCATTCTCTATGCCGACAAGATCACCGGCTCCATGCAGCGCGCCATGGATGAGACCGAGCGCCGCCGCTCCAAACAGGTCGCCTACAACGAAGAGCACGGCATCACGCCGACCACCATCAAGCGCGCCGTCGCCGACATCCTCGGAGACCTCGGCGAGAAGTCCAAGTCCCGCAACTTCGGCGAAGGCCAACTCAAGGGCGGCAAATCCCGCCGCGACCGCTCAAAGGGCCGCACCCGCGAACTCGCCGAAGAGCAGACCCCGCTCCACGGCGCCCCCGGCCACAACCTCGCCGCCCACATCGCTGACCTCGAACGCCAAATGCGAGAAGCCGCCGCCAACCTCGAATTCGAAGAAGCCGCCCGCGTCAGGGACGAAGTGAAGAAACTAAGAGAGCAGGAGCTGGGGGTCTAAAGGCCCGCCCTTAGGGTGCCTGGAGCGAAGCGATATGCACCAGCGGTCTCCAAGCGCGCAGAACCGCCAGCCACGAGGTGCCCACTCGTGTAGGATAAGTTCTGCCCTATCCACGCCCCGCGCGTTGTAATCCTTGCAAAAACTCGGCGCTTATCCGACCGGCTTGCCGCCGTGATACGCTCCCCTCAAATGTCGAACATCACCGACACCATCGAAGAGCTACGCCCGTTCGGCGAGCAGCTATACACCCGCGTGCTCGGCCGAGATGACCTCCATCTCGCGCCAGATTTCCTCACGCGGGCGGCGGCTGCACGCCTGAAGGCCGGCATCGCCATGCTCGAGTCCTGGATCCGCCGCGTGCTGATCCTGCTCGCCCTCGAGATCGAACCCACCCTCAGCAACGACGACCACCCCCACATCCGCTACTACCGCGAGCGCACACTCAGCCCGCCCACACACGCCCTCCG
>JBCDLC010000018.1:0-61034 GCA_038745855.1 Pseudomonadota bacterium | reverse complement strand
GCTGGCAAAAGCAGAGAAGCCCCCATCCCACCCGAAATTCAGCGCCCCGTCCCGACGCCCGGCGTCGCAAGGGCGACCGCCCGCCGGCGCAACTGCGCCGCCCCCGCGGAGGCGCCGCGCGCCGTGAGCGACATAAACAAGCCACGAGCCAAGAGGGAGCGACCGAGAAAGACCCCCAGTCCTTAACCCGATCCAATCATAAACGACTATCCTCTTGTGTTTGCGCGGTGTCGTGGACAAGGTCCCGGCATGCAGGCTGACTTGATTGCGACGGTTCCGTGTGGGTGCACCCTTGGCGAGGGCATTCTGTGGGATGACAGGATCGGCGCTTTTTTCTGGACCGATATCCAGGGCCAGGCCCTCCACCGCTATGATCTGGCGTCTGACAAGCACACGGCGGTTACCCTGCCGGATCGGCTCGCAAGCTTCGCCCTGACCAGCGACCCCGGCCGACTGCTTGCCGCGTTCGACCGCCAGATCGCCTGGTTGGATGTGGACGGCGGAACGCTCCAGCGGGTCGCCGCGCCCGTGTTGCTGCCGGGGGTGCGGATGAATGATGGACGCACCGATCCGGTGGGCCGGTTCTGGGTCGGCACCATGGTCGAGCATGCGGAAGCGGCGGGTGGTGACCGGCGAGGCGAGCTGTTCCGATTCGACGCGGATGGCACCCTTTCGGTGCATAGGGGCGGCATCGGCATTTCCAATGGCCTGGCCTTCAGCCCTGATGGGCACTGGATGTACTTCGCCGACAGCACGAAAGCGCAGGTCATGAAGATCGCGTTCAGCCATGGCGGAACGCTCATGGGCGAGACGCCGTTCTTCGCCAGCGATGGGGGTACGGCGCCCGACGGGGCCGCGGTGTCGGCCGATGGGTGGTATTTCTCCGCGCTCTGGGGCGGAGGCCGGATCGCAGTTCTGTCACCGCAAGGCGAGCGCGTTGCGGAAATTGCGGTACCGGCCAGCCAGCCAAGCTGTTGCGCGTTTGGCGGGGCGGGCCTCGATATATTGGCGGTAACGTCGGCGGCAGAAGGGCTGGAAGGTGCGGCCCGAGCGGCCGATCCCAATGCGGGCCACGTGTTTCTCTACCAGACCGATGCCCAGGGGCTTGCCGCTGTGCCTTTTGCCGGGCATCCGCCCTGAAACTGCAACAGGGCGCAACCAATCGTCACTTGGCCCTGCGCCCGGCCCCAATCATCAGGGGACCATCAGGGGTAGAGGCCAACGGCCTGGGAAGGGAACCTGCCATGTCCATCGCCTTTATCGATCTCCAAGCCCAACGCCGCCGGATTGCGCCGGATATCGATCGCGCCATGCAGGCCGTCCTAGACCATGGCGGCTTTGTCATGGGTCCGGAAGTGCGGACTTTCGAGCAAAAGCTGGCGGAATTCGGCGAGGCGCAGCACGCGCTGGGCTGCGCGAACGGGACAGACGCGTTGGCCTTGGCGCTCTGGGCGCTGGAGGTGGCGCCAGGGGATGCTGTCTTCTGTCCGTCCTTCACGTTTGTGGCGACCGGTGAAGTGATCCCGTGGCTCGGCGCACAGCCGGTGTTTGTCGATATCGATCCTGAGACCTATGGGATTGATCCCGCTCGCCTCGAGGCGAGTATCAAGGCGACGGTTGCAGAAGGGGTATTGCGGCCGCGGGCAATTATTGCGGTGGACCTCTTTGGGCAGCCGGCCAACTATCCGGCGCTATCCGCGATTGCCCAGCGCCATGGGCTGAAGCTGATTGCCGACAGTGCGCAGGGGTTTGGCTGTACGGTCGATGGGAAACATCCGCTTCACTGGGCCGATGTGACGACAACGAGTTTCTTCCCGGCTAAGCCCCTCGGCTGTTACGGGGATGGCGGCGCGGTACTCACAGACGATGCGGCGCTGGCCGAACGGATCGACAGCCTACGCGTGCATGGAAAGGCAACGGAGACCGACAAGTCGGAGAACGGCGCCGGCGCATCGTTCGAGCATGATCCGAAATACTGGAACATGCGGGTCGGAATGAACTCGCGGTTGGACACGATCCAGGCCGCCATTCTTCTCGAGAAGCTGGCGATCTTCGCCGATGAGATCGACCGGAGAAATGCCATCGCCCGCCGGTATAATGAGAGGCTAGAGGGGCATGTGGAAAAGCGGCCGGTGTTCATTGATGGGCATGTGAGCACCTGGGCGCAGTACACGGTCGAGCATGGTGACCGCGATGGTCTGATCGCGCATCTGAGGGAGAAAGGGATCCCCAGCGCAGTCTATTATCCCATGCCGATCCATACCCAGACCGTTTATGGCCGCTATCCCGTGGGACCCGGCGGATTGCCGGCGACCGAGCGGGCCGCCGAGCGGGTGGTTTCGCTGCCGATGCATCCCTACCTGGACGCAGAAACCCAGGACCGGATCGTCGATGCGGTCGCGACATATTAAGATGAGCGAAGATGTTGATTTAGTTCCTGGCCTTATCGACAAGCCGATCGTTCTGGGCCCAGTGCATCATGCCGCGCAGCTTCTCGCCGACCTCTTCGATCAGGTGGTCGTTCATGCGGGCGCGTTTGGCGTGAAAGCTTGGTGCGCCGGCCTGATTTTCCAGCACCCAATTCCGGGCGAAGGTGCCATCCTGGATGTCGGTGAGGACGCGCTTCATCTCGGCTTTTGTCTCGGGTGAAACGACGCGGGGGCCGGAGACATATTCGCCATACTCCGCCGTGTTGGAGATCGAGTAATTCATGTTGGCGATGCCGCCCTCGTAGATCAGGTCGACGATCAGCTTGGTCTCGTGCAAGCATTCGAAATACGCCATCTCCGGGGCATAGCCGGCCTCGACGAGGGTTTCGAACCCGGCCTTGATCAACTCGACAATCCCGCCGCACAGCACGGCCTGTTCGCCGAAGAGATCGGTCTCGGTTTCCTCCTTGAAGCTGGTCTCGATGACTCCGGCGCGGGTGTTGCCGATGGCCTTGGAGTAGCTGAGCGCAACGTCCTTGGCCGTGCCGGATGCATCTTGCTGGATCGCGACAAGGCCGGGCAGGCCGAAGCCCCGCTGATACTGGTCGCGCAAGGTATGGCCGGGACCCTTGGGGGCTGACAGTGAGACGTCAACGCCAGCGGCGGGGCGTATCAAATTGTAGTGGATGTTGAAGCCATGGCCGAACATGATGTGCTGTCCATCGCGGACATGGGGCTCGATCTCATTGGCCCACAGCACGGCCTGTTTCTCGTCAGGGACCAGGATCATCACAACATCGGCCCACTGGGTCGCCTCGGCAGGTGTCATGACGTCGAGCCCGGCTTCGGATGCCTTTTTCCGGCTGGAAGAGGTCTCCTGCAGCCCGACCCGCACCTCAACGCCACTATCGTTGAGGTTCAGCGCATGGGCATGCCCTTGGGAGCCATAGCCGATCACAGCGACCTTCTTGGCCTTGATATGGGCGAGGTCTGCATCCTGTTCGTAGTAGATTTTCATGAGGCATTGCCTTCTTTGGATGGAAGTCACGATTGAATGTGAAGGAGGTCGCCGAGGATGCGGCGAACGCCTTCAAGAACGGGGCGCGGCGCCGAAGAGATGCGTTTGAAGCCTCTTTCGTCACGGCTCACGAGACGGATTTGCTCGCAGAGGACTGCACCCGATACTACAAGGCCCTGCGGAAGGGGATATTTCGTCGGCCAAGGGTCCATGTTGCGGGTGATCGGACACACAATTGCCGTTGAACGGACGGTATGAAACGCTTCGTCGGTCAAGACGATGGATGGGCGCCATCCGCCCTGTTCGCTGCCCCTCACGGGGCTGAAATCAATCCAGGCCAGATCACCCTCATTCACCATGGGGCTGAGCCTTTTCCCACGCCT
Organism: Pseudomonadota bacterium; assembly: GCA_038745855.1. GTDB lineage: Bacteria > Pseudomonadota > Alphaproteobacteria > Caulobacterales > Hyphomonadaceae > UBA5336. The sequence continues at coordinate 57,204 of JBCDLC010000018.1, read as the reverse complement.
CGAACGCGTCCGACCAGTCTTCATCGGGCAGGACTTCCTGCCCAACATCGGGGCCCCAAACGACCGGCGACGGCGGTTCGAAACCCGCTTCCATCAACCGCTTCATTTCAGCGATCATTTCCGCGTAGCGCGCACGCGACACCGACTGCACAGGAACGAGCGCCATTCGGCCGTCTTCAACGATAACATCGGCATCGTTTCCGGCCTTGAGCTGCAGCTGTTCGACCACCGCTTTCGGCAGGCGGATGGCGAGACTGTTGCCCCATTCGGAGACTTTTACGCGGATGCCCATCGGCTCACTCCTCAGCACAATGATATACAATGTATATCATTTGGGCGATCCGGTGGACACATCTTGCACCGCTCATCCCTTCTCCTTTCCGCGTTGAATGGAAAGGACACCGGTGCGTGAAACTTCGACGAGGCCGAGGGGGCGCATGAGGTCTATGAACTGGTCGATCTTGTCGGATCCGCCAGTGAGTTCAAACACGAAACTCTCGAGTGTTGTGTCGATAACCTTTGCCCGGAAGATGTCGCACAGCCGGAGCGCTTCGATCCGCTTCTCTCCAGTGCCTGCGACCTTGATCAGAGCCAATTCCCGCTCGATGCCGCGCTTCGATTTGGTGATGTCGATGACCCGACCGACAGGCACGAGGCGTAGGAGCTGGGCTTCGATCTGCTCCAGCGTGTCCGGCGTACCGTTGGTGACAACGGTAATCCGTGAGCGGTGCCTGGAGGCGTCCACCTCGGCAACCGTGAGGCTCTCGATGTTGAAGCCTCGGGCGGAAAAGAGGCCAACGACCCGGGCCAGAACGCCGGGCTCGTTGTCGACCATGATGGCGAGCGTCCGGCGCTCGGGCGCTTCCTCATCGCGGGTCAAGTCGTAGGCCGAAGCCGGCGTGCTCGTGGGATCAGTCATGTTTCGCGCAGTATGCCATTGTGGCTGGACTGTTGGATAAGTTTGCCCGGCCGGAGGGCAAACCCGCCCAGCTCGGCCTCTAGATGAGGGCGCCGCCGGATGCAACGATGCGTAAACCCTGCTCGGCGGTCATGGTGGAGGGCTCTACCGGTTGTGCGGGTGAGGCCATGCGGTCGAGTGCGAAGGTCAGCCCCTCGGCGACCGTCGAAGCGGGATGTGTGACGGCTGCACGATGTCCAAACGTCAAACCGCTTTTGGCCGAGCGGAGGGCAACCGGTTGCGCTGAGGTTTTCTTATCGATCACACCAGTTTCCTTCCCGCTTCGTCGATTTCGTCCCCAGTGATATCGCCGAGGATCATTTCGTTATGCGCTTTACCCGATGGGATCATGGGCAGGCAGTTCTCTTCGCGTGTTACGCGGCAATCAAAGATGACCGGCTTAGGCGTGTCGATCATTTCAAGGATCTTTTCGTCGAGATCAGCCGGACTGTCGCAAATGATGCCATGGCCGCCATAAGCTTCGGCAAGCTTGACGAAATCGGGCAGCGCCTCGGAGTAGGAATGGGAGTAGCGCTCACCATGGAGCAGCTCCTGCCATTGGCGCACCATGCCCATCCACTCATTGTTGAGGATGAACACCTTGATGGGCAGGTCGTGCTGCACTGCCGTAGACAGTTCCTGCATGACCATCTGGACCGAGGCTTCGCCGGCAATGTCGATGACGAGCGCGTCGGGATGGGCAACCTGGATGCCGATCGCGGCGGGCAGGCCGTAACCCATGGTGCCGAGCCCGCCCGATGTCATCCACCGGTTGGGATCTTCGAAGTGGTAGAACTGGGCGGCCCACATCTGGTGCTGACCGACTTCCGTGGAGATGTAGGTGTCACGATCCTTGGTCAGTTCGTATAGCCGCTCGACCGCATATTGCGGTTTGATGACCTGGGTGTCCGGCCGATAGGCGAAGCACTTACGGGCACGCCACGTGTCAATCTCTGCTCTCCAGGCCTTGATGTTGGGCGCTTTCGCTTTCCGGTTCCGCCAGCCGTCGAGCAGGGCGGTGAGCGCTGCAAGGCAGTCGGCAATGATCGGAACATCGGCGCGGATGACTTTGTTGATCGACGAAGGGTCGATGTCGATGTGGATCTTCCGCGAGCCCGGGGAGAACGCATCGATCCGACCAGTGACGCGGTCATCAAAGCGGGCGCCGACGCAGATCATCAGGTCGCAATCGTGCATCGCGTTGTTCGCTTCGAAGCTGCCATGCATCCCGAGCATGCCGAGCCAGTCGGGGTGGGACGCTGGAAAGGCGCCGAGGCCCATCAGAGTCGATGTAACCGGGAAGCCGGTCGCAGCCTGAAGCGCGCGGAGGGCTTCGCTGGCGGCAGGGCCGGAATTGATTACACCGCCGCCGGTATAGAAGACCGGGCGTTTCGCGGCCTGCATGAGGTCGAGAGCTTCTGCGATGCGTTTGCCGTTAGGGGTTGTCCTTGGGGAGTAGGTGGGACGGTGGACCGCTTCGGGGCCCTGGTAGGGGCCTGTGGCGAATTGGATGTCTTTCGGAATGTCGATCACGACGGGGCCGGGCCGACCGGTGGTGGCCACGTGGAACGCCTCGTGGAGCGTACGGGCGAGATCGGCCACATCTGTGACGAGGTAATTGTGTTTGGCGCAGCAGCGGGTGATGCCGACCGTGTCGCACTCCTGGAAAGCGTCGGTGCCGATGAGGTGGGTGGGCACCTGGCCTGTGATCACGACCATCGGGATCGAGTCCATCATCGCATCGGCGATGGGAGTGACCATGTTGGTCGCACCTGGGCCCGATGTGACGAGGGCAACGCCCGGCCTTCCGGTGGAGCGGGCATAACCTTCGGCGGCGTGTCCGGCGCCTTGCTCATGGCGGACGAGGATGTGCTTGATCGAAGGTTCGGAGAAAAGGGCGTCATAGATCGGGAGGACGGCGCCACCGGGGTAGCCGAACAGTGTATCGACGCCCTGGGTCTTCAGCGCTTCGATGACGATTTCGGCGCCAGTCATCGTAGGAGCCTGGGGCGCGGTTTCGGTTTTGGGCTTTGGCTTGGTGGATGTGGCGGCGGTCATGGTCTTTTTTCAGGTCAGTGTTCGCGGGGGAGTGTAACGGCTCCGGGTAAAGAAAAAGGGGCCCCGTTTGAGACCCCTCGGATACGCACCCGCAGCTGGCGGCTTGCCAGCTACGGGTGCTTAATAACGAGTACGAGGTGATGGCGCATCTATCTTGCCTTCATCGTCTGTCTGAGTGCGCGAGCCTGCAAGCGGATGCGGCCACTCATGAAATTTGCAAACGAAATAACCTGCCCTTCAGGTGGGGTCAACATCCTGATAGAGGGCATAAATTACCTTTTTTCGGGCCGACGCGGTTTCGGTCGGGATGCGGGGCCAGAACGGAAATTGGCGACCGATCCAGGTGAATTGGCGTTTGGCGTAGCGGCGGGTGTCGCGCTTGGCATGTTCGGCGGCCGCTTCCGCGGTCATCTCGCCTCGAATGAAGGCGGTGAGCCAAGGGATGCCGTGGGCTTTCATCGCGGGCAGTTCCGGATCGAGATCCCGGTGGGCGAGGGTTTCGGCCTCCTGCATGCCGCCATGGATCATCATCGCTTCGAAGCGCCGGTCGATGCGGGCATAGAGCTTCGCGCGCGGCGGGGTAAGGGCGACGCCGAGCCACTCGCCGGGGCCGAGCGCGGGACGCGTTCGTTTGCCCTGGAAGTCACGGATCGAGCGGCCGGTGGCCAGCCAGACCTCATAGGCGCGGGCGAGGCGCTGGCGATCGTTGGGCGCAAGGCTCTCGGCGGTCTCGTGATCGACGTCGGCGAGCCGCGCGTGCAAGCCGGCCGCGCCTTCGGTCTGGAGGATATGGCGAACGTCACCGCGGATGTCTTCGGGGATTGGCGGTATCTCGCTGAGCCCCTGGACGAGGGAGAGGAGATAAAGCCCCGTACCGCCGACAATGACGGGCACCTTGCCCCGGCGCTGGATATCGTCCAGGGCCGCGGTGGCGTCGGCGAGCCACTGCCCCGTTGAATAGCGGTGTGCGGCGTCGACGTGCCCAAAAAGGTGGTGGGGAATATCGCCCATGTCCCCTTCGCTGGGGCGCGCGGAAAGGATGCGGAGATCCCTGTAAACCTGCATCGAGTCAGCGTTGATGATCTCGCCGCCCACCGTTCTCGCGACTTCGATGGCGGCTGCGCTCTTGCCGCTCGCCGTAGGGCCGTGGATGAGAATTGCAGGAAGCATAGCCGCTGTCGTAGAACCTTCGGAGTGCTGTGAAAAGCCGAGGATCAATGTCCATGACGCAATCGCAAAGGGCTCCGGAATGGATGGCTGTGTCTGTCAGCCGGTCTGCCGATACGCGCGCTTTGCGTCTTTTGCAGGCGGTGCTGGATGCCCAGGATCTCAAGGGCACGGATTTGCGCGAACTCGGAGGGGACGGGGAACAGTTTGCCGCTGCGGTGAATTTTGAAGCCAGCAGCCCGGTGGCCACCGCGGTTCGGGCCGCGCTTGCCGATGGGATTGGGCATGCGGGCGATACGGCTGTCGTGGCGGCTGGCACCCGCGAAAAGCGCGTCTTGATCTGCGATATGGACTCGACGGTGATCGGCCAGGAGTGCCTCGACGAGCTTGCCGACTTTGCCGGGTTCAAGGCCGAAGTGTCTGCAATCACCGAGCGGGCCATGCGGGGTGAGCTGGATTTCGAAGCAGCGATCACAGAGCGGGTGGCTATGTTGAAGGGCCTGGATCTGTCAGCTTTGGCGGAGTGCTTTGAAACGCGGATTTCGCTTAATCCGGGGGCTCGCGTCCTGGTCGAGACGATGAAGAGCCGGGGTGCAGCGACGATGCTGGTGTCGGGTGGGTTCACGTTCTTCACCGAGCGGGTCGCGAAAGCGGCGGGGTTTGAACAGCATCTCGGCAATTTCCTGGTCGACGATGGCGCGGCGCTGACTGGCACCGTTGGACGCCCCATTCTCGGCAGGCAAGCGAAGCTGGATGCGCTTGAAACGGCCGTCTCGGCCCTGGGGATTACGGCCGGTGACGTACTGGCCATGGGTGACGGGGCGAATGACCTGGCCATGATCGGGGCTGCGGGGTTGGGGATTGCTTATCGCGCGAAGCCCGTCGTGGCGGCCGGGGCGGATGCGGCGATCGATGTTTGTGATCTCACGGCGGCGCTTTTCTTCCAGGGCATCCCGGCCTCTGAATTCGTGACCGGTTGAGGGTCACCACTCCATACCGATCTGTTTCTTCATCCAGTCTGAAAACGTGGCCGGTTTTTCCAGGCTCTTGGGGTCGAGCGTACCGTAGGCGATGAGGGGGCCATCCTTGGTCTCGAGCCGAACACCGCCGATCCGCTCACCGGTCCAATCATGGTCGCGCGGGTCCAGGATAAGCATGACAGGCGTGCCTCCGGAGCCATCGGGTGCCCGCCCGAAGACGAGCCCGTAGACCTTTTCCCGGCCCCAGAGCCCGGAACTGTGGGACTGGCGACGTCCATCGAGCAGGACCGCATCCCAGAACAGCGTGCGCCGCCATTGCAGGACATGCATGCGATCATTCACGACGATCTTGATGTCGACTTCGCTATTGGTGATGCGAACGATTTCAGCGTGCATGGGTGCCTCGGGATCGGTTCTGGTTTGACTGTGAAATATATCGATTAACAATAATTGTCAGCGCGAGGCGCGTCAAGGTGTGGCGCGGGCCGGAACCAGCGCCTGCGCTCGGCGTGATTGAGACAGGTCGAGGAAACCCTTTGGGACCGGCAAGGGCGGCGGATCTGGAAGGCGCTCCACCGCTATAGGCGTCCGTGCATGGTCGAACGGGGCGAGATACGCTGGAAGCTGAACGCCTGTATCTTGCGTGCTGGTGCGGCTCCGGCGCCGGATGATGCGGGCGAGCCTACGGATGATCGGTGCCGGGTTTTGCATCGCCAAACAAATCCTGAGGTAGCGATGCCATTCGGCGTGGGATGGGACCTGCTGCAAACCGTAGGGGTCGGGATCATGGCCGTCTGCTGCGCGCCATCCGCGACGCGTGCAATCGGTGGGGCCCGTTTCGTGGAGCCGGAAACGGCCGAACGGGTGGCGCGCACCAGTGCGGCGTTGGCCGCTTTGTGCGTCGGCGGGAAGCACGGGTTTGCCGGGCTCCGCTTCGCTCGATTGAGCGCGGGCAGGTTGTTTGTCTAACGCGGCGAGGTCGAAGGCGGCCGTCAGCAAGGCGCGACGCAGGACGGCTTCGACATATCGCAGGGCGGCGCGCACCCTGCGGCGCGTTTCGAGGAATACCGGCGCGCCGTGCAGGCACGGGTTCATGATCGCGAAGAGCGTTTCGCTCAGCGCGATGAGAGCCGGCCAAAGGGCTGCGAGACTCGGATCGTCCAGGGGATGGGGCCGCGATGTCATGGATTGAAGTATACGGGCGTGGGAAGTGGGTCGGATAAAGGGGGCGGAACTTTTTATGTGAGTGCCCCGCCCGGACCCTTGGGGCCCACCTCCACCGCAGGGGGATGGCGAGCGGTCTCTATTATTTTATCAGAAAATCAGGCGTTTAGAGGCGGAATGACCTAGCCTCTGGTTTGTGCCCCCGGTGCCGGCTGTGTAGAGCTTTCGTGAAGGAGCAGGCTCGGACGTGGGGATAAGTTTGATCCTATCCTCCATTTTCAGCGTCACTTTCCAGCGCGACTTTCCAGCGTCATTGGCGCTTCCTATTCGGCGGCGGAGAGGACGCGGCGTTCCAGGCGGGCTTCGCCGGCGGGGTCTGGGTGGACGATCACGTCGGCGTCGGGGAACGCGTTCTCGATCTTGAGTTCCACGCGATCGGTGATTTCGTGGGCGGTGCGGAAGGTCATGGTGGGATCGATCTGGATGTCGACCTGGATGAAACGGCGGCCCCCGGCGCGGCGGGTGCGCAGGGCATGGAAGCTGATGACGTCCGGGTCGTTTGATAGGATATCCCTGATGACGGCTTGGTCCCTGTCCGGCAATTCCTCGTCCATGAGCTGGGGGATGGCCTGCTTGGCGACTTGCCAGCCTGCGCCGATGAGGAAGATCGCTGCCAGCAACCCTGCCAGCGCGTCGGCTTGGGGGAAGGCGTAGTACACACCGATAATCACGCCAGCGAGGGCGCCGCCATTGGCGATGACGTCCCCGGTATAGTGGGCGCGGTCGGCCTTGACGATGAGCGAGCCTGACCGGCGGATGGCCAGCGTCTGGTATGCGACGAGGCCCAGGGTCATCACAAGCGAGAGGGCGAGAACGCCGATGGCAAGGCCGGGATTGGCGATGGGTTGCGGATCGACCAGGCGCTGGATGCTTTCCCAGGAGACCAGCGCAACGGAGGCTGCGATGAGGGCGACCTGGCCGAGGGAGGTGAGCGCTTCGGCCTTGTGGTGGCCAAAACGGTGGTTCTGATCGGGTGGGCTGGCGGCGTAGCGCACGGCGCCGGCGGCGACCAGGCTGCCGAAGAGGTCGAGGGCGCTGTCGGCAAGGGAGCCCAGGACGGCGGCCGAACCGGTGACGAACCAGACGCCGAGCTTTGCCAGGCAAAGGGTTCCGGCCATGATGATGGCGGCCAGGGTGGCTGCGCGGGCCCAGGCGAGGGAGTCGGTTTCGGACCCTGTGCGGACGGGTTCCTGCATCATGGCAGCGTCATACCGGTTCATCCCGTCCGGGTCGACCCGGAGCGGTCTTTTTTGCGAATCGTTCGCGACGTTACGTTACACTATAGCGCTGGCGACCGGTTGGCCAATGGTAATTCACGGGAGGCAAGCCCGGCCGCGCTGCGTGCGCCCGGGTGTTTGCCAGCGCGTTGGTGTGTCGCCTTATTCGGCCCCCGATTGGCCAGCCGCGTCGGGAGCTGGCGTCCCCATCAAGCGCTGGGCAAGGTAGGTGTATTGCAGGGCCGAACGCTTGGCGAGTTCGGTCTGGTTGGCCGCCGCCGAGTGCCCGCCATCGATATTCTCGTAGTAGAAGAAGGGGAGCCCGGCGTCCTCGAACTGCTTTGCCATCTTGCGGGCGTGGCCGGGGTGGACCCGGTCATCCTTCGTGGAGGTGATGAAGAACGGGGTAGGGTAGGGCTTGCTGGCGTCGAAATTGTGCACCGGTGAGATGGTTTCGAGGAACGCGCGCTCTTCGGGCACCTCGGGTGAGCCGTACTCATCGACCCAGGAGGCGCCGGCCAGGAGGGTGTGGTAGCGCAGCATATCGAGCAGCGGCACGGCGACGATGGAGGCGTTCCAGAGCTCAGGCCGCTGGTTCAGCATGACGCCCATGAGCAAGCCGCCGTTCGAGCCGCCATAGATGCCGAGATGGTTCGCATCGGTGAGGCCGGACGCGATGAGATCTTCGCCGACGGCGATGAAGTCGTCATAGATGCGCTGGCGATTGAGCTTGAGGCCGGCCTGGTGCCATGCCGGGCCGAACTCGCCACCGCCGCGGGTGTTGGCAACGGCATAGGCGCCGCCCTGTTCAAGCCAGAGCTTCCCGATAATGCCTGAGTAGCCTGGCTGGAGCGAGACCTCGAAGCCGCCATAGCCATAGAGCAGGGTTGGGACCGGGCCGTCTGTGTTGGTGCCTTCCCTGGTGACGAGGAAATAGGGAATGCGGGTGCCGTCAGCGGAGGTAGCAAAGCGCTGTTCGACGGCGAGTCCTTCCGCGTCGAATTTGGCGGGAAGCGATTTGAGCCGCGCGATCGTGCCGGCCTCGGGGTCGAATTCGAGCAGGGAGTCGGGGGTCAGGAAGCCCTCGTAGTTGAGGAACATGGTCGCTTCACGGGCGTTGGCGAAGGCGATGCCGACCTGTCCGGCGCCGGGCAGGTTCACGTCAGAGGTGATCCAGGTGCCATCTGCGTGGCTGAGGTTGAGGAGGCGGGCGGCGACATTGTCGTTGATAGAAAGGAGCGCCGCCTTCTTGCCAATCGCAACGCCATTGACGGCTTGGGTCTCGGAGGGGCGGAAGACGAGGGTGACATCGCCGAGCGTGCCGGTGTCGAGGAAGGTTTCGGCGGTGAAGGCGATGAGATCGCCGGATTTGAACGTCTCCCAATCCTGTTGGAGGATGACGAGGATCTGGCCGTCCCACACGCCTTGGATCGTCGCCTTGGGCGGTAGGGGCACTTTCACGGCCTCTGCGTTATCGGGGAAATACCAGTAGGTGGCCGTGAAAAAGGTGTCGGCCTCGGTCGCCATGGCGAGGCGCCGGCCATCCTCGAGTTCGACGATGAACGGCCACACGCCGACATCTGTGACATCGCCGGTGTAAAGGGTTTCGGCGGCCTCAAGAGGGGTGCCCCGGGTCCAGCGTTTGACGGTGGTCGGGTAGCCGCTCTCTGTGAGGGTGCTGCCGTCGTTGCCCCAATCGGTGCTGATCAGGAGCGTATCGGTGTCGAGCCAGGCGGCGCCTTGTTTGGCCTCCGGGGTTGCGAACCCGCCCTCGACGAAGGCCTTGGTTTCGAGGTCGAACTCCCGGTTGACGATGGCGTCCTTGCCGCCATTGGAAAGGGACACGATGCAGTGCTGTTGGCCGCCGCCGAGTGGCTGGAAGCAGTTGGCGCCCTTGAAGACCCAGTTGGCGTCTTCGGCCTCGGCCAGGGCATCGAAATCGAGCACGGTTTCCCAGTCGGGGCTGTCGGTGCGGTAGCTTTCGATCGGCGTGCGGCGCCAGAGGCCGCGGACATTGGTCTCGTCCTGCCAGAAATTGTAGACTTTGCCGCCGCGCACCGAGCCATAGGGAATGCGCGCGTCGGAGGTGGCGATGTCGAGGGCGGCAGCTTCGAAGCCGGCATAGCGCGGGTCGGCCTGTAGGTCGGCGAGGGAGCGCTCGTTCTGGGCGCGGACCCAGGCGAGGGCGTCGTCCCCTTCGACCTCCTCGAGCCAGAGATAGGTGTCGAGGTCGGCGGGGTCGGTCATGGGAAACTCGGCGCGTTGAAGGTCTTGGGAGCTGGGTGCGGGATCGCTGGCGATTTCGGGGGGCGCTGCGGGTGCTGCGGCTGAGGGGGCGTCATCGGAGCCGGCCTCGATGGCGGTGCAGGCTGTGAGCAGGGCGGCGCTCGCGACGAGGCCGAGCGGGCGGGCGATCCAGCGTTTGGCAGTCATTGCGTTTCCCCAACGGATTGATGCGTTTATGATCTTTCCCCATGTTCCCGAGCAAGCCTCGCTTGGCAAGGCCGCCTGATCATGCCGAGGGGCGGAGAAATGCCTTTTGAAAGACGATCAGCAGTTCTGAAGCGACCTTTTGGCGATGGATGGGCGTGGGGTCCATCATCCAGGCGCGCATCCCGCCTTCGACCATGGCATGGGCAAACGGCCCGAGGATGCCAGGTGGCAAGGCTCGGAAAACTCCGGCTTCCACGCCGCCGCCATAAAGCGCTTCGATGGCCGTCATCATTTGAACGCCAGGCATATAGTCGCTCGCGCCGACCAGATCCTGTGTCATGTTGTAGAGCGGCATGATCTCCTGCGTCCGTTCAGCTTCCAGGAGCATGGCGTCGATCAGGGGGCGAAACTTGTCCTCATAGGCGTCAACCGACATCCATGCCTGTCTCATCACCTCGACAAACCTTTGCTCCATCCTTTGATGAAGGGCCGCCAACAGGGACGATTTGTCGGGGAAGAGCCGGTAGACCGACCCGACAGCGACACCCGCCGCCTTTGCGATGTCCGCAATCGACGTTCCGGCATAGCCCTTTCGCGCGAAAAGGCGCTCGCCCACGGCCATGATGGCAACGCGCTTGCCCTCGGGATTCATCTCTCTTCGTCTCTGTTTCACAATATGAATTACATTCATTCTTGAAGCGCTCGTTCTTTGCGCTAAGGTTCCAGTATGAATATCATTCATTCTAGAAGATCAATGGGATGAGAGCGCTTAGCCTTGCCGAAATTGTGGTTTTAACGGTTGGCATGGCGGCTTGCCAGTCAACGATGCAAGAAAGGTCCGCCATGACAGAGACACTTGCTGCGGGCACGAACCGCGCCTTTTACAATGTGGTGACAACAACCGCTGAGCCTGGCGAAATCTGGCGGCTTTGGACGGATGTCACGACCTGGAAGACGTGGGACGCAGGGCTCAAGGACGCCGCGCTTGATGATGCGTTCGCCATTGGGGCCAAAGGCCGGATCATCCCCCTTTCGGGACCCTCTACCCGATTTGAAGTGACGGAATACAACGCGCCCGATTCCTATGCTTTCGAAACGCGCCTGCCCTTCGCGAGGTTGGTTGTGAGGCGGTCCCTTGTTGGCGCCAATCCTACGGTGTTTCGCCATGATGTGCGCTTTGAGGGACTTCTTGGTGGTTTCTGGGCGGGCCGATTTGGACCGGGTTTCCGGGCGGCATTACCGCCGACAATGGATGCGTTGGTCGCCTTGGCTGAGAAGGGTGCGAGTGGGGGCCAATCGGACGGCGAATGACGTGGCAAAGCGACGGCATTGCGATGGGATGTGCGGCGTCCTTTCACCCTCGCGCTCCGATTCTGCTAAATGGCGAGTCCGCCATCCAGTGCGGCAAGGTCGGGTTGGGGGTGTTTTTTCAGGACGCCGTCTATGATGGTGTCTGCGACGCGGTCGGCTTCTCGAAGGGGGGGGTAGGTCCAGGTTTCGAGGGTGCCGTCGAACCAGCGGGCGCAGTCCCGGTCGATGAGGCTCTGGTGGAAGCTTGCGAATTTGGGGCTGCCGCCGTCGAGGCGGGCGATGTGGACGGGCAGGCCGTGATAGGCGGCGTCGGAGAGCATGTTGGCGCTGTCGGCAGTGACGATGGCGGCATCGGAGAAGATCAGCCAGGCGAGATAGGGGTTCGGGCCATCCTCGGGACCGGTGTAGAGGTCGGCGCCGATGGCGGCGGCTAGGGCCCGGATACGGTGGGTGACGGCGCCAGGAGTGCGGCGGGACGTGGTGATGCGCAGGCGCCAGCCGGCCTGGGAGAGGGCCTGGAGCTGGGCTTCGAGCTGGGCGGCGTTGGCATCGGTGAACCGATAGGCCTTGGAGTCGCCGCCGAGGATGACCACGGCGCTGGGGCTGGGTTCGTCGGCGAGGTGGGCGAAGGCCTGGGCGGCATGCTCCTGGTCGTCCTGGGAGAAGTGGGTCGGGGAGCCCACGGTGGAGATGACGCCGCGTTTGTTCACTCGGTCGTGGACCGGGGTGACGATCAGGTCGAACCGGCGGGGCGACATCTTCGGATTGAGGATGTGGACGACATGGGTGCGTCCCCCGGACCAGCGCTTGACGGCGGCGGAGTAGGGGGCGGTGCGCCGGCCGGCGCCGATCCAGATGGTCGGCCAGGGGGGCGTCAGCAGGGCTTTCTCGTCATCCGGCAGCGCGGCTTTGGCGTTGAACCAAAGCGCAGGCGGTAGGCGGGTCCAGGGCTTGCCCGGGGTCAGGGTGATGGGTTCGGTGCGGTGGGCCTTACCGTCGATATGGGCGAGGCGCATCCAGCGGCGCGGCTCGCCGAGCGCCTGGACAAGGGCCCGGACCTGGGCGGCATTGCCGGCCCTGCCGTCGGAAACGGACCAGATAGATGCCCCCATGGCGCCCGGATGGCCGATCTTGCCCGGGTCGAGCAAGGGTAAGGGGGGAAGCAGGCCAGCGCCAGCGGGGTCGTCGCCGCCCCCGCCGAGCACCTACTTGAACTCCACCTTGGCAATCTCGTAGGCCTTGGCGCCACCGGGCGCGGCCACCTCGGCTTCGTCGCCCTCTTCCTTGCTGATCAGGGCACGGGCGATAGGCGAGGAGACGGAGATCTTACCCTCGGCGATGTCGGCCTCGTCATCACCGACGATCTTGTAGACCTGTTCGTCCTCGGTATCGACATCGATGATGGTGACGGTGGCGCCGAACCGGACACGCGTGCCGCTGAGCTTGGTCTGGTCGATGACCTCTGCCCGGGCGAGTTTATCGTCAAGCTCTGCGATGCGGCCTTCAATAAAGCTCTGCCGTTCCTTCGCCGCATGGTATTCGGCATTCTCTGACAAGTCACCATGTTCGCGGGCCTCAGCGATGGCCTGGATGACCGAAGGTCGCTCCACGGACTTCAGGTGACTGAGTTCTTGCTCAAGGGCGCTGTGGCCCTCTGTCGTCATGGGGATTCTATCCATGGGAACGTCTACTCTTGATGATCTTTAGCCGAAGCGTCGTGTCAAAATGACGCCCGGTCAAGTGGGCACCCTCATATCGATTGCAAGGGCGTGACGGTGAGTTCACGTGTCCTGAGGGCTGCAATTGCTTCTACAGACGCTGTAGAAGCGGATAATGTTGTGAAATACGGAATGGCCTGGCGAACCGCGGCCATGCGGATGTCCTCACTGTCCTTGAGGGACTGGACGCCCTCCGTCGTGTTGAACACGAGGTGGATCTCACCGTTGATCATCGCGTCGACGATGTTGGGATGGCCCTCGATGACCTTCTTGATGGGCGTGACCTGGACCCCTTCGGCTTCCAGGAAGCGGGCGGTGCCGGTGGTGGCGACGATCTCGAAGCCCATCTCGATCAGCGCTTTCACAGGCGCGACGAGGTCCGGCTTGTCGCTGTCTTTGACCGAGGCGAATACGCGGCCCTCAGCCGGCAGGGAGACGTTGGCAGCGATCTGGGATTTTAGGAATGCGGCGCCGAAATCGTCATCCCAGCCCATGACTTCACCAGTGGAGCGCATTTCCGGGCCGAGATTGGGGTCGACACCGGGAAACCGGCTGAAGGGAAAGACGGCTTCCTTGACAGCGAGCCGGTTGGGCTGGGCGTGTTGGAGGTCGAAAGCGGAAAGCTTCGTCCCGGCCATGAGCTTGGCCGCGATGGACGCGATCGGCGCGCCGACGGCCTTGGCGACGAAGGGAACGGTGCGGGAGGCCCTGGGATTGGCCTCGAGGACGAAGATCTGATCGCCTTTGACCGCGAACTGAATGTTGATGAGACCGCGGACGTCCAGGGCCCTGGCGAGCGCAATGGCCTGCTCTGACAGTCGTCCCTGGATGGAGGGGACGAGCGTGGTTGGAGGAAGGGCGCAGGCACTGTCGCCGGAATGGACCCCTGCCTCCTCGATGTGTTCCATAATGCCCGCCACGTGGACATCCTCGCCGTCGCACAGGGCATCGAGATCGACCTCGATGGCGTCTGAAAGGTAGCGGTCGATGAACAGGCCGCCGCCTGCGCCGGTATCTGCGGCGACGGCCATGGCTTCCTTGGCGAAGGCGCGGACATCTTCGTCGGACCGGCAGATCTCCATCGCGCGTCCGCCCAAGACGAACGAGGGGCGGAGCATGACCGGATAGCCGAGAGACTGGGCCGCTTCCAGCGCTTCTTCCTCTGTAAGCGCGGTCCGGGAGGGCGCTTGCTGCAGGCCGAGCGTATCGAGAAGCGCGGCAAATTTCTCGCGATCTTCAGCAAGATCGATGCTGGCGTGAGGAGTGCCAAGGATCGGGATCCCGGCATTGGACAGTCCAGTCGCCAGTTTGAGGGGGGTCTGGCCACCAAACTGGACGATGACGCCTTCCAGCGTCCCCGCCGACTGTTCCACGGCGCAGATCTCGAGGACGTGCTCATCGGTCAAGGGCTCGAAATAGAGCCGGTCTGACGTGTCGTAATCGGTGGAGACGGTCTCGGGGTTGCAGTTCACCATGATCGACTCGATCCCGAGATCGGACATGGCAAAGGCGGCATGGCAGCAGCAGTAGTCGAATTCGATGCCTTGGCCAATGCGGTTGGGACCACCGCCGAGGATCATCGCCTTGCGGCGGCCTGAGGGCAGCGCCTCGCATTCGGCGCGGTCCCGGCCGTGGGCGGGCTGTTCGTAGGTGGAATAGAGGTAGGCTGTGGGGCTTTCGAATTCGGCGGCGCAGGTGTCGATGCGTTTGTAGACAGGACGAACGCCGAGCGCATGCCGGCTGGCGCGGACAGCGGTTTCGGTCTGCCCCATCAGGGCTGCGAGCCGGGCATCGGAGAAGCCCATGCCCTTGAGGGCGGTAAAGGCGGCGGCGTTGGTTGGAAGCCCGTCTCGGCTCACGGCCGCCTCAACCTCGACCAGTTCGGCAATCTGGCGGAGGAACCAGCGGTCGATCTTCGTCGTCTCAAAAAGGGTTTCCACAGAGAGGCCGGACCGAAACGCATCGGCGACGAGGCGCAGACGATCCTGGGTCTGGCGGGCGAGACGGCGGGTCAGATCAGCGGGATCGTCGAGCGGTACAGGGTCGAGCCCAGCCAGGCCCGTCTCGAGCGAGCAGAGCGCCTTCTGTAAGCTCTCCTGAAAGTTCCGTCCGATGGCCATCGCTTCGCCGACCGATTTCATGGCGGTCGTCAGCTCGGTATTGGTGCCCTTGAACTTCTCGAAGGCGAAGCGGGGGATTTTCGTGACCACATAATCGATGGTCGGTTCGAAACTCGCCGGGGTCGCGCCGCCGGTGATTTCATTCTCCAGCTCATCGAGCGTGTATCCGATGGCGAGTTTCGCCGCGACTTTGGCGATGGGAAAGCCTGTGGCCTTGGAAGCGAGGGCAGAGGACCGCGACACGCGTGGGTTCATCTCGATGACGACGAGGCGGCCATCATCCGGATTGACCGCAAATTGCACGTTGGAGCCGCCGGTTTCGACGCCGATTTCCCTCAAGACGGCCAGGGAGGCGTTCCGCATGACCTGGTATTCCCGGTCGGTCAGCGTCAGTGCCGGGGCGACCGTGATCGAGTCGCCGGTGTGGACGCCCATAGGGTCGACGTTCTCGATGGCGCAGATGATGATCGCGTTGTCCGCCTTGTCGCGGACGACCTCCATCTCGTACTCCTTCCAGCCAAGGAGGCTTTCGTCGATCAGCACCTGGGCCTTTGGCGAGGCATCGAGGCCGCGCATGACGATGTCCTTGTACTCATCGACATTGTAGGCGACGCCGCCCCCTGTTCCGCCAAGGGTAAAGGCGGGGCGGATGATGGCGGGAAGGCCGATCTGGTCGAGGGCGTCCATGGCCATCTGGAGCCCCGCGATCCGGTCGTAGCCCGTAGGTGTACCGGCATCATCAAGGGTTTCTGGCGCTGAAATGATGGTGGCGCGGGGATTTTCGAGGCCAATCCGGTCCATCGCTTCCCGGAAAAGTTTCCGGTCTTCGGCCTTTTCGATCGCATCGGCCCGAGCACCAATAAGCTCGACGCCGTGGCGCTCCAGTACACCGGCCTTGAAAAGGTCTAGGGCGCAGTTAAGAGCGGTCTGTCCGCCCATGGTTGGCAGGAGCGCGTCTGGCTTTTCACGGACGATGATCTTCTCGACGAAGTCGGGGGTGATCGGTTCGATATAAGTCGCGTCGGCCAGCTCCGGATCGGTCATAATCGTGGCCGGGTTCGAGTTGACGAGGATGACCCGGTAGCCCTCGGCCTTGAGGGCCTTGATAGCCTGCACACCAGAATAGTCGAACTCGCAGGCCTGGCCGATGACAATGGGGCCTGCGCCGATCACGAGGATGGAGGACAAATCAGTCCGTTTGGGCATCAGGCACTCCGACCGAGGGTGAGCGAGGCAAACGGCTGCTCAGTAGCGGAGACTCGACCCACCCTGCAAGAAATTTCAGCGGCGCCCGAGATTGGCGCTGAGTGCGCAGCGTGTGCATAAATTCCCGGCGTATACGGATGATCGCCAATAGCAGTGTCCGTCTATCCTGCCCGTCATCCCTGTGAGATATAGGTGGGTACGGAGCGTTTGTGTTCCTGCCACGCTCGATCGGGGAAACCGTAGATGGCGAAGCTCATCGTGGTCTACCGGCTTAAGGCTGGTGTCACAGCGGCCGCGTTTGAAACGTGGATGGCGAGTGTGTCGTCGCCCGGTAAGGACCGCTTGCGCCGGCTCGAGGCATTCACGAGGAACACCCATGATGGTGCGCTTGAGTACATCGAAATCTACCACGTGGCTGAAATTTCGAGCTTTGAAGCAGGCAACCTGCCCGCGCATGTGGACGCTTGCATCATGGGGGAGTTCGACGGGCTTGAAGGCCAGCCCCTGATCCGTGTTTCCGACGAGCCTAATTGAGCTGAAACCGATTTCGCTGCCGGCGGAACCGCTGGAGCGGACGGCTCACACTCAACTTAAAGGTCCGTTTTCCGTCGGCGGCGGGATGGTCATACCGTGACCAGACTGCGCACCGGAGCAGCGGAACTGATGAAATTTACGACACAGCTGAATTTCGGTGTGGTCATTTAACGGCCAGCCATGGCACGAATGGGCAGGCGGAAAAGCACGAGACCGGCCGGGGGGCCAGAGAGGTATCGAGCTTGAAGCCACCGGCCGAAGGACATCGAGCGCGGTGGCTTGAGGGGGGAAGAACGCCCCAAACCCAAGGGAGCCCTGGGCCGAATGCCCGGGGCTTCTGTTGTTTTGGGAAAAGGATCGTGTTGCGACTGGGCCAAGCGGACGCGGCACCAGACGGGATCGGGTGGATTATGCGCGCAAATGTACATGACTGGCGACCCCTGCAGGACTCGAACCTGCAACCGTCGGATTAGAAGTCCGGTGCTCTATCCAGTTGAGCTAAGGGGCCGCATCAATGGGGCGGCCGAACGAGGGGACCGCCTTGGGATTGGCCCTGCATATCGCAGGCGGATCGTTTTTCTAGTGCGTCCAGGGTCTTTTCCGATTGGCGGAGAAATTCTCTGCGTAGGATTTGACCAAACGCTTTGGCTCGCGCGGTTCGTCGACGGTGAAGGTGAGCCCTTCCCGGCGGGCATAGGCGATGGCCTGTTCGCGCGTGTCGAAGGAGAGGCGCACCTGGGATTGCGTATCATCGATGCTGGTCCAGCCCATCAGGGGATCAACCGACCTGCGCCCAGCGCCTGAAAACTCCAGGACCCATTGCCGTGTCTTGCCCTTGCCGGCCTGCATTTGCGAACGGTTCGGTTTGTAGATCCTGGCTTGCATGGCCGCTTCACCTTCGCCTCGCTTCGATAGGTCAAGTATCGGTGCGTCCTGAGGGTTTATCAAGCGCCGGCATTGTCGCGTGGGCCCTGCGGATGCGAGCGGCTCCGGCCGGTCTGCCGGTCTCACCTCGTATAGCGTTCGACCGTGTTCTCTATGCGGCCGAATATTGAGTGGCCGCCAGCATCCTTCAATTCGATGGCAACGGTGTCGCCAAACCGCATGAACGGCGTTTTTGGAGCGCCGTGCTGGATGGTTTCGATCATGCGCATCTCGGCGATGCAGGAATAGCCGACCCCGCCATCCTCGATGGTTTTGCCCTCGCCGCCTTCGAATGTGTTGGAGACGGTTCCGGAGCCGATGATTGTGCCGGCCGCGAGGGCGCGTGTTTTCGCGGCGTGGGCGACGAGCTCGGCCATGTTGAAGGTCATGTCCGTCTTCACATTGGCCTTGCCGAAGGGGCAACCGTTGTAGTCGACCAGCAGCGGAAGATCGATCGTGCCATTGGCCCACGCATCGCCCAGGGCGTCCGGGGTGACGGCAACGGGCGAGAAGGCGCTTGAGGCCTTGCCGTGGACAAAGCCGAAGCCCTTTGCGAGTTCGCCTGGGATCAGCCCCCTGAGGGAGACGTCATTCACCAGCATCACGAGCTTGATGTGGTCTGCGGCCGCTTCGGCAGAGATCCCCATGGGAACATCATCGGTCACCACGGCGATCTCAGCTTCCATGTCGATGCCGTGGGCTTCGTCGAGGGCGAGGATCGGATCGCGCGGACCGATGAAAGTGTCCGAACCGCCCTGGTACATCAGGGGGTCGGTGTAAAAGGTCTCGGGCACTTCGGCGCCGCGTGCCCGGCGCACGAGTTCGACATGGTTGAGATAGGCCGATCCGTCGAGCCATTGATAGGCGCGGGGGAGGGGGCTTTCACACTCATGCTCACGAAACCGGAAAGTCGGCATGGATCCGAGCTCCACCCCTTCGGCCATGCGGGCGAGGCGTGGGGCGGTGACGTCCCAGTCATCGAGCGCTGCTTGCAGGGTCGGGGCAATCCGGGCTGCATCGGTGCAGCGGGTCAGGTCCTTGGAGACAACCACCAACCGGCCATCGCGCGAGCCATCCTTCAGCGTGGCGAGCCGCATTTAGGCCGTCTCTTCTGCTGCAGCGTGTTCGGCCCGGGCGATCTCGTGCATCCAGGCGGCATGTTGGGGCGCTTTCTTCGTCTCCGACCATTCGTCGATCATCATGTCAGCGACCGCTTTCAGCTTGGCCATCTGCTCGGGTGTCCCGATATCGGCGGCCAACTCGATGCGGTGCCCATTGGGATCGAAGAAGTAGATGGATTTGAAGATGCCGTGATGGGTCGGGCCGAGCACATCGAGGCCCATGCCTTCAAGATGGGCCTTGGCGTCTAGCAGTTCTTCAAGGGAGCCGACCTTGAACGCGATATGCTGAACCCAGAGCGGGGTGTTCTGATCGCGCCCCATATCCGGCTGGGTGGGCAGCTCGAAGAAGGCGAGCACATTCCCGTTCCCGGCATCGAGAAAGACATGCATGTAGGGATCACGGGCGCCGGTGGAGGGGACACGGTCTTCGGCGATGGCAAGCTGGAAGTCCATGTTCAGGGCCTTGCGATAGAACGCGACGGTCTCCTTCGCATCCTTGCACCGGTACGCGACGTGGTGAACGCCCTGCAGGTCTGGCAGCTTTGCCATGGGTTGCTCCGTGGGCCCCTGTCGCACCGGTCGATACAAGCGCGAGCGGCCTTTCGTTGATTGCAATATTGTCTCTATGTATACAGTTGCAAATGCAACAATCAAGTCACAAGCCTTCGACTTTCGATCTGGAAACCTTTCTGCCCTATCGGCTGCACGTGGCCGCAGAGCAGGTGAGCCAGCAGTTCCACGACCATTATCGGCGGGCCTACGGGATCAACCGTTCGGAGTGGCGCACGCTGTTTCATATTGGCAGCTATGGACCGATCAGCGCGGCTGAGATTAGCCGCAGATCGCGATTGGACAAGACGCTTCTGTCACGCGCTGTTTTGAAGCTCGAATCGCGGGGATGGGTGGTGCGCCGCTATCGGAAGGGCGATCGCCGTGGGCATGATCTCGCGGTGACACCAGCAGGATCGGACATTTTCGAAGCGCTGCGTGCCCTGGCGTCGTCTTTCAATGACAAGATCGTTGAGGCGCTGGGCGCAGATGCGTCGGAACGCTTGTTGAACAGTCTCTATCGATTGGAGGCCCTGGCTGAGCGCAAGGATGATGACTGATAAGGCAGGGCGCTTTCAGGGACAGCGAAGGCGTGGATTGACGTCCTCATGGTTGTACCGCCACAAGGGAGCGGCGCTTGTTTCCTGTTCAATGAGAAATACAATATCCTATAAGTGACAGGTAGATTTATTGAATTACGGAAACGAGATCGGCCATGTTCACGGCCTGTTTTTGCTGCTAGAACAACCTGATGAGCCTTTGGACACAACTTCTGCATGTGGGGCGAAGTCTGTTTGAGCCCGAAACCCTGCCAGAGCCGGCAGAGGGTGAAGATGGCTGCGCACCTGAGCCCAATGATGTCGGGTTCACCGCAGCCGTGGTTGGGCTGGGGGCTAAACTCGCCGTTGCCGACGGGGTCGTGACTGACGACGAAGTGATGGTGTTTTCGCGTGTGTTCAGTGCGAGCGCCGCCGATACGCCTGCCGTTCGGCGCGTCTTCAACCTGGCGCGGCAAACGGTGAATGGTTACGAGGCCTATGCCCGGCGGATTGGTGTGCGCTATCGGAACCGGCCGTGCCTCCTGGAATCGGTGCTGGACGGTTTGTTCCAGATCGCCGGTGCCGACGGTGTGGTGACGCAGGAAGAGCTCGATTACCTGCAAACCGTGTCGGATGCGTTCGGGTTCACCGAAGCGACCTTCCGCCGGATAAAGGCCAGCCATCTCGGACCGGACCGCAATGATCCCTACCATATCCTTGGCGTTGGCCACGATGCGCCGTTCAATGACATCCGGCATGCCTATCGCCGGCTGATGGCAGATAACCATCCCGACCGTGTGGTGACGAATGGGGCACCTCGGGAATTCGAATCGGCGGCGCACGACAAAGCGGCGGCCATCACCTCAGCGTTTGCGAAAATTAAGGCCGAACGTGGCTTAATCCCTGCAAATCCATGATATTAGACAGGCTGAACGGATCTATAATTGACGATGCCCCCCACGCGACCCATCATCTAGGGTGAAGGAGTGACCAATGACGGCCAATGACACGCCAAGAAATGGCCTTTTCCCCGCTGGATCGTCGGCGGCGATGGCAGACATGCTGCGCCGGGTTGCCGAATGGGGCCGCAAGCTACTGATCGCTTTCACCGTTGTGCTCGCCGCTGGAATGCTCGCTGTGATCACTGCAATCTTCGGGCTCGTTTTAGCGTCGGTCGCTATCTTGATGCGCTTCGCCGGGCGGAATACCCGTTTTGATGTTCGCCGCGCAGAACCCCAATCGGGCAGCACGCTTACCCTTGAGGCGAAGCGGACAGCACGCGGTTGGACTGTCGAGTAGCGACCCTGCTCCAGGCCAATTCGTCCCGAAAATCGGTCTTCTATTCACGCCGTAGATTGGGAGTAGAGACCCCCGACACAGCCCGGCGCCGGGCAAGCTCCCGGCAGAAGCGGTAGTATTCGGCGGGCCGACCTCCGGTGGACGTCTCCATCATCCCAGTTCCCTCGACCAATTCTGTCTTGTCCAGTGCCCGCCGGAAATTCTGTTTATGGAGTGTGAGCCCTAGGATGGACTCAACCGTTTGCTGCAGAGCAGAAAGCGTAAATTGGGCTGGCATCAGTTCGAAGACAACGGGACGGTATTTCACTTTCCCCCGAAGTCGCGACATGGCGGTTGCCAAAATACGCCGGTGGTCTGAGGCCATTTCCTCACCCAGAGCTGGCTGGCCGGACAAGCGTTCGGGGGCTCCGTTGCCATCCCTGGCGGCTTCGGTGACGAGCCCCGCCTCGTAAAGAAGTTCATAGCGTTCGAGGACACGTTCTTCGACCCATCCCTGCCCGTCGAGATTGAAGGCCAACCGAACCCGATCAAGACGGGACCGGCTGCTGCCGGCCCATTCGGTCAGGAGCGGCCCGATGGTTTCATGGATTATGGGCGGCACACCCTTCCGGTGGTCCTCCCAGGGAAAGAACCGGTACCAACCGAGCCAGCGGGCATCGAAAGCGGTATCGAGTTCGGCTTGTTCGGGGGTTAGCCCCAGGTATCCGACGGAAATGATGTGGGCATCACAGGGGGCGTCCGCGAGGGTGGCGTCTGGCGTTTCTCGGCCCTTGTCACCAAACGTGTAGAGTTGTTCGACATAACCAAGTTCAAACCCCGTTTGCTCCCGCACCCATGCCTTGAGCCCACGGTCCAGGGTCAGGTGGCTTACCGGGTCGAAGGGGCCGAACGGCAAGGCGGGTAGGTCACCGGGCCTGCGGGTGGCGAGCACGGATGGGCGTTGGTCGTCGGCGGCGACGATCACAGCCGAAAGGCCGATGAAGAGCGGGCGCGAACCGTCCACGGTCAGCGCGCCTCATCCAGGGCGGCGAGCAGGTGGTTGAAACGATCAAGGAAAGCATCCTGCGCGGCATTCGGGCTTTGAGGGACGAGGTCGAGAGTGATCCCATCGGGCGGGTGGCCAAAGAAACCATCCGCTTCGCTGGGCTCGAACCCTGCAAGCTGGGTCGCCTCGAACCAGGCGCAGATCAGGTCGGCTTTCTTGATCAGTTTCTTCAGCGCGGGCGGTGTCTTTGCAGACAATCCAAATCGAAGATGGATGGCGCGTTCAAGGCGCGCCTCGACGGATTTGTAGCCCGATCCCATGACGGTCTTGAACGGAGAAATCATGTCGCCCACGACGTATTCCGGCCCATCATGTAGCAGAGCAATGAGTTGCATCTCTGGTGTCACCGAGGGTTTGAGCGCGGGCAGAAGGCTTTCAACCAGAACCGAGTGTTGCGCGACGGAGAAAGCATAGGATCCGCTCGTTTGCCCGTTCCAGCGCGCGACTCTGGCGAGCCCGTGGGCGATGTCTTCAATCTCCACATCGAGAGGACTCGGATCCATGAGGTCGAGCCGGCGTCCGGACAACATCCGTTGCCAGACCCGCGGTTCTGCCTTTTGGCGGCCCCTCGGGCCCGCTGGCTGTCCTGTGATCGTGGTTCGGCCCATGTACGGTGATTTAAGGGGCAACGGCCCGGGTGGAAACTCTCGAAGTGTCGGCGGTGCGGTAAATCCAGCCAAATCGACCAAGTATGAATCCCCGGCGCGTCGCTTGGTAACCTTCCCGCTGATTGCGCGGGTCATTTCGACAGGTTCGATTAACCCCTGGCGCGCACTCTAGGGGCATAGAACAGCCGGGGCAGATGTGATGATGGAAACCTTGTTGGCATGGGCACAATCGCCAACCACCCAATGGTGGACCCTCGCCATAGTGGCGCTGGTCTTCGCCTTGGAAGCCATTCGTTCAAGCAGGGAAGCGCTTTGGGGTGACCTTTTCGATGAGGATATAGAAGAAGACTACTGATCGGCGGCAGCCTATGCCGATGGTCATTCCTGGGCCGCTCCAACAGCTGTTGGAGCGGTTTTTTGTATGCGGGAGTCGCAGGGGACGTTTTGATCCTGGGCGTCACGTGTCCTTGCCTATGAGCCAGCGAAAAGGGCGGATGTCCACGTGTTCGAAAAGGCCGGCCTTGGCGTAGGGATCTTCGCTTGCCCAGCGCTTCGCTTCTTCGAGGTCTGGAAATTCGATAATGAAGAGGGACCCCGAAAACGTTTCGCCATCTTCGGCGAATAGTGGCCCGGCCATAGTAATCTGATCCTTGAACTGGGCGGCCCATTCCAGATGTGCGGGGCGGTTGGTAAGGCGGATATCCAGCGCGTCAGGCTTATCGGTGCAGTGTATGGCGAACAGGGCCAAGGGGGCCTCCTTTGGTGGGCTTTTTGAGGATCATGCTTCAGCGCGAAACGGCCGTGACAGAAGCGCGTGCATGGCGTCGTGGGTGGTGAGGTCGCCAGCAAGTATGCTGGAGACGGCTTGGCAAATCGGCATGTCTATCCGGTGCGCCTTTGCCAGGGCGACGATAGCGGGCGCGGTGGCGGCGCCTTCTGTGACCATGCGCTGGCCGGAGAGCACCTGGGCAGCACTCTGGCCTTCCCCAAGCGCCTTGCCGAAGCTCATGTTGCGGGACTGGACCGACGAGCATGTCAGCACCAGGTCACCGAGCCCGCACAATCCAGACAGGGTCTCCGGTTTGCCGCCCATGGCCACGGCGAGACGCTTCATCTCCGCAAATCCCCGGGTCATGAGCGCCGCATGGGCAGACCGGCCGAGGCCTAAGCCTTCGACCATGCCGCAGGCGATGGCGAGCACGTTCTTTACCGCACCACCGATTTCGGCGCCGGTCAGGTCATTTGTCCAATAGGGACGGAACCGGGCGTGACCGATGGCAGCCATCAGGGCTTCGCCGAGGACGGAATCCTCGCAGGCCAGGGTCACCGCGGTGGGAAGCCCGCGCGCAACATCGGCTGCGAAGGACGGACCGGAGAGCACGGCTGGAACCGCATCTGGAAGCGTTTGGCCAAGCACGTCGGTCATCAGTGCGCCGGTTTCCCGCTCGATCCCCTTGGCGCACAGCAGGACCGGCGTTCCTGCCTTGAGGTGTTCGCCCACCACCTTGAAGGCGCTGCGCGCAAACTGGGCCGGAACAACCGCGAGGAGGCAATCGACCTTGGAGAGGACGCCTGGATCCGTGCTCGCCGAAAGGGCGGGGATGTCTACCCCTGGCAGATAAACCGGGTTGCCATCTCCCGATGATAGCGATGTGGCGATGGCCGGATCCCTAGCCACAACCTTTACTTGGCGGCCGGCCATGCGCGCCGACATTGCCAATGCGGTGCCCCATGAACCGGCACCGAGTACGCCGACGGTCTCAAGGCTCAAGGTCTTGTGCCCTGGCGAGCGGTGAGACTGAAGCGACAATTGAACATTCAGGAATTTCGCCTAGAGTAAGGAATATGGAGATAAAAACTGACACGCGCGAGTGTATCCTTGAAGCGGCGATCAAGCGGTTTCTACACTATGGCTACGCCAAGACCACCATGTCAGAGATTGCACGCGATTGCTCCATGTCGGCGGGGAATATCTACCGGTTCTTTGCGTCCAAGCTCGATATCGCTGAGGCCATGGCCCGCAAGTTCAATGTCGAGTTCCAGCAGTCCCTTGCCCAAATCAGCCGAGAACCGCGCCCGGCCTGTGAACGGCTTTACCGGGTCTTTGACCATGGACTGCGCGCAACGTTCCAGAAGCTCGACGAGGATGCAAAGATCCTTGAAGTTGCCGAAGTCCTTGCACGGGACCGTCCAGCTTTTGCCAATGAGGAAATGGCCCAGGAGCGGATCCATATCGTCAAGATCCTAAAGGACGGGGTCGACACCGGCGAGTTTGCACCGATCAAGGATCCCGTCGAGACGGCGGAAATGATCCAGAGTGCGATGATGAAGTTCAAGTATCCGCAGCTCTTTTCGCGTTTGTCGCTCGACCAATTGGTCCGAGAAATGGACGGCGTGATGGCCTTGCTTATGGCAGGGCTCAAGAGCGGTCAGTATGCACAATTGCATACCAGTGCTGATTAATGAATAAATTTGATATCGTTCATTGAATTCACCAATTGGCTTCCCACCTGTGGGTCACGGTCACCGCACGACCGTCCCTGAAGGAGAAGCAAGATGAACATCGCAAACACCAATGACAACAAGCGCTCGCTCATCGCCCTCGCCTTGACCGTGCCGCTTGCCGCCGCGCTGTTGGGCAGCATTTACGCAGCAACCGGAATGCTCGGATAGGCGAAACGCGTTTCGCAGGGCGCGACGTCAGATCTTCCTCCCAGATCCCTCCCGGATGTCTCGAAGCGCCCAAACAAAACCCCGGCCCATCACATGGGGCCGGGGTTTTCTTTTGTCTGAACGGCGCGCAATCGCTTCACACCGGGATGGACGCTGGAAAAGCGCCCCGTCGAGGTTTCGGCCAGCACAATTGCCCGGCCCGCGCCATGGCGCGTCCGGTCCTGTTGCCAAGTTTTACCGCGGTCTGAAGAGGTCAGGGGGCCGCGGGTTGGCCTGGGTCGGCGCTTTGGCCGACCAAGCCTGTCATGATTGTCTGCTTTTCCTTCGGTTGAAGGGATAGCAGAGCCATGTCTCCTTTTTGCAGGGCCGGCGCGACGCCGACCTGTTCGATGTTACCGATAAGCTGCCCGCCACGGCCGCTGCCCAAACCCAAACCCAACGCAGGCCCAGCCCAAGAAGCCTGATGTGTTCTCTGGATGTCTCGTTCATCGCTGACACGTCTGTCACACGCATCTACTGACCGGCCTTCGGGGGTAACCCAAATCCCTGATGGCTGGTCTTCGTATTCCGCAGGGGTTTCGCGCACGCCAAAGGCTGCCGAACGGACACAGAGCCCGGCGGCAGCTATGGCGAGGACGATGGCCCCGGCAAGGATATGAAGGATGAGAAGATCCATGCCCCAAGAATACCACGGGTTCAGGGGGTGGGGATTGGGAACCGCGATTTTCTTTTAGGGCACTGTATTTATTCGATTATAAAGTGGTTTTGCTGTAGGATAAGATTGGATTCGGGCCGCGCTTGCGCAGACGGCCATGCTTGTCCAGGCTACCTCGCGCGCTTCGCGTTTCCGCCGCAAGTGACTACGGTTTAGCTGGCTGCTTCGTTCAGCAGAGCCGCAGCTTCGAGAATGGCTTCGACGGAGGGCCGGGTCTTGTAGCCCTCTTCGCGCAAGACGGCGGCGATGGTGCCATCGTTCCGAACGAAAACAACGGCCGGGTGCGGGATCCCATAGGCGCGGCTGGCGGGCTGCATATCCTCGTTCAAGAGGTTGAACCCCTTGATGGCCTCCGATCCCTGGTCGGACAGGAGGGCGAAATCGAGGGCGTTTTCCGTGGCAAAGGCCTCTAGTACCGCCGGGCTGTCATAGGAGAGGGCCGCCAACTGCCAGCCGGCATTGGCCAGGGGCGTGGTTGCTGGGTTGAGTTCGAGGAGCTGGGTCTTGCAGAAGGGGCACCAATCGGCAGAGCGGACAAAGACAATGACCGCACCGTTCACCCCCCGCTCCAGCGCCGCCTCGGTGCCGATGGCCTCAACGGAGTCGAGCATGGGCGCCCGCTCGCCCACGACAGGGCCAATCATGGTGGCTGCTTCGGCGACCTCGGCATCCTGTGCGATGGCGGGTATGGCCATCAGAAGGGTTGTGGCGAGGGCAGCGAGAAAAAGGCGAACCATGGGAAGTCTCCGGCATTGGGGTTGGCTCGAGGGTAGAGTGCATCTGGGGCTCGAACACGGGGGCGGGCCCAGCACTCACTGAAACGTGATCGCCGGGCCGCAGCGTCTAGGGCGTTCAGGCAAGGCTGGGGTCGATGTCCTTGCAGGCTTTCAACAGGCCCTGCACGGCGTCCACGGAATTCTGGAACATCGCCTGCTCGGCGTCATTGAAGTCGAACTGGATGATTTTTTCAGCGCCGTTTGATCCGATCAGCGCGGGCACGCCGACGTAGATGCCATTCAGGCCATACTCCCCGGAGAGGTGCGCAGCGATTGGCAGCACCCGCTTCTGGTCGTTGAGGTAGGATTTGGCCATCGCGATCGCGCTCTCGGCTGGCGCGTAGTAGGCCGAGCCGGTTTTCAGCAGGCCGACGATTTCGCCGCCGCCTTTCCGCGTCCGTTCAACAATTGCATCCAGCTCGTCCTGGGTCATCCAACCCTGCTTGACCAATTCCGGAAGGGGCAACCCGCCCACTGTGGAATGCCGCACCATGGGAACCATGGTGTCGCCATGGCCGCCCAGGGTCCATGCAACGATGTCAGCCACCGAAACGCCGGTTTTCTCCGACAGGAAGTAGGCAAATCGGCTTGAGTCCAGGACGCCGGCCATGCCGACCACCTTGTTGGTAGCCAACCCTGAAAATTTCTGTAGGGCCCACACCATGGCATCGAGCGGGTTCGTGATGCAGATCACAAAGGCGTTCGGGGCGTGGGCCTTGATGCCCTCGCCCACCGCTTTCATCACCTTGAGATTGATCCCGATGAGATCGTCGCGGCTCATGCCCGGTTTCCGGGGGACGCCTGCTGTGACGATGCACACGTCGGCACCCGCGATATCGGCGTAATCCTGGGTGCCTTTCAGGCCGACGGACGATTTGTAGACGGGGGTGGATTCGGCGATGTCGAGGCCTTTGCCCTGGGGAAGCCCTTCGGCGATATCGAACATCACCACGTCGCCGAGCTCTTCCCGGGCTGAAACATGCGCCAGGGTGCCCCCGATCATACCGGATCCGATGAGGGCAATCTTCGTGCGGGCCATGGGTATCTCCTCGACATGGTTGCGACCGTGATCCGTCCCTTACCGGAGCGCCCCGCGGGGCGCAATGGAATGGAAGTCATGGGTTGAATTGCCCTTGCAGGCACCCCCGCTTCTCGCCTATCCAGGGCTGGATCGTCTCGATGTACCCACCCTCCCTGTACAAGGCCGCCCATGTCATCGCCGCCCCGCATTTCCCGCTCTCCGGTTGCCCTTGACCGGTGCCATCTCGCCCGTTCGATCGACCTGGTCGGTGAACGGTGGACGTTGCTGATCCTGCGCGCTGCGATGTTCGGTGTTCGCCGGTTTGACGACTTCCAGGAAGAGCTGAAATGTCCGAGGACCGTATTGTCGGGGCGCCTGAAACAGCTTTGTGAGGCCGGCATTCTCGACCGTGAGCCCTATCGCGAGCCGGGGCGCCGGACCCGCTACGAATATATTCTGACGGACAAGGGACGCGCGTTGCAGCCCGTGCTCGTGATGCTGACCCAATGGGGGGATGCGCATGTGGGGGAGGGCACGCCGCCGCCGGTGACCTTTACCGATACGAGGACGAAAAAGCCCGTTCGTGCTGGATTTATCGGCGAGACTGGACGGTCGGTGCCGGCGGACAGGTTGCGCGTGAAAGTTCGGCGCGGCTAGGGGCTGGGTCCGATAGGGATGCACCCTGTGGCCCCTGCGATAGCGGTAGGCTTGACGGCGAAGGGACGCTAAAAGGAAGGCGGCGAGGGCGCTTCCAGGGGATACCGAATGGCCGCTCCGATCGGTGCTGGACAGGAAATCGCGATCAAGGATGCAATCGTTTTCCTGTTTGCATCCGGGGTGGTCGTGCCGCTGATCAGGCTGGCGAAACTGCCGGCGGTGGCGGGTTTCGTGATCGCAGGTCTCGCGCTGGGTCCGCATGGTCTTGGGGGGCTGGCCGAACAAGCGCCCTGGCTGACCTATGTCAGCATATCCGACCCGGCGGCCGCTGCGCCGTTTGCCGAGTTGGGCGTTCTGTTCCTGTTGTTCATTCTTGGGCTGGAGCTGTCGTTCGAAAAGCTGTGGTCGCTTCGCCGACAGGTGTTCGGGGCGGGCGCGTTACAATCGGTTGTTTCGGCCAGTGTCATTGGCTGTGCCGCGTTCCTGATCGGGCAAACGGCCCCGGCTGCTGCCGTGATCGGTCTCGCCCTCGCACTGTCATCGACCGCGATCGTCATGCAATTGCTCGTGGAGCAGCGGCGAGCGACGTCGACGACGGGCCGCACGGCACTCGGTGTCCTATTGTTCCAGGATATCCTGGTGGCGCCGATCCTGATCTTCGTGGGTTTCATGTCCCGGGGGGACTCCCGCGATCTTGTTGCGGTGATCGGCGAGTCCGTTGCTGAAGGCTTTCTGGCTTTGCTGATCATTGTCCTGATCGGGCGATTTGCACTGGGCAGGGTCTTCAGGCTTGCCGCGCGTGTTGGCGGGCGCGATGGATTGCTTGCGCTTTCGTTGCTGACGGTGGTTGGCAGCGCGGTGATCACGGCCAGCGCAGGGCTTTCGCTTGCGCTTGGGGCGTTCCTGGCGGGGCTGCTGCTCGGTGAGACCGAGTACAAGCATCAGACCGAGATCGATCTCGACCCGTTCAAGGGGCTCCTGTTGGGTCTTTTCTTCATGACCGTCGGGATGGGGCTGGACCTTGGGGTGATCGCGGAAAACATCGCGACCGTGATCGGGTTGCTCGCGGGGCTCATCGCCGTGAAGCTGGTGATTGCCATGGCGGCGTGCCGTGCGTTTTCCGACCGCACAGCCATGCTCGAGGCTGGCAGCTTGCTGGCGCCGGCTGGGGAGTTCGCCTTCGTAATCCTTGGTGCCGGGCTTGCAGGCGGTGTTCTCGATGCCGGGACGGCATCGATCCTTGCTGCTGTGGCGGGCCTGTCGATGCTGCTGATCCCAGCGATGGGGCTATTGGGCCAATCGGTCGCCAAGCGCAGGGCGCCGGAGACCCCACACCGGATCGATACCAGCGCCTATGCGGAACTGGAGGGCCATGTGATCATCGCCGGGTTTGGCCGGGTGGGGCACGCCATCGCCCGGATCCTCGAAAGTGAGGAGACGGAGATCGTCGCCCTGGACCGGGACGCGATGCGGGTCTCTCGGGAACGCGCGGATGGCTGGAAAATCTACTATGGCGACGCGTCCCGGCGGGAAATGCTTGAGCGCGCAGGGGCGATGGGGGCGGCCCTGTTCATCGTTACGGTGGATGATCCCGATAGCGCGGAGGCGATGGTTCGCGCGGTCCATGCGATCAGGCCCGATGCGCCTATCCTTGCCCGGGCGCGGGATACCGAACATGCGAAGCGGCTGGACGCGGCCGGCGCCAGCCACGTGGTGCCAGATGCGATTGAGGCGGGTCTTCAGCTTGCCAGTCGCGCTCTGACGGCGTTCGGCTATAGCATCGAAGCTGTGAGCGACCGGATCGCATCGGAGCGAAGCACGGCGTATGCTGAAGGGACGCAGACGCCAACTGGGTAAGCGCAGGGGAAGATGCTGCGGTTGGGCGGGTCACGCACAGAGCGAGATCGCAGTCATCCCAGTGGCGGCGGGCAGTCGGGACCGTTCGGCTTGCGGCTGCCAGCTGGCGCGCGCAACGTCAGAACGAGGGCTTCGCGCAGGCGGCCTTCGATTTCATCGGCAGAGAGACTGCTGTTGGCGCAGGAGATCGGTTCGCCATTGTCGCCCGAAACCAGGACCGCAAGCCCTGTGAGGCCGCCATACCAGTCCCAGAGGTAGGACACGCCATTGGCGTCTGCCGTTGTGATGGCGGTCTCGAATGTGGCGATACGTTCGTCCTCGTCATCGGATTGGCTGTTGGTCAAGTCGAGGTTGATAACGGCCACTTCGCCGGTGTCGAACCGGGCGACGGCGTCTTCGAGGCGCGGGTTCATCTTCTGGCAGTTGCCGCACCAATCGGCGGTGAAATTGACCACTTTCACCGTCGCGCTGCCTGCCTTCTCTACACTGGGCTGAGGGATAGACTGTGTGTGACCAATACCGCCGAGAGCCGCCGCCAGAATAGGTGCTACGGCGATTGCGGCGGTAAGGCGCGTAGCGTGGCTGCCCTGTCGGGCTTTTGCGGGGCGGTTGGGACGGGATATCTGGGGCACGAAACTCTACTCTCAATCCGGTTTGTCATGCCGGCCCAAATGCCGGCATGCGCTGTGTGGGTTTGTATTTGGCGCTTTCGCCGCTGGGCCCCGCCGGCCATTGGCGCTCCTAACCCCAGCGCATCCAAAGATGTCTAAAAGAACAGAGACTTTTTCAAGGCATTCTCTGCACCCGTGACCAGTGCAAGGGTGCGGGGCAGCGCGGGTTACTCAGCCGGTTTCGGTGCCAATCCGTCCTGGAAGGAACTGCCCATGGTGGCTTCTTCGTCGAGTTGCACCTGACCCTGATAGGTTTCGCCGATCCGCCGGAAGGGCCGGCCGGCCCAACTCCAGCGGAATATCCGCCCCACTTCGACGCCGACCGCATAAAGGCTCGGCACCATCAAAAGGGACACGAAGAGGGCAAACGTCACCGCGCAACCGAGGGAGATCACCATCGGTTTCAGGAACTGTGCTTGCACCGATTGTTCGGCGATCAATGGGAGAATGCCCACGAAGGTTGTTATGGAGGTCAGCAGGACTGGGCGGAACCGGGCGACACCCGCATCCATGAGGGCCTGGACGGCACCAGCGCCTTCCGCGCGCCGGCGATTGATGAAGTCGACGAGGACAAGGTTGTCATTGATGACAACGCCGCCCGCTGCCGCAATCCCAAAGAACGAGAACATGGCCATCGGGACGCCGAAGGCGAGGTGCCCGAAGACCGCCCCCGCATAGGCGAAGGGGATTGCTGTCATCACAAGCAGCGGCTGGCTCCATGATCGGAATGCGACCGCCAACAGGATGTACATGGCGCCCAAGGCGATCCACGTGAACCGAACCACCTCTCCGAAGAAGCGCTGTTCCTCTTCGAAACCGCCCACATCGCCGCGGGTGACATCCGGGAAACGGGACTCAAAGCCTGCCCAGTAATTCTTCTCAAGATCCTCCATCACCTGGGCGCGTGTGTCGCCTGTCAGCTCAGAGCGGACCGTAACAGAGCGTGTCCTGTTGCGGCGCACAACCCTGTTGATACCCGGTGCGAAGGTGAAATCAGCCACCTGGCTGACGGGAATGGCCCGCCCGTCGGGGGTTCGGATGCGCAAGTCCTTGAGGCTATCGAGGCTCCGCCGGTCAGACTCCGGCAGCCTGACCCGGACTTCGACGTCTTCGCCATTCCTAGGCAATCTCTGGGCGAGCACACCGAAATAGGCGTGGCGGATCTGCTCTGTCACGTTGGCGAGGGTGAGGCCAAGGGACTCCGCGCCTGGCTTCAGCGTGACGCGCAATTCTTCCGCCGCCGACGACAGGTTGTCATTCACATCGTAGGTCGTCGAGTAGCTGGCGAGCTGGGTTTTCAGGTCATCGGCAGCCAGCCTCAGCCGATCGAGATCGGGATGGCTCAGGGAGATGCGTATCCCTGACATCTCGTCGTTCTGGGTGAAGTCGAATGAGATATCCTCGGCGTCCTGAATGGGACCCACCAACTCACGGAGGCGTTTGGTCACCTCCTTTGTCGTGATTGTCTCGGGACGCCGCTCGGGCTCGGTCAAGCCGACCCATGCTTGCACTTCCCGGTCCGATGCGGCCACGGATGCGCTGACGACCAATCCGTCCGCCAAGTCGGGATACGCTTCGACATACTCGGCGTAGGTGTCGACGGTTTCCGCGCGCAGGAGTTCGATCCCGTTCTCAAGCTGGTCGCGCACCTGGTCGGACCGGCTGAACGGGGTGCCTTCCGGTAGTTCGATGGTCACCTGGATCAGACTGCCTTCGATCTCGGGTAGGAAGGTGAAGGCGACGATGTTGGAGCTCACCAGGGTCGACGCCCACATGAACAGGACCACGAACATGGAGACCGTTGCGTAGCGGAAACGGATCGCGAGCTCGAGTGCGGGCTTGTAAATGTTGCTTGCAAACCAGAGGAGGCTATCGGCGATACGGCGTTGGATCCTGAGGAGGCTCCCGCCGGGTCCGTCGAAACGCTGAGGTTTCAGGTGTGCCAAGTGTGCCGGGAGGATCAGCATGCACTCGATGATCGAGAAGATCAGCGCGCAGACCACGACAAAGGTGATCTGTTCGGTGAAGCTGCGGGTCGGGCCGGTGAGGAATGCCCAGGGCAGGAACGCGATGATCGTTGTGAGAACGCCGAAGATGACCGGTTTCATGACCATCTGGGTGCCGATGATGGCGGCATCGACCCCCTGCCGCCGCCCGCTCTCGACTTCCCGGTGGATGTTCTCACCGACGATAATGGCGTCGTCCACGATCACGCCGATGACGAGCAATACGGCGAATGTCGAGAGGATATTGAACGACACCCCCAGGAGGGGGAGCAGCATGATCCCGCCCGCGAACGCGGTGAAAATACCAATCGTGACCCACATGGCCACGATGGGGCGCAAGAACAGGATCAGCACGATCAAGACCAGGAAGCCGCCGGTCAGCGCGGCGCTGGAAATGGTGGCCATCCGGGCATTGAAGATGTCGCTGTCGTCCCAGAGGACGGCGATCTTCACTGCTTCCGGCAAGATGCCATTTCGCGGGTCGTTTGCCTCGTCGACGAAATCCTGAAAGCCCTTCGTATAATCGACAATCTGCATGCGGTTGGGCGCCAGGACGAAGACCCAAGCAGCGGGCACCCCATTGTGGGTCGCCACGAGATCCTCGTCGACAAAACCGTCTTTCACGTCAGCCAGATCCGATACGCGGATAACGCCGCCTTCCGGGGTTTGGGACACGATCAACCGCTCGAACTGGTCCTGTGTATCTGCGAGATTACGCGCTTGGATGCTCACCTCTCCGGTTGCGGTCTTGATCGCGCCCCCGGATGAGTTGAGGGATACACTTTGAACGGCCATGGCCACGTCGGCGAGCGTGAGATTGTACCGGCGGAGCGATTCCTCCGAGACCTCGATCGAGACCTCTTCACCGAGGGTGCCCTGGACGATGGCCAGTTCCCCGCCCGGCAACTGAGCGACTTCATCTCGGACCCTGTCGGCAATGCGCTTGAGTTCGAGGGGGTCGGTATCGCCGTAAATGGCCATGCCGAAATACCAATTTCGTTCTTCCCAGCGTTGGACCTGGGGTCGGAAGGCGGCCTGGGGCAGGTTATCGATCTGGTCGACCCGGAGTTTGATCTCGTCGAGGAACTCGAGCATGTCTATGTCGTCACGGCCTCGAATATTGACGACGCCTCCGCCTTCGGAGCCGATGGACGTGATCCGGTCGAGCCCATCAATGTCGGCGACGGATTCCTCAATGCGCGTGATGATCTGTTCTTCGACTTCCTGGGGACTGGCGCCGGGCCAGGCCACGGTCACCGACGCACCTGCCACTTGCACCGTCGGGAACATTTCCCGTTCCATGGAAAAATAGCTGAACGTGCCGCCGACGAAGGCGACAATCATCAGGATATTTGCGGCGATCGAATTGCGCGCGAACCAGGATACGATACCGTTCATTGGGACGCTTCCTCTCCGCTGCCAGCGATGGCGCGCCGACCATCCCTGCTTTCCTCGTCACCGCTTGATTTAGGGCTTTCATGCGTCACCACACTTCCGTCTGGCGTACGCTCCAGGAGGCGAACAGCCATGCCATCGAATGCGGCCTGGATCGGGCTTACGATGGCGAGTTCGCCAGGGGCAACACCGCTCCTCAAATAGGCGCCTTCGGTATTGGTGAATGCCACGTCGACCTTCCGGATTTCCAGCGTTCCGGTTTCAGTATCCCCGATATAGATTTCGTCCTCGCCGCGCAGGGCTTCACGGGGCGCCACGCTGACGCCCGGGATGACATCGCCCTGAACCAACGCCCTGACAAATAGGCCCGGTGCCATGGGCACGCCGTTATCAGAGCCTTCACCGTAAGGGTCATCGAGTTCGGCAATGATCGTGATGAGCCGGGTCCGCGGATCGAGCGCCGCAGCGGTGCGAACGATCCGTCCCGTCCAGACCCTCGCCTGCCCGCCGACATCGGCCTGGAAGACGACTTCGGGGCCTGGGTCTTCAGGCGTTTCCGCAAAGGCGAGCGGCAAGTTGAGGCGACCAATCTCCTCGTCTGAAATCGAGAGGGGGACTTCGACCACATCGGTCGAGAAGATGCGGCCAAGGGATTGGCCGGGGCTGACAAACTGGCCGAGGTCTGCCGCCTGCTCTGCAACCCGTCCGGAAAAGGGTGCGATCACCGCGGTTCGCTTCAAGGCAAGGTCGGCCTCTGCGAGTTGAGCGGTTGCACTGTCGAGCCGAGCCTGCGCCTCTGCAAGTTGTGGTTCGCGGCGGGCGAGCGGGCTCGCGTCGGTGACGCCCAGATCCTCAAGATCCTGAATGGCAATTTCGGCCTCAGCCTGCTCGCGCGCCAGGGCTTGTTCCGCGCTGGCGACCGTTGATCGGGCCCGTGTCACAGCGAGTTCATAGTCGGCAGCTTCAAGCCGTACGAGGGTCTGACCGCGCCGAATGAAGCCGCCGTCGACGAGATTTGGCGAGACATAGGCGATCCGGCCAGACACTTGCGGGGCAATCTCAATCTCGCGTTTCGGGCGAACTTCGCCTTGGGCGGTCACCGTGAGCCGGAGATCGTCCTGGCGAATGGCTTCTGCGAACACCGCCAATCCGGGCGGCGCCTCTTCGGCTTCCTGGGGCTCGGGGGCCAGGGCGCCAAGAACCGACATGCCGCCAATCCCAAGGACAAGCAGGATCAGGATCGGGAGGAGTATCGCAAGAATGCGCGTCATGGCGTTTCGCTCACTTCAATCGCCTTGGCCATACCGTCGGGCAGGCCGCCATAGGTTGCAGGCACGCCGCCGCCGAGGGCGAGGTGGTATTCTACACGGTTTACGGCGCGTTGGGTCCTCGCCGTTACAAGGGCAGCCTCGGAGTTTAATCGCCGAGTTTGGGCATCAATAAGTTCAAATATGGAGATCAGTCCGTTCTGGTACTGCCGTTCCGCCAGAAGTTCCGCCTCACGGGCCTCTTCGAGCGCGCGGAACTGGGCCGCCTCTTCGCGCGCCAGGAAGGCATCGGCTGCAAACGCGTCTTCGACCTCACGCCAGGCTGTCAGCACCGAAGACGCGTAGTCGGAAAGGCTGGCTTCCGCGCGCGCTATTGCGGCCCGCTTCCGTGCCCTCAGTTGCCCGCCTGTAAATAGCGGTTGAACGAGGTTACCGATGGCGCGCTGGGCAGCCAATTCCGGATCGAAGGCCCGCCTGATGGTGTCCTGACTGGTCCCGTAAAATGCATCGATGCGCAGAGAGGGAAAGAGGGCAAGCCTGGCATCCTCGGCCCTCAGGCCGGCCGCCATGACGCGGGCCTCGGCCGCGGCCACATCCGGTCGCCGGGCCAGCAGATCGGCCGGTGAGAGAATGGCCTCGATTGGCTCGAGACTCGGCAGAACGGCCGGGGCATCGATCTCGGCGCTCGGATACCGGCCTAGCAGGACTTCCAGAGACCGAGCTGCGTCCGCGCGTATCCGCTGCTGGGCTGCAAGGCTCGCTTCGGCCTGGAACGTCGTCGTTCGGGAGAGGCGTACGTCAAGGGCGGTGGACAAGCCGCGCGCAAGCCGCCGTTCGGTGAGGAATTGTGTCCGCTGCCGCGCTTCCAACGTCGCTTCTGCCACGCGCTCCTGGGCGATTGCCGAATTCAGCTGGACCCATGAGATCGCCGTCTGCGCAGCGATGGAAAGGCGGGCACCGGCGAGGTCTGTCTCGGTAATCAGGCGCTCCGTGTCGGCGATCCTGATACCTGTCCGCAACCGTCCCCAAAGATCTGCTTCCCAACTACCCGACAGTCCGACACCCCAGACAGCGTTTTGAAAGTCGACCACCTCGCCCGCAAAGATTTGCACGCTGCGTTGTGCGCCGGCTTCGAAACGGCCGTCGATTTGCGGGAACAGTGTGCCGCGCTGGGCACGCGCATCTTCTATGAAGGCCTGCCGGGTCGCGATCTGGGCATCTAACGTTGGGTTGTTTGCCAAGGCCTCTTCGACGAGCGTGGTGAGTACGTCGTCGTTGAACCCCGCGAGCCAATCTGATTGCTCGGCCTTACCGGCGACACCCGCTGCCGCCCATTGCTCGGGTGCATCAGGGGCAACAGCGTCGATCTCGACGGGTGTTGTCGCATCGCGGATCGTCGAGCATCCCGTCGCCAGCACAGCTCCCAGAAATATCGAAGACCTTTTCATACATCCTCACAAGCACGATCTATTCGGCCTAGGCCGACGGTTTCCGAATGTCAATTAGATTTTATTGATAAACAATATGTTTCTAGATTCGGGCACCCCATAGAGTTGTGACAGTGTCCTGAGTGGGTACGATCCACCGCCTGAATTGGACGTCTGGCGGCATTTCCACATCAAGCGCAATAGCGTTGCAGAGCCCCTTGGAGTAACGACAGGCAAAGCAGGCGAAACGGAAGGCGAGGGATGGCGCGAAAGGCCCGACCTCCTGGGATGGCGGGAGGGTATCCCGAAGAAAGGGCGCGCCGCGTTCGCGATATTTCTGTGATCGTTGCAGGAGCGATCGCTGTCCTCATACTTCTGGCGATCTCCGGCGCGCTGGGTTGGGTCGAAGCGCTTACGGCTGGCATTGTGATCGTGACCGGTAGTGGTGCGTACTACGTGGGGACGATCACGCCGCCACCGACGCGAAAGCGGCTCATCGATCTCAGTACCGACGATGGTTCCGGATCACCGTTGGAGCCGGCGATGATCGTCGACTTCCTGCCGAACCCTGCCCTTCATGTGGGATCGGACGGTCGGATTGACGGGGCGAACGTGGCAGCACGAAAGATGTTCCGCATCGACCCTGCGCAGAACACTCTGGCCAGCGCCGTGCTCCGAGATCCTGCGGTGCTCGGTGCCGTCGAGAGGGCCATCGAAACGGGCCATCCGGGCCGTGTGGAGTTCAATCGGCCGAGTGCAGCGGGACAGGTCTGGCTGTCCCACGTGCGCTCAACCGAGCAGGCCGGCGGCGGTGCGCTTGTGGTTTTTGAAGACCGGTCCGAGATTCGAAGGGCAGAGCAGGCGCGGGCGGACTTCCTGGCAAACGCCAGCCATGAACTGCGAACACCGCTGGCTTCGGTGGCGGGATTTGTCGAGACCATGCGCGGTCCAGCCAAGCACGACAAGGAAAGCTGGGACGGGTTTCTGGACATCATCTTCGAGCAAACCGAGCGCATGCGCCGACTGATCGCAGACCTGTTATCGCTCTCGCGGATCGAATTCAGCGAGCATCGCCGGCCAGAGGCGATCCAGGACATCGCCGCGCTCGTGGCCAGGGCCACCCAGGCGTTGGTGCCGATTGCCAGCGAACGGGATATCGCCCTCACATTCAATGGCCCCGGCGGCCCTGCTTTCGCCGTGGCCGACGCCGACGAGATCATTCAAGCTGTCCAGAACCTCATCACCAATGCCGTAAAGTACTCACCCGATGGCGGACACGTGTCGGTCGAACTGGGATGTGCCGATGATCTCGATGCAGCCAAGGATATGGCGGGGCGGCGACGCGAAACGTTTGCGCGCATGACCCTACTCGATGCGCCGCATCGTGACACGGCGGCGGCGCTGTACCTGCGGGTCAGCGATGAGGGAAGCGGCATCCCCAAAGAGCACCTGCCCCGACTGGGACAGAGGTTTTACCGCGTCGATGCTGCCAGGAGCGTCGAGGTCGGCGGGACAGGCCTCGGCCTTGCGATCGTAAAGCACATCATGACGCGCCACCGTGGTGGGTTGATCGTCGAAAGCAAAGAGGGCGAGGGTTCGGCCTTTGGGATCTGGTTGCCCGCGCGCGCGAAAGCTGTACCCAAGGTGCCAATTGAAGCAGGCACCGATTTGGGGGACACCGAACAAACCCAGGAGAACGCGCTCGGCGCCGAAGTGCCGCGGCCGTGAAGGAGTTATGACATGACATTTGCCAAGCGTACGGTCCTGGCCGCGCTTCTCGGAGGACTGCTCCTGTTTGCAGGACAGGCGAACGTCGCCCATGCGGACGAGACCGGTGAGATGATGGGTAAGACGCCGGCGGTGGATATTCCCGACCCGGTCAGCCTCACCGATCGGAGAAGTTTACGGCTGTCCTCTGGTACGGTCCGCTACGACGTCGTTGCCAAGGAGACCTATCTTAGGGATGAAGCGGACGAGCCCATCGCTTCGATTTTCTCGATGGCCTACGTTCAGGCCGAGGGCGAGACTGACCGTCCCGTCACGTTCGTTTTCAACGGTGGGCCGGGATCGGCTTCGTTGTGGCTGCACATGGGCGCTTTCGGCCCGAAGCGGGTGATCACGCCCTCCGATGCACAGGACGTGGGCGCCCCGCCGTATCCCATTGTCGACAACCCCCACGCCCTTCTGGATGTGACCGATCTTGTGTTCATTGATCCGGTGGGAACGGGGTATTCTCGCGCTCTCGGTGCGGCCGAAGCGCAGCAGTTTTACGGTATCAAGGAAGATGCCGACAGCATTGCCGAGTTCATCAGGCTTTGGCTCACCGAAAACGGCCGCTGGAACAGTCCGAAATACCTGGCGGGAGAGAGCTACGGCACAACCCGGGCTGCAGCCCTTGTCGAGAGCCTGCAGGGCGGATGGAACGGCGTAGCGCTGAACGGTGTGATCCTCGTTTCAGCGATCCTTGATTTCCAGACCGCTCGGTTCGGTCCGGGGAATGACACACCGCACATCGCGTTCTTTCCGACCATGGCGGCAACAGCCTGGTATCACGGCAAGATCGACCGTACGGCCTGGGACGGGGACTTCGATCGCTTTATCAAGGGATCGATCGATTTTGCCGTAGACGACCTGTCGCCAGCGCTCATTCGGGGCAACACCCTATCCGATGCGGATCGGGATCGCCTGGCCAACGCCATGGCCGGCTTCCTTGGGTTATCGCCAACCTACATTGTCGGCTCCAACCTGCGTATTGATGCGACCCGCTTCCGGAAGGAACTGCTTCGCGCCGAGGGCATGACCGTCGGCCGTTTCGACAGCCGCTACAGGGGGCTCGATCCTGACAGTGTCGGCGAGCGCCCAGAGAATGACCCGTCGGGCTACGGCATGGACGTGGCCTATGTTGCGGCGGTCAACGACTATCTCACGCGCGATCTCGGCCTGCCGATCACTCGGGAGTACAAGGTCTTGACGGGCGAGCCAGGTAGCCATTGGAACTGGGACATCACGGGCCGCGGCTGGCCGTCCTACGTGAACGTCGCACCGTGGCTTGGAAAGGGCATGCGTGAGAACCGTGAGTTTCGCGTTCTTCTCGCATCGGGATGGTACGACCTC
The DNA here is from genome assembly GCA_038745855.1 of Pseudomonadota bacterium. Classification (GTDB taxonomy): domain Bacteria; phylum Pseudomonadota; class Alphaproteobacteria; order Caulobacterales; family Hyphomonadaceae; genus UBA5336. The sequence continues at coordinate 16,613 of JBCDLC010000018.1, read as the reverse complement.
GCGACGCCCTTCTACGGCGCTGAAATGGCCCTCCAGAAGAACGGGGTGGTGCCGGAGCGGATCGCGATCACCTATTACGATGCCGGGCATATGATGTACCTCTCGGAAGCCGACGCCGAAAAGCTCTCAAACGACGTTCGAGCGTTCATCCGCGGCGGCTAACCCCGTTCAGGAAACAGGGTTTGGAGCGGCTGCGCGCCTCTTCGCATCTTCGAAAGTGTTGGCCGACCAGTATCCTCGGCTGAGGGTCTGGCCATCGCCGATGGCGCGCGTGCATTCGTCTACGCGGTAGCTCTCCACGACGAAGGGCTTGTCTCCGTCGTTTGCATAGCGATAGGCGACTGCAACGGTGTAAGCGTACTGCAGGCCTGATCGAGCGAGGGTCATGCGGGTTTGCCGGTCTTCCTGCCAGCGCTGCCAATGCCAGTCCGCGTTGAACCGAATGTGCGGGTCTGAGGCTTTCAGCGCCTCGACGGTTTCATATGTGATAGCCCGGTCTTCCTGGTTTTCGATCGCTCGCAGCAAGGCCGCGTCAACGATGGATGCGTCGGAGGCGATCGCACCCGTTTCTGCGCAGACCCTCGGGTCTCCTGCGCCCAGCGGATCTTCGCCTGCAACGGCGAAGACGTATACGCCGGCTGATGCGATCAGGACGAGACAGAGAGAAACAAACATGCGCATCGGCGCTTTATCCTCGGATACCGTTGAGCGCCGGAAGGATGAGAGCGCGGTTTCCGGGCGATCAGACCGTATCTTCCCAGCTTCGGCTCAACCGATTGGCAGCGTTGATGATGCCTACCATGGAATAGGTTTGCGGAAAGTTTCCCCAGAGCTCGCCGGTCTGGGTGTTGATGTCCTCGGACAGGAGGCCGAGCCCGGTGCGATGGGCGAGGACGTCCTCGAACATGGCGCGGGCGTCCTCCGTGCGGCCAATCCGGGCAAGGGCGTCGATGTGCCAGAAGGTGCAGGCGGTGAAGGCGGTTTCGGGCTTGCCGAAATCGTCGGCGGCCCGGTAGCGGAAGACGTGGTAGCCCTCGCGGAGTTCCTCGTCGACACGCTCGACGGTGGCGATGTAGCGGGGGTCCATCGGATCGATGAAGCCGATTTCCGCCATCAGCAGGACGGAGGCGTCGAGAGCTTCGCCGCCAAAGGCGCCGGTGAAGGCGCGGCGGTCGGAATTCCACGCTTGTTCGAGGATGACCGCCCGGATCTCGTCGGCACGGGCTGACCAGGAGGCGGCCCGGTCATCAAGACCGAGTTCGGTCGCGATGCGCCCCAGCCGGTCGCAGGCGGCCCAGCACATGATCGCAGACGAGGTGTGCACATCGGCCCGTCCGCGATACTCCCAGATGCCGGCATCGGGCGTGTTATAGACGGCGTAGGCGCGTTCACCGACCTGCTCGAACTGTTCGAACTCGAGCAGGGTGGCTTTCGAGAACAGCCGGTCATCGAAAAAGGCCTGGGCGGCCCCGAGGATAACGTGGCCATAGACATCGTGTTGGACATGCTCGGCGGCCTGGTTCCCGAACCGGACGGGGCCGTGGCCTCGATAGCCGGGAAGGTTGGCGGCAATTTCCTCGGTGAGGTCCTGTTCGAGGGCAACGCCAAACACGGGCTGGATGTGGCCGCCCTGGGTGTGGGCGACGGTGTTCCTGAGATAGCCGAGATAGCGCTCCAGGGTGCCAACGGCGGACAGCCGGTTCAGGGCGGTGACGGTGAAATAGGCGTCGCGAAGCCAGCAGAAGCGGTAGTCCCAATTGCGCTGGGAGCCCTCATGTTCCGGGATTGAGGTGGTGAGGGCGGCGACGATTCCGCCGGTTTCCTCATAAACGCAGAGCTTCAGGGTAATGGCGGCGCGGATGACGGCGGACTGGTATTCGGGGGGTGTGGCGAGGCGCCGGGACCAGCTTTTCCAATTCGCCTCAGTGCGGCGGAGCCAGTCATGGCTGATCTCGTCGACGCTGTCCGAAAGGGACTCGTCGGGCCCGAGGACGAAGCAGACCGGGCCGTCGAGGACGAATTCGCGGGCATCGAGGATGTAGGAGACGGGCGCATCAGTGGTGACGCGAAACCCGGCGTCCTCGTCCCTGAACCGGATATGAGACACGCCGCGCTGGGCGGGAATAGTTCGCGCGCCGCGGGCTGTCTGCGGGGTGAGGTGGACGGTGATCTTCGGCATGCCCCGGATTGGCTCGACAATGCGGACGATCGAAGCGGGCCGGAACATGCGGCCCCTCTGGTTGAAGCGTGGGGCGAAATCGGTGATCCGGATAGCTGAGCCATCGCTGGCCTCGAGCTCCGTGACGATAATGGCGGTGTTGCGGATATAGTGCTGGCGCGCGGTGGTCTGATGCTTGAGGTCCACGGAGAACCGGCCGTATCCACCGAGGAGTGTATTCAGGACGGGCTCGCCATCGATCCTGGGCAGGCAGAGCCAGCAGAGGCTCCCGAGGGGATCGATGAGGGCGGCCACCGTGCCATTGCCTATGATGCCGAGTTCAAGGGTCTGGACGGACGGGTTGGACGTGTCAGTCAAGGGGACGGCCTTTCTTGCCTCGGGCATCGGAGGAGCGCTGTGGGACAGATCAGTGCGGCGCCTGCGAAAGCCATGCCCAAACGTCTCCCGGGGTCCCCAAACGGTAGGGCGCAACGGATCGGCCCGGGCCGACCTTGATTGCAAAACCGCCCAATCGAAGGGCCGAAGCCATCGCATCCTCATCGGTCGTGTCGTCGCCAACCATGACGGGGGGTCGCGCCTTGAAGGGGGGGCGGGCCATCAGCGCCTCCAGCGTTCGTCCCTTGTGGGCGTCGGAGGGTTTCGCTTCGAGGACCATCTTTCCCTGCTGGACTGTGTAGCCTTCGATGGGGGAAACCACTTCCAAAAGGGCCTCGAGGAGCGCGGATGCGACATCAGGAACAGCGCGGTAGTGGACGGCGACCACGGCGCCCTTCGGTTCGGCCCATGTCCCGGGGAAGTCCCTGACCACGTCTTCGATATCGGCGGTAAGGGTGCCGGGCGCTGGGCGCGGTTTCGGCCTAGGCGCTTCGGCCGGTGCGCAGATCTCGAGCCCATGGCCGCCGGCGCGCCAGATATCGAGGGGGACCCGGCCGCTGAGATCGCGGACGTCTCGCCCGCTGATCGCAGCGAGAGCGCCACCTAGGGCATCCGATAATGTCTTGAGCCGCGCTGCACCGCCGTCGGGAAGCGCGACCGCGTCCGGATCGTCCTGCAAAGGCGCGAGGGTTCCGTCAAAATCGAGGAACAGGGCATGGCTTGCCAAAAGGGGAGGGGGGAGGAGGTCGCCGCTCATGCGCGTTTCCATGAGCGACTCGCCGGGCGTCCCGCAAGTCCTTTCGCCGCTATTTCCTGTCGGCAGCGGCAAGGTCTTCGAGGAAGCGCTGTCGCCACCAAACAACATCCTGCTCCATCACGGTGTCGCGCAGGACGCGCCACCGGTCCCGGCGTTCCTCGAGCGGCATGGTGAGGGCCTGGTGGATGGTTTCGGCGAGGCGGGTCGTATCGTAGGGATTGACGATCAAGGCCGCCTGCATCTGCTCGGCTGCGCCGGCGAACTCCGAGAGGATCAGGACGCCGGGATCGTCCTCGTCCTGGGCCATGACAAATTCCTTCGCCACAAGGTTCATCCCGTCTCTCAAGGGAGTGACCAGACCCACCCTCGCCATCTCGAAGAGGCCTGCCAGTTCGCTGCGGCCATAGGAGCGGGCGAGATAGCGAAGGGGGAGCCAGTCGAGATCGCCATAGTCCCCGTTGATGCGGCCTGAGAGCTGGTCAAGCTGTTCACGGAGGTCGCGATAGGCGTCGACCTTGCTGCGGGAAGGGGGCGCGATCTGGGTGACAGAGACCTTCCCGTGGAGTTCAGGATAGGCATCGAGGAGCTTTCCGACCGCCTCGAAGCGTTCGGGGAGCCCCTTGGAATAGTCCATCCGGTCGACGCCGATGACAAGTTGCCGGTCGCCGAGGAACCGGCCGAGCGTGAGGGCGGCGTCCCGGGCGGCCTCGGTTTGTCGGGCCTCGAGAAAGCCTTCAGCGTCTATGCCGATGGGGTAGGTGCTGACTTTCACGCGCTTGCCGAAAGCTTCTATGATTTGGTCATCGTGTTCGACGCCCTTGCAATCCTCGACCAGGTAGCGCGCGAAGTTCGAGCGGTCGCTGCTAGATTGGAAGCCAACGACAGAATAGGCGCACAGGGCGCGGGCGATCCATTGGTGCTCTGGCAGGGCGCGAAAGATCTCCGGGGCCGGAAAGGGGATGTGCAGGAAAAAGCCGATCCGACCGTCCCAGCCGACGCGGCGGAGACAATCTCCCAGCAGGAGGAAATGGTAGTCGTGGACCCAGACCACGTCATCGGGTTCGAGACGGTCTCCAATGATGCTCGCAATGCGCTGGTTCACAGCGGCGTAGGTGTTGAACGCGTCGGCGTCGAAATCTGCGAGGTCGATCCGGTAGTGGAAGACGGGCCAGAGGACCTTGTTGGCGTAATCGAGATAGAAGCCCTTGTGCTCTTGGTGGGTGAGATCGGTCAGGACGAATTCGACCCCGTCATCGCGGAAGACTTCGACACCGCGCGGCGTTTCGTCGACCAGTTCCCCGCTCCAGCCGATCCAGGTGCCGCCGGTTTTCTGGAGCGACTCCCAGACAGCGACGGCGAGACCCCCGGCGCGGGCGGTCGGGTCCGCTGCAGTGCGGTTCGAGACGGCGATTACACGGCCCATGAGGTCCTCTGTTCTGCGCTCGTCTAGTTGGCGCCGATCACGGCACAGGCCACACGTGCGCCGGCCCCGCCTATGGGCTGGGTGATATGGTCATCTTCTTCAGCGTGAATGATGAGTGCGGTGCCGTCTTCGTCCAGCAGGGTCTGAAGGTCGACGAGTGTGGTAAACGCTTGCATGCCGGCGCTACCGTCCGCAGCAGCCCAGATATTCGGCAGGTCGCCTTCCTCGGGGCCGAGCGGGTTGAGCAGCCCGTGCCCGCCTTCGATCTTTCCGACATGGCCGCCGGAGAGTTTGAAGACGCCGACATCCGAGCAATCCCCCACGGCATGCAGGTGGAGGCCGTGCCAGCCTGGGGTAAGGCTGCCCTGTTCGATTGTGACCGTCAGCAAGAGCCCATTTGCCGCCTGCTGCATGAAGTATTCGCCGATGGTTGCCCCCCCGCTGCCGATGATCTGGCCGCCCGCCTCGGTTGGGATGCCGGGTTCCGCAGCAGATGCAATGGGGCTTGTTTCCGTGACTGGGACCGTCTGTGCACAGGCCGAAACGCCTGCCGCCAAGGCGAACACCGATCCAAAAACGATCGCTTCTAAGGGATTGGGTCGCATGCGCATGGCTCCAGGTCAGTATGAAGCGTCTATATAACTGTCTTCCCCTGGGAGGCGTCTAGTGTCTGAATCTGACAACGGCAAAACGGGAAAACGGGCAGATGTCCTGCTTATGGCGCTCGGGCGGTTTCCCAGCCGCAGTGCGGCGCGGGCGGCGATTGAAGCGGGGTTGGTCGTCGCCGATGGTAAACCGGTGCGGCGGGCGTCGCAGATTCTCACCGCGGGGATGAAGATCGAGACGGCGCCCGCTCACCCCTACGTGTCCCGTGGAGGGGTCAAACTAGCCGCTGCGCTGGACGCTTTCGCGGTGGATCCTTCGGGGTTGAGGTGCCTGGATCTTGGCGCATCCACCGGCGGATTTACGGATGTCCTGCTCCAGCGCGGTGCGGCACATGTGACGGCCGTCGATGTGGGGACAGGACAATTTCACCCAAGCTTGCGGGGGCATGACCGGATCACCGTGTTGGAACAGCAGGATGTCCGGACGCTGGAGGCGCGCCAACTGGGCGGTGTGCCGAGCCTGGTTGTGGCGGATCTGAGTTTCATCGGGCTCGAAAAGGCGCTGGGCCCCGTCCTCCACCTGTTGGACGAAGGGGCGCAGCTGGTGGCGCTTTTCAAGCCCCAGTTCCAGGTCGGGCCAGACCATATCGGCAAAGGCGGTCTTGTGCGGGATGGTGCTGCGGTCGCGCGGGCAGAGATGGGCTTCTCTGACTGGTTGAGGGAGCAAAGCTGGTCGGTGAAGGACTGGATGGACAGTCCGATCCGGGGCGGCGATGGCAATGCAGAACGACTTGTCCATGCCGTGCGGCGGGGTGATCTTCGCCGCTAAGGACGACGGCGCTCCCTGGTGCAGGCGGTGCAGAGATACCGCACCCATGGCGAATCACCGCCGTTGGCATGCTGCGTGAATTGATTGCAACTCTCGGCTGAGGCATATGTTGAGAAAGAGTTAAAGCGGCCGGCGCGCCACATTTGGGCCGTTTCCGCTGAGTACCCGTCGCCAAGAACGGCAGACGGATCGTAAGCGGGCAGGGTGAGATGCTAAAACGGCTACTGATCGTGACAATTCGGGCGGTGAGGGGCAGCTCTACGGGTAAGGCTGTCGCGGTGCTTACGCTCCTTGGCGCCGGATATGGCGCGACCCAACTCGCAACACTGGTTTCCGAACGCGCCAACCAGAAAACCATGCTCGCGGGCACCGATGAAACGCTTGAAAATGAAGCCCCTGCCAAAGCGGAAGGCCCGTGGGCCGAGAGCCTGGGCGCCCGGGACTATGAGCGGATCGTTTCAGTTGTTCTCCTGCCCGGTGATGACGTCGCCTTTGCGGGCCTGAGCGTGGGTTTGAACCCGAACGACGGGTCCGAGGCGCGCCTGGTTCGTACAGCGTCGGATGGAGAAGTGCTGTCGGAAACTGTGCTCTCCGACTCCAGTGATGCAACTGTCTCCGATATCGAATTGGGCAATAATGGCGACGCTTTCCTGACGGCCTGGGAGGAAGGGGCCATAAAGGTCACGAAGGTGGATGTGGCAGGGCAGTTCCTTTGGGAGCGCCGGTTCAATGTCACAAACCAGGCCGCCCGCGTACTCGTGGCGCCGTCTCCGGATGGTGCCGCGATGGTGCTGCTATCGGAGGCCTTTGAGGAAGGCGGTATGCGCGTGATGCGGCTCGATGGCGATGGCCGTGTCGTCTGGCGGCGCGACGTGTCCGTAGCCATTGGAGGCACGCGCAGCCTGGGTGTCACCGCTGACTCGATCGGCGGCGGAGTGTTCGCCGCATCCGTTGAACAGCCAAACGGGGCGCAGGGGGTCGAATTGGTCAGGCTTGACCGCCGCGGCCGCGAGATCTGGCGCCGGACGGTGCGGACTGGCGACGATGCGGGCCTTTCGGATCTCTATGTCGATGCTGATGGTGTGTCCGTTCTCATCGGAGGCCAGCAAGCTCAGGTGTTCAAGCTTGACCCACTGGGCCAGTTTATCTGGGCGCGAGACCTCCCCGATATCCGCGCGGCCCGTAGCAAGATCGTCGGCCGCAGTGACACCGGCGAACTCCACGTCATCGCTGAACCACGCCAGGATGCGGGCGGAGACGAGAGCCAAGCTGGTGCCCAGGATGAGAGCCAGACCGGCCGTAGCCGCCTTTGGATGGCCAGCTTCGATGCGGACGGTCAGCCGCGTTGGACCCGGCTGCGCGGTCACAACCGACAGGTCCGGATCGAGGATTTCGAAGTGGATAGCCGCGGCGGCATTTTTGCTGGGGGATCCATCGCGCGGCGGACCAATAGCGATACGGACATGCTGATGCTGTTTGTGACCGCGGACGGACAATTCCCGAAGGATTTCGCCGCCGTCACGCTCACCGAGGATGATGTCTCCCGTCCGGCAGAGCGCCGGCCACTCGTGTCACTGGAGACCGGGCAGTCAATTCTTGCCTCAGCCACCGTGCCCGCAGCTACGGCCGATCCTGACGCGTCAGTCGAGGAAACAGAGAATCCTTCGACGAGTGTGAGGGAAGTATCAGCGCCCGACGCGTTGCCAGTCAGTTCCGTGGCGGTTGCTCCGATCGTTGAAACAACGGTCACTGTCGATCCGCCTTCGCAAGAAGCACCTGAGGAAGCGGGAACAGACGTGGAGGAGGCTGCCACGGCCGCTGCAACAGAGCCCCAATCGGCGGATGTCACGGGGAATTCGGTCGACCCAGAAGTGGTCTCCGAGGCCCCCGCGCCTGCCCGCCCGCGTCTGCCAGCCGTACAGACGATCGCCGCGCCACAGGGCACGCTTTCGGGAAATTACTCCTATGACTGTACCTTCATTTGTCAGGCAACCATGGTTGATGAGAGCTTGAAATTCCCAGTTACGCGGCGGATTTCCGACGTGTCGGAATCGAATTCGGAGCTTTTCTCCCTCGATGCGATGGCGCTGGACGCCGGTATTTGCCTCTCAGAGGGGGGTAGATTGGCAGAAGGTGCACGGCTGCCACCGGTGTGTGAGCGGCTCAACTGAACAGACTGCGCGCGGGATCTAGGCAGTCCAGCGCATATGTGGTGCGAAGATTGCACATTCGCGGAGCAAAGGTCCCTGACTTTTCGTGGCTAAGACGGTTTTCCGCCCGTCGCGAGCAGGCAGAGACGAGCGCGGGTGAACGAGTATGGACCTGAGTATCTGCATTCCGACCTACCGGCGGAACGACCAGCTCGCTGAGCTGTTGTCCGCCCTCCAGAGCGTGATGCTTCCAGCGCCTGAATTGGCGGTGCGGATCCTTGTCATCGATAACAACCCCGGCGGGGAGGCAAGGCCAGTTGTCGAGGCGGCGGCCGCGAAGGTGGGTCCCTACCCAATTTCTTACATCCACGAGACGCGCCCCGGGGTCACCCATGTGCGCAACCGGGCCCTTTCTGCGAATGCCTCCACCGATTTCCTGGTCTTCATCGACGATGATGAGCTGCCGACCCGGGAATGGCTATCCGGTCTGTGGGCAACGTGGGAGGAGACCCGGGCGGCAGCTGTCTTCGGTCCCGTCCGTGCGGTCTATGGCCCCGATGCGCCAGCGTGGATGGTCGAAAACGGAATCCACGATTGTCGCGTGGATGGAAACCAGGCGCGAGCCCATCCGGGGTTCACCAATAATTGTCTGATCCACCTTCCGACGGTTCGCCGCCACGGCCTGGCTTTCGATCCTGCGTTGACGCTGATTGGGGGTGAAGACATCATCTTCTTCGACGGTCTTCTCCAACGCGGTGAGCGGCTCGCAAATGCGCCGGACGCCTGGTTGACGGAAAAGGTGCCCCCCGTCCGGGCGCGCACCGATTGGCTGAAACAGCGCTGGCGCCGGGAGGGCGCGAGTGACGCGATGCTCTACGGTCGCCGCTCCCGCACAAATAGTGGGCGCGTGCGCGCCTTTGTTCAGGCTATGCCGCGTCTTGTGATCGGCGGCGGTCTCACGGCCCTCACATGGATCATGGCTGGCGGACAGATGTCGCAACGGGTGGCTAGCGCGCTTTATACATTCCAGCGTGGCCGCGGCATGCTGGACTATGCGTTCGACCGCCAGATTCAGGAATATGCTCGCCCTGTAAGGCCGACGCCGGCGACCACAACCCAACCCCCTGCGAATGGAGCGAATGCCCATGGCTAAGATTGCCGTTCTCATCGCTGTCTACAACGGCGCTGGCACCATTGCGGATGCTGTCAAAAGCGCTTTGGCGCAGACAGTTGCCCCAGACGTGATCGTGGTCGATGACCACTCCACCGACGACACATTGAGCGTTGCGCGGGCCGCAGGAGAGGGCTCAGACAGGCTGACCGTGGTCCGCCAACCCAGAAACATGGGCCCAAGTGCCGCCCGAAACCGCGCCCTCGCCCTCACTGATGCAGATTGGGTCACGGTCCTGGATGCCGATGACCGTATGGCGCCAGACCGTCTCGAAAAGCTGTTGGCGATCGCCGAAGCCGGCGATTGGGACATGGTCGCAGACGACATCAAGCGGATCACCGATTGGAACCACCTCGAGGATTACCGCCGCCAGTGGCGCGAGACGTCTTTTGGCCAGATCGAGGTCGGGTTTTCGGAGTTCATTCGCGAAAACCATCGCGATATCTGCGGCGATGGCCGGGAATTGGGGTTCCTCAAGCCGATCATGCGGCGCGGCAAGCTCGCGGATGCGGGGCTCTACTACAATGAGAAGATGCGCTTGTGCGAGGATTACGACCTTTACGCGCGGGCGATCCACGCCGGACAGCGGTTCCTCGTCGTCGATCCTCTTGGCTACTACGCTTTTGACACGCCCGGATCTCTGAGCAAGGCCCACTCGGTGAACGCACTCGAACAGGTCTACCGGGCAGACCAGGCGATGCTCTCCCTACCTGGCCTCGATGCCGAAGCCCGTGCCGCACTCAAGGCGCATCGCCGCCTCACGCACAGGAAATGGGCATGGGTGCGATTGATCGAGGCAGTTGGCGAGCGGAACCTCAAGGAAGCCGCGTCGTGTTTTATCGCACCGCCGCACGTGATCGGTGTTCTTGTGAGGGGAATTCTCCAGCATTTCTTCGACCCTAATCACCCCAGGCGCGCGAAATCGCTTTCCCCGACTTAACCATAAGCGGAATATGTCGTGGGGGATCTGTCCTTGCCTTCGCGCTTGCGAATTGCCACAGAGATAGCTGGCGAAAAGGCAGGGTTTGAAACATGGAAAGCCTGAGCTGAGATGAGTGTAGTATTCCGCGATGCGTACCAATCGGTGAAACGGGGCGGCGGCGATGCCCTGGCCCGGAGCCGTGGGACATTGGGACGTGCCAAGGACAAGTTTGTCTCCTTCGTGAAGGAAATCGAGGAGCAAACCCGCCCACCCGCCGAGGAACGTCAGGCCTATGCCCCTGCGGTCGTCGAAGAAGACGATCCGATCAGTTTCGAGATTCCGAAGGGGATAACAGCCCGCGCGCCCAACGGCATGCGGATCTATGCCGTGGGCGACATCCATGGCCGCGCAGATCTGCTGAGGCGGTTGATGAAACTGATCGAGGAAGACGCCGCAGAAGCGCCCGAACTCCGCAAAGTGATTGTGTTTGTGGGCGACTATGTCGATCGGGGCTTCCAGTCCCGCGATGTCATTGAATACCTCGCCAGCGGTGTACTGGACCAGTACGAAACCCACTTTCTTAAGGGCAATCACGAACAAGCGTTCGAGATGTTTCTGTCTGATCCGACCTTCGGGCCGGAATGGGCCCGCTTTGGCGGTTCTGAGACGCTGATGTCCTACGGCATCCAGCCCCCACGGTCGAAAACCGACAAGTTCGGCTGGGAGGAAGTGTGCGCCAAGTTGAACCAGGCACTGCCTTTGGAACACAGGCGGTTTCTCAATGGGCTTCTCATGTTCAAGGAACTCGGCGACTATTTGTTCGTCCACGCCGGCTTGCGACCGGGCTTGTCCTTGGCAGAGCAGAACGAGCGCGACTTCCTCTGGATCCGGGAAGACTTCATCAATGACACCGGCGCATTCGATCGAATGATCGTGCACGGGCATACACCGGTAACTGAACCCTACCGTGATTATCGCCGCATTGGCATTGATACCGGGGCCTACCTCACCGGGAAACTGACAGCAGCCGTGCTGGCAGCCGATGATGTGCAGTTCATCTCAACCTAGGCTTCAATCTGGATTGATGATCGATTAGTTTGGCGCGAAAGTTGCGGGGCAGCTTTACGGTCAAAGAGGTTCCGTTCACCGGCGCGCAAACCCGCCAAGCGGCTGTCGGAGCCAGTAAAGATTAAAGGGAACGATCATGAACCGGTTTGGCATCCTGACCCTCGTATCGGCGATCATCGCATTGGGCATCCTTTCTGGTTGCCAGCAGTCACCGGTATCATCCTCAACGGTCGAGACCGATCCGATTAACACGGTGAACCCGTCCGCAGCCTATGAACTTGGCAATGGTGACGGCCTTCGCGTCGTTGTGTTTGGCGAACCGGAGCTTTCCGGCGAATACCAGGTTGACGGTGTGGGCAATATTTCGATGCCCCTGATCGGCACCTTCCAGGTGTCCGGCCTCACGGTGGAGGAATTCCAGGAGAGGGCAGAAGCGCTTTATCTGGACGGTGACTTCCTCAAGGCGCCGCGCGTCAGTGCAGAGGTGACGACATTCCGTCCGTTCTACATCCTGGGAGAGGTCAATAATCCAGGGGAGTATGCCTATTCCTCGGGGCTGACGGTCCTTAAAGCGGTCGCGACGGCCCAGGGCTTTACTTACCGAGCGAACCGGCGGGTCATCTTCATTCGCAGCAATGACGCAACCTCCGAGCGCCGCGTGGACCTGACGGACACAACCCCGGTGGCCCCGGGTGACACGATCCGGATCGTCGAGCGCTACTTCTAAGGCGCTCCAACGAATTCGATTTGGGCTGGCCGAGCGGCGGGCGCAGAGGGCGTGAATACGGCGCGGACGTCCCGTGGATTTCTCCGCCCGCGTTCCTCAGGCGCCCTCTCACGGCATCTGTGCGACTTCAGTTCAGCCGGGCATGTCGTTCATTCTCCCGCAGATCTCTTGGACGCTTAAGCTGCCAGTTCAGGGCCGGACAGCCCTTTAAGAACTCGGGAGGAATTTCGTGGGATGCACTTACGTGAGGGCGATGCGTCGCTCGGGATGGGACCTTGGTCCTATTGCGGTGCAGCAAAACCCCTAGTTTCGCGGACGATCCAGGTGTATTCCGGTCTATGTTGATGATTGGGGCATAGGGAAAGCCGTTAAGTTTGAGCAGTGCGAACTGGTCCGGTTGGCTTGACATGACACCATCCCGTGACGCCTAAATCTTGTCGTTGCGTAAGGGGATACCGACCATGGCCGGTGGCACGCATTTTGAAGGTTGCACGACTGGGACTGGTACACCGCCCATGTCGATCGGCCGTCAGGAAGGGACCCCGTCATGACTACAATGAAAACGGCTGGCCTCGTTGCCATTGCTGCAACTGCCCTCTCACCAGCGGCCTTCGCGCAGGATTACTTCGCCCGCGACCGCTACCAGGCCGTGACAGATCGTTTTCAGCCGGATTTCGATCAGGAGCCGATCCGCGTCGGAACATTCCTGGCATCTCCACAAGCGTTCGCTGGTGTTGAGGTGACCGACAACGTCTTTGCCGTGCCGGACCGGTCCGGCGATGATGCGATCGGCACCCAGGACGATATCATCGGCGTCATTGGCGTGTCCTCGGGTTTCCAGTCCGACTGGGGGCGGCATGAAATGGGTGGCGACGTTGGGGTCACCCACCGTCAATTCTTCGACTTTTCCGATGAGAGCTTCACCACCCTCAACGCCAACGTTCGCGGCAGCTACGAGGTGTCACGGGACTTTTCCTTAGATGGAAACGTTTTCGGCGTAACCTCCGCCGACCCGAGAACATCGGAAGCGGTCCGTGACATCTTCGAAGAGCCCGTCGATTTCAGGCAGGTCGGCGCCACGGTTCAGGCCAATTATACCCGTGACCGGATCAGGCTGCAGGCATTTGCGAGCGCCGTTAATTCTGACTTCGATGACGCGTCGATCTCTGAAGAGACCCAGGCAGAGATCGGACCGGAACAGACCGAGCTCTTCTCAGACCAGTCGTTCCGAAACAACACCCTCGCACGTGTCGGCGGCCAGGTGGCCTATGCCATTTCGCCGGACATCGCCGTCTACGGCGAAGCAGAGGTGAATGCCCGCGATTACGATCGCCTGACACCGCTCGCGGGTGGGACCATTCTTGCCGACCGCGACAGTGAGGGATACCGGCTCGAGGTCGGGACCGACTTCGAGCTGCCAAACCTGCTGCGCGGGAACGTGTCCGTCGGTTATCTGGAAGAGACCCGGGACGATCCGAATTTCGTCGACTTCGATGGCCTCTCACTCGATGCAACCCTGAACTGGTTCCCAACGCGGCTCACAACGGTCACTTTCGGCGCTGGCCAGCGGGCGGTTGACGTTGGCGTGCTCGAGGCCGGTGGTGCGCTGGAGACCGATCTCGGCGTCCGTGTCGACCATGAGCTGCGCCGGAATGTTTTGTTGTTCGGCACGGCGGATTTCATCAACCGCGATTTCGACACGATCCTCATCGGCGACACACCCACAGACCGCGAAGATGAAACGATCCTCGCTGGCTTTGGCGCCACCTACAAGGTGAGCAAACGCTTCCATGTCGATGCTGGCTATGCATACTTCGACAGGAGCTCAAACATTCCGGCGGTCGAGTTCACTCGAAACGCTTTCACCCTCACCCTGCGGGTTTTCCCATAGACGCGTGCGCAAGCTGGGCCAGTATGGTCCAAAGGAGTAGAATTCCGTGAACAAGCAGAGCGCCTTCACCATCCCGGCCAGCCTTCCGACCAAGGCAGCGGCCATGGGTATCCATGCCGATGACAAGCTCGTCGACGTAAAGGCCTTGATCAAGACGGTTCGCCGCCGCTTTTGGCTGGGCCTGATCAGCGCTCTGGTGACATTCCTCGCGGTCGCGATCTACACCTTCCAACAAACGCCCATGTACTCGGCAACGACGCGACTTGTGCTTGATACCCAGCAGGATGCCTTCGAGGTTGGCAACAATCTGCTGGGCCTTCCTGCAAACACCGCCGCGATTGATACCGAGCTAGAAATTATGCGGTCGGAAACCCTTCTCAGGAAGGTTGTTCCCCGGCTGGCTTTGTCCGACTACGCCGAGTTCAATTGGCAACTACAGGAACCTTCCCTTCTTGATACCCTGTCGAGCCAGGTTTCGGGCCTGATCAGCAGCGGCGAAGAAGCAGGACCTCCACCAACACCTGAGCAGCGGGCCGAAGGATTGCTTCGCTATGCAACCTTTCGGCTCGGTCAGTCGATCAACGTGTCCCGGCTGGGGCCGACCTATGTGATCGATGTCACGGCCCAAAGTGAGACACCGCAACTGGCGGCCGATATCGCCAATGCCGTGGCTGATCAGTACCTGGTTGAACAACTCGAAGCGAAGCTGGAAGCGACACGACGGGCAAATGAATGGCTTTCTGACCGGTTGTCGAACCTGAAGGACGAGGTGGATGCCAAGGAACGGGCCGTCGAAATTTTCAGGGCTGACCAAGGGCTTCTTAGCTCGCAAGGGTCGACGCTGACGGAACAGGAAATCTCCGATCTTACGGCCCAGCGCTCTCTCCAATCGGCTGAGCTGTCTGAAGCGCAACAGCGCCTCAACCGCGTCAGAGAAATCATGCGCAGCCAGGGCGACACGGCCTCGATTGCCGAGGTGTTGACATCACCCGTGATCAGCCAACTCCGGGCGCAGGAAGCAGAGGTCCAACGCCGGCGCGCCGATCTCGCGACAACCCGTGGCCCCCGTCACCCCGATGTGCTGGCGGTCAATGCCGAGCTTGCGGACATCACCCAGCAGATCAATGCCGAGGTGAACCGGATCGTGTCGAACCTCGAAAGCGAGGTGGCCATTGCCCGGGGGCGGCTCGAGTCGATCGACAGGGACCTCTCATCAGCCCGGGGCCGGCTTGCCACGAACAACCGCGCGGAAGTTACGCTTCGCCAGCTTGAGCGGGAAGGTGAAGCGAGCCGGGCGCTCTATGAGAACTTCCTGGAGCAGTTCAAGCAGACCACCGAGGAAAGCGACCTCGTCCAGGCCGATGCCCGCGTGCTTTCGGAAGCCAAGACGCCGAACCGGCCAAGCTCGCCGCGCACGAATATCAACCTGATCCTTGGCCTGCTCATGGGCGGGGTCGTGGCCGGGGGCCTGATCTTCCTGGCGGAAATCGGTGAGAACCATTTCAGCACCAGCGAGGAAGTCGAGCGTTTGCTGCGGGTGCCCGCGCTGGGGTCCATTCCGCTGCTCACCGGACTCAAGGGCTTCGGCAAGAAGTCGAAAACACCGGCAGACTACGCCATCGAAAATCCGCTCTCTGCGTTCTCGGAGAGCATCCGAAATCTCAGGGCCTCGATCATTTTTGCCGACCTCGACAATCCGGCGAAGACCGTGGCCGTGTGCTCGTCGCTGCCGAACGAGGGCAAGACGATGACCACCTACGCGCTCGGCCGCATGTCGGCGGTGTCGGGCTCGCGGACACTGGTCATCGACGGCGATTTCCGCCGGCGCCAGCTGACCGAGGCGACAGGTGTTGAGCCCGAAGTTGGCCTCATCGAACACCTCTTCGGAGAAGTCGCGCTCGAGCAAGCCCTTCTGACGGACGAAGCCTCCGGCCTCGACATCCTGCCGCTGTCCAACCAACGGAACACACCCCGGGACGTCTTCGGTTCACGCTCCTTTGACGCCCTCTTGCAGCGGCTTGAAGAGCATTACGACCTGATCGTGATCGATACCGGCCCACTGCTGCTGATGGCCGAAAGCCGGGTCATCGTCTCGAAGGTCGACCAGGTGATTGTGGTCGCGAAATGGCGCGGTACAACACGAGCGGCCCTGAAGCAGACGATGGGTCTCCTCAACCAATTCCACGCCAATGTGGCCGGGGTTGTGCTGAACTTCGTGGACCTCAGGAAGAAGCGCCTGCTCGAAAACGGCGGCGCCACCTACAAGGCCTACTCGAAGTACTACTCCGAAGGCGCCGTTTAGGTTTACGGTTTATGCTTTGATCCCCTGCTGGGCTTCGCGCTTTCGCGCTTCGCTACGCGATGGATTGGGTTCAGATCTTTCTCAATTGCTCCCTTCTCGGCTTGGGGCTTGTTGATATCGCTCGCGGCAGGTTTGGCTTTCGCCAAACGCCTCCGCGGGGGCGGCGCAGGGGCGCCGGCGGCCGGTCGGCCTTGCGACGCTGGGCGTCGATACG
>JBCDLC010000017.1:0-63570 GCA_038745855.1 Pseudomonadota bacterium | reverse complement strand
GCCGAGCCAGACCCCCACCCCTGGGCCGAGCCCCCAACAACAGCCCCAGAATCCGCCAGCTCTAACCCGGCGCGCGGAAACGCGAGCTGCTGCCCAAAACCCACGAAAAGCAGATAACCCCCAACGAACCGGAGACAAAGCCACAGTCCTGAACCCGATCCATCGCGTAGCGGAGGGCGGAGCCCGCAGCCCAGCAGGCGATCAAACAAAAATCGGATCCAAACAAAAATCCCGCCTTCAGCGCTGGAGAATCGCAGCGGCAGCCAGATCGGCGACGGGGGGTCCGCCATAGCCCATGCGCGTGAGGGCCCGGTTCTGGGCCTCGACCTGGGCAGCGGCGCGGGCGGGATCGTCCAGGATGGCCAAGGCCGCATCGGAAAGGCGGTCCGGTGTAAAGCCCGTCTGGACGAATTCAGGCACGATGGACCGATCGCCGGATGCGATATTGAGCAGCGTGATATGGCGGTGCTTGTAAAGGAGGAAACGGGCGATAGCCCAGGTCATCCATCCGATCTTGTAACCGACCACCATGGGGGTGCCCTGGACCGCCAGTTCGCTGGTCACGGTTCCAGAGCAGGCGAGCGCCGCATCGGCCGCGGCCATCGCGTCATGGCGGCCCCGACCCGTCCGCGCCTCTCCGTCTTCCTGGCCGGCCTCCTGCCCGGCATCGATGATATGGACGCCGCTGGTCGCCCCGTATTGCTCGCGGAAACGCGCCATCACAGCCTGGGCGGGCATCGCGACGACCTCAAGGCCAGGCCGCAAACTCCGGCACCTGTCAGCCGCGGCCATGAGGACCGGCGCAACCCGGTCGATTTCGCTGGCCCGGCTTCCTGGCAGGACCAGGAGAAGGGGCGCATCGGCGTTGAGATCGTGGGCGGCTCGGAACGCCGCCCCATCGCCCTTGACCGTTCGCGACAGGGCCGGGGCGCCAATCACGGTGACGGCCAGCCCGGTGCCAGCGTAGAGGGGCGGCTCCATCTCGGTCATCGCCAGCAAGTGATCGAAATGGCGCGCCAGGGTTTTCGCCCGGCCAGGCCGCGAGGCCCAGACCTGGGGCCCGATGAGCTTCACCAGACGGATCTGGGGCGCTCGGGCACGGACGGCCTGGGCCAGGCGTATGGTGAAACCCCAGCTGTCGATCATCACCGCCACGTCGGGCTCGAAGGCGATGATCGCGTCGGCGGCTTCGGCCACAAGCCGTTTGACGTCGCCATAGGCCCTGAGCCCTTCAACAAGGCCAAGCACCGAGAGAGGCGCGATATCAATGGGACTATCGATGCCAGCAGCCGCCATCTCTGCGCCGCCGATGCCGGCGATGCAGATGTCCTGGTAAGGGTGCTGGCCCTGTCCATGGCCCCTGATGGCTTCGATCACCTCACGGCCCAAGAGGTCGCCGGACGCTTCGGCTGCGGTGATGTGAACCTTCATGTCCGCTCTGGTGATGGCGTCGCCGCTGCAACCGGTCCAGCGGCCGGGACGACGTGTATGAACAGGCCCATGGCCGCCGCCTGGGCGAGCGTACGGTCCCGGTCGAGGAGGAGGGCGCCCCCTTCCTCGAGGAAGATACCGGCAAGACCCGCCGCTGCAGCGCCTTCGACCGTGGCAGGGCCAACGGTCGGAAGGTCGACGCGCCGCTCCTGGATCGGTTTGGGTGCCTTGGCAAGAACGCCCCGGCGCGCATCGGGCGTGCCGCGGATTTCAGGGGGCAGCGACGCAATCCGGGCAAGCATGGCGTCTGTGCCCTCCTGGGCTTCCACAGCTAGCACGAGGCCGTCACAGACGACGCAGCCCTGGCCAATGTCGAGCCGGCCGATCTCTCTGGCCGCCGCAAGGGCCCGGGCGCCATCGGCCCGGTTGGCATCGGTGGGCGCAGGCCCCGCAAGATGGCCTTGCTTGACGACGAGGCGCGCGTTTGCGGCTTCGGCACTGATAATGGCAAAGCCCTCCTGCTCGAACGCGTCGAGCAGGACCCGAAGCAAGGCATCGTCCCCCTTGCGGGCAGCCATGAGTACCTTGGGGAGCAGACGAGCGCCTCGGCCATCAAGTTTGAGGGCGGAAAAGTCGGGCCGCTTCACGATGCCGGCAAAGACAAGGTCGCGGACCCCTGCCGCCTTGAGCAGCGAGACCTGGCGGCCGATTTCGCCAAAGCCAACGGTTTCCCCAGGATACGGCGCGAGTCCGGGCTCCTCGAAACCTTTGACACGGAGGATATACACTGGACGGTCTTCGGCAACGCACTGTGCTGCGATCGACACGGGCAATTCGCCAAGCCCAGCGATGATCCCGAGGGGGCCGCGGGCGCTATCGGGCGCTCCGGCCATCACGGCCGCGCCGGGAAGCAAAGCGGCCGGGCGCGCTCCATTTCGATGAAGGCGATGATCCGGGAAACATCGGCATCCCCGGCGAAGGCCTGTTTGGCCGCTTCCACGGCCTCGGCAAAGCTGCCGCCCGTGTCGAACAGGGCCTTGTACCCCCGGCGCATGGCCTTGATCCGGTCGCGGCTGAAGCCCCGGCGGGCGAGGCCTTTGACGTTCAGGCCAGCCAGCGTGGCGCGGTTACCAACAGCGGTTCCGAAGGGGATCACATCGCCAACGACGATCGCGCCGCCCGCTATGAAAGCATGCTCACCCACATGGGAGAATTGATGGATCGCAGACAACCCGCCCATCCAGACATGGTCACCCAGCGTGATATGCCCGGCGAGGGCTGCGCTGTTGGCCAGCACGCAATGATTGCCCACCTGGCAGTCATGCCCAATATGGGCGCCGATCATGATGTAGCCATCGGTGCCGATGCGGGTGGTGCCGCCAAAATCGGGCAATCCGGTATGGGCGCTGGCATATTCGCGGAACACCGTCCGGTCCCCGATCTCCAGGCGGGAACGACGATCGGGTTCATTCCCGATCACCTGGGGTGCGCCGCCGACAATCGCGTGGGCGTGGAGCACGCACTGGGCGCCAAGTGTGGTGTGGCCAATGACACTGGCATGGGCGTGAAGCCGGGTCCCCGCTCCGATGGTGGCATGGGGACCAACGTGGCAGAACGCGCCGATCTCGACCGCATCGCCCAGCGATGCACCGGGGTCGACATCGGCAAGAGGGTGGATCTTGGCGCTCACCCTTCCTTCGGCTCACGGGCCGCTTTCTTCTTGCCGCCTGCATTTTTCTGGAGCCAGGCGACCTCGCGCATCCATTGGCGGATGGGCCGGCCAGGTGTTCCGCCCCAGGTCTCGCCATCGGGAATATCCCGGAACACGCCCGCAGAAGCCGCAAGCTGCGCGCCGGTGCCCACGGTCACATGGTCTGCGATGCCCACGCGGCCGCCAAGCATCGCCCCGTCGCGGACTGTGACACTGCCGGATATTCCGGCAAACGCGGCGACCACAACATTTCGGCCCAGTTGGCAATTATGGGCGACCTGGCAGAAATTATCGAGCTTGGACCGCTCGCCGATGACGGTGTCGTCGAAAGCGCCCCGGTCAACGCAACTATTGGCGCCGAGGGTGACATGGTCCTGCAGGATCGCGCGCCCGAAATGGGGACTATCCTCTGCGCCTTCTGGCCCAGGCGCCACGCCGAAGCCCGCCTCGCCGATCCGGGCACCCGCCAGGATCTTCACATCGTTCCCGATCAGCGCGCATTGCAGCGACGCGTTGGGGCCAATCTCGGTGCGCATACCGATCTGGACGCCCGGCCCGATCACCGTGTTAGCACCAATCACCGTTTCTGCCCCGATCGCTGCACCCGCGCCGACGACGACGCCGGGACCAAGTTTCGCATCGGGGTGGATCGCCGCGGTGGTATGGATCCGCTCAGCCTGGTCCGCAATCGTCTTGCGGCGGATTGCACGGCTCGCCATCGCGAAGAACGCAAGCCGGGGTTGGTCATGGATCAACGCCGTTACGCCATCTGGCACGCCTTCGACGTGTTCTTCAGAGACAAAGATCGCCGCCGCCTTGACCGAGATTGAGCCGAGACCTTTCGCAGCCCCCTCGAAGAAGGCGACGTCTCCAGCCAACGCCGTAGAAGCAGCACCAACGCCCGTGACGGCCCCGGTGCCCTCCCCCACACATTTTGCACCGCTGCCTTTTGCCCACGCCTCGACGGTGTCAGCCCCCACCTGGTCGAAAAAGCGTGGATCGATGGCCATATCGGGCGCCTCGCGCGGCTTGCTCTGTGTCCAGTCCGGTGACCGCTGCCGCCTATTGCGAGAGCCGTTCCGGTTGCGGCTGTTGCTGCGGTATCCGTTCACGGGTGACGGAAATCGTTGGTGTGCTGGCGTCCAGCTTGGCAATGGCTTTCGCCGTAACATCGACGGCGTCCCCGGCCAAGACCACCTGGCTGGCATCAAGGATAATGTCGGCACCCTCCTCTGCCATCACGGCTTCCAGGACAGGCAGCAGCGCTTCCCGGTAGGCCATGCTGGCCTTGCCTGTCGTCATGCGCAGTTCGGTGGCGCGGACGTCCCGCTCCCTGGCGATCTGGGCGGCCTGGGTCTGGATGGCTTTCGCTTCTTCTTGCAGCGCGGCATCGGCTTGCATGGCTTCGGGCGTCATGTTGGCCGCTTTCGCCTGCAGGGCCGATTGCTTGGATTGGAAATCCGTTGCCATCGGAGCCATTTCATTCTGCATCTGGCCTTCAATGGTGCCCAGCGCCGAACGCAGGCTTTGCCCGGCCTTACTTTCTGCTTCGATACGCGCCTGGTCGATGACAATGATCTTGGTCTGCGCCAAGGCGACAGGGGCAACGAGGGCGATGGCGACAAGCGTCGTCAACGCCGCGCTGAGCCGCTTGAAATGGGACATGGTGTTCTCCTGGGGGCTAATGCTCTTTGGGTCGGTTTGTTCAGGCCTGGGCTCAGTTTCCCGGGGCTAGGTTCTCTAGGATCGCAGCGCGCAACCTTTCTGACTAGAAGCTCGTCGATGTCGAGAACCGGAAAATCTGGGTCTCATCGAACCGTTCCCTGCGTAATATCCGTGAGAAATCGAAGCGAATAGGGCCAAATGGTGACCGCCATGCCACACTCAGTCCCGCTGTTGCCCGCAATCCGAGGCCATCATCGATGAAGATCACCTGGGAGGTGCCATCGTCGAGTTCGATCACCCGGTTAAGGCCGCCGGCACCGTTTCGCCGGGCCCGATCGTCAAGTTCGCCCAACGATCCCGCTTCAAGGAACAGCGAGGTCCGGATCCCATATTCTTCGGGCAGGAAGTTGGGCACCTCGAGCTCGCTTGTGGCCTGGTAGTAAACGTTACCGCCCTGGGATCGACGCCTGAAGAAACCGGTCTCGTTGCCATCGGCATCTACGGTTTTCAGGATCTCCCTGGGGCCAAGACCGGCCACATCGAAGCCCCGGAAAGAGTTTCCGCCCCGGAAAAAGCGATTGTTGATCCGAACGATATCGTCATCACCGAACGGGAAGATATACCCGCCGGAAAGGCGCTGGCTCAGCCGCAAACCACCGAACAGGCCCCGATACCAGGCGCCGGTGAGTTCGGTTTCGAGATACTGCACATCACCGCCGACACCGGCCACATCCTGGCTAAAGGACATGTCAAAACCGCCGGTTGGGATGATTGGATCATTCCTGCGGTCCCAGTTGAACGTGTAGCCAACCAAAGATGTCAGGCCACGCTCTTCACAGTTTGGATCCCGGCCCAACCGGACGGCGGGATCACAGGCATTCACCACGTCGAACAAGGCCGGATCCGGATTGAATTCATCGGTAATGCGGGTTCCGAACTGGGTCGGAAACACCGTGCCGTCCTCGTCGATCAGAACGTTGCCGGCGAGGTTCAACTGGTCACTCTGGATCCGGTAGCGGAGACCAAGATTGGTCCGCTCCGTGATCGGGAAACCGACCCGAACGCCCGCCCCGATGGTCTCGCTTTCGAAGTCTGCGAACCGGAGAAAGTCGGTGCGGGTGGCAAAGAGGTCGATACCGGCGGCGAGGTTCCGGTCGAGGAACCTCGGCTCGGTAAAGCGAAGGTCGATGGTCTGCCGCGTATCGGAGAACGAGAGCCGACCGACCGCCGACTGGCCGGCGCCGCGGAGATTGCGTTGTACTACAGAGAAATCCAGCAGGAAGTTTTCGACCGATGAGAATCCGGCGGCGAAGGACAGCTCGCCCGTCGAATCTTCCTCGACGTTGACTTCGACAACCGTTCGGTCAGCCGTGGAGCCTGGGGTCTCGGTCAGCTCTACTTCCCGGAACAAGCCAAGGGCGCGGACCCGGTTGCGCGACCTGTCGAGCAGAACACGGTTGAAGGCATCGCCCTCGGCAAACCGAAGCTCTCGGCGGACAACCCGGTCGAGGGTGCGGGTGTTGCCGACGATATCGATCCGCTCGACATAAACGCGCGGGCCTTCATCGATGGCAAAGACCACATCGATCGTGTTTGTTTCAGGGTTTGCCTGGATCTGTGGTCGGATATCAACAAAAGCGTAGCCCGAAACACCGGCGGCGAACGTCAGGGCGTCGATCGTGTCTTCAATCCGGTTGCCGCGATAAAGCTCGCCCTTCTGGATCGGGACCGAACGCGTCAATCGCTCCCCGTCGAGCTTGTCGAGCGCGGTTTCCACGCGTACCTCGCCGAAACTATAGGGCTCGCCCTCTTCGACGGTGAAGGTGATGTAGAAGTCTTCCCGGTCGGGGGTCAGGTCTGCGACTGCCGATACGACGCGGAAATCGTAGAAGCCATTGTTCTGGTAGAATTGGCGAAGTTGCTCGCGGTCAAACTCGAGCCGGCCGGGATCATAGTTGTCGTTCGAGGAGAAGAAGCGCCAAAGGCGGCTTTGCTTCGTGACAATTTCTCCCCGCAGCCGGCTGTCGGAGTATTCCTGGTTTCCGATGAAATTGATCGCGCGCACGCCGGTGACCGGGCCTTCAGTCATCTTGAAGATCAGGTCCACCCGGTTCTGGTCGAGGGGTTTGTATTCCGGCTCGACGGTCGCGGAGAACCGTCCCGATTGGCGGTAGAGTTCGAGGATCCGCTGGACATCGGCCTGGACGCGCGCAGCGGTAAAAATGCCCCGTGGTGCGGCCTGTATTTCCTCGCGGAATTTCTCGTCGTCGAGTGCGCGGTTCCCCTCGAACAAGACGCGGTTGATAATGGGGTTCTCGACCACGCGGACGATGAGATCGGTCCCGCGCCGGTCGATCGCGACATCGGTGAAGAGACCGGTGGCGAAAAGCGTCTTCAAGGAGAGGTCGATCCGCTGGGCGTCGAACCGGTCGCCAGGCTCCAACAGCATGTAGGACAAGACGGTCCGCGCTTCGATCCGGCGGTTGCCCTCCACTTCGATCGAACGGATGGTGCCCCCAAGGGCATCTTCCTGGGCCGAAGCGTCGCCTACGATCCCGGGGGCCGGCACTAAGATTGCGGCGGTGGCAAGCGCCGTCGCTGACAGGATAGACCGCATACTCAAACCTCTTTGGTATCTCCTGGCGTGCCCCTGGACAGGGGCAAGGCACCCTTGCGTCTTAGCTTCCGCCGGTGGCAAAGACCCCGGTCTCCACGATGTCGCCCCAGGTCACGAAAACCGCGATCCCGATCAGGAAAACCATTCCTACCGTGAGGAACGCTTCCTGTACTTTCTCCGGAACAGCTTTTCCAGCGATCGCCTCATATGCGTTGAACACCAGATGTCCACCGTCGAGAACAGGCAATGGCAGTAGATTGAACAGACCAATGCCGATGGAAATGAGCGCGCAAAGCTGAAGGATGAACAAGGCACCGCTGGTCAGCCTCTGGGTCACGGTAAGGTGATCGGCACCGACGGTCTGGGTCACGACCCGGCGTGTCACATCGCCAATGCCGACGGGTCCTGAGAGTTGGTTCAGCGGCTCCTTGCCTGTGACGATGCGGCCAAGCAGCGAAAGGGACAGCTCCACCGTGTTACCCGTTTCCTGGACGGCGGCGACGAGGGCGGTCGCAGGATTGTGCTCGACTGCGGGCAGCGCGGAAGGCTGTAGCCCGACCCCAATCGTGCCCATGGGTTGTTTCTGTCCGATCCCATTATCCCGGATCTGACGCTCGGGGATGACGGTCAGTTGGACCGGCGTTCCCGCACGGTCGACCTCTACGGGGATCTCCCGCCCAGAGCCGAGTTGAATGGGCACCAGCACGCTCCTGACATTCTCGACAGGCTTGTCATCGATCGCCAGAAACCGGTCGCCGACCTCGAACCCGGCCCGTTCGGCAGGGCTTCCGGGAGCGACCTGGGTGATCGCGACGGTCGAGCGCGCTTCCCCTGTGGCGAGGAAAATGCCCATGAAAATCAGAACGGCCAAGAGGAAATTCGCAAACGGACCCCCGAGCATGACAAGCGATCGGCCAAGCAGGGACACATCCTGGAAGGCCTTGCCCTGGGGCGGGTTGCTCATGTGTTGAAAGTCTTCGGGTTTGGCGACGAATTGCACAAAGCCGCCAAAGGGGATCCGGTTGATCCGCCAACGTGTTCCGTTCCGGTCACGGCGCTCGATGAGTGGCTTGCCGAACCCCACCGAAAAGCTTTCCGCCGCAGCGCCGTACCAGCGCCCGATCAGGTAGTGCCCAAGTTCGTGGATCACCACGACGACGCCCAGCATGAAAATCAGGCTGAACAGAAAGAGTGGTCCCTGCGCCAGCAGACTATCCAAGGGTTTCCCTCCTCATGCGCCCGTAGGACGCCGTTTTTAGCGGGCCGATCAACGACCCGGTGCCTGGCGTAGCAAATCTGTCGCCAGCCGCCGCCCGGTCTGGTCCAGGTACGTCACCTCTTCCAGCGTTTCGCACGCCATGCCAGCAAAATTCGTTTCGCTATAATGTTCAAGCACTTCGCCGACGACCCAGCTTATGTCGAGAAACCCGCATTCGCCCGCGATAAAAGCAGCAACAGCGGCTTCATTAGCGCTATTTAACAATGTTGCTGCCGCATTCCCGCTTCGGCTCGCTTGGCGGGCATAGCCCACCGCCGGGAACCGGGCATCGTCGACGGGTTCGAAGTCGAGCCTGCCGATCTCTTCGAGCGCCAATCTGCGCACGTCGGTTCTGACCCGTTCGGGCCAGGCAAGCGCGTGGGCAATCGGAGTCCTCATGTCGGGCATGCTGAGTTGGGCGAGCACGGACCCATCGATGAAATGGGCCATGCCATGGACAATGGACTGGGGATGGATCACCACGTCGATCTGGGCTTCGTCGATTCCGAAGAGATAGCTGGCCTCGATGAACTCCAGCGCCTTGTTCATCAACGTGGCGCTATCGATCGAGTTTTTTGGTCCCATGTCCCAGTTAGGATGCGCTTTCGCGAGGTCCGGTGTGGCCGTGCGCAAGACGGTCTCGCTAGCGTTTCGAAACGGGCCGCCAGACGCCGTAATGGTTAGCCGCTCGACCGCCTTTCCCGATTGCCACGCCTGGAAGATTGCATTGTGCTCGCTGTCCACTGGCAAGATGGTGGCCCCGGTCCGCCGCGCTTCGGTGAGAAGAAGATGACCGGCGCAGACGATGCTCTCCTTGTTTGCGAGCGCCACGGTCCGGCCGGCTCTGACGGCTGCCAATGTGGAAGCTAGGCCAGCAGACCCGCTAATCGCTGCCAAGAGCTTGTCGCACGGTCTCAGCGCCGCTTCGACCACCGCTTGCTCACCGCCTGCAGCCTCGATGCCCGATCCGGCGAGATAGCGCTCCAGATCTTCCAGGCGGCGTTCATCGGCAACAACGGCAATCTCCGGGCGTACACGAAGGGCCTGGTCTGCGAGGGCTTCGGCGTTGCTGTTCGCCGCAAGCGCGACAACCGTGAACGCGGGTGCGTCTGGCGGGCACTGGCTGTTGGCGCGGGAGATGACGTCGAGGCTGGACTGGCCGATAGATCCTGTTGCGCCCATGATCGAGACCGAAATCGGATCATTCATGCCGCCGTATCCCCTGACACTCTATTGGGGCGGACGCCGACCAAACGCCTAAAGACCCAGAAACAGGACCAAACCCGGACTGACAGCGAAGATCAAGCCGCCAATGACGCAAACCGCGCCAAGCCCGTCGACACGATCCATAACACCGCCATGCCCAGGAACGAAATCACTGGCATCCTTGACCCCGAACCGCCGCTTGATCGAGGACTCAAGGAGGTCCCCGCCTTGGGCGATAATGGATATCGCCGCACCCGTGACCATCCACGCCGCGAGACTGCCTTTCAGAAGACCTGCCGCAATAAGCCCGCACAGGATGCAACAGAAGACGGCGCCGACTGCCCCGCTCCAGGTCTTGTTCGGGCTGTCAGGGGACAGGGAGGGGCCGCCGAAGCCGCGCCCGGCGAAATAAGCCGCCGAATCAGAGGCCCAGACAATTCCCATCAGGATCAGGGCGGCCGACTGCCCATCCCAGGGCCCCATGCGCAACGCTTGAAGCGCGAGCGGCATGCCCCCGGCATAGGCGACACCGAACGCCACAATCCAACCCTTTCGATGCGCCGAAGCGAAAAGCGCGATCGCGGCTGCGGTCAGCACGAGAAAACCTGCCAGAACGCCCACCAACGGGACGGTCAGATTCGCCAAGGCCAGCGCCGACATCAGACGCCACCGGTGCTTGAGCTGGGCCATCGCTGACCATTCGTATCCCATCACGACCGCAAAAACGGCAGCGCCGACCGCCAAAGGCCAACCCCCAGCCCAAACAACCAACAGGGCAAAAGGGATCAGGACAGCGGCTGAAAGAAGCCTGATGACCAGATCGTTCCGTTTCTCCGTTTTTGCCGAGACGGGCGACCTGCCCCCTGATGCAGCCTCTTTGCCGATTGGCAGCGGTTCTTCGGTTTCGGTTCTGCGCATGGCAGCGCGTGTTTCTGCCCTAGGCCGCACCGGGGCTCACCGCGCCATAGCGGCGCTCGCGCTGGGAAAACGCTTCCAACGCCGCTGACAGGTCCTGCTCGCTGAAGTCTGGCCACAGCGTATCGGTGAAGTAGAGCTCGGCATAGGCGCACTGCCAGAGGAGAAAGTTGCTGATGCGCTTTTCGCCGCTGGTCCGGATAAGCAAGTCGGGATCGGGCACATCCGAGGTATCAAGGGCTGCGTCCATGGCCCCATCATCAATGGTTTCGATGGAGCGCTCGCCCCTCTCGACCTCAGCGGCAAGACGCCGAGCTGCGCGAACGATTTCCTCTCGACCGCCATAGTTGAACGCGACTGTCAGATTGAAACTCGTATTGTCGAGGGTTTCCCGTTGCGCCTCCTCAATGAGATCGCGGACATCTTCGGGCATGTTCTCATCGGTCCCGATCACCCGAATGCGAACCCCTTCCTTCTTCAGCCGCTTCAGATCCCGCCGGATATACGATCGTAGAAGCATGAAGAGCGTGCTGACTTCGGCGGGCGGACGGCGCCAGTTCTCGGTGGAGAAGGAAAACACCGTCAGATGACTGACACCGAGCGCGCTTGCCGCTTCAACGGTGCGTCTCAGGGCTTCCACGCCGCGCTCATGGCCGGCTGTACGGGGTAAACCGCGGGCTTTGGCCCATCGGCCGTTGCCGTCCATGATGATTGCGACGTGCAAGGGCCGACCCGCTCGTCCGGCGGCCATGGCCGCTCCTGCTGGCCCGGACAGAGGCGAGAGCGTTCCGGGAGAAGGATGGGCAATCGGCTCAGCCATCAGACCTGCATGATCTCCTCTTCCTTTCCCTTCAACGCCTCATCGATGCGGGAGACATATTCATCCGTGAGCTTCTGGACCTCATCGGAAAGAACGCGCTGCCGATCTTCACCGATGTCGCCATCCTTCTCCATCTTCTTGAGCTGGTCCATGCCATCACGGCGGACATTGCGAACCGCGACACGGGCCGATTCTGCGGACTTGCCGGCAATTTTCGCAAGTTCCGCCCTGCGTTCCTCGTTCAGCGGAGGGATCGGGATGCGGAGATTTGTGCCGTCAACGACCGGGTTAAGCCCCAATCCGGATTCGCGTATGGCCTTGTCCGCGGCACCAACCAAGCCCTTGTCCCAAATGTTGACCGCGAGCATTCGCGATTCAGGCACGGTAACAGATCCAACTTGGTTAAGCGGCATTTCCGATCCGTACGCCGACACTTTGACGGTATCCAGCAGGTTGACCGAAGCCCTGCCCGTTCGCAGCCCCGAAAATTCCTGCGCAAGGGCCGACAGAGCGCCCTCCATACGCCGCTCGAGATCTTTCTTGTCGAAACTCATGGTGTGACCTCAGACTGGTTCGAAATGAGCGTGTACCGGCCACGCTTGCAAAGGACATCTGTGAGGGCACCTTTCTGGTGCAGGGAAAACACAATGATCGGTATGTTTGCGTCCCGCATCAAGGATACTGCGGAGGCGTCCATGACCTTGAGATTTTGGGCGAGGACATCCTGGTACCCGAGCCGTTCAAAGCGCACCGCATCGCCATCCGTCTTTGGATCTGCGGAGTAGACGCCGTCAACCTGGGTGCCCTTAAGCATCACATCGCACCCCATTTCAGCAGCCCTGAGCGCCGCACCGGTGTCGGTCGTGAAAAACGGATTACC
The DNA here is from genome assembly GCA_038745855.1 of Pseudomonadota bacterium. Taxonomy (GTDB): domain Bacteria; phylum Pseudomonadota; class Alphaproteobacteria; order Caulobacterales; family Hyphomonadaceae; genus UBA5336. The sequence continues at coordinate 51,067 of JBCDLC010000017.1, read as the reverse complement.
CGTCCCGGCAGCGAAGATCACCACCCGGCCCTTTTCCATATGGCGCATGGCCCGCCGGCGTATAAAGGGCTCGCACACGGACTCCATGCGTATGGCCGATTGCACGCGGGTCGGCACGCCGATCTGTTCCAGCGCGCTTTGCATGGCGAGCGCGTTCATCACGGTGGCTAGCATGCCCATGCTATCCGCTTGCGCACGGTCCATCCCTTGGGCAGCGCCCGCAAGCCCCCGAAAGATGTTCCCCCCACCAATAACGACGCACAGCTCCGCACCGAGTGCCCTCGCGTCGCGGACGTCCTCGGCAAAGGCCTGGCAGGTCGACATATCGATCCCGCTGTCGCGGTCTCCCATGAGTGCCTCGCCCGAAAGCTTCAACAGCGCACGCCCATAGGCGCTGTCACGAACGGGTTCGGACACTGGCTGGGACATGGACGGCTCTCCGGGTGATCCTTGTGCGGTCCCTACCGGATTTGACCTGCCCTGTCATCGCCCCCAACGGTTTCTCGCTGATGGGCGATGATATTTTTTGGAAGCGTCAGTCCTTTTTGGAAACGGCAGCGACCTCAGCCGCAAAATCGTCGTCTTTCTTGTCGATGCCCTCGCCCAGGGCAAAGCGCTGGAAACCGACCAGCTCTGCCTTTGCCGCTTCCAGAACCTTACCGACCGTTTGGTCCTGGTCCATCACGAACGGCTGTTCTACGAGGACAACTTCCTTATAGAACTTCTTCATACGGCCTTCGATCATCTTTTCGATGACGTTGTCGGGCTTCCCGCTGGCCTTGGCTTTTTCGGTCAGCACTTCTTTCTCACGCTGGACGATGGCTTGGTCGAGCTCTGCAACGCTCGCAGCCGCCGGCATGGTCGCGGCGACATGCATTGCGATCTTGCGGCCCAGACCCGCCAGATCGTCCCCGGTCCCGTTCAGGGCGACAAGCACGCCCACCTTCCCCATGCCTTCCGCTTCCGCATTGTGGATGTAGGACGCAACAGCGCCATCGGCAGACAGCTTCGCGGTCCGACGCAGGGAAATATTCTCTCCGATCGTGGCCACCATCCGCGTGATCTGATCGGCAACGGTGCCTTCGCCCTCGGCCGCTGGAGCCGCTTTCAGCGCGTCGAGCGAGCCGTCGGTTTCCAGCGCGGTGTTGGCGAAGGCTGCCAATGCGGTCTGGAACGTTTCGTTACGGGCAACGAAGTCCGTTTCCGCGTTTAGCTCGACGAGCGCGCCAGACTTGCCATCGCTTGAGACAATTGCCGCGACGAGGCCGTCGGCCGCCGTACGACCGGACTTCTTGGCCGCCTTGCTGAGCCCCTTGGCGCGCAGCCAATCCACGGCCGCTTCCATGTCGCCATTGCTTTCAACAAGTGCCTTCTTGGCGTCCATCATACCTGCGCCTGACTTCTCGCGCAGTTCCTTGACGAGGGCAGCGGTGATCTGAGCCATGGTTCAATCCTTTGACTAGCGCTCAAGTTTCAGAGGGCACGTTTCGAGTGGAACGTGCGATCCGTTCTACGTTTCCTATTCACAGACGCAGCGGAGGCGTTGTGCGCCCACGCGTACCAGATCTGCAACGGTGAAATGGACTGACAGAGAGGTCGATCAACTCGCCGTTGGCGTCGCAGCGGCTTCTGCACCACCGTCGGCGCTGACTTCGCTGGCGCCACCGGCCGAAGCCGCATCTGCAACAGCGACGTCGATGTCGGTGAGGTCTCCGAGATCTTCCAACTCGCCCAAGTCCATGCCGAGTTCTGCCGAGGATTCGGCCAGCCCATCCATGACGGCATCCGCAATCAGGTTGCAGTAAAGGGAGATTGCCCTTGCGGCGTCATCATTGCCAGGGAAGGGAAAATCGACGTCGTCCGGGTCGCAATTCGAATCGACCACACCAACAATAGGGATGCCGAGCTTGCGCGCCTCTTTGACAGCGATTGCTTCCTTGTTTGTATCGATCACGAACATGAGGTCCGGCAAACCGCCCATATTGGCGATACCGCCCAGCGCGCGCTCTAGTTTTTCTCGCTCGCGCTCGAGGTTCAAGAGTTCTTTCTTGGTCAGTCCCTGGCCACCCCCGCTCTCGAAAAGCGTGTCGAGTTCCTTCAGACGCTTGATCGAGTTGGACACCGTCTGCCAATTCGTCAACGTGCCGCCCAACCAACGGTGGTTCATATAATACTGCGCGCAGCGCTGGGCCGCCTCTGCAATCGGCTCTGAAGCCTGGCGTTTCGTTCCGACAAAGAGCACACGCCCCCCCTTTGCAACCACATCGCGCACTTGGACAAGCGCCTGGTGCAGCAGAGGAACCGTCTTCGACAGATCGATGATGTGGATCTGGGAGCGGTCACCATAAATGTATGGCGCCATTTTCGGGTTCCAGCGGTGGGTCTGGTGGCCAAAATGAACGCCTGCTTCCAGGAGTTGGCGCATGGAAAATTCGGGGATTGCCATTGTGAACCTCTTCCGGTTGGCCGACATGGGCGGGACACCGGGCGACGCAAACGCGGCACCCCATGCACCGGAAACACCCATGCTTGGAGTTGAAGGCGTGCTTGTACAGATTTTCGTGGGAGGCGCAACTCCGAGCACTAGCGGTCGGCTTCCGCTTCGAGCCGGCCCTCATTAAGCTGCGTCAACACGTGCGATGCCTGGAGCCGTCTTCAAGAGCTGTTTGGCCGGCACCCCAGTCGTATACCGCTCAGGTAAGCGCATGGTGACGACCCGCCCATCAGCCAGGGGAAGCTCTACCATGACCTCACCTTTCTCCGGCCCAGGCAGGGTCTTCAGCGCCGTCGTCACAGCGGCAATATCACCAGGATCTGCCCCTTTGCCGAGCCGAATGGTCAGCCCATCGCTGGGCTTTGCAATCCGCGCTTGTTCAAGCGGCCTGATGGCCTCGGCGGCAAGACGGATTTCGTCACCCTGCCGGCGCACGCTCACCGTAATCGCGACGGCTTGGCCAACATCAAGCTGATCCCGGTGGCTGGTCAGCACTTCGGGATAGACCATGAGCTCCACCTCGCCAGTGGGATCAGACAAGGTCAGGAAGGCGAACTTGCCGCCGTTCCGCGCCGGTTTCTCCACACGCGCACGAACGATCCCGATCAGATCCAATGGGCGGCCATCCTCGGCTCGGTCTTCGATCTCCATGGCCAAAGTAACCCGCTCACGATTCAGTCCCTGCAGCACGTCATCCAAGGGGTGACCCGAAAAATAGAACCCGATGGCGCGGAACTCCTCATCCAACCGCTGCTGGACGCTCCAATCCTTGGCCTTCGGTAAGGTGACCTGGGCGGCTGGCTCGCTGTCCCCAAACAAGCCGCCCTGCCCTCCAGCCCTGTCTTCTGCGGCGCTTGAGCACAAAGCAGCGAGGGTTGGCGATCCAGCAAGGGCCCTGGCCCTGTTTGGCTCTAACCGATCGAAGGCCCCGGCCCGCGAGAGTTGCTCAAAGGCCTTCTTGTTGATCTCCTTGGGATCAACCGCCTCAGCGAAGGCCTGAAGCGAGTCGAATGGTGCAGTTCTCCTCACCTCTTCGACATGGCGCATGGCTTCGAGCCCAACCCCCTTTAGCGCGCCCAGCCCGTAGACAATGGTGTCACCATCGACATCGAAATCAGCGGTTGAAGCGGTGATATCAGGCGCCTTGACCTTGATCCCGAGCCGCTTCGCTTCCTGGAAGAAGGCTGCGAGCTTGTCGGTGTTATGGAGATCGAGGCTCATGGATGCCGCGAGAAAAGCCACGGGATGGTGCTTCTTGAGGTATGCCGTGTGATAGCCGATCTGCGCGTAGGCGGCAGCATGGGACTTGTTGAACCCATACCCAGCGAATTTCGCCATTGTGTCGAAGATATCATTCGCAAGATCGCTGTTCATGGAGAGTTTGTCGGCGGCGCCATCAACAAAGCGGGCCCGCTGCTTGTCCATCTCCTCCTTCTTTTTCTTACCCATGGCCCGCCGCAGCAAGTCTGCTTCGCCCAGGGAATAGCCCGCGATCTCCTGGGCCATCCGCATCACCTGCTCCTGGTAGACAGGCACGCCGTACGTTGCCTGCAGGATAGGCTCGAGGACAGGGTGCTGGTATTTGATCCGGCTGGGATCCTCCTTGCCTTCGACATAGACAGGAATGTTATCCATCGGTCCGGGGCGATAGAGGGAGATGATCGCGATGACGTCTTCGATATTGCCCGGGCGGACCTTTTTCAGCGTGTCCCGCATGCCTTGGCCTTCAAGCTGGAAGACCCCAAGCGTTTCACCTGATGCCATCAATTCATAGGCGCCGGGGTCATCAAGGCTGTTCCAGGCTGCGGTGACATCTTTCCCATCCCGGCGGATGAATTTGAGTGCACGGTCGATGACCGTGAGTGTCTTCAAGCCCAGGAAGTCAAACTTCACCAGCCCACCCAGTTCGGCCCATTTCATGTTGAACTGCGTTGCCGGCAACTCCGAGCGGGGATCGTTGTAGAGCGGTACAATCTGCGTAAGTGGGCGGTCAGCGATCACCACACCGGCCGCGTGGGTCCCCGCGGAACGGTAGAGCCCTTCCAGTTGCAAGGCCGTATTCAAAAGGTCTCCGACTCGGCTGTCCTTTTCGATTTCCTCATCAAACTTCGGCTCATCATCGATCGCTTCCTGAAGTTTGGGGGGATGGGCCGGATTAAACGGGATCAGCTTTGCAAGCCGGTCCACCTGGCCGTAGGGCATTTGCATGACCCGGCCCACATCCCGGACCACAGCCTTTGCTTGAAGTGTCCCGAATGTGATGATCATCGCGACGCTGTCTTCGCCATACTTATCCCGGACATAACGGATCACCTCGCCCCGCCGCTCCTGGCAGAAGTCGATGTCGAAATCGGGCATCGACACACGCTCGGGGTTCAGGAAACGCTCAAAAAGTAGGTCGAAGCGGATGGGGTCCAGATCGGTGATCAAGAGCGACCACGCTACAAGGGACCCTGCGCCAGACCCCCGCCCTGGTCCAACGGGGATGTCCTGCTCCTTGGCCCATTTGATAAAATCGGAGACGATCAGGAAGTAACCCGGAAACCCCATCTTCTCGATGATGCCGAGTTCGTAATCGAGCCGCTCGAAATAGGTTTCGCGGTCAGCGAAATGCTTATCCGCCTGCGCGAGCCTCTGCTCCAGCCCATCCATGGCCTGGCGACGAAGTTCCTTGTCTTCCCCATCCGCCTCATCACTAAAGCTCGGCAGAATCGGGCTGTGCATTTCTGCCTTCACAGCGCATCGCTGGGCAATCTCGACAGTATTCTCGACCGCTTCCGGCAGATCGGCGAAGAGGTTGGCCATTTCCTCTGCCGTCTTGAGGTATTGGCTCGGCTCAACCCGGGGCCGATCGTCTTCACCGAGGTAGCGGCCGTGCGCAATGCACATCATCGCATCATGGGCTTCCGCATCGCTTGCTTTCACGAACCGGACATCGTGGCTGGCAACAAGGGGCAGCCCAGCGGCATAGGCAAGATCAACGAGACGAGCCTCGCTTTCTCGTTCCATCGTGGTGCCATGGCGTGTCAGTTCAACGTAACATCGCCCCGGAAAGGCCTCGGCCATACGATCCAGTTCTGCCGCAGCCACCTCCGCTTTGTCCTTCGCGGCCAGCGCTGCGAGGGCACCATTTGCCCCGCCTGTCAGGAGGATGAGGCCGTCCGTTTGCTCAAAAAGATGCTGCTTGTGTAGTTTCGGAATCCCGTCCTTGGCGTCCAGATAAGCCAATGACGAAAGCGCCATCAGTCGACCATACCCCCTCTTGTCCTGCGCATAGAGAGAGACCTGGTGAACGCCACTCCGCGGTCCGCCATCCGTGACATCGAACGTGCACGCCATGATGGGTTGAATGCCGGCACCTGATAGCGTTTCCGAAAACTCCAGCGCACCGAAAAGGCAATTGTGATCGGCAATCGCCACAGCCGGCATGGCCTGCTGTTCCAGCCAGGCCAGAAGGGCCTTTGGTGTGATCATGCTCTGTAGCAGGGAATAGCTGGATTTGACGCCGAGATGAATAAATGCCGGTGAGTCCATGCGGCTTCTCCTCACGCAATTCACTAGCACCGATTCGGCGCGTGTTCTATGCTTGTTCTTTCAACGCAGAACGATATTTGTGGATCACGGCTCAGCCGGCGCGTAAGGGACAAGGCGGCCGTCGGATAGGGTCAGCACCCGGTCCATGTGGTTCGTGAGGGCCATATTATGAGTGGCAACCAGCACGGATGCACCTTCGTCGCGGGCGAGCGAGATCAGGGCAGAGAATACCCTATCTGTTGTCTCTGGGTCGAGGTTTCCGGTGGGCTCGTCTGCAATGACAAGCCGTGGATCGTTGGCGAGAGCCCGGGCGATGGCCACCCTCTGCTGCTCACCTCCAGACAGCTGGGCAGGTTGGTGATGACCACGGTCTGAAAGCCCCATCGCGCCAAGCAGGCCATCCACCTTGCTGCGCGCCTTTCGCGAATCCATGCCTCCGAACCGAAGTGGCATGGCAATGTTGTCGGCTGCGGTGAATTCCGGAAGCAGGTGGTGGAACTGGTAAACAAAGCCGAGTTTTTTCCGCCGAAGCGCTGTCCGTTCGCGGTCAGACAGGGACAGGCAGTCCTCACCATCGAGGAGAACCTGTCCACCTTCAGGCTTTTCCAAGAGTCCCGCCGTATGGAGCAGCGTGGACTTGCCGGAACCGGATGGTCCAACAAGTCCAACCAGCTCGCCAGCCTGGAGGGTGAGATCCGCCCCGCGCAGTACGTCCAATGTCTTCTCACCCGACTGATACGTCCGGTTGATCTGTTTGAGCTCGAGCACGGGCGCCGTCATTCGAACCTCAGCGCTTCGACAGGATCGAGGGCAGCTGCCCGCCAGGCCGGGAATATGGTGACGAGAATAGACATGGCCGTCGCCCAGACGAAGGTGAAAACGACTTCGCGCCAGTCGAGTTGGGCGGGCAGACCCTCCAAGCCATAGACGTCCGGTGGAAAAAGCGGCGCGCCTCGCACCCAGCCCAGGAACGCTTCTATCTCCGAAATGTAGGTCACCGTGAGTATCCCCAACACGGTACCTGTCAGGGCTCCGGCAATTCCCAAGAAACCGCCGATCATCACAAACACCCGCATCATCGACGCCCGGGACGCGCCGATGGTTCTGAGGATAGCGATATCCCGTGTCTTGTTTTTCACCAGCATGACGACGCCGGTAATGATGTTAAGCGCCGTTATGGTAATCAAGACCAACATGACGAGCCGCATCATCGACCGTTCAAGATTGAGTGCACCGAGATAAGCGCCGCGCTGGCTCTGCCAATCGAACATGTAGAGAAAACCTGATACCTGGTCGCGGATGCGACCCATGACGGGGCCTGTCTCCTCCGGGTCATCGAGACGGATATCAACAAATTCGTACTGGTCGCGCTTCTTGAAGAAGACCTGACCCTGTTCCAGCGGCATGAAAATGTAGGCCTTGTCGAGTTCGACACTGCCAGTCTTGAATAGTCCGCCAATCGTGTAGGTCTTCGACCGTGGCGCCGTACCGAACGGCGAAGCGGTTGTTTCCTGCGAAATCAGTCGGATCCGGTCGCCTTGGTTGACCCTGAGATCAGCGGCCAGGAAAGCGCCCAGTAGGATGACATTGCCGCCAAAGCGCCCTTCTCCAAAGCCAGCCTCGATCGCCGAACGCCCGCCGTCCTGTAGAAAAGGCAGCCCCGCCAATTCCTCAGGACTGATCGCTTTCACGAGGGCACCACCCGATGCAACGCCCTCATGGATCGCCAGCACCTGTTCCTCGATAAAGGGGTGGGCGGATCGCACGCCCTCGACGGTCCTGACCGTATCGATGATCTGGTCAACGTCGGCTGCTGGCACGTCGTTCACAGATATGTAGATATGGGGCTGCCCCCCAAGGAGCGCATCGAGCAGGGTCGCCCGAAAACCCGCCATGATCGACATGATCGCGATCAGGGCCCAGACCGCGAGTGCAATGCCGACGAAGGAAATCACAGCTGTGAGAGATGCGCCGCCATGCTCGCGTTTGGCCCTCAAGTAGCGCCATGACAAGGATCGCTCGACAGCTCCGAATGGGGATGCGCGTTCAGTCAAGACGGGTCTACCGCCGATGTGCAACGATGCGGCTGATCGCATCATTGAGAGGCAGTTCGGACTTTTCCCCGCTCGCCCTGTGCTTGAGCTCGACCACGCCTTTTTCCAACCCGCGCGGACCAATGGCAATCTGCCAGGGCAGACCAATGAGATCCATGGTTGCAAACTTGCCGCCGGGCCGCTCATCACGATCGTCATAGAGCACGTCCAGGCCCTCCGCCTGTATCGCCGCAAACGCTGCGTCGGCGGCGCTCGATACGGCGTCATCTTTCGGCCGAAGCGAGATCAGCCCAACATCGAACGGCGCAATCGAGGCCGGCCAGATGATGCCGGCTTCATCATTGGATGCTTCGATGATGGCTGCCACCAGTCGTGAAACGCCGATGCCGTAACTTCCGCCATGGATTGGTGCGAACTGTCCATCCGACATTTGGACGGCTGCCTGCATCGGATCGGAATACTTGGTTCCGAAGTAGAAGATATGGCCGACTTCTATTCCCCGCGCCGTCACCTGGCGCGCCTCTGGAAGGTCAGCATAGGCTGCCGCGTCGTGCTTTTCCTCGGTGGCCGCATAGAATTTGGTTCGCTTGGCCATTTCATCAGCAAGGGCTCCGTGATCGCTGAAATCGAAGTTTGCCCCAGGTGGAGGCACACTCAGGATTTCTCGGTCGCAGAAAACGGCGCTCTCACCGCTCTCAGCGAGCACGAGGAATTCATGGCTGAGGTCTCCGCCAATCGGGCCTGGATCGGCCGCCATGGGGATTGCAGTGATACCCAGCCGGTCGAACGCATTCAGATAGGCAGCGAACATGCGCTGATAGGATACGCGGGCCGCATCAGCGTCGATATCGAAGCTGTAGGCGTCCTTCATCAGAAATTCGCGTCCGCGCATGACCCCGAACCGCGGCCGGATCTCATCGCGGAATTTCCACTGGATGTGGTAAAGGTTCATGGGAAGCTTTTTGTAGCCCTTCACATGTGCCTTGAAGATATCGGTGATCAGCTCCTCATTCGTTGGCCCGAATAGCATCTCCCGGTCCTGCCGGTCATGGATGCGCAGCATTTCGGGCCCATACGCATCGTATCGGCCTGACTCCCGCCAGAGGTCCGCCTGCTGGATGGTCGGCATGAGCATTTCGATCGCGCCGGCCCGGTCCATCTCTTCGCGCACCACCTGCTCGATCCGGCGCAGCACCTTGTGGCCCAGAGGCAGCCAGGAATAGATCCCTGCCCCATTCTGCCGGATCATCCCTGCGCGGAGCATAAGCTGGTGAGAAACCACGACAGCATCCGACGGCGTGTCTTTTGTCACCGGCAGGAAGTACTGGCTCATGCGCATGGGAAGTCTTTCGCAGGATGATGGTTGGGCTGAGAGGGTTAAGCGCGGTGGAACCGCTTAAGCAAGTCTGAGGCGGTTTTGTGGTCGCCACCCACCAATTGTCCGACGCATCCTAAGCCCGTTTTAAGCAGATCATGCGATGGAGAAACAGTATTTTTAGAAGTGATCACATGTTCAATCGGCTGACCATCGGCGGTGTCCTTCTGTTCGTCGGCTTGAGCATTGGTCGGCAGGTCCTGAAAAGCGACGATCTTCAATCGTGGGCGCGCGACTCCGGCGACCGTCGCCTTGTCCGTCTACTCGCTGAGCAGGACCCCTCCGGATTCCAGCGGCTGTCGCAGCAGGTTGCCGATGGTTGCATTCTCCTGAGTGTCCCAGCCTATGGCGAGATAACGCATACCGCACTGAAGCGGCGCCTTAAATCCATGTTCACCGTCGCGATGAAACCCGAGACGCTGTTGCTGGAGACGGAAAGGCAGATCCTCGCCAAAGCACTGGCTGACGCCGAACCGGAAATCGCGGCCTTCGAGCGCGAAAAAGGATACCTCAACCAGGTCGACCAGCAGACCGCCGACGCAGCCGTGCTCGCATTCTCCACCGTGAGCGACGACATCTACAAGTGCTACGTCAAACGTATGGGGGATCAACTGCGTGCTGATCTGGATCGCGAGCGCAACGTTTGACGCGCCGGGTCACCCTCGAAGGAAGATTGCCTCGAAATCAAAGATATATGTCGATGCGCCAAGGGCCGTTGTGATAGCCACTGCCCCAAGCGTCGCCCAGCGCACTTTTTTGCCAATCTGAGGATTAAGCGGTGCGCCGGGATCCTGTGCGCCTGTTCCATCGCTGTCCCCGACTGCGCCCTTAATGCCGACGGGTAAGGCGATGAAGAAGCACAGCCACCAAGTGATCACAAAAATGACGATGGCACCGGTGATGGTCATAATTAGATGCCTAGTGATCGCCCTTCGGCGTTTCCATGAGCTCGATCAGAACGCCATTCGAATTTTTCGGATGAACGAAGATGATCGGCGTCCCGTGGGCGCCGATCCGGGGCTTGCCAAGAACGCTCGCCCCTCGCTTACCCATCTCGTCGACGGCCTCATGAATATCAGCGACCTCGAAGCAGACATGGTGCTGACCACCTCTGGGATTCTTCTGGATGAAATTATGGATCGGGCTGTCCTCATTCAACGGCTCGATGAGTTCGATCTGGGAATTCGGCAAGTTCACAAAGCACACCTTCACGCCCTGCTCAGGCATGTCGAAGGGTGTGGTGATGTCGGTTGCGCCGTACAGGGTGCGGTATATCTGAATCGCTTCCTCGATATCGGGAACGGCGACGCCGACGTGGTTCAACGGTCCGATCTGGAATGCACTCATAGCTTGCTCTCTCCCTGTCGCTCCACAAAGCCTAGCTCCGCAAAATCGTCACATCGACGATGGGCTTCCTGCCAAATACGCGCTCGGCTGCGCGGCGAACAGCACGGCCCAGCGCGCGTTCTACTGCTTCATCATTATCGAGGTCTTTGCGCTTCATCTTCGACAGGGCCTCTTCTCCGGCCTCTTCGAGATCGTCGATGGACTCGTTAGCCAATCGTCCGTCTTTCTCCGACAGCCCCCGTGCTGTCACCAACGGGCCGTCCACGACCCTATCGTTCTCATCGATGGCAACGGAAACATGGAGATATCCGTAGGCTGACAAGCGGCCCCGTTCTGTCATGGCGCCGGAATGGTCGGGAACAAGATGGATGCCGTCGAGCATCAGCCGCCCTTTTGGCACCTCGTCGATGATTTCTGGCTCGCCTGGCGTCAAACGAACAAGCTCTCCATTCTTCGGGACAACGCGCGCAGGCACCTGAAGGCTGGCTGCAAATCGCGCATGTTCCAAGGTGTGGCGCCGTTCACCATGAACGGGAATCGCGACCTGCGGACGGATCCAGCCATACATTCGAGTCAATTCATCCCGGCATGGGTGACCAGAGACGTGGATCGGCTCAGCGCACATGCGGTCGGTGATCACTTGTACGCCCTTGTCGGCGAACGTGTTCATCAGGTCATGGATCCCGCGCTCGTTCCCTGGGATCACGCGGGACGAGAAGATCACCGTGTCGCCTGCGCTGAGCGAGACATGGCGATGATCGTCCCTGGCAATGCGGGTCAGCGCCGCTCGAGGCTCGCCCTGGCTTCCGGTGCACACATAAAGAATGTTCTCCGGTGGCAGATAACCGGCCTCCTCCTCATCAAGAAATGTCAGGTCGGAATCCATTATGCCCACGTGTTTCGCAGCGTCCGTGATGCGATGCATGGAACGGCCAACGAGGCATATGCTGCGGCCGCACGCAACGCCCGCGTCAATGACGCTCTTCACCCTTGCCACGTTGGAGGCAAACGTTGTGACGGCAACCCGGCCAGATTGCTTCGCAATGACTTTTTCAAGGGCCACCCGCACCGTGGCTTCAGAGCCTGCCTCTCCGTCTTCGAACACATTCGTGCTGTCACAGATCATCGCCAACACGCCCCCATCGCCGAGGGCGGTGAGCCGATCGATATCTAGGGGATCTCCTATGCCGGGCTCGGGATCAATCTTCCAGTCACCGGTGTGTAGCAGTGTCCCGAGGGGCGTCTCGATGGCCAACGCATTCGGCTCGGGAACTGAGTGGGTTAGCCGGATATATTCGACTGAGAACGGACCGGCGTTGACTGTGGAGCCGAGCGGGATCTCTTTCAGCACGGTCTCGTCATCAACGCCGCGCTCACGTAGCTTCCGACGGACCAACTCTGCGGTAAAAGGCGTCGCGTAAATGGCCGCCGACGTCTTGAGCCGGGGGTAAAGCAACCCTGCGGCTCCGATATGGTCTTCATGGGCGTGGGTCAGGAAGATCGCTTCAATTGACTCCCCGACGAGATACTCAGGATCCGCGCAGATCAGATCGATCCCAGGCGTGGTTTCGTCTCCAAACGTGACACCGACATCAACCACGATCCACCGCCGGTCTTCCGGTGGTCCATAGCCATAGGCGTACAGGTTCATGCCGATTTCTTCGCATCCTCCCAAGGGTAGGAAAACGAGTTCGGGCTCAGAGCGCGTGTCATTCATCGGGCGGAGATGTATTGCGCCGATAGACTTCCAACAGGCCGCGAATGGTCACATCCGGATCGTAGATCTCGATTTCCCGGCTGAAGCCATCATAGAGCGACGCCACACCGCCGGTGCCAATCGCTGTCATCGACTTGCCGTACTCAGCCCGGATACGGCGAATAAGCCCGTCAATCAGCTCGACATAACCAAGGAAGATCCCCGATTGCATGGCACTCACAGTGTCCTGACCAATGACCTGGGGTGGCTGCTGGATAGCGATCCGCGGTAAACTGGCAGCCGCGTCGTGCAGGGCTTTCAAGGAGAGGTTTATCCCTGGACTGATGATTCCGCCCTCGAAGCCGCCATCCTCTGCGACAACATCGAATGTGGTTGCCGTTCCGCTGTCGACGACGATCAGTGCCCCATCATAAACCGCATGCGCGCCGACCGCATTCACAACCCTATCGGCGCCGGCCTGCTCCGGCCTGGCAATACGAACGTCCACACCGAGATCGATTTCCGGGTCGCCCACGAACATGGGTTCAACATTGAGGTATCGCCTCGCCAGGTTGCGAAAGTTGAATTGGGCCTGGGGCACCACTGTGGAAATTACACATCCTGCAATCTGACTGAACGGAATGTCCTCCATGTGGCACATCTGGTTCAGCCAGACTGCATAGTCATCGGCGGTACGCGTCGGATCGGTGTGGGAGCGCCATTGGGCGACCCACTCGGTCCCGTCGTGGATGGCAAAGACCGTATTGGTGTTGCCAACATCTATCGCCATCAACATGGCTCAGGCCCTTCTCACCAATTCCACATCGCCCGCTCTTATGGGGCGACGTGATCCGTCGGGCAATCGAAGGATCAGGCTGCCGTCTTCTGCCATGTCTTCGAAGACGCCGGTTTCGTACTGATCGCCTTGCCCGGCCCGAACGCGTATGCTCCCACCGAGGCCATCGGCTCTTTCCAGCCATGCCGACCGAATCGCCGAAAATCCTGCACGCGCTTCTGACAATCGTTCGGCGAATCTTGCAGCCAAGACTTCCATCGCTGCGGCGGCATCGATTAGACCATCACCACGCTCGGACGCCACAGACGTTGCCGCCTGGTCTATTCCATCGGGCACGTTGGTCACGTTTATACCGATCCCGACGACGACCCAAATCGTCCCTGCGCATGCGCCGGTTTCAGCCAGAATCCCAGAGATCTTCCGCCCGGAAAGCCTGACATCGTTTGGCCATTTGAGCTTTGGCTCACTCCCTGGCACAAGCCGTTCGGTTGTTTCGGCAACCGCCAGGGCGGCCACGAAAGGGATCGACAGAACCGCATCATGGCCGTCGTGAATCGAGAACAGTGCGGATGCATAAAGATTGCCAGGCGGCGATGCCCATGACCGGCCTTGACGCCCTCGGCCGGATGTCTGGGTTTCCGCCCGGTACCAACATGGACCGAAATCTCCCCCAAGCGCAGCCTCTTTCGCCGCCTCGTTCGTGCTGTCGAGCGTTGCGAAGACGCGGATCGGCCAGGTGCGATCCCCTTTGCCGTCAATTCTGGGAATACCGCTGTTCAAGGGACAAGGCCCGTGGCGGCCAGTCTTGCCCACCCATCAAGCACGCCGATCCCGAGTACGAGTACCACTGATGACATTAGTCCGGTGCCGACAACAGTGAGCGCAACGCTCGGCCCAGTATACTCGAACCGTTCTCGGGGTTCCTCCACCCACATGATGACAACAAGGCGGAGATAGTAGCCGAGTGAAATCACCGATGAGAGCACCAGTACGACAACCAGTGGAATGAGCTCTGCCGACATGGCCGCTTCGAAGACGGCGAGTTTACCGAAGAAACCAGCCAAGGGCGGAATTCCCGCGATCGAAAAAATGATCGCCGTCAGGGCAAGCGCAATGGCGGGTTGCGTGCGGATAAGGCCAGACAGTTCCTGAATATCTTCGACCATACCGCCGCGGCGGCGCATCGTTAAAACACCGGCGAACAGTCCCACGGCTCCAACGGTATAGATGGTCATGAAGACAAGGATTGCCGGCGCACCAAGGTCGCCCCCCGCCGCAACCGGGATCAGGGCGTACCCCATATTTGCAATCGACGAATACCCGAGCAGGCGCTTGATGTTCGTTTGCGAGAGTGCGCCAACGGAGCCGACCAACATGGACGCTCCAGCGATGATTGACAGGATAAGCTGCCAATCCTCGATCATGCGCCCGTAAACCGTGAACATGATGTTTGCGAACACGACGATCATGGCGAACTTCGGGGCGGCGGCGAAGAATGCAACGACCGGTGTTGGTGATCCCTCGTATACATCAGGAGTCCAGACATGCATCGGCGCCGCCGAGACCTTGAATGCGAGGCCAGTGATCATGAGAACCATGCCGAAGAGGTAGCCAAAGCTCACCTCCGCTGCCGCGATCTCAACAAACAAGGTCGATCCTGTAAAGCCATAGACCAACGACGCTCCGTAAAGCAGCATTCCCGAAGCGAGGGCACCAAGCACGAAGTATTTGAGCCCCGCTTCAGCAGACCGCGGCACATCCCTGTGGAACGATGCGAGCACATAGGACGAAAGGCTCAGCGTTTCGATGCCCAGATAGAGTGTCATCAAGTCCGCCGCCGAGAGCGTGATGCCCATGCCAAGGCAGGCAAAGATCATGAGAAGCGCGAACTCGTACCGAATGGTCTCATGTCTTTCCAGGAAGCCCTCCGCATTCCAGAGCGCAACAGCCGCTAATGCAAAGCTTGCGATCTTGGCGAAGCTGACAAACGCGCTGGTCTGGTAAAGCCCGTTAAACGTGGTCCCTCCCTCGAAACTTTGAAAAGCGAGGTACGACGCAATCAAAAGCGCCACGGACGCAAACTTGAAGGCTAATCGATTGAACGCGTCCTTCAAGGCCGCACCCAACAGCACTCCGATGAGCGCAGTCGCCGCAAGCCACAACTCCGGGGCCGCAATTTCGGCCATACCGGCCCAGTCGAGCATCCCCTAACCTCCCGTCATCATTGCGATGACCCGTATGGCCGAGCCTTCCGTCAAGTCGAAGACAAGCCCCGGTTTGACGCCCAACAGCAGTACGCCCATGGCAAGTGGCACGAGGCAGACGAGCTCCTTCATGTTCACATCCGTGATGGTCGCGAGCGCAGGATTATCAGTGTTGAGCTCGCCGAAGACCGTTTCCCTGTAGAGGGTCAGCATATAAACGGCCGAAAAGATGACACCGAGCGCTGCGCCAAAGGCTGCCCAGGTGCTGGCATTGAACGCGCCAACCATGGTGAGGATCTCGCCAACAAATCCAGATGTTCCAGGCAGTCCGACATTGGCCATGGTGAACAACATGAATAGCACCGCATAGACCGGCATTCGGTTCACCAATCCGCCGTAGGCTGCAATCTCGCGGGTGTGCGCGCGGTCGTATACAACGCCGACAATGAGGAACAGTGCACCTGAAATCAGGCCGTGGGAGAGCATCTGAAAGATCGCGCCTTGTATTCCCACTTCAGTGAACGAGAACAGCCCGAGCGTGACAAAGCCCATATGGGCCACCGACGAATAGGCCACCAGCTTCTTCATGTCGGTTTGTCGCCAGGCCACGAGGGACGCGTACACGATGGCAATCACTGACAGCACGAAGACGAACGGTTGGAAGAACACGCTCGCATCGGGGAACATGGGCAGCGAGAAGCGCAGAAATCCGTAACCTCCCATCTTCAGCAGGATGCCAGCAAGGATGACTGAGCCGGCGGTGGGCGCCTGCACGTGGGCATCCGGAAGCCAGGTGTGGACCGGCCACATAGGAAGCTTGACGGCAAATGACGCAAAGAACGCGAGCCACAGCCATGTCTGGGCGCCTGGCGAGAAGGATGCCGCCTCCAGAGCCTCTATGTCAGACGTGCCGACTTGCTGGTACATGTAGACCACTGCCGCCAGCATGAAGAGCGAGCCAAGCAGCGTGTAGAGAAAGAACTTGAATGACGCGTAGATCCGGTTCTGCCCGCCCCAGACCCCGATGATGATGAACATCGGAATGAGGCCCGCTTCGAAGAAAATATAGAAAAGCACCAGATCGAGCGCGCAGAATACTCCGATCATGAACGTTTCAAGCATCAGGAACGCGATCACATACTCGGTGACCCGCATCTTCACCGAGCCATAGCTCGCAATGAAGCAGAAGGGCATGAGCAGCGTCGTCAAGACGATGAGGGAAACCGACAGCCCATCGACGCCGAGCTTGTACTTGATCCCGCCGTACCAGATCAGCTCTTCCTGTAACTGGTAGCCGGAGGCCGCGGGATCGAAAACCCAGAGCGCAGCGAGCGATGCCACAAACGTTGCGATAGAAATGATCAGCCCGGCCGTGATCGCCTTGTTGCCGTCTTCCTCGGTCCCAGACACCGGTGCCGCCGCCCGAACAAGCAGGACCAACAAAGCGCCCGCCAGCGGCAGCAGCATGGTTACGGTCAGAATCGGAAAGCCGTCCATCAGGTAAAGCCCCCGGACTGCCAATAGAGGACGGCTCCGAATACAAGCGCTGCGCCGATGATAACGAAGGCGTAGTGGTAGAGATAACCGGTATGCAAGGCAGACAGTCTGCGCGCGCTCCACTGCGTCAATGCGGCAATGCCATTCGGCCCAGTACCATCGATGATCCGCTGGTCACCCGTTTTCCAGAATACATCGCCGAGCAACGCTGAACCCCGGATCAGGGTCGCCTGATAGATTTCGTCGAAGTACCACTTATTCGAAAACAGGCTGTGTAGTGGGCCGCCAGACTCCGCGATCCGTTTACCGACCCCTCGGTTGAAGAGATAGGTGAACGTCGCGATCGTGAAGCCGATCACGGTTACGACCAACGGGGCCCAAAATACCCATTCATACTCTGGATTTTTCTTCAGCACTTTATCGATGTCGTGGATCACATGATTGTCGGACGCCCTGTAGATCGCATCGCGCCAGAAGCCCTCGCCGTGATGGAACATCGGGTCATAGAATGTCCAGCCGGCCGCCACTGCTCCGATGCTCAATAGAATTAATGGGATGAGCATCACAACAGGTGACTCATGTGGATCACCGGGCGCATGGTGATCGTCCCCATGGCCATGATCATCATGATGTCCGTGGAGATTGTGGGCGCCGGTGTAAGGGCCGTGGAAGGTCATGTAGACGAGGCGCCAAGAGTAGAAGCTGGTGAGAAGCGCAGCGACAATACCGAACCAGAAGGCGAGTTGGGCAAACGCCACGCCCGTCAGGCTCGCCGCATAAGCGCTTTCGAGAATAGCGTCTTTGGAGAAGAAACCGGAAAAGCCCCAGACATGGGGCAATCCCAGACCGATGATCGCTACCGTTCCGATCATCATCGCCCCATAGGTGATCGGCATGAAACGGGCGACTCCGCCCATGTGCCGCATGTCTTGCTCGTGGTGCATGCCGTGGATCACCGATCCCGCGCCCAGGAATAAAAGCGCCTTGAAGAAAGCGTGCGTGAAAAGGTGGAACATCGCCGCTTCATACGCGCCCACCCCAGCGGCGAAGAACATGTAGCCGAGCTGAGAACAGGTCGAATACGCGATGACGCGCTTGATGTCATTCTGGGCGAGCCCAACAGTTGCCGCATAGAGCGCGGTGACCGCTCCAATGATCGTGATCATCCCCGCCGCCACGGTGGTGTACTCGTAAATGGGAGACAGAAGACAAACGAGGTAAACTCCCGCCGTCACCATGGTGGCCGCATGGATCAGCGCTGAGACCGGCGTCGGCCCTTCCATGGCATCAGGCAACCAGACGTGCAGGAAGAACTGCGCGGACTTGCCCATCGCCCCGATGAACAACAGCACGCCAATCACTTCCAGAGCCGGCAATTGCCAGTTCAGGAACTGCATCGTGGTTTCACGAACGGGCCCCGGATTGGCCATCGCCAGGGGCGTCACAAACGCATCGTTTCGGATCGCATCCAGCACCGGCGCAAACTCTACCGAGCCAAAGATCACGAACACCGCCATGATCCCAAGGGCGAGGCCGAAGTCCCCAACGCGGTTCGTCACAAATGCCTTTATGGACGCCTCGTTTGGCGCCCGTTTCGTATACCAGAAGCCGATGAGCAGGTAAGACGCCAGCCCCACGCCCTCCCAACCGAAGAAAAGCTGGATGAAATTGTCCGCCACCACCAGCATCAGCATGGCAAAGGTGAAGAGCGACAAGTAGGAGAAGAACCGCGCGCGGTGCGGATCCTCGCTCATGTAGCCCCAGGAATAAAGGTGAACGAGCCCGGACACGGATGTGATGACGGCCATCATGACTATGGATAATGCGTCCACACGGATGGCCCAATCGGCGGTGAAGCCACCCACGTCAATCCAGTTCATGAGCGTGATGATGTGGGCCGCTGCGCGGTGGGCCGCCTCGGCGTGACTATGGCTGTCTCCGTGCGCCGCCTCCCCGCCATGTCCAGCAAAAGTATAGGCGAAGAGTTGGTAGAGCGAGAGTGAGCCTGCCGTCAGGACCGTTCCGGTCGTCACAACCATCGCGCCCGTATCGCCAATTTGCTTCTGCAAGAGACCGCCAATGATCGCTGCGATACCCGGCGCCAGGACGATGAAAAGGATGAACGGATCTGGGAGCATGAGAACGGATCAGCCTTTCATCAGGTCGATGCTCTCGACCGCGATGTCCCCGCGATTGCGGAAGAACACGACGAGGATAGCCAAGCCGACAGCGGCTTCCGCCGCAGCAACGGTTAGGACCAGCATGGCGAAGATCTGACCCGCAATCGTTCCAGAAAACACCGAAAAGGCGATGAGATTGAGGTTCACCGACAACAGGATCAATTCGATCGCCATCAGGATGACGATGATGTTCTTCCGGTTCACAAAAATCCCAAGCACGCCAATCGTAAAAAGGAATGCCGACAAGCCCAGATAGTGGGAGAGGGTCAGGTCCATCGCATCAGATCCCCTGTCCCGGCTTCACGTCGACTTTCGTGAATGCCTCGCTCCGGCGCCGGGCCGTCTGTTTGGCGATGTTCTGTTTCTTGACACCCGGACGATGTCGCAAGGTCAGAACGATTGCCCCAATCATCGCAACCAACAGGATCATCCCGCTCATCTGGAAGAGAAGCAGGTATTCGGTGTACATGACCGCGCCAATCGCCTCGACATTGGTCTGAGCGCCGGGGGATGGATCGGGTGATGGACCATCTTCCGCCCTTGCAAACGACACCAATGCAATTTCTGCGAAGAAAGCCAGCGCAACCATGAGCGCAAACGGCCAGTATTGCAGTGTCCCCTGCCTCAGTTCCACGAAGTCGACATCGAGCATCATGACAACAAAAAGGAAAAGCACAGCGACGGCGCCGACGTACACAACCACGAGCAGCATCGCGAGGAACTCCGCTCCGATCAGCAGGAGCAACGCGGCTGATGTGAAGAACGACAGGATGAGCCAAAGAACCGAATGTACCGGGTTCTTCGCCGTGATCACGAAGACTGCAGCCGCTCCAACTATGACGGCGAGAATCCAGAACGCGATGACTTCCAACGCTTTGTCCTTTTCTGCGATGCCCTCGCTCCAATTCCAGAGCGTTCCTCCGAGCTCGCAACTCGGCCTCTATCAGGCCAGTGCGGGTCTTTTCATACTGTGTCTGTTTGTCGCCAGCTTTCGCAGCCAGCACCGCTTCGTGTTTCTTTCGTTACCTGTAAGGCGCGTCCAGTTCGAGGTTGCGAGCGATTAGACGCTCCCACCGGTCCCCATTCTCGAGAAGCCTGTCCTTATCGTAAAAAAGCTCTTCGCGCGTTTCCGTCGCAAACTCGAAATTCGGCCCTTCAACAATCGCGTCGACTGGACACGCCTCCTGACAGAAACCGCAATAGATGCACTTCACCATATCGATGTCGTAGCGAGTGGTCCGTCTCGAACCGTCGTCCCGCGGTTCAGCCTCTATGGTGATGGCTTGAGCTGGACAAATTGCTTCGCAAAGCTTGCATGCTATGCAGCGTTCCTCACCATTGGCATAGCGGCGAAGCGCGTGCTCACCCCGGAACCGGGGCGAAAGTGGGTTTTTCTCGAAAGGGTAGTTCACCGTAGCCTTACGGCGCCCCATTTCGCGGACTGTCAGCACGAATGCACCGAGGAAGTCGGTCAACATCGCACCTCGAATGGTCTGGACGAGGCTCATGCGTGCACCCCCGTGTAAACGACGTACCCAGAGACGATGACGACAGCCACAAGTGACGTTGGCAGGAAGATCTTCCAGCCAAGCCGCATCAGTTGATCGTAGCGATATCGGGGAACCATCGCCTTGACGATTGAGAACAGGAAGAAGCAGAAAATCATCTTCGCCCCGAACCAGGCAAGGTGCCCTAGGTTCACCATCCAGACCGGCCAGCTGTCGACGATGGTTGGCCCAAGCGGCACTGGTCCGTGCCAGCCGCCGAGAAACAAGATCGTCATGAGCGCGCACATGAGGACGATGTTGAGGTATTCGCCAAGCATAAAAAGCAGGTATGGCGTGGAGCCGTATTCAACCTGGTAGCCGGCCACGAGTTCCGATTCCGCTTCAGGCAGATCGAAAGGAGGCCTGTTCGTCTCCGCAAGTGCCGAGATGAAGAACATGGTGAACATCGCAAGCATCACCGGGAACAGAACAATATTGTTGAAGCTGAACACGTGCCAGGTAAACAGCCCCCCACCCTGGTTACCGACAATGTCCGAAAGGTTCATCGAACCGACAAGAAGGATCACCGTGATGATGATCAGTCCGATGGACACCTCATAGGACACCATCTGCGCGGCTGAGCGGAGGCTGCCCAGGAACGGGTACTTTGAGTTGGACGCCCATCCGCCCATGATAATGCCATAGACGCCAAGCGAGCTGACCGCGAACAGAAACAGAATTCCCACATTCAGGTCAGCAATCACCCATCCTGGCGCGACGGGGATGACCGCCCAGGATACGAATGCCAGGGTTGTCGTCAGAACGGGCGCGAAGAGAAACACAAACTTGTTCGCACCATCCGGGATCACGATCTCCTTGAGCAGGAACTTCCCGAAATCTGCAAAGGACTGAAATAACCCGAAAGGCCCAACAACGTTCGGCCCCTTACGCATCATGACCGCTGCCCAGACTTTCCTGTCCATCAACAACAGAAATGCCAGTGCAATCAAAAGCACGACCATGAACAATCCGATCTGCGCGAGCCCCATGCCGAGGCCGCCCCATATCCCGTGCTGTTCAATAAATCCGCTCATGACCTCTTCGTCCTACTCCGCCGCGATTGGCGTCTGCAGTCCCTCAATCTGACGCGCGCACTCAGCCATCGTCTTCGAGGCTCGAGCGATCGGATTGCTCAAATGAAAATCGGTGATCGCCGACCGGAATGGCCGGTCCGTCAGGCGGCCGACCGTCTCTGGTCTCTCCATCAGTACAGCGACACCGTTCTCCCCAGGGGCATATCCCATGCCGCGGAAAACACTGTCCTCGTCTTGCTCGAGGACCTGCCGCAAGGCTGCCGCGCTGTCGTAGGGCAGTGTCTTGCCCATGCGCTCGGAGAGTGCCCTGAAAATCGCCCAGCCCTCGCGCGCTTCGCCCTTTGGCTGCACAGCGCGTGTGGTGCGCTGCACGCGGCCCTCGGTGTTCACATATGTGGCCGCCATTTCTGTGTACGCCGTACAAGGCAGAATGATATCGGCGCGGGAAGCGCCTGCATCGCCATGGTGGCCGACATAGATAACGTTCGCATTGGCTGGCACCTGCGTAAGGTCTTCATCATCGACACCAAGCAGAACCAGTGTTTCTACGCCGCCGGCCAACATATTCGACGTTTCCAGGCCGCCTTCCCCAGGAATGAAGCCAACGTCTAGCGCCCCCACACGCGCCGCGGCGGTGTGCAAAACGCCAAATCCAGCCCACCCTTCTTTCACGGCGCCGACCTCATGGGCCAATGCAAGTGAGGCTGCCAGAACAGATGCGCCATCGTCACGGCAAAGCGCCGCTTCACCGACAACGATCATGGGTCGTTCCGCTGAAGCGAAGACCTTCGTGAAAGCCGTCTCCCGGTCGAGGAGACCCTCCAAAGCCCGCGCGCTGTCACCCAGATGTGCATAGTCATAGGTCAGGTCGACGCCTTCGCCGACGAGCCCTATCTCCAGCCCATTCCAGAGCCACGCCTTCCGAATGCGGGCATTCCAAACGGCTGCTTCCACGCGAGGATTGGTGCCGATCAACAATAGCGCATCGGCGTCCTCGATTCCCATGAGTGTCGGATTTAGCAGATAGTGCTCGCGTACACCGCTGGTTCCATACTGCGCACCACGCGGACGGCAGTCAGTGTTCTGGATACCCAAGCCACGCGCAAGATCGAGCGCGGCCCTCGCCTGCTCCACTTCAACGAGATCGCCGGCAACAAAACCGATCCTATCGGCGGGAATAGAGAGCGCCTCGCAAGTTTTCGAAAACGCCTCGTCCCAGCCCGCCGGACGCAGCTTACCGTTTTCCCGGATGTAGGGCCGATCGAGGCGTTGACGCTGCAAGCCATCCCAAACAAATCGCGACTTGTCGGACAACCACTCCTCGTTCACCTCCTCATTCACCTGAGGCATGATGCGCAGGACTGCATCACCCTTTGCATCGACCCGTATGGCGGCGCCCATAGCGTCCATGACGTCGATACTCGGCGTTTTCCTCAGCTCCCACGGACGAGCGTTGAATGCGTAAGGTTTGGACGTTAGGGCCCCGACGGGACAAAGATCGATGACATTACCGCTGAGTTCAGATGTGAGACTTTTCTCGAGATAGGTCGTGATCTCCGCGTCTTCCCCGCGAGCAATCATACCAATCTCTTCGACACCGGCGACTTCCGCAGCAAATCGGACGCAGCGTGTGCATTGGATACACCGCGTCATGATCGTCTTGACCAGTGGCCCCATTTCCTTGTCTTCGACCGCACGCTTGTTGAGCGCAAATCTGGACCCAGCCCGGCCATAGGCCATAGACTGATCCTGAAGATCACACTCTCCCCCCTGGTCGCAGATTGGACAGTCCAGGGGGTGATTGATCAGCAGGAATTCCATCACGCCTTCGCGCGCTTTTTGGACGTATTCACCCCTGGTCGAAATGTTGGGCGGCGATCCGTCGGGGTTCATCCGCATGTCGCCGACGGTTTGCGCGCAAGAAGCAATCGGCTTCGGCGCTCCATGCCACTGCACCAGGCACATGCGGCAATTCCCGGCCACCGACAGCCGTTCATGGTAGCAAAAGCGCGGGATCTCCGCGCCCGCTTCCTCACACGCCTGCATCAGCGTGTAGTGCCGCGGCACTTCGATGTCCTGACCATCAATGTTGAGCTTGAACGTGTCGGTCATCGCCTACTCCGCCGCGACCTGGTGGCCCGGCACCTGCGTATACTGCGCCCGGTAGCTGAGGATACGGTCTTCGATCTCATGACGGAAATGACGGATAAGGCCCTGGATCGGCCAAGCCGCCGCATCTCCCAGTGCACAGATGGTGTGTCCCTCAATCTGCTTCGTCACATCCAGAAGCATATCGATTTCGGCCATTTCGGCCTCACCCTTGGCCATCCGCTCGACCACACGCCACATCCATCCCGTCCCTTCCCGGCAAGGCGTGCACTGGCCGCAACTTTCGTGCTTATAGAAGTACGAGATACGGGCAATTGCGCGGATAAGGTCCGTCGATTGGTCCATGACGATGACCGCGGCGGTCCCCAGTCCAGACTGGAGGCCGCGCAACGTATCGAAGTCCATCTTGGCGTCGATGATCTGCTCGGCGGGCACCATCGGCACCGATGACCCGCCAGGAATTACCGCTTTGAGATTTTCCCACCCGCCGCGGATGCTGCCACAGTGGGTGTCGATCAACTCGCGAAAGGTGAGCGACATCTCCTCTTCCACGTTGCACGGCGTGTTCACATGCCCGGAAATGCAGAAAAGTTTGGTTCCGGTGTTATTGGGTGCGCCAAAGCCGGCAAACCACTCGGCACCGCGCCGAATGATCGTCGGCGCCACAGCAATGCTCTCGACATTATTGACCGTGGTTGGGCAACCGTAGAGCCCGGCATTGGCGGGAAAGGGCGGCTTCAGCCGGGGCTGACCCTTCTTGCCCTCGAGGCTTTCGAGAAGCGCTGTTTCTTCCCCGCAGATATAGGCGCCCGCGCCATGGTGAACGTACAGATCGAAGTCCCAACCGTTCACATTGTCTTTGCCGATAAGCCGCGCTTCGTAAGCTTCTTTGACCGCTTTTTCGAGCGCTTCACGCTCTGCGATGTATTCGCCGCGCAGGTAAACATAGCACGCGTGGGCGCGCATCGCGCGGCTCGCGACCATGCAACCCTCGATAAGCAGATGCGGATCGTGCCGCATGATTTCACGGTCCTTGCAGGTGCCCGGTTCCGACTCGTCTGCATTCACCACAAGATAATGGGGCCGATCGCGGACCTCTTTCGGCATGAAGGTCCATTTCAGACCCGTCGGGAAGCCAGCCCCGCCGCGACCGCGCAGCCCGGACGCCTTCACCTGGTCACAAATCCAATCGGGTCCCTGCGCAAGAATTTCGCGCGTCAAATGCCACGCCCCGCGGCGCTTTGCGCCCTCGAGGCCTGGGTCGTCTCGCCCATAGAGATTTGTGAAGATCCGATTCTTATCCTGCAGCATGACCGCCTACTATCTCGAGCGAACGAGTTTGATGACCGCGGGCAATAGGAACCCAGCACCGAGCAACACGCCCGAAACAAGCCAGATCCAGTTCCGCGTCACCAGGAACAACCCAACGCCTGAAAAAACGCAGAGGACGTCGATCGCTGCCGCCTTGAGCAGTGTTCGCCGCATGTCTGATGAGATCTGCTGCGCCATCTTCAGCCGCTCGCTCCGTCATCTCTCGTCCCAGCCAAACTCTTTGCCTGACCGATCCAATTCTCGCGCTCGATCCTCCCCTGAAAGCTTAAATAACCTTCTATCCACGTCACATTCTCAGGCGACCACGCCGCAACCTGACTTAACTTGAAAATCCCGAGGGCGTGCAGTTGTTCCTCGTTCTTTGGCCCGATCCCCTTTATCTCCTTGAGATCATCGGCGTCCTCAGGCTTGACCTCCAGCGGCTCCGGCTTTTGGCCTTCGGGATCTCTACCTTGAGTATCTTCAGAAGGTTCAGAGACCATTGCCGCGATTGAAGGCTCCGGCTCAGGCAAATTGGGAAGCGTCGTGATCGCGTTCTTCGATCCGTCGAACAGGGCGCCATCCGTGAGGACATCCGTCCCGCCAAGGGGTTCTGACCGCTGCCGATCGAGTTGCGGACCCGGCTCAACCGGTGCGCCATTACGAAGCCTGTCAAGCACGAGCGCCAGACTGGCTTCGGTCAAGTCCTCGAAATAGTCATCGTTGATCTGCACCATCGGCGCATTTACGCAGGCGCCGAGGCACTCAACCTCTTCCCATGATAGCTTGCCGTCGTCGGTAACCTGGAATTTAGGCCCGATCCGGTCCTCACAGACTGTTTTGAGATCATTCGCGCCACGCAGCATGCAAGGTGTCGTACCGCAGAGCTGGACGTGGTAGCGCCCCACAGGCTGGAGCCGAAACATCGTATAAAACGTCGCGACCTCGTAGACGCGAATATACGGCATCTCTAGCCGATCCGCGACCGCGCGCATCGCAGGCTCACTCAACCAACCGCCATTGTCTTTCTGTGCGAGCCAGAGAAGCGGGATAACCGCCGACTGTTGCCTGTCATCGGGGTATTTGCCGCGCCAGAACGAGATCTTTTCTTCAGTCTGAGGCAGAAACGAAAACGGCTCGCCACTGGCCTCCATGTCAAATCGCCGGCGCGCCATCAGCTTTGCCCGCTTTCGGGGAGAACAAGACGGCCATTGGCATCTAACGCCCAGAAGGGATTATACGCCACCTCCCACGCATTGCCCTCCGGGTCTGCAAAATAGCCGGAGTACCCGCCCCAGAACGATTTATGCGGCCGAGTGGGGATCGCGATACCCGCCGCCTCGGCCCGCGCGAAGATCTCATCCACCTCGTCTTCGCTTGCAGCGTTGTAAGCGATGGCCGCGCCCTTGAACCCGGTCGCCGGACCTGTCGGCTGACCCGCATCCTCCGCAAGCTTGTCGTATTCCCACAGACCGAGCACCAGGCCGCCCATGTCGAACATGGTCATACCCTTCTCGTTGAAGAGTTTGAGCCCGACCACATCGCGATAGAACGCGGTCATGGCCGCACGGTCTTTCACACCGATGGTGATGATGGACAAACGGGATTGAGGGAGCATGGCCACTAGCGGTCAATCTCCCCGAAAACGATATCGAGGGAGCCAAGAATGGCGGACACGTCGGCGAGCATGTACCCCCTGCAGAGATGATCCATCGCCTGTAGATGCGCGTACCCCGGCGCCCGGATTTTCGCCCGGTACGGCCGGTTGGAACCGTCGGCAACGAGATAGACCCCAAACTCTCCCTTTGGTGCCTCAACCGCCGCGTAGATCTCGCCAGCGGGTACGTGGAAGCCTTCCGTGTAGAGCTTGAAGTGATGGATGAGAGCTTCCATCGATTGCTTCATCTCGCCCCGCCGTGGGGGCGCGACCTTCGTTCCGGGCGCGAGCACAGGCTCACCCTCCATCGTCGCGAGGGCCTCAATGCATTGCTGAATGATTTTCACGCTCTCCAGCATCTCTTCCATGCGGCAGACATACCGGTCGTAGTTGTCCCCATTCTTGCCGACAGGGATCTCGAATTCGAGTTCGTTGTAGACTTCATAGGGCTGAGCCCTGCGCAGGTCCCAAGCGTACCCCGACCCACGAACCATGACGCCCGAGAACCCCCAGTCGAAAATGGTCTTCTGATCGACTTTGCAGATGTCCACATTCCGCTGCTTAAAAATTCGGTTTTCAGTGACGAGCCCTTCAATACGCTCCTGCGCTTTCGGATAGTGCTCACACCATTCAGCGATATCGGCGAGCAATTCCGGAGGAAGGTCCTGGTGCACGCCACCAGGCCGGAAGAACGCCGAATGCATCCGAGACCCCGACGCGCGCTCGTAGAACACAACCAATTTCTCGCGCTCTTCAAACCCCCAAGTGATCGGAGTCAGAGCCCCCACATCGAGGATCTGTGTCGTCACATTCAGCATGTGCGACATGATCCGACCGATCTCTGAGTACAGAACTCGAATGTAGGAGGCCCGGCGCGGCACCTCGATCCCCAGCAATCGCTCGATCGCCAAGCACCAGGCATGCTCCTGGTTCATGGGGGAGCAATAGTCGAGTCGATCAAAGTAAGGCAGCCCCTGGAGGTAGGTTTTGTACTCAAGAAGCTTTTCCGTGCCGCGATGGAGCAGGCCAACGTGGCAATCCACACGCTCAACAAGTTCTCCGTCGAGGTCCAGGATCATCCGGAGTACGCCGTGGGCCGCCGGGTGTTGTGGCCCGAAGTTCAGCGTGAATTTGCCGTCCATGTCTTCCGGCGTGAAATGCGTTCCATCAGCCATCGGCACCGGCCTCCTCAGTGGCCTTTTCATCGCCGGGGATCACGCGCTGCATGCCCTCCCAAGGCGACAGAAAATCGAAGTCCCGGTATTCCTGGGTAAGCTTCACAGGCTCGTAGATTACCCTCTTTTCCAGGTCATCATAGCGAACCTCGGTATGACCGGTGAGCGGGAAATCCTTACGCAGCGGATATCCCTCAAACCCATAATCAGTGAGCAGGCGCCTCAGATCCGGGTGGCTCGCAAACTGGATGCCGTACATGTCGAACGCCTCACGTTCAAACCAGTCTGCACCGGGGAACAAACCCGTGAGGCTCGGCACCGCTGTGTTCTCATCGGTCTGCACCTTGATGCGGATGCGCTGGTTCAGACGCATTGACAAGAAATGATAGACGACCTCGAACCGCATATCACGCTCCGGGTAATCAACCCCACAGAGATCGATAAGTGTTTGGAATTTGCAATTGTCGTGGTCGCGCAGAGCTCGAACCAGTGTCAGGATCTGATCTCGAGCAGCAAAAACGGTGAGTTCGCCGTGGCTTGACTTCACGGTGTCGACGGCGTCGCCTCCGATCACAGTGACCAGCTCGCCGAGGCCATCAAGGGTGTCTTGCGTCACATCCATAACTGACGCCCCTATCGCTCGATTGATCCTTCACGGCGGATCTTTTTCTGGAGCTGCAACAGCCCATACACCAGGGCCTCTGCCGTGGGTGGACACCCTGGAATGTAAATATCTACGGGAACGATCCGGTCGCAACCGCGCACAACCGCATAGCTGTAATGATAGTAGCCACCACCATTCGCGCACGAGCCCATGGAGATTACGTAGCGGGGCTCTGGCATTTGATCGTAGACCTTGCGCAGCGCAGGCGCCATTTTATTGGTGAGCGTGCCCGCAACGATCATTACGTCAGATTGCCGGGGCGAACCGCGCGGCGCCATGCCAAAACGCTCCAAATCGTAGCGCGGGTTGCCTGCATGCATCATTTCAACAGCGCAACACGCCAAGCCAAACGTCATCCACATCAATGAGCCGGTCCTGGCCCATGCGATCAGATCGTCGGCACGCGCCGTGAGATACCCCTTGTCCGCCAGCTCATCATTAAGTCCAGCGTAGAAAGGGTCATCCAACCTGGGCGTGTGCCCGCCGTCCAAACCGGCACGGCCAGCGGCGCCTGCGGGCAAAACAATCGAGTCCGCCATAACGCTACTCCCACTCCAGCGCCCCACGGCGCCATTCATAGACGAAGCCGACGGTTAGCACGCTAAGGAACACCACCATGGACCAGAAGCCGAAAACGCCGATCGTTCCGAGACTGACGGCCCATGGGAAGAGGAATGCGACTTCCAGGTCAAATATGATGAACAGGATGGCCACGAGATAGAACCGGACATCAAACTTCGTTCGCGCATCATCGAACGCGTTGAACCCGCATTCATAGGCAGAGTTCTTTTCAGGGTCAGGGTTCGCCGGCGCCAATACAAGCGATCCAACGATGAAAAGCAGCGACAGGATCAATGCCAGGGCGAGAAAAATCACCACGGGCAAGTAATCCAGTGCAAAACGCTCAAGCTCTGTCACGCGTCTTAACTCCAAACACATCTCAGAAGTATGCCGGTTTTCCCGAGACCACAATGTCATTCGCCAGCAGTGTTCTGCCGTTTTCTTGTTATTTTACTTGCTTCTACGTGCCTGTGTCGGTGCGTCGCAGCCCCGAGAAGCCGCCGCAACACACCTTCAGCTGGTCGTGTGGTTGCAAATGACTATCAACCGCTTGATACCAATGCTGTTTTTCCGCGTGTGTCGTTTGCTTCGAAGATGTAATCACCCGGTTCCGGACTGCGCGTTCGCGTCCAGAAATCAATAAGGCGGAATGGCCAATTCTGCGAGACACGTCCCGAGGCAGACCGATACCAAGTATTCGCGTCCGCGTAGCCCCACGGCATCTCCCGATTGGCCGCATCCACTTCGCGGTTGTAGGTGTCGAACACGTCTTTCTTCGGCGCGATTGCGCCGCCGCCCCGGTCTGCCACCATCTTCATCAGCCCTAGAATGTAATGCGCTTCGCATTCCGAGAGGAAGATGATCGAGCCATTCACGACGATATTGGTGTTGGGCCCATACATCATGAAAAAATTGGGGAAGTCGGGCACACTCACACCGAGATAGGCCCTCGCTTCACCGTCCCAGATATCGTGGAGGTTCGCCCCCCCGCGCCCCGTCACCTGCATGGGGATGAGGAAGTCGCTCGCCTTGAACCCTGTACCATAAATGAGGACGTCGAATGCGTGTTCTTCGCCGTCCTCTAAACGAACGCCCTTAGGCGTGATCTCAGACACCCCTTTTGTGACGAGGGATACATGGTCTTTCTTCAGCGTTTCCAACCATATCCCATTGTCCCGGATAGACCGCTTTCCAGACACATGGAATTTCGGCGTGACGGCGTCGGCAAGGTCTGTTCGCGCGCCCGCCTGCTCAGCGTAATACTGCTCGATCTGCGCGCGCAACTCGGCCGCTTCCGCGTTCGGCGCATAGTCCTGGCGATCATAGGACGGATCCTTGACCAGGTATTGCAGCGGCCCATCGGCCATGGACAGGAACAGAAAGAAGCGAAACCACACCTGGTAGAACGGCACGTGATCAAGAAGTGCATGCTGCTCGGGCGTAATTGCGTCATGATATTCAGGTGTCGGCGCCAACCATCCTGGCGTCCGCTGAAAAACGGTGACCGAACTGGCCTCTTTTGCGACCTCTGGAATGAATTGCAGGGCACTGCACCCGGTCCCGATCACTCCGATGCGCTTGCCTTTTAGGTCTACAGAATGGTCCCAGCGTGCGGAATGGAATGCTGAGCCCTCGAAACGGTTTAGACCTTCGATATCCGGATATTTCGGCGTATTGAGCTGCCCGACCGCGCTGACGAAAGCTCTTGCATCGATTGTCGTTTCAGCACCGTCAGCATCCTTCACTCGAACCGACCACGACTGGGTATCTTCCTGATACGACGCACCCAGAACTTCCGTGCTGAACCGGATATGCGGTCGCAGGCCGTACTTTTGGGCGATGTTGCGAAAGTACTCGAGCAAGACCGGCTGGGGCGAAAAATGGTTTGGCCACTTATGTTGCGCTTCAAAAGAATAGGAATAAAGCGCGTTCGGATTGTCGACCCTGCACCCTGGATATGTATTGAGAAACCAAGTTCCGCCGACATCCGGGTTTTTCTCGATGATCTCGAACGGCACCCCGGCCCGCTTAAGTACAATCCCCATGAGCAAACCCGACATGCCTGCGCCAACTATCACGGTCTTGAACCCAGCTGCCGCCTCAGGCGCTAGATCGATGCCGGTCCCGGGCATTAAGTGCTCCGGCCCATCAAGGGCCAATTCATGGGTCACGAACGCGTCGTATTCATCGGGAATATTCTCGGTCGCGATATGATCCATAATCCGCTTAAGGGTCGCTTCGTCGGGGCGCGGCGGTAGGTCCCCCGTTTCCCAATAGCGGACCATCGCATCGGCGACAGCGTTTCTCAGCTCCGCCTTGGCCTCCTCCGACAACCCTCCGTTCGGGTCACCCAGGATCGGTTCATAGGACGCCAGATACCGCTCGGTCAGAAATGTCGTTTCGCCGGTGAGGTGCACGAGAACTGCCGCCAATGTTGGATGGTGAGCATGCTCAAGGGCCGACAGTAATTCGGTTTTCGTCATGGGCGCTGACGCCTGGGCCATCTGATCCTCCGATGTCTTCCTTTTAAAGGCATCGTTTCAGTTACCGGGCGCCTGTCAACTAGAGTCCGGGTATCGGGCCCGGGATCGGGCAACGGTGTAAAGTGAAAAATCGCGCTAGGCGCCACCGTTAAATCCGGTGGCAGGGGCAGCAGGACTCGAACCCGCGACCCTCGGTTTTGGAGACCGATGCTCTACCAACTGAGCTATACCCCTATGGTCCAAGCGATGCGGTTGTCTGCCTCAAAATCTGCAGCGATGCAATGGAGCATGACCCCGACCTCGGTCACGCACGCAGGCGTCGCTGGTGAAGGGTCTCCGACTTGCATGCCCTCTCGTCCGTGCGAAACGGCCCGGGAGTTTGCGACCTGTCGACCGGGTTTTCCCGCGATTGGCAGTTGAATTGAGGCCCGGTTTCGAATTCTGTGCTTTGAAACGCCCAACAGAAGGCAAACCTGTCCCAGGAGGGCTCCACCATGAACACGTTTGACTTCGACCTGGGCGAAACCGCGGACATGATCCGTGATACAACAGCTCGCTTTGCATCCGGTCGCATAGCGCCAATCGCTGCGGCCCTCGATGCCGAAGATGAATGCCCGCGCGGCATTTGGGAGGAGATGGGCGCGCTTGGCCTGCTCGGTGTCACCGTAGAGGAAGAGTATGGCGGCTTGGGGCTCGGCTACCTCGAGCATGTGGTGATCATGGAAGAAATCTCCCGTGTCTCCGCTTCACTGGGACTGTCTTACGGCGCGCACTCAAATCTGTGCGTTAACCAGATCCGTCGATGGGGAACTGACGATCAGAAGGCGCGCTACCTTCCGAAGCTGATTTCCGGCGAACACGTTGGCGCCCTGGCCATGTCAGATGCCAATGCCGGCTCTGACGTGATGAGCATGGGCCTCCGTGCGAAAGCAACCAGCGGCGGCTACGTCCTGGACGGGACCAAGTTCTGGATCACAAACGGCCCCATCGCCGACACACTTGTTATTTATGCGAAGACCCACACAGACAAAGGCTCGAAGAACATTTCCGCCTTTCTGGTGGAAAAGGGCTTCGAAGGCTTCTCCTGCTCGAGGAAACTCGACAAGATGGGAATGCGCGGCTCCTACACGGGCGAGCTTGTTTTCGAAGACTGCTTCGTGCCGACCGAAAATGTCATGGGGCAGATTGGTGACGGTGCGGCGATCCTCATGAGCGGCTTGGACTACGAGCGTGCCGTCCTGGCAGGCGGCCCCCTTGGGATTATGCAGGCCTGTCTCGACACCGTCCTACCCTACCTCCGCGAACGCAAGCAGTTCGGCAAGCCGATTGGCGACTTCCAACTCATGCAAGGCAAGCTCGCCGATATGTACGTGGCCCTGAATTCGGCCCGCGCCTACGTCTACGCCGTCGCACAGTCCTGCGACGCGGGCCGGACCACCCGTTTCGATGCCGCCGGTGCGATCCTCCTCGCCTCGGAGAACGCCGTCGCCACTGCGCTGGAGGCAATCCAGGCGCTCGGCGGCGCAGGATACACGAAGGAGTGGCCCGTCGAGCGCTTCCTGCGCGACGCAAAGCTCTACGATATCGGCGCGGGCACGAATGAAATTCGGCGCTACCTCATCGGCCGGGAGTTGATGAAGGGATGAGCTTGCCCATCCTTGAAACGCAGATCGATCGAGCGTCGACCAACTTCACGGCCAACTCAAAAATCAATATCGCGCTCCGCGATCGACTACGGAGCGACGTGTCGGCTGCGGCTAAGGGTGGGAGTGACAAGGCCAGGGACAGGCACCTTTCCCGCGGCAAACGCTTGCCAAGAGACCGCGTCCACCGCCTCCTCGACCCGGGCTCACCCTTCCTCGAAATTGCTCAGCTTGCGGCCCACGACTGCTATGATGACGTCATCCCCGGCGCCGGTATCATTGCCGGTATTGGCAGCGTCCATGGCCGCCAGGTCATGGTGGTGGCGAATGATGCGACGGTGAAGGGCGGCACATACTATCCGCTATCAGTGAAAAAGCACCTTCGCGCCCAGGAAATCGCCCTCGAAAATCATCTGCCCTGCATCTACCTAGTGGATTCCGGTGGCGCCAACCTACCCCACCAGGATGAGGTGTTTCCAGACAGGGACCATTTCGGGCGGATCTTCTACAACCAGGCCAACCTGTCATCGAAATCGATCCCGCAGATCGCCTGTGTCATGGGCAGCTGTACCGCAGGCGGCGCTTACGTTCCCGCCATGTGCGACGAGAGTGTGATCGTCCGGAACCAGGGCACAATCTTCCTTGCGGGCCCACCCCTGGTGAAAGCGGCGACCGGAGAAGAAATCACTGCCGAGGATCTCGGCGGCGGCGAGGTCCATGCGCGACTTTCCGGCGTTGTTGACCACCTCGCAGAAAACGACGATCACGCGCTTGCCATCGTCCGGGACATCATCGCAACGCTGCCACAGGGAAAACAACCGGACATCAACCTCGCACCCGTGCGCGCGCCGCTCTATCCATCGAGCGACCTCTACGGAATTCTACCACCCGATCTTCGCACCCCTTTTGATATTCGCGAGGTGATAGCCAGGCTCGTCGATGGATCGGCATTCCAGCCTTTCAAGGCTGAGTATGGCCAGACACTGGTTTGCGGTTTTGCGCATATCTGGGGCATGCCCGTCGCGATCATCGCGAACAATGGTGTTCTGTTTTCCGAAAGTGCGCTCAAGGGCGCACACTTCATCGAGTTGGCCTGCCAACGGCGCATCCCACTTCTGTTCCTGCAAAACGTCTCGGGCTTCATGGTCGGCGGCAAGTACGAGCAGGAGGGCATCGCCAAGAATGGCGCAAAACTGGTAACGGCGGTTGCAACGGCCCAGGTCCCGAAGATCACTATTCTCGTGGGCGGCTCGTTCGGTGCGGGCAATTACGGCATGTGCGGGCGGGCATACCAGCCGCGTTTTCTCTTCACGTGGCCCAACAGCCGGATTTCAGTCATGGGCGGGGAACAGGCCGCCTCTGTGCTCGCGACTGTCCACCGGAACTCAGGCACATGGACAGCCGAGCAAGCCGACGCCTTCAAGGTACCGATCCGCGAGAAGTACGAGACCGAGGGCAACCCCTGGTACGCCACCGCGAGGCTTTGGGATGATGGCATCATAGATCCCGCCCAAACGCGCGATATCGTTGGCTTGTCGCTAGCAGCCACGCTGAACGCGCCAATCCCTGAACGCGCTCAGTTCGGCATTTTTCGGATGTAGACCCCGCCATGCTTCGATCTGTCCTGATCGCCAATCGCGGCGAAATCGCCTGCCGCATCATCCGAACTGCTCGGTCGCTGGGCATCCGGACGATTGCAGTGTTCTCCGATTCTGACGCGTCCGCCCCGCATGTCCGGCTGGCGGACGACACGGTTCATATCGGCCCCTCCCCCGCAGCTGAGAGCTATCTCTGCGCCGATAAGATCATCGAAGCGGCGAAGACAACCGGCGCAGACGCTATCCATCCCGGCTACGGCTTCCTCTCGGAAAATGCCGATTTTGCCGAACGGGTTACCGATAGCGGGCTGATCTGGATCGGCCCGCCGCCGAGCGCCATCCGCGACATGGGTCTCAAGGACGCCGCAAAGGCTCTTATGTCCAAGGCCGACGTGCCAACAACACCAGGCTATCTGGGCGAGGACCAATCGCTGAAGGCGCTCAAGTCGGAAGCGCAGGCCATCGGCTATCCGGTCCTGATCAAGGCCGTTGCCGGGGGCGGCGGCAAGGGTATGCGCAAGGTCGATGATGCGGGCGATTTCAAGGACGCGCTCAGCAGTTGCAAGCGAGAAGCGCGGGCCGCCTTCGGCGATGACCGCGTGCTCCTGGAAAAATGGATCAAAAACCCCCGCCACATCGAAGTGCAGATCTTCGGCGATCAGCACGGCACAATCGTTCACCTTTTTGAGCGCGATTGCACACTCCAGCGGCGTCACCAGAAAGTCATCGAAGAAGCCCCCGCCCCTGGCATGGACCCGGTCACACGCGACGTGGTCTGCGGCGCGGCGGTCCGGGCGGCCCAGGCTGTCGACTATGTCGGCGCCGGCACCGTGGAATTTATCGCCGACGGATCCGGCCCGCTCGATCCCGACAAGATCTATTTCATGGAGATGAACACGCGCCTCCAGGTGGAGCACCCCGTCACGGAAATGATCACAGGTGTGGACCTCGTTGAATGGCAGTTCCGCATCGCCTCGGGTGAGGCCATCCCCAGGGCGCAATCGGATATCTCCATCAATGGTTGGGCCATGGAAGCCCGGCTCTATGCGGAAAACCCGGCGACAGGGTTCCTGCCCTCCACTGGAACGCTTGAGACCTTTTCGGTTCCAGAAGACAAAATCCGGGTCGACGCAGGCGTCGAGGCCGGCGGGTCCGTTTCCCCTTTCTACGACCCCATGATTGCCAAGCTTATCACGCACGGCGCGACCCGGGACGCTGCCCGCATCCAACTCGCCGATGCCTGCGGTCAGGTCGCAACCCACCCGGTGGCGAACAATGCGGGCTTTCTCGCGAAACTGCTCAGGGAGCAGGCCTTCATCGACGCCGCCATCACCACCGGCTTCATCGGCGACCATCTTGACCGGCTCACCAAGCGACCAACCGCCTCAGCCGCCGCCCTCGGGGCCGCTACACGACGTCTCCACGACATTCTAGGCACTGGCGATTTAAACGCCGCAGCGGCCGTCTGGCGCAGCCTGCCAGGCTTCCGCCTCTCTGCTGATCCGCACCTCCAATCCGATGTGTCCATCGACGGTGAAATCCACTCGGTGACGCTGGAGAACACGCCAACACATTCGGCGCAGGTTTTTCCCAACGAAAAAGGCGTGCTCCTGGTTGAGCAGGGCTGGGCCTATGATGTCCGGCAGCCCGTCCACACACGCACGGGCAACGATCCAGCAGGAAGCGGAACCATAACCTCGCCCATGCCGGGCCGCATCGTCGCAGTCTTCGTGAAAGACGGTGAAACCGTCCAGGAAGGGCAGAAGCTCGTCACCGTTGAAGCGATGAAGATGGAACACGCCCTGGAGGCCCCATTCGATGGCACCGTGACGGAGGTTGCAGCAACGATCGATGGCCAGATCGCGGAAGGCGCCATCCTATTGAAGCTCGATCCGCTCGACGAAAGCTGACCCACATAAAAAAGCGATGCCGCCCAAAGGACGACATCGCCGTTTCTCCTTCATGTTTACTGTTGAGCGGCAGAGGCATCCGTCGTGCCCGCGCTTGCTCGGGTATTGCGCGCTTACTCCCAAATCCAGGACGAGTCCGATGTGCTGCTGCTGGAGCCGGTCGAATACGCCGAGCTGTCATACTCACTCCAGGAGTACTCGCTGCCGGTGTCGTAGCTGTTGTCCTGCCAGGCTGGGGTCAGGTCATACATGCCGATGGAAGGGTCCATCTCGCCGTTATAGTCGGAATAGACATTGCCGTAGATATCGACCTGGGAGTCATAGGCGTAGGGATCGACATAGTGGATGTCGCCGTACTGGTCTTGCATCTCGAGGCCCCAAGGGCTGATGGAGGACCAGTCATTATAGTCTTGGGCCGAAGCCGCACCGGCCCCGGCAGCAGCGAAAGCGACGGCTGCGATGGCGAACTTGACGATGGCGTTGGTGTTGAAGCGTTTCATGGTCTTTTCCTTTCGGGTTTGCGGCGGCGCTTGTCGCTGCCGATGTCCCCGTTTTGGCAGGAGCGGCCGTCCGCCGATGTGAGCCCGCTCACACCGCCTGACTTTATGCCAAGGAAACCACGCGGACCAGTTCTCTCTTGCCCGGCACGTGAACCTCGAAAGCACCCCCGAACGCGCTCGGCGAACCGGCGGCACGGTGAAGATCTTCGGTCACCAGGACCGAGGTTCCGGTCTGCTTGTTGGCCGCCTCAAGCCGTGCAGCCGTGTTCACGACGTCGCCCATCGCCGTGTAGTGAAACCGTTGCCGCGCCCCGAAATTTCCGACGGCCGCTTGCCCGAGAGCGGCGCCGATGCGTGTGCGCCCGATCCCATCCCGGCCGGCTCGGAACGTTTCCGCCGCGGCCGCCATGGCCACGACACACGAGAGCGCCCGCTCCGCATGGTTCTCCTGGTCGATGGGCGCGTTGAAAAGCGCGACAATGCTATCGCCGATGAACTGGTCGATCATTCCCCCATGAGCCAACACAACGGCACTGAGCGTATCAAGATAGTCCCGGAGCAGTTCGCCACCCGATATCGGATCGAGCCGCTCCATGGTTTCCGTGAAACCAGCAAGATCGGTCACGACCACCGTCACAGTCCGGAGCTCCCCGCCCAATTCCGGAGGCTCAGGCTGCGCCAGGATCTGCTTCAGCAACGCTGGCGACACATACCGGGAGAACCCCGCCGCCAACCGCCGCCGAGCAGCCATCGCCGTCCCTCCAACGATGCCGGCCTGGCCAAGCACAGCGAGCGTCCACCCAGCCAGCGCCGGCCCCGCCAGGATCACTGCCCCACGGCCCCCGGCAACCAGCACAACACCCACAAGTGCACACCCTCCTAACAAGCCGAGCATAACCATCCACGGCATGGACCGAAGAGCCGCTGGTATAAGCGCGACCGTTCCAAGCGCCGCCAGTAGCGTCAGCCCGACTTCGGCCCAACGCGGCGCCCGCACCTGTTTCGTCGGCGCCAAGGCAGACGCGAGCACATGGGCTTGGGCCACGATGCCTGGAACCGGCCCCGCGCCTGCAACATGGGAGGGCATCAAGATACTGTCGCCCGTCGCCCGCCCGGTCGGGTTGGCGTCAAGCGCCAGCCCAATAAGCAGCACCTTATCCTTCAGCGTCTCGGGCGGCAGGTACGCCTCCGGCGCCAATGCTTGGTAGTACGAGATGACACGCGGGAATGCCTCCCCCGAAAACGCAACAAAAGCCTCGCGCCCATCCGCCAACGCTCCGGTCTCCCCGAGGGCACCAGCCGCAGCATAGGCCAGCGCGTCCCCCTGCCCCGGCATACGTCTCAAACGCCCATCACCATCGAGGGGCAGGCCCGCATCACCGACCGCCGCTGCAGACCGCGCAAGCCGTTCAGTTGGCAAGGAGCGGGTCTCGACAACCCCAACGGCCGTTCGCTGCACAGACGTCTCTGACGCCAGCACCACGGGGCCAAACCGCTCCATCGCCTGGGCCAGGGCGCCGTCCAGGTCGGTCTCAGCGTCAAAGACGATATCGAAGACAACGGCCCTGGCCCCGCTCTCTCGGGCCGCGTCCAGCAATGCGGCATGCCGGTCCCGCGGCCAGGGCCACCGCTCTCCAAACGACTGGAAGCTCTGGGCATCAATCGCCACCACAACGATGTCGTCCCGCTCTGCCAGGGGCGGGGTCATCGACGCTGCCAGATCATGCACGCCGCGATCCATGGCACGGAATGTGCCCGTCAATGTGAGCCCGCTCACAGCCAGCCAGCAAAGCACAGTCCAAGCCATGGCGATGCGCGCAGTCAGTGTTTCAGAAAGAGTCTCTCGGATCGTGCCCACACTTGACTTCCACCTTGTCTTGCTTCGCCTTCTTATGCGGGGAACCTGAATATGTCGCTACGAACCACCGCGTTCCGCCTCCTGGCCTTGATGGGCGTCGCTGCGTCGGCCCTATCGGCCGCCAACGCCCAGCTACTGGACAGCCGCGAGCGTACCATCGTTGCCAATGTGGTCGAAACCAAGGGCGACGAAGACTTTACCCCCGCCGAGGGGCCTGACTGGAGGACGCTTGTCCTCGAGCAGGATCTCACCTCAGGCGACCTCTTGCGCACCGGCACCTATGGCGGCCTCGGCCTGCGTTTCGAGGACAGGACATATGTCCGCCTCCACGCCAATACGCGGATGACAGTTGCCGACCCAGGTGCAGGGACGGGACCCAAACGGTTCGGTCTCTCGATAGGGCGGCTCTGGTCCCGTGCCAGCCGTCCCGACCGACCGGTCATTGTCGAAACACCCAATGCAACCGCCGCCATCCGGGGTACCGACTGGTTTATGGAAGTCCTGGAAGATGGAACCTCCCGCCTTGT
This sequence comes from Pseudomonadota bacterium, assembly GCA_038745855.1. GTDB lineage: Bacteria > Pseudomonadota > Alphaproteobacteria > Caulobacterales > Hyphomonadaceae > UBA5336. The sequence goes on along the minus strand of JBCDLC010000017.1, from coordinate 11,313 downwards.
CGTCCTCGATGGAGACGTCCGCTTCTTTAATGACCTCGGCGAGTTGTCCGTTCGCGCAGGTCAATCGGCGATTGCCCGTCCGGGTCTCGCGCCGGAATTCGAATTGGAGGTCACCCCCGATGACCGGCCGCGCTGGGCGCTGGTGCCCCGTTCAGATTGGATATCCTTTATCCCGCTCGAGGCTGCAGCCGATGACAAGCGCCGCGCAGCAGATGCATTGGTCTGGCAGGCCCTTGCCAACAGGCAACCCGTAGCTGCCCAAGCCGCCCTCGATGCACTCGATACGAGAGACACCACCGATGTCCGCCTCGCCAGGGCACTCATCCTGTTGATGCAGCGCGCGCCCGCAGACGCCGCGACAGCGCTGGAAGCGCTTGGCGAAGATGGCTCGCTCCAGCAGCTCGCAGATGCTGCCCGCATCGGTGCGGCCGTCGACACCGCCCGTTTCGCCAAGGCCGTTGAACACCTGGACACCTACGAGCGCCGATATGGAGAGGATATCACCGCCCTCGCGTTCCGCGCCTATCTCGAGGCCTACGGCGGCCGATACGACGAGGCAACGGCCTTCGCAGAGCGCGCCGGTGAACGCCCGGAGGCAGATTGGCGCTTAGACCTTCTCGCCGCGCAAGTCGCCGTCCTCAGCGGCGATGATAACCGCCTCGCCAGCGCGACGGCACGCCTTATCGAAGCCGCACCAGACGCGTTCGAAAGCTGGCATTGGCGCGGTATATACCTCGCCACCGCAGGGGCCAGCACGCCCGATGCGGTCCAGTCTTCCTTCGAAACCGCCGCGCGGCTCAATCCCGAGTTCGTGCCTGCCATTGTGACGATTGCCCAACTCCAATCTGCAACCGGCAACCAGAAATCGGCGCTCACCACCCTCGAACGCGCCCTCGCCATTGATCCGAGCGAGCCTTTCGCGCTTGCCGCCAAGGCGTTCACCTACCTCTCCATGGAGCGTCTCGATCTTGCGGACCAAGTACTCGCACCGCTCGAGGGAACACCGCTGGCGCTACATCCGGAGATCCAGTCCGCCGCCGCCATCGGCCACATCATGGCGAGCGCCCCGGACCGGGCGACAAAAGCGACCGGCACCGTCATCGCGGCGAGTCCCGACCGGCCCGGTATTGCCCAACTCGACGCCATCGCCCACTGGCAAGCCGGTCAGCGCGGTGTCGCGCTGGATATCATCGAAAACGCCGTCCGCCTCGACCCAAATGAGCCCGTCGCGGCCCGCATCGCCTCCGCGATGGCCCAGGACCAATTCCAGGCCGGCGCCGCCCTGCGCTATGCCCAGGCCGCTTGGGATGCCAAACAGCGAAACGCCGCGGCCGGTTTGGTTCAACTCCCAGCCAGCCAGTCAGGCCGCATCGATATCGGCGCAGCATTCTTGAATCTCGGTCTCGGCGCCCAGGCGGAATACTACTCAAGCCTTGCCCGTTCGCAGGCCGACCCCAATAGCGCGTTCGCTTTTGCCAGCATCTTTCCCGACGGCCTCGCCAGCCAGTCGAGCACGAGTACCGGCCTCCTGCTCGACCCCTTGGCAGTGACCTTCCCGAATCGCTTCGTCCAGTTCTTCCGCCAACCCCTCGTCCAGCAGACTGCCGATCTCTCCGCCACCGTAGGCAGCGATGGCGCGTCAGGCTTCACGGCGACAAGCGACAGCCAGACCCTCATCCGCACACCGCGCCAACCGATCGCGCTCTCTGGCTTCGTTCGGTATGGCGAAACAGAGGGCATCCAGGACAACAGTCGCGCCCGCTCCGGCCTTCTCTCCCTACGCGGGGGGACAACGTGGAACGGCCGTCACGGCCTTGTTAGCCGCCTCACCGTTGATTTTCGGGACAATGAACTGCCAGGCAGCTTCGGCGCTCCCGACCGCGACGACGATGAGCGCAGCGTGAACACCGCTATCGGCCTCGGCTACACATTCAGCGAAAGCTGGACCGATCGCTGGCTGTTGAATGCGGCCTACGCTGAAAGCGACCAGCGCTTCCGTAATCCCAGCGCCTTCGGGTCGAGCCTCGACCCCATCGAGTTTTCACTCATCTCCTCTCTGGGTTTGCCCGCGACCCAGGATCTCGTCGCGCGCAGTCTCTTTGATTCCCCCGTCAGTTCCCCCACTGAAGCCATCCTGTTCGTCGAGCCGCCTGCAGACTTTGAGGTCACACGTCCCATCGGCGACGGCGTGCTGCCCCTGAGGGACGATCGTGACCCGGTGAGCCGGGTAGAGACGGATTCCACTGTCCTCTCGGTCCAGGCCCGCCGCATCTTCAGCCGCAATGGCGCAGAATACTCCTTCGGCGCCGAATTCGGACGGATCGAAGCCGATCGCACGGCCCGTGAGATCATTCCGGCCCTCATTGGCGCAGGCGCGATTGGCGACTTCGCCGACCCCGGCGCCATCACCACATTCGATCTTTTCGAACCCGTTGCCATCCGAACCCCAAGCACCAGCAGTACGGACAGTCTGCAAGCCCATATCCATGCCAATTGGCCCCTCCGCGCAGGCTGGCGCGCGGAAGCAAGCCTCTTCCCGACCCTGCTCCAAACCCGGTTCGAGACCGACTTCCTCGGTCAGTCCGTTGAGATCAGCGATAATATCCGCCGGCTCGATCCCCGTCTCGGCCTCGCCTGGCAAGGACGCCAGACCCAGATCCGCCTCGCCGCGCAAAGGACCGGCACCATCATCGGCGTCGACACCATTGCCCCGCTTGGCACGCTCGGCCTGCTCCCCAACCAGTCCGATGGCGTTGTTGCCAGCCGGATCGACAGCGCCATCCTCCGCCTCGAACATGAGGCCAGGCCCGACCTCTTCCTCCACGCCACCGCCGAATACCAGGACATGGAAGACGCGAGCGCAGCCCTTCCGGGCGAGCGCATCGGCCAGGCCGCCTTCTTCGCAGAGGATGCGTCCCTCGCGCGCCTCTCGGCTGGCACAGACCTGACCCTCAGCGACAGGCTCGGCGTTTCCGCGGTCTATACCTATGCCGACGGCGAAATCGACAGCGGTCCCTTCGCAGGCGCCCAGCTCCCCGTCATTCCAGAGCACCGCGCCAGCATCGGCGCCACTTGGGTCGACCCCCGCTTCTTCAGCATCAATGGCCGTGCCACCTTTATCGGCGAGCGGTTCGGCGACGCAGCCAATAGCATTGATCTCGACGACGCGCTTCAGTTCGCGCTCGGTTTCGCGAAAGAGACCCGCGACCGCCGCTGGCGTTTCCAGGTCCAGGGGCTGGCAACCCTCTCCGACGACAGCCCGGCTGCAACCGGTCTTCCAGCCACCGATTACGAACTCACGATCGGGCTCTCGCGCCGCTGGTGACGCCCGTTATCCTCAGAGCTCCAGCTCCATGTCGTCGGCCCACTCATTGATGCGGTCCACATCGATCAGAACGATCTTCCCGTCCCGCTGCCCGATCACGCCGTCCCTCGACCATTGGGCAATCTGTTTCGACACGCTCTCCCGGCTGGCTGCGATCCGCTTGGCCAGCTCCGATTGGGTATAGCGCGCGGGCAGGACGATCTCCCCATCCTCGGTCGTGGTTCCGCTCGCCGCAATCGCCAGCAGCAAGCGCGCGAGCCTCGGTCCCAGCTCGAGGAAGGAAACACTCTCCACCAACCGGTTGGTCACCCGCAGCCGCCGGCTCAGCACCTCGAGCATCGCCATCGAAATCGAAACGTCCGTCTCAAGCGCCTGGCGGAACGCCGCCCGGCTGAGCACAAACAGCTCCCCGGCTTCGACCACAGCCGCATCCGCAGACCGGGGCTCGCCATCGATCAGGGACAGCTCTCCAAAGACGCCCCCCCGTTCCATCGCCGCGAGCGCAATCTCCTTGCCCTCGCTCGTAAACCGGCTCAGCAGCACCCGCCCCGAGCAGACGGCAAAAAGCGCGTCCCCGGGATCACCGACACTGAAGAGCACCTCACCGCGCTTCATCGCCCGTTTGCGCCCGTTCGATGCAATCAATGCCAGGGCCTCGGGCGACAGCGCTTCAAACATGTCCGACGCACCTAAAAGATCAATCAGGTCAGCGTCTTCGGTCATTTATCTATCCTTTCAGAACGCGTGTGAGCGAGCTCACAGCCGCCATAACCCATCCCCTGTAGCTCTGCACGGGTCGCCACGGCTGTCGAGGCGAAACCCAAACAGGAACCAAGACAATGACCAACATCATCATCCGCCACACCGCAGGCGCCAAGGCCAACCAGGTCGAGCAATTCCCCGTCGATGCGGCCACGCTCCATATCGGACGCGACCCCGCCTGCGAGATCGCCCTCGACCCCACCCAGGATACCGCCGTCAGCCGCCGCCACGCGGCCATTACCGTGACAACCGCAGATCCCCTCACCATCGAGATCAACGACCTCGGCAGCCGGAACGGCACGTTCGTCAACGGCGAGCAGATTTCAGGCGCGACCGAACTCTCCCCATCCAGCGAAATCCAGCTCGGCAAAGGCGGCCCGGTGTTCACCTTCGATCTCGACCCCTGCCCAGCCCACCTCGCCGCGCATCTGGCAGCACCGGCTACACAAATCCTCGATCTCGGCATGAAAACCGAAATCATGGACGTGGCCGGCGCCGACGCAGCCGCGCCAAAGTCCGGCGTCGGCGCTGAAACCGTCCAGCGCATGCTGTCAGTCGAGCGCAAGTCCAGCTCCCGCAAGCTCGCCCTCGGCCTTGGCACGGCAGCCATGGCAATCCTGATGGTCGGCGGCGGCCTACTGGTCTCCGGCCAAAGCCAGGCCGCAGAAACCCGCGGCGCCATCGAGAATGCCAACCAGGTCATCGCCGAAGCCGGCCGTGAGATCCGCTCGGTCAGTGACCGCGTCGGTCTCTCCGCCGAGCAGATCGAACAGCAATTTCGCGACACCAACGTCATGATCCACGCCGGATGGCGCCTCACCGACCCCATCTCGAACGCAACGGTCTACCAGCAGACCCTCAAGTACGAGAACGAGGGCTTCGTCCACAATCTGCCGGTCTTCAAGATCGAGGGCGGCGAACTGGTCCGGGTCCTCACCCTCTCCAGCGAGTCGGGCTTCAACCCGGCTATCGCAGAGGGCCAACTCCAGGGCAGCGGTTTCGTGGTCTCCGAGAACGGCTTCATCCTGACCAACAAGCATGTCGCCGCGTCCTGGAACATTCCCTACAGCTCCGACCTCGCAGGCTACACTGCTGGTATCATCATCGATGACAAGGGCGAGATGCAGGTCGAAAGCATGGATGCGCTCCTGTCCATGGCGCCGAGCATAATGGAATGGCGCCCCAGCGATGGCGGTTACCTGTTCGACACGTCCGGCGATGTCCCCCGCAACCTCGGCTGGAGGGATTTCGAAGGCCAAGCGGACCAGCTCAAGGTCCAGTTCCCGGGCACGGCCATTTCATTCGAGGCCGAACTGGTCCGGGTGTCAGCGGCCGCAGATGTCGCGATGCTCAAGGTCGACGTGCCAACCCGTCTGAAGGCTGTCACGCTGGCAGACCCCAAGGCCGAACCCGCACGCGGCTCCCGCGCCTATGTCATGGGCTACCCGGATGTTTCCGAGCGCTACTCGGCCCTGATGGAGACCACCGAAGTCGGCCGGCGCTACTCCTATGAGCAGATCGCAGACCCAACCATCACCGTCGGCAACGTCTCCAACATTGCCAAGGGACGCCGGGAATTTGAGGCCGAACCAGGCACCGTCCACTACACCGAGAATGTCCTGGGTTACATCTATGAGATCGCTGTCCCAGGCACCGGATCGGGCAATAGCGGCGGACCTGTCTTCAACGACCAGGGCGAAGTGATCGGCATCTACACCTACGGCCGGGAAACCGCCACAGGCGCCAGCACCTCCTTCGCTGTGCCGATCACCTTCGGGGTCTCCTTGCTCGGCCCGCGCCGTATCGTGGACTGATCCCCCACACACCAGACCGAAGACCAGCGCCGCCCTTCCGAGAGAGGGCGGCGCTTCCCTTTGGCAAACATGCCCCAAACGATCCGCACCCCGCACATTTCTCTGCAGCCTGAGAGCCAGCTCACATCGCCCCTGCGCCCCGTCGCTATTCTGTCTTCAACGCCAAATGGCACCCCACCACCCCCGCGGCCCTGTCGCCGCCTAACCCATGGGAGACACCGATGTTCGGCCGACTGAAACGCCACCGCCCGTCCCTGAATGTCCAGGGCGCCATGGTCTCCGATGTCGGCACCGTCCGGCCCCACAATGAAGACCGCGTTGCCTTCCGCATTGATGCCGCAAAGCCCAGTGGACGCTCAGACCGTGTCCTCGCCATCGTCGCTGACGGCATGGGCGGTCACGCCGCCGGTGAAGTCGCAAGCCAGATCGCCGTCGACACCTGCCTCAAGCGCTTTTCCGCCGCGCCCAACCGCCCCGCCCCATGGCTGACCCACACCCTTCTCGGCGCAGACCGCGCGGTCCGCTGCGCTGCAGCCGCCGATGCCCGGCGCCGCGGCATGGGCACCACGATCGCCCTCATCCTCATCCAGGACGGCCGCCTCCACACGGGCCACATTGGCGACTGCCGCGTCTATCGCATGCGCAGCGGCAGTCTAACCCAGCTCACCGAAGACCATTCCCTCGTTGCGGCCCTCGTCGCCAATGGCGACCTCTCCCCCGAAGCCGCCCGCACCCACCCTCAGAAGAACATCGTCCTCCAGGCCATTGGCAAAGGCGAGGCCGTCACCCCCGCCGTCTCGCCCCGCACCGGACACCGCCTCGACGCCGGCGACCGCATCCTCCTCTGCAGCGACGGCCTCACCGACGCCCTCACGGACAAAGCCATCGCAGCGTGCATGAGGAACGTCCCCGCCGCGCAAGAGGCCTGCGACGTGCTCCGGTACCAGGCCCTCAAGGCCGGCGCCCGGGACAATGTCTCGCTCGGCATCTTCGATCTCAGCGCCGCCGCCCAAACCGTGGCCGCGCCCACCGCTTCACCCCTCGCAGAAACCGGAGACATCTCGATCACAGGAGCCCTCACATGACCCGGCGCATCACCCTTGGTAATTACGAACTGTCTGGCGTCCTCGGGCGCGGCGGCGCTGGCGAGGTCTACCTCGCAGAGGACAAGGCCCTCGGCCGCGAGGTCGCCTTCAAGACCCTGCACGCTGCAAACGGCCCGAATGGCGCAGACTGGCGCAAACGCTTCAAACTCGAAGCGCGCACCCTGGCCCAGCTCAACTGTGCCAATATCGCCGGCATCTACGCCCTTGAAAGTTTCGAGCGCTTCGACGCCATCATCATGGAGTACGTCAAGGGCCCGACCCTCGCCGCACTCACTGGCAGACTGGCTGCTCCCGCGGTCATCCACGCGGGCGTTGAACTCGCCAAGGGTCTCGAGGTTGCCCACGCCGCCGGAGTCCTGCACCGCGACCTCAAGCCTGCCAACGCCATCGTTACGGCTGATGGAACGGTCAAGCTCATCGATTTCGGTATCGCCCAACAGGAAGGCGGCGAACGCCTAACCCGCCAGGGCTGCCTCGTCGGCACCCTCCACTACATGGCCCCCGAAGCCTTCGGCGGCGCCGCCACAAGCCCCTCCACCGACGTCTACGGCCTGGCCGCGACGCTCTATGAACTGCTCACGGGCGCTGCGCCCTTTGCGGACTGTTCCGAGACGGAATTGCTTCGCGCCAAGATGAACGGCGAGGCACCAAAACCCCTCCCCACATCCATCGGCAGCCCCCTCCGCCGCGTCATCGAGGCAGGCCTCCAGTCCAACCCAGACAACCGGCCCAGCACCGCCGCTGACTTCCGCCGCCAACTCGAAACGCTAGCATCGGCCGATGGACGGGAAATCCTCGTCAGCGCCCTCGCCTCCGCTCCGAAAGCCAAGCCAGCGCCCCTCACCCGGTCGCTCATTGAGGCCATGCGGGCCGCCTCAGCACAGGGATCCATGCTGTCCGGTGCCAGCAGCGCCGTCGCTGCGGCCCGCTCCAGGCTCTCCAGCGTCCTGCCATCGGTCTCTGACGACACTGCCGTTGTCGCTGCCGCTTCCGCCTTCACGCTGGCCCTATCCGCCGTCACCGGCCTCTTCGTGATCCAATCGGGCGCCCTCGGCACACCCCCAGCGGCCCACGACCAACCGGCACCCGCCATCACAGCCTTCGCAACCGACACAGGCGGCACCTTGGAAACCGCAACCGAGCAGGAAAACACAGCGGAACGCCTCTCCAGGCTTCTGAACACACCTGTGAGCCAGCCCACATTCCACGAGCCCCAGATCGCCTACGACATTCCTCGAGAGATCGAACGCCCCCGCTCGATCGATCCGATGGATCAGGCCCCCGCTGAAAGCGGTGCCCAGCCCGTCGCCGAGACCCTGCCGGTGCCCGCCCCCACAACCCTGGCACCGGCGCCCACACCGGTCCTGGCATCGCCTCCAAGCGCCGCCGAGACCACCGACACAAACCCGGAGCCAGACGCCGAAACAGGCAGCTCCGCCTGGACCTGGAAGGACACATGACATGACCCGCCTCAAAACCCTCTTCACCCGCAGCATCACCGCCGCTGCCCTAGCCCTCTCAACTGCCGCCTGCGCCTCGATCCCGGCCGATATGCCCACCGTTGGCGCACCCAGCTGGCCGACCACCGAAAAGCCCGGCATGACCAACGAGACCGCGCAGACCACGACCGACGCAGACATCGGCGCTGAACTCGTGACGGCCCCCATGCTACTCCGCTTCGATGGCAACTGCCGCCAGAAAGGCACACAGATCGCCCTTGAAAAGCACGTGGTCGGCCCCCGCTACGTCCTTGCGGGCGAAGACATCAGCCAGAGCTTCACATACACGCTCTGCGGCCGCGGTGCCGAAACCGTGGACGGCACGCTGATCAGCCGGATCTACCATGACGGCCAACCCATCTCCGTGCGCGAGCGGGACTACAGGCTGACGGCGGGCCGCTGGCACGTCCGCTTCGAAGCGACCGTCCCCGAAGGCGCGCCGGGTGGCCGCTATGACATGGAGCTGGAGTTCCAGGACGGCGCCGCCGAACGGTTTGCCGACAAGCAACCCTTCCGCATCGTGGACTAGCCCCCGGAAGTCCTTCCGGAAGCTCCGCACCGCCCCCACCGCACAATCCCATGCGCTGTCCTGCCCCCGGCAAGGACAGCGCATATTCCATATCGGTGACGTAACGATTTCACTTATCGCCACCCTCTCCCCTTGCTAGGACACCCAGTCATTGAGGGGGCATGCAACCCGCACGCGCCCCAACCAGAGAGGACCGACCCGATGCGCCCAGCCCTGAAAACACTTCTCGCCACCACGGCCCTTGTCAGCATCGCCGCCTGTGAGACCCTTCCGATCGGATCCGATACCGCCGAGGCGCCCACTCCTGCGCAAGCGGCCGCCCCCGCCAGCGAAGCCCTCGAAAGCGCCGCTGACACCGCGCAAGCCGCAACTGCCGACGCCGCCAGCACCCTCACAGACAAAGCCGAGCCGATCGACGCGAGCACCGCCCGCCAGACCCTCGCCGAAGTTCTCGCCAGCGACATCCGCACCGAAGACGCGCCCCGGGATATCCACCGTCGTCCCCTGGAAACCCTCACCTTTTTCGGCATCACACCGGACATGACCGTCGCCGAGTACGCCCCTGGCGGCGGCTGGTATACCCGCGTTCTTGCCCCCTATATGGCCGGAACCGGCCGCTACCTCGCCGCCAATCATGATATTGACGCCTATCTTACGGGCGATGATGTCGACCCCGAACGCTTCGCCAGCGCCAAGGCCTTCCCGGAAACCTTCCCCGGCCGCGTCAATGAATGGACCGGGCTCGACCCCGCCCTCGTCACCGCGTTCGAGATTGACGAAGCTCCTGAAGCCATTGCCGGCACCGTCGATGCGCTCCTCGTGTTCCGCTCCATGCACGGGCTGACCCGGCGCGGCATCGAGGATGACATGGCTGCCCACGCCTTCGCCCTTCTCAAGCCCGGCGGCACGCTCGGCCTCGTCCAGCACCGCGCCAAGGCCGACGCCCCCGACGATTATGCCGACGGCTCCAACGGCTATCTCCGCCAGGCCGACGTCATCGCCAATTTCGAAGCCGCTGGTTTCACCCTGATCGGCACCTCGGAAGTCAACGCCAATGCCAAGGACACCGCCGATTACGAAGGCGGCGTCTGGACCTTGCCCCCCGTCCTCCGGGGCGGCGAGGAAACCCGCGCCACCTACGAGCCCATCGGCGAAAGCGACCGGATGACCCTCAAATTCAGGAAACCGGTCTAACCAAACCCCAAAGCGCCCAGGAGGTGCCCAGGAGGTGCCCAGGAGGCGCCATGGGTATGGGGCTCGCCCGGGGGTGAAACAAAAAAACACCCCCTGTGAGCCCGCTCACATCGGCCCGCGCCTGATCGGGGCAAGCTGTTCTCGTCACCAAGGACAGACCCCTCGATCAGGCAGGAGCCCCCCATGAAACCGTTCGCCACCATCGTCACCGCCATCCTCCTCGGCACATCGGCGACCGCCCAATCCCCACAACAGGGCGGATATGGCCAACCCGCTTTCGGGCAACAGGGCTTCGAACAGCAACAACAGGGCTACGGCCAACAAGGCTACGGCCAACAGCAACCGGGTTACGGCCAGCCGCAACAGGGCTACGGCCAGCAAGGCTTCACCCCGCCCGGCGCCGTCAACTACCCCTCCCTCGGCGGCCAATGGTTCATGACCATGAATGGCCAGAACGCCCCAACGCCGATCACGGCCCAGGTCGACGCCCAGGGCCGGTTCATGGTTCGCCAGGGCCCGGTCACATGGCAGGGCCAATTCAACGGCATGGTCGGCCAGGGCGTCGCCTCTGCCCCGAAACGCGGCGGACGCGGCATGGACCAATTCCCCATCCGCCTGCAGTTCGACGGCCAGTGCCACATCCAGGCCACCATGGGCATGGCAAACGGGCGCCAGGGCCTCCCGATCATGATCCACGTCAACCACCGCGCCGGAGAACCCTGCCCGCGTTAAGTCTTGATCTGGTCTATACCTCGATCCCCCCCCTGTGCTGCGGGCTGCGCCCTCCGCGACGCGATGGACTTGGGAGCCGGTCCGCGCCAGCGGAGGATTTGATCCGGGGGATCAAATCCAGGCGGACAAGGCCACGGCAGTGGCGCTGAAGGCTCTGGGCCTTTCCCAGTCGCAACGACCGCGCCGCGCTGCCCCGCAGGACACCGACAGCTGTAGGATAACTTCTCCCGTATCCACGCCCTGCGCCCTGTAATCGTTGCAAAAACCCAGCGCTTATCCGACCGGCCCGCGCCCGTGATACGCTCCCCTTAAATGTCGAACATCACCGACACCATCGAAGAGCTACGCCCCT
>JBCDLC010000016.1:0-67108 GCA_038745855.1 Pseudomonadota bacterium | reverse complement strand
GGCGGATCCAGGACTCGAGCATCGCGATGCCGGCCTTCAGGCGTGCGGCCGCGGCCCGCGTGAGGAAGTCGGGCGCGAGATGGAGGTCATCGCGGCCGATCACGCGGGTATAAAGCTGCTCGCCAAAGGGGCGCAGCGCTTCGATGGTGTCGGTGATGTTCGACATTTGTGGGGAGCTTATCACGGGGGCGGACCGGTCGGATAAGCGCCGGGTTTTTGCAACGATTACAGGGCGCGGGGCGTGGATAGGGGAGAAGTTATCCTACACCTGTGGTCGCTATGAGGCTGGCGATTCAGCGCGCTGGGAGGTGCCGGGACAGGCCCAGAGCCCTCAGCCGGATCCATCGCGTAGGGAGCAAAGCGACCCCAGCGGGGATCCAAGCATAATGCAAATTTAAGCGGGCTTTCTTTTCAGGCCGAAGCGGCTGGCGAAGACCCGGTCGACCCAGCGTTTGGGGAGGCGTGTGGGGATCGTGAAATTGGTCAGCTTGTCTGGCACGGGCGCGTAGCGCGCCTTGGGCTTGGGCGCGGTGAGCGCTTTTTCGACCACCCGGGCGATAAGGTCCGGTTCGAGGCCGTCACGGCCACCCGTCAGCATGGCGTCGGAAAAGGCCTTGATTGGCTCGGCCCAGACCGTGTCCTGGTAGGGCGCATCGCCGTTGGCGTCTTCGGCCTTGTCCCAGATCGGGGTCTTCACGGCCCCAGGACCGACGGCGATGGCGTCGATGCCATAGATCAGAAGTTCCCGTCGCAGTGTGTCGGTGACGCTTTCCATGGCGTGCTTGGTGGCGGTGTAGGCGCCGAGGAAGGGCGATGCGATGCGGCCACCGACGCTGGTGATGTTGACGATGCGGCCGGGTTGTCCGGCGCGGTTCGTGTCCATGCCGAGGAGGGGGGCGAAAGCCTGGGACGCGGCGAGGGCACCAAAGACGTTGACCTCGAAATGGCTGCGGATTTCGTCCAGGGGCTGGATGGCGAGCGGCCCCATCTTGGCGATGCCGGCATTGTTGATCAGCCCACCGAGTTTGGCGTCGCCAATGGAGTCTGACACCGTGACAACGGCGTTTTCGATGTGTTCGGGCTTGGTGACGTCGAGCAGGATGGGACGGATGGCCGGGACGGCGGCCTTTAGCGGTTCGCCGTCGCTTTCCTTTCGGACGCCCGCAAAGACGAGCCAGCCGCGCCCGGCAAGATGTTCAGCGATGGCGCGGCCGATGCCGGTGGACGCTCCTGTGATGACGACGGCCTGCATACTCTTGTCCTTTCGGGTCCGCCCTCTGCCTACGCGTGCGGAGCGGTTGAGGTTCAGATTAATCTGTTTTCCCGCCCTCGATGACGCGGAAAGCGGGGCGCTTTTTCGGGGACTCAGGGGCCTTGGAGGTCTGGGGTTCTTGCTGCTGAGGTTCTTGTTGCTGAAGTTTTGGCGCAGCGTCTGCCGGAAGGTGTTCGTGATCGCGTAGCGGCGGATGGGAGAGGTCGCTGGCGCGAACAAGTCGGGGTTTGGTGAAGCTGGGTTTTGTGGCGTTGCGGTTTTCCGCTCTGGCAGCCGCCGCCCGGGGTGTTTTCGAGGCCAGTTTGGTCTTGTTGGTCTTGTTGGTCTGGCGGGCATTGAGACCGTTTCGGGGCTTGTCCTTCTGCGGTTTGGCCTTGCCGCGGGCTTTCTTGTCGATCTCCTTCAGCTTGCGTTGCTGGAGCGCGGAAAGGGGCTCTGAGAGGTCGCCCTTGGTGGGATCGGCGAAGGCCGAGCCATAGGTTTCGATCCGCTCTTCCAGCTCTTCGAGGAAGGATTGTTCCCAATCGGAGAGGGGCGGGCCGAGCCCCTGTTCGGCCATGTCGGCGGCCTTGCGCAGCTTGCGAAGCGCGCGGCGTTTCTTCCGCTCATCGACATCACGGGGCATGGATGGGATCCGTCATGGGCGGGTGTGGCCGATCAGACTTCGCCGATGGCGACCATGTAGGTGTCGAGGATCTGTTCCTGTTCCTCGCGCTCCTGGCGGTCGACCTTGCGGAGACGGACGACCTGGCGGAGGGCCTTGGTGTCGAAGCCGAAGGCTTTCGCCTCGGCGTAGACTTCCTTGATCTGCTCGGCGACCTCTTTCTTTTCCTCTTCCAGCCGCTCGATGCGCTCAACGGTCTGTTTCAGCTTTTCGCGGGTGGTTTCAGTGAGGGATATGGCGTCGCCGTCCATGGCGGTCTCCTGGGCGTCATCGTCTCGAAAGGCGATGGATTATCCGGCGCCGGGCGTGGTGGCCAGTGGTTTGTTATGGGGTTTACTGTCGGCGTTGGCACCTGGTTCGGTGTGTGGGTCGTCATCCGATCCGGTGTAGCGCTTGCCGATTGCCGGTCGTTCGCCGCGGGCGAGGCGGGCGATGGTGTCCGCCATGGCGGCGCCCTCTCCGTGGTGGGGCATGTGGCCTTCATCGGGCAGGGCGACGAGGGTGAGGTCCTGGGCTTCGTGCTTGAGGCGGCCGACGTGGAGGGATGGCTTGATGACCGTGTCGCCTGCGCCTGAGAAGACAACGATGGGCATGGCAAGGCTTGGGTAGCGGTCTTGCTGGGCAGCGATTTCGGCGCGGAGGAACTGCACGTCCCGGGCGTTGGCGCGGAAGCTGGGCGGGCGGAACAGGAGCCCAATGGCGGACTTCTCGTAGTAGTCTTCCGGCGCGGGCGCGGGATCGAAAACGTTCAACACGCCCGATTGGGCCGAGCGGGGACCCACGATCGGGACGAGCTGGCTGAAGACATGGCCGGTGACCGGTGGGGCCGCGTAGGCGTTGTACCAGGCCTCGCCGCCGCCGCCCCAATCGTGAGAGACCGGGGCAGAGAGGACGAGCGCCTTGACCTTGCCGGGATGGTCGAGGGCGAGGCGGAGTGCTACGGCGCCGCCGAAGGAGTGGCCGACGACGACGGCTGGCTCATCGGCAACCAGGGCGTTGAGGGTGCCGGCCATCTGAGCGGCCTGGACGCCGAGCTGGTGGCCGTCCGGTGGCCGCTCGGAATGGCCGTGGCCGGGGCGGTCTGCCATGAAGACGCGGTGGGCATCCTGGAGCCTTGGCGCAAGGGTCCAGCTGAATTCGCGGGCGTTGGCGCTTGCACCATGGATCATCAGCACGGGCGGCCCTGTTTCACCTGCGGTGAGCACGTGGACGTCATGGCCATTGACGTCGATCAGTTGTCCGGCCTCGGGGTGTGCGGCCTCGATACGATGGGTGTAGACGGCGCTATGGACGCAAGCTGCGGTGCCGCAAAGGGATGCGAGGAGAGTGGTGCTGGCCAGCATGCGTTTCGCTTTCGCCTTTGCCATCACCTAGAGCGCGGTGCCGAGAATGGCCTTGTCGAGGCGGGCAGCGGCAGAGCGCGCGGCGTCCCATTGCGGATGCAGTGCCAGCACTTCGCGGTAGGCGTCCCGGGCCTCTTCCTCGGCGCCGAGGCGTTCGAGCAGTGTAGCGAGCGCGAACCAAGCGCCGAAATGGCGGGGCTCCAGCACGAGTGTTTCGTTGAGGTCCCGCAAGGCTTCGTCGAGCTGGTTGTCTGAGTAGAAAAGGGCCGCCCGGCGGTGCCAGGCTTCGGCATAGTCGGGCTTGATGAGGATTACCCGGTCGTAAAGGGCGCGGGCATGGCCGGTGTCGCCGCCCTGTTCGGCGCTGACCGCCCGCTCCATGAGCAGATCGATGGTCGCCGACCCGCTCTCCATCCAGGAGGCCCAGATATCGGAGGCGACGCTTTCGGCCTCTTCAGGTGTGGGCGCAGATTTGAGATCTTCAAACATCTCATCGGAGGGTCCGGCATTGAGCAGGACAGCAATGAGGGCGAGCGCTTTCAGCATGATTTCGAGTATGGCGCGTTTGGTGGCGAGAGCAAGGCGGGCAGAAAGGGATGACCGCCGGAGCCATCATCCCTTCGTCCCTTCCCGACCTTATCACTATCGCCCTCGCGCTGGGCGCTTTGAACTCAGTTGCTGGCAGTGGTGGCCAGTGGAACGTTCGTTGCCGTATTGGCTGCAGCGCAACAGCGGACATGCATTTCCAGAACGCGGGAATTGAACCGGCACATCTCGTTGTTGATCTCCCGGATAAATGAGAGGCCGCCAGCGCGGTGGGTGTAGCGGGTCTGCGTGCAACTCATCACTGAGAAGCCCTCGGCGCAGCGCCCTGTATCGGTCTGGTTGATGACGCGGGTTTCGCAGTAGAGCTCATCATTGTTGAGCGCTGCATTTGCCCGCATCAGGGCATCATTCGCGGTCGACTGGGCGTTGTCGGCGGACCGTTGGGCTTGGGCGGCGGCGCGGAGCGACCGATCGGCGAGCGCTGTCGCCTGGGTCAGGCTCATGTCGGTCTCCGCAAGCGCGGTCTGGGTGCCGTCGATCTCGACGCTGAGTTGGCAGACATGGGTTTGGGCGTTGTTCGGATTGGCGCAGAAATCGGCCACCGACGTTCGCGGCATGAGTTGGCAGCCGGCGAGGCCAATCGTGAGGGCAAGTATGGTCGCAATGGATGCTCGTTGCATGATGATCTCCCCTGGAGGCCCCGGATGGAGCAGGTGGTATGGTCTGGATCGAGGGGAGCGATGCAATTCACACACCAGGGGTAACCGCCCGTTAACGCCCGACAGAAGTCGCGATAACTTTGTTGCGTTTGTGCAACAGCCTGGGTTTGGCGGTTTTGCGTCTGAACGTTTGCGTCAGGATTTCAGTTTGTAGCCCGAGCGGAGCACCGCCCAGGTGGCAGAAATCGATAGGGCCGACAGTCCCCCGGACACGATTACGCCGGTGAGGAGGTCTGAGTTCGCAACGCCCAGAAAGCCATACCTGAAGCCGTCGATCAGGTAGAAGAAGGGATCGAACAGGGCCAGCGTATAGAACGGTTGGATCATCACCTTGATGTCGTAGAACGTGCCGGACAGGAAGGTGAGCGGGACAATCACGAAATTGGTGATCGCTGCCAAATGATCGAACTTATCGGCCCAGATGCCGCCCAGTGTTCCGAGCGCGCCAAGCATGACGGCCGCGCACAGGCCGAAATAGACAACGGCCCAGACATGGGTGATGGTGAGGCTGGCAAGTCCCGAAACATGGATCGCGACGCCGGCGATGGCGGCGACCATCAATCCTCGGGTCACCGCACCGCCAATGAAGCCCACTGCAAGCTCCAACGGGGACAGGGGCGGCATCAGAAAGTCGACCTGGCTGCCCTGGACTTTCGCGATCGTCAGGGACGAAGACGCGTTCTGGAAAGCGTTCTGGAGGATGGCCATGACCACCAATCCGGGCGCCAGAAAGTTGTTGTACACAAGACCGTCGAAATCGCCGGTGAGTTCTCCACGGTCACCAAATGCGAGTTTGAACACCGTCATGAACAGGAGGGTGGTGATCACGGGCGCGAACAGGGTCTGCATCCAGACCTTGAGGAAGCGGCCCACTTCCCGTCGATAGAGTGTCCATAACCCTAGCCCATTTATGGAACCATAGGCCCTAGGCTGTGGAGGAACGGCCTGCGCCCCTTCCAGCGTGGGGGGACTCTGTGTTGTGTCGGGCATCGGTTGTCCTTAGGCGGACGCCCCGGTTTTGAACAGCCCTGTCGTTGTCGAAATTAACGGCTTGTTAACACTAGATCTTGTTTCTTGTGGACTGAGCAACGCAGCATATTGTACCCCGACGCTATCGAGCTACGATATGTTGTGTGCCGGAAGCCAGTACGGTTACTGCGCATCAACATCTGGTAACACCCCTCCGCGACGCGGATCGGGGGTCCCTGGGGAGACAGACGATGGCTTGGACAGAAGACCGCGTTGAAGTGTTGAAGAAGCTTTGGGCTGAAGGCCACTCAGCGAGCCAAATCGCCAAGGAGCTTGGCGGCGTGACCCGGAATGCCGTGATCGGCAAGGTGCACCGGCTTGGCCTCTCTGGCCGTGCGACGCCTTCGCGCCCTGTGAAGCGGCCGCCCCGTTTGGCGCGTCCAAAGCCCCGGGTCATGCCCGATGGAACGGTTTCAGCGCCGAAGCCTTTCACAGCCCCTGGCGTGAGCGTGGCTTTGCGAGAAGAGGTGGAGAAGCTTGATCCACTGCCCCTGGAGAATGGCGACACGGCCACGGTTCTGACGATCCGCGACAGCATGTGCAAATGGCCGATCGGTGATCCCGCCGATCCGAAGTTTGCTTTCTGCGGCCGCAAGGCTTGTTCGGGTCCTTACTGTGCAGAGCACGCGAAGGTCGCGTTTCAACCCGCCCGCAAGCGAGAGCACAAGGCGGGCGAGCCCTATAATTTCGTCCCCAAGATTGCCGGCTAAACCCTTACCGGTTTCGTTGTCGCGTGGAGAAACCCGGACAGCGCATGCGTAGAGTTGACGTCTCGATGGGCTCGGCAGGAACGCCGGGCCCATCATTTTTTGCATGACGTTTCACGGTCCGTCTGGTTAACCCTCGCCCATTGCGAGTGAATGGAGTAGACCATCGCGGGGGATGGATTAGAGCTTTTGGACCCGACCTGGACGGATGGGGCGACGGCGCAAGTGCGCGGAGTCGCTTTGGACAGCGAGGGTCTTTCGCTGGTCCTGATGCGGGCGCTTCGATCCTTTGCGTCTGCATCCGCGGAGGGTCGCGCAGTCGCGCCGGTTTCGGTGACCCTCGACGTGACGGGGTCCATTCCCTCGTCGGAGGATTGGACCATTCGGGCTGGTCTCGATCGGCGGACGCGGACCTTGGTTTTCTCCCATGCCGAAGCGTTTGAAACGGGAGCCGGTGCGGAGGCTGTACCTGTAATGGCCGTGACGGGGGTCTATAGGATCGAAGCGGGCTGATCGGGCCCGCCCTCCAGTCAAGGCGTGTCATGCAGCCTCATCGTTGAAAAAATCTTGGTGCCAGGAATTGTGCCCTGGCCGCCAGTTTGCGACATGGCCGGTATGTTTCGCCTTTTCGAGAGCTTTATCGATCCGTTTCCGGAGACCCGTCAGGGCCAGCCGCCGACGACGCTTTGGGCGTTTGCGTGGCATTACATGTGGGACGCCCGGTGGGCTGTGATCACTCTGTCGGTCCTCTCGGCGGCCGTGGCTGTGGGCGAGGTGATGCTGTTCGGATTTCTCGGGCAGATCGTGGATTGGCTCGCGGCGTCAAACCCAGAGACCTTCTTCCGAGATGAGGGTCAGCGGCTGCTTGTCATTGCAGTGGCTGTGGGGATCGGGCTGCCGCTTCTCAACCTGGTGTCGGGCCTGCTGATGCATCAAACGCTGTTGGGCAATACGCCGATGAGTGCCCGTTGGCGGATGCACCGCTTCCTACTGGGCCAGTCGATGACGTTTTTCGCGAACGAGTTCGCTGGCCGTGTGTCGACGAAGCTGATGCAGTCTGCGCTGGCGGTGAGGGAAATGGTGATGAAGGTCATGGATATCTTCGTCTATGTGGCCGTCTATTTCATCGCCATGGTGGCACTGATCGCGTCGGCGGATCTGCGTTTGGCGGCGCCATTGGCGGTTTGGTTGCTGGTCTATGCCGGGCTGGTGTGGTGGTTCGTGCCTCGGTTGGCGGCGATCAGCGAGAAGCAGGCCGATGCCCGCTCGGCGATGACGGGCCGAATTGTCGACAGCTACACGAATATCGCCACGGTGAAGCTGTTCTCCCATGCCAAGCGGGAGGAGGCCTATGCCCAGGAGGGGATGCAGGATTTCCTAGACACCGTGCATCCGCAGATGCGGCTGGTGACGGCGTTTCACGGCATTGTCTATTTCAACAACTGTTTGTTGGTGGTCGCGATTGCGGGGCTCGGCATCCATTTCTGGCTGGGCGGGGCGATCAGTATCGGAGCGATTGCGACGGCCGTGGCGCTGGCGCTGCGGGTGAATGGGATGTCCCAGTGGATCATGTGGGAGGTCTCGGCGCTCTTCGAGAATATCGGGATCGCCTATGACGGCATCTCGATGATGACCAAGCCGCGGGACATCGAGGACGCGCCGGACGCGAAGCCGCTGGTGGTCGACAAGGGCGCGATCGCGTTTGAAAAGGTGCAGTTCCACTACGGCAAGGAAACCGGCGTGATCGAAAACCTGTCGCTCTCGATTGCGGCGGGGGAGAAAGTCGGGCTGGTGGGCCGATCCGGCGCGGGGAAGTCGACGCTGGTGAACCTCCTGCTGCGGTTTTACGATTTGGAGCGTGGGCGGATTACCATCGACGGGGCGGATGTTTCCGACGTGACCCAAGCGTCGCTCAGGGCGCATATCGGAATGGTGACGCAGGATACTTCGCTGCTGCATCGGTCGATCCGAGAGAATATCGCGTATGGTCGACCTGAGGCATCCGAGGCGGAGGTGATCGAAGCGGCGCGGCGGGCAAACGCGCTCGATTTCATCACGACGCTGGTGGATAAGGATGGGCGCTCGGGGCTCGATGCGCAGGTGGGGGAGCGCGGGGTGAAGCTCTCTGGAGGCCAGCGTCAGAGGATTGCGATTGCGCGGATCTTCCTGAAGGACGCGCCGATCCTGGTTTTGGACGAAGCGACCTCAGCACTCGATAGCGAAGTCGAGGCGGCGATCCAGGACAGTCTTTTCGAGTTGATGGAAGACAAGACTGTGATCGCCATTGCGCACCGGCTTTCGACGATTGCTGCGATGGATCGGCTGATCGTCTTGGACCGCGGCGCAGTGGTCGAGCAGGGCACGCATGATGCACTGGCGAATGCTGGCGGGCTTTATGCAGAGCTTTGGGCGCGTCAATCGGGCGGGTTCCTCGCAAGCCCTGCGAAAGCTGCGGAGTAGTCGCGTCGATACCGCGCCATGGCCATTGTCGCTGGGCCTGTCTATATGGCCGGCATGACCGCATACTCATCAGACCTCCGTCACCACACCGCTGAGACGGCTGAAACCATGGCGCACGTGCGCTATGAGATTGACCGGCTGGATCGCTTGTTGGTGGAAATTATCAAGGAGCGCCAGTCCTTCATGGATGCGGCGGCACGCATAAAGGGCGATCGGTCGGCTGTGCTGGATCGTCCGCGCATTGAGGACGTGGTGTCGAAGGTTCGGGCGGCCGCGGAAGCAGCGGGTCTTTCGCCGGCAATTGCCGAGCCGGTCTGGCGGACCTTGATCGACCGGTGCATTGCCTATGAGTTCGAAGCGTTCGACGGAAGACATGCGCCCGAGCCGCAGGCTGCGAAGTGACAACGCGTGCAACCCCGACGGGACATCATCGAGATCCGAGCCGGTTTCGGCCGAATGTGGGGCTGGCCCTGTTCTCGAAGGCGGGTCATGTGTTCCTGGGGCGCCGGATCAATGCCCGAGGCGCTTTCCAGTGGCAGATGCCACAGGGCGGGATTGACGCGGGCGAAAGCGCTGACGATGCCGCGCTTCGGGAGCTGGAAGAGGAAATCGGCGTTCCAGCCAAGCTGGTCAAGGTGCTCGAAAGCACCGAAGACTGGCTCTATTATGAGTTTCCGCCGGAGGTGAAACGCCGGTTGCCCGGACCGTTCCTTGGGCAACGGCAGAAATGGTACGCCCTGCGATTTCTCGGATCGGACAGCGACGTTCGCTTGGATCGGCATACGCCGGAATTCGACGCGTGGCGCTGGGCGACGCTGGATGAGACGCCGGGCCTGATCGTTCCGTTCAAGCGACCTGTCTATCAGGCCGTGAGCGAGCGGTTCGAGCACTGGACCGTTCCCGTGGAAAGGCATTAAGGCTGGCGCAAATGGGAGTGCACGCGTGACCCAATCCCTGCTCATGATCCATGGTGTTGGAAGCGGCGGCGATGCCTGGGACCGGATGCGGCCCCTTTTTGAGGGCGCTGGGTTTGAATGTCATTCGCCGACCCTTTTTCCAGAATTACGCGTTGTCGACAGTCCCGATGCTGCGCTCGGCCAATTATCGTTGAATGACTATTTCGAGGCGATGTCCGAAAAGGCTGCCACCTTGGCCGAAGGCGGGAAGAAGCCGGCTGTGATCGGGCACTCGATGGGCGGTTTGATTGCCCAAAAACTCGCCGAGCAAGGGCTTGTCTCTGCAGCGATCTTCCTCACGCCAGCCGCGCCGGCTGGAATCAACGTGGTCGATCTCAGGCCCCTTCGCACGTTCTGGAATGTGGTGACGAAAGGGCGACGGAAACTGCCAGGCATCTCGGTCAAGATCGGGCGATCGGGATTTGGATGGGGTGTGCTGAACGCCGTTGCCAAGGATCGGCATGACGAAATCTACGCCCATGCGCGCTATGATTCCGGAAGGGTCTATGCCGATCTGCTCCAACCGCCGCCAATCGAAGAGGGACGGGTGCGTATTCCGACGCTCACCATTGGCGCAAAGCGCGATCGGACAACGGTGATCAAGGCCGTCCGGAAGATCGGGCAGAAATACGCGGCGGCTGCGCTCAAGGGTGATTACCTCGAGTATCCGGACAATGCGCACTGGATCGTGGATGAACCGGGCACGGACATTGTGGCGTCAGACATCATCACCTGGCTGCAGCGAAAGCTTCCGGAGCGGCCCGTGGATCCGGTTAAGGTCGTTTTTCCGGCATCGTAGGCCGCAAACAATGCGGCGCGGCCTCAAAGCTCTAGCGCAAAGACGAGGTCTTCGTAGGTCCCCGTGCCAACGGTGAAGCGGCGTGTACCGATCGTTCTGAATCCCATCGCTCGGTAAAAGCCCATTGCGTTACCGTTGTTGCAGTAGACACCGAGGATCAATCGTTCGGCCCGCCGTTCCGATGCATCTTTGATCGCAGCCTTCATGAGCGCTCTCCCCGCCCCGACGCCTTGATACTTCGAAAGGAGATAGATCCGTTTCAGCTCGATATCGCCAGAGGTACGCGCGATTGGAATGTTCGGAGCTGTATTCAAAGCGTAACCGATGACTGCGCCGGTGTTCGCAATGCACGCGAGCCATGCACGTGCGCCGCTTCGCAGGATCTTGGCGTAGGCTTCTGCGCTATGTTCGTTTTGGCAGTGCAGAGCAATGTCAGGGCCTGGAAGTGTGTCGGCGAAGCTTTCGAGGAATGTGCCAGCGCCAACCACCGACAAGATATCCACATCATTATGTGTTGCGGGTCGGATGGCGATTTCGACCATGAGACACTTTCTGATTTCGCCAGCGACGGGCGGCGTCAACTAAGAAACGCCGCAATGCCTACCGTTCGCGGCCATGGGCGCGTTAACCAATTATTAACACACGGAATCAAGCGTCTAGTCGGCGATCGCGTCAAGACTTTCTTTGGGTTGCGAGGGTAAGCGCATCTCTATACGGCCCGATTCTGACAGTCGCTGATCCTTGGTCGGCGACCCCGATTTAGGCACTCCAAGAACGGCAAAGAGCCGTGAATGAAGGGGAATAAAAATGGCTGATGCAACAGGGCAAGACATTCTGCTCGAAACGCTGGACGACGCGACGACGGAGGGCCCTGTAAGCCAGCTTGAGGTCGAGGAAACGACCCAGATTGTTGGTGACGCCGGCGATAATGAATTGGTCGGTTCCGCCGATGATGATTTCATCCTGGCCGGAGCGGGCGCTGACCTCATTGCTGGTGGAGCCGGTGAGGACAGGTTGTTCGGCGATACGGGGCGCGATGAACTTCGCGGCGGCGTTGATGACGATCTTCTTTTTGGCGGCGCAGACGAGGACTTGCTCCTCGGCGGTAGTGGAGATGACGGTTTGTTCGGCGGCGGCGGCGCAGACCGTCTGCGCGGGCAGGCCGGGAATGATACCCTTACGGGTGGCGGCGGCGCTGACGATCTTCGTGGCGGCGCCGGCAACGACACGCTGATCGGTGGTATCGGGAACGATGTTCTGAATGGCGGCGCCGATCTTGATACGGCGGTCTTCGCTGGCAGCATTGACGAGTTCACCGTTGCTCTTGGCGCTCGCGGCGGTTCGGTAACGAAGATTTCCGGTACGTCGCCAGATGAGGGCATAGATACGTTCCGTTCCGTGGAAATTCTCCAGTTTGACGACGCGAGAATGCTGCTGGTCGGAAGTGACGGCTTTGCAACCATCCAGGAGGCCGTTGATATTGCGCAAGATGGCGACATCATTCGCATTGCCGCCGGTACATATTCCGAGCAGGTGATCGTTTCGAATAAAGAGGGGATCATTTTCCAGGGTGAAGGCGAGAACACAGTTATTCAGGCTCCAGCAGCTCTGGAAGTGACTCAGTCTGGCCTGCCGGGACCTCGGGGCGGTGTTTCCGCAGCGGGGGTCGTCTCGGTGCTCGATAGCCGGGATATTCGGTTCGAGAACCTGACCATTGATGGCGATGATGCTGCAGACGCAATCGTGGGTACCGGCCGGCCCTATTTCGTGGGCTTGTTGTTCGTCGACAGCTCTGGCGAGGTTGATCAGGTGCAAGTTACGGGAACCCGCGAGCCGGTCTCCGGGGGTGCACCGGATGAGGCCCGTACGGGTGACGGTATCGCAGTTTACAATACCGATACGCTTGCGCGTGAAGTCAGTGTCAGCAACTCGGTCATTACTGATTTCCAGAAGGCTGGCATCAGGGTTTCGGGCGAGGATCTGTCGTTCACAGCTGAGGGCAATGACATAACGGGCGCTGGGCGCCTAACGGATGCAGACGCGCTGATCCAGTATGGCGTTATCGTTGAGAATGGCGCTGGTGCCGATATTTTCGGAAACACGATCGGTGGCATCGGAAACACAAGGGGTGATGCCGCATCTGCCGGCGTGTTCCTCGACGATGCTGCAAATCGCAGCACCGTGACGGACAACACCTTCAACGGCGTGGGCGGTGACAACTCCCACACGGGCATCATCGTTGACGGGGCGACTTCGAGTGTTGTGGTGACCGGCAACACGTTTGACGGTGTGCTTGCAGGCGTCGCGGCGCTGAATGGAATCGATAACATCACGATCGCCGACAACGCATTCGATGACATCCTCGAATCGGCGGCGCTTACGGGCGGATCTAGGCCCGGTCTGTTCACGGCTGTCTCGGGCTCCGATAATGTTGGGGACTTTGACTATACTGGAACTGAGGGCGCAGATCTTGTTGCTGGCTCTCGGCTTCGCGACGTGATCCGCCTCGGTGAAGGCGACGACAGGGTTGATGGGGGCGGCGGGAATGACCGTCTCCTCGGCCAAGGCGGCGATGACACGATCACTGGCGGCAATGGAAATGACAATCTTGCCGGTGGGGCAGGCGGCGATCTCCTTCTCGGTGGTCCCGGCGAGGACCGCTTGATTGGTGGTGGCGCTGGCGACAACCTTCAGGGCGGTGCTGGTGCTGACATCCTGATTGGTGGTGGCGGTAGCGACCTTCTGAACGGTCAGGGTGGAAACGATACGTTCGTCTTCGACGCAGCACATCGTGGCGATGATCTCGTTCGCGGCTTTGCGGCCGGTGAGACGATTGAACTCACAGGCTTTGATTTCGCATCGGTCTCTGCCGCGGAAGCTGCATTCAGTACCTCGGGTACGGATGTCGTCTTCTCCGCTGGCAACGTCACAGTAACCTTCGAGGATGCGGCGTTGGCAGACGTTGTTGCGGGCATCGAACTGCCTGATTTGGCGGCTGGCAGTGCCTCACAGGGCGTTGAGCGGGCGACTACACCAGACGCTCCTGTTGGTGATGACGCTGTCGCAGATCTTTTTGTTGACCTGGATGATGTGTTCCAGGATGTGGCTTGAAACTGAAACGTAGAATGCGTAGCGGCGCCCCTGTTCACGACACTCCATCGGTTTCGTGCTATAAGGCCAGAAACGGCGGGGCGATTAATCGGTGCATGGGGCGCCATGTTGGTCAGGTTTCTGGCCAATGCTCTCGAGAAGAGAACCGAAGATCGGAGTTGGGGTAACCTATGAAACGACTGATTTTAGCAAGCTGTGCAGCTGTGGTGCTGTTTGCGGGAACGGCAGGTGCAGACGCTGCAGGGACAATAATCTCCGTCACTGGGGAACAAGGCTCCGTTGTTGTGCTCCGGAATGGCGAAGCGCTCCCGGCTTCGCCACAATTGCAACTGTTTGAAAAAGACAGATTAATTGTTCGCGCTGATGGTGCGGTGGATGTTTCGGCTGAGGGATGCGACCTCTCATTCCAAGCGCCAGCCATGGCTGTGATCGACGAGAGCTTCTGCACCGCGCAGTCCGCATCACTCGAACGAGTGGCTGAGCAGACCACCGGTGCTACCGCCAGTAACAGTGCACGCGCCGGGCTTCGTCTGAATACGGGAACAGTCACCACGGCAGGCGGGGCCGGCCTCGGTTCTATTGCGGTCGCGGCTGCTGCAGCATCAGGCGGGGGCTCTTCTTCAGGTACGGGTCTGGCAGGTTCCGGTGAAGCGGGGACCGTCAGTGGCGACGGCCCTGTCGGAAGTGGAAGCGGTACTGTGGGCGGACCGACGGCTGGCAATCTCAACGATGCCTTTGATGCCGGTTCAGGCCTTGATGACGGCCTCTTCGGTTTCTTCGAAGCGACCAGCTCCTGACACCTAAGATCTTCGGTTAGGGCGCCGTCTGGTTCCACCAGGCGGCGTTCTGTCGTCCGGCGCAAATATCGGTTTCCAGAACGTCCGCTGATTAATTCCCTTTTGAGGTTGATTAACCAAGTCCTGCCATATCGTTTCAACTCTATTGTTATGTCGCTTGTCTGTGTTGTTCCTCAAAACGGGCGAGACGGCTGCCGAATCGGCGCAAGAGCGTAAGCAACGGTGTCGTATTGCTGGAGTTGGACCGATGGAAAGCCAGGAAGACCGCTTTCAGTTGATAGAGAGCGTGTCGGCCGTCGATAGGTCGTCTGGCATGGCGAGTGGGACAGCCGAGAGCCTCGCACCTCAGGTCCTGGGAAAACTTGATCCCTTCCAATTGGTCTTCTGGATATCGCTGCTTGTGGCGGCGGCCTCTGCCGCGGTCGCGATTGCGTGGCCGCGGGCTGTGGGAACGTCAGGACCAGTCCTTCTGATAGCCATGGGATCAACGGGCATGGTTTTCCTGCTCTGGATGTTGCGCGGCGCGGGGCAGCGGCTTGGCCTGTTCCCCGAGCGCGAAGCCGCTGCCCGAGCCGTTCTTCCATCAGGGCCGCGATTTGCGTGGATTGATGCACTCGACGAGGCGGTACTGGTCACCGACAGGGCCGGCACGCCAATTGTGTCGAATAGCGCTTACCGAGATCTTGCGATCATGGCGCGGGTCGATGACGCAAAGCCGGACGGGACCTTGTCAGTGGATGAGGTTTTCGCAGCATCCCCTGGCGTTTCCGCGCCTGTTTACCGCTTGTCCAAGGCAGCGCGCAGTGGGCAGACCCAGCGCGAAACGCTTCCTCCGGTTGCCATGGGGCTGGACGGCATCCCCGCTCAATATGAAGTCGCAGTGGCACCGCTCCCCAAGGGCCGTGTCCTTTGGCGTTTGCGCAGGCTCGCTGGCAATCAGGACATGACGGGCGATGCGGATCTGCGCGCCCTTTATGTCGAAGACGCGCCGATGGGCTTTCTCGCTGTCCGCCCGGACGGAACGCTGATGTACGCCAACCATTGGGTCCGCGACCACCTTGGTCTTTCGCATCCGGTCCAGTCGGTTCGTATCGACGACATCATGCGACCTGAATTCGTGAAGCGTTTGACCCGCGACCGAAAAGCGAGGGCGTCCTCGACGTGCGATATCCAACTTCGCAGCCGAGATGGTATCGAAATTCCCGTCCAGGCGACGTCAAGTTGGGCCGGTAAAGGGGTCAACGCCCACGGCCGTATCCTGCTTCAACCCGTTCAGGACAAGATCACTGCACAGCCAGCGTCAGCGACGCTCACCAACGCAGATCACCAGCAGGCGGGGATTGAAGCCGATCCTATGTTCGACGATGCCCCATTTGGTGCCGTACGTCTCACTGGAGAGACTGTTGAAGGCGCAATCATCGTCGACGCCAATCCGGCGCTGATGGAATTAACGAAGGGGCGCGCTGTACCTGGCACACGCTTTGCCGACCTTTTTGCAGCCCAGTCCGGAATTGATGCGCTCAATGACGGCCTCACGGACGCCATCGACAAACTTGTCGGCTTGGAACTGGCTGGCGATGAGACCCGGAGTGTGAGCCTCTTTGTTTCCTTGGATAGCCAAGGGCGTCCGGCTGTTGCCTACATCATCGATATGACGGAACAGAAGGCGCTCGAAATGCGCTTGGCCCAAGGTGAGAAGATGCAGGCAATCGGCCAATTGGCTGGTGGCGTGGCTCACGACTTCAACAATGTGCTTACCGGCATCATGTTGAACACCGATACGCTGACGACGCGCCATCCAGTCGGTGATCCATCCTATGAGAATTTGAAGAATATCCACGAATTCAGCGTCCGGGCCCGGGACCTTGTGCGCATGCTTCTGGCCTACGCGCGCCAGCAAACCTTCAAATCTGATGTTCTGAACGTCACAGACTTTCTATCGGAATTTTCTCTCTTGCTGCGTCAGATCATAGATGAGCGCGTCGAACTGGATATCCGGCACGGCCGGGACGTGCCTCACATCAAGGCCGACAAGAACCAGCTTGAAACCGCTATCATCAACCTTGCGACCAATGCCCGGGATGCCATGCTGGCGAAAGCGAATGGTGGGAAGCTGACCATCCGCACGGACAGGGCGGCCGCAGAGGATGCCCACAAGGCGGGTTTTGGGTTTGTTGAGGAGGGCGACTACCTTCTGATCGAAGTGTCTGACAACGGGCATGGCATACCAGCTTCCGTCATCGACAAGATCTTCCAACCCTTCTTTACAACCAAGGCGGTCGGGGTCGGAACGGGGCTTGGCCTGTCGACAGTGTACGGAATTATCAAGCAGTCGGGCGGCTACATTTGTCCTACGTCCACTGTGGGTGAAGGCACGAGCTTTCACATCTATCTTCCTGCATTGGCCGCCGACGAAGTGCCTGTCGAGACTCCTGAGGAGACCGTGCAAACGGTTGTCGCCCGGCCGGTCGATATGTCCGGTCGGGGGCGGATCTTGCTCGTTGAAGACGAGCCGGGCGTCCGAGCCATGGCTGCAAAGCTGCTGGAAAACCGGGGTTATGACGTTGAGCAGGCGTGTGACGGGGAAGAGGCGCTTGAGATTCTTGAAGCGGAGTCCGGTGCATTCGACCTGGTGATCTCGGATGTGGTCATGCCCGGGATGGACGGGCCCACATTGATCAAGGAAGCCGCTGCGCATCTGGGCGATGCCCGCATAATTTTCATTTCCGGCTACGCCGAACGGGATATCGCAAAACAGCTCGATGAGAACCGCGAAGTATCCTTCCTGCCAAAGCCCTTCAATGTTGCCAAACTGGCGGAACGCGTGAAGCTGGAATTGTCACGTCGCGCCGAAGCAGCCGACAAAATGGTCGCCTGACGCAGGCCCTCTGTAACAGCCCAAGCAGCGGTCCCATGTAATTTAAAGCGGCAAAAGAAAGGCCCCCTCCAGGGGGTCATCGGAGGGGGCCCGCGTGCAGGATATGGCCGGTTCGGCTCTCACCCTGCACAGTCGACAGCCGCTATTCTGGCCGCTGTTCTTCTGAAATCGCAGGATGCTAAGCGTGACGTTGTTCGTCCAACGGTTTCAGCCTCCAGGGCGCGCTTCCGCCCACCGTTTCGTGCGCGGCGGGAATACTCGTGCCCAGGGCCGGTTCGACAAGGTGGGAAAGCCCGGGTAACTGCCTTGCGAGATTTCTATAATCGGAACCAGCTCTGATGATCACCCTTTGGCAAGGCAGCGCAAACACCTGGGATTGCGACGAGATGGGGCACATGAATGTGCGCGTCTATGTCGAGAAAGCGCAGGAAGGACTCGGCCATCTTGCCCATGCGGTTCATGTCCCCCAGGCGTTTCATCCGAGCGGCTACTCTACCTTGATCCCAACCGATCAGCATATCCGTTTCATGCGGGAAGCCCTGCCGGGTGCACCGCTGACGATGACGGCATCGGTGCTCGAAGTGGGGATGTGTGATGCGGTGATCTACAAGGAGATACGGCACGCGTCCGGTGTGGTATCCGCTGCTTTCAGGACCCGGATCCGGCATGCCGAAGCGCGCTCTGGCGCACCGTTTCCATGGTCGGCACGTAGCCGCGACGCGTTGCAATCGCTCATGGCCGATGCTCCGGAGACGACGGCGCCGCGATCAGTCCGACCGGATGCCCCGGTACGCGCCATGGAAGCCGCGACGGTCGCGGCGGCTGACGCAAGTGGCGCCAAGGTTATTGGCCGCGGTATGGTGCCGCCGACCCATATCGATGTTCACGGTCGTATGGCACCACAGTGGATCATGGGGCGCCTTTCGGATTCGGTGCCGAACCTGCTGTATGATTGGCGTCGCCGGGTGGCTGGCGCGCCAACGGACACCGACGGGAAAGGCCCCCGCATGGGCGGGGCTGTACTTGAGTATCGGCTTGTCTACCACCGCTATCCCCGGGCCGGCGATCTGTTCGAGATCCGGTCATCGCTCGGCCGGGTGGAGGAAAAAGTTCACACCCTCGTTCACTGGGTGCTCGATCCGGTTTCGGGGCTCCCGTGGGCGACGGCTGAGGCAGTGGCGGTCACCCTCGATCTCGACGCGCGGAAAATCATCCCGACGCCCAAGCCGTTGATGGATGAGCTTGTCACTATCGCGCCCGGCAAACTGACGCTCTGAGCTAAAGCTTCACGTCAGCACCCGCCAAGCGATACCGGCTTCTTCCAAAGCGGTCTTGATCGGGGCTTGCTGCGCTTCCGGCAGGATAACGACGCATCGGGCGCCGCCCAATACCGCATCGATCAGTCCGGTCGTTCCGCCGTCCATGACGATGCGGTCTGCGTCGCGGCGGATCAGTTCCAGCAGGGCAGTGTCTGTGCGTGGCGCAAAACCGGCCCACTCGGCGACCTGCAGGGCCCGAAAAGCACGGAGCGACACCTGATCGGCAGTGCCGTTGGGCGGAGACAGGATATCGACCGGCGGTTGGGCGGGTGTCGCCTTCTCTTTTCGTGCGGCGAACTCGGCTGGCAGGCGGGACAGATCGCCGACAGTCTCGCCGGCGAGAATGTTCGCCGCCGTCGGGCCAGCGAAGAAATCTTCCCAGAAGCGCCGCCGGTCGGTTTCCGATGTGAGGGCTTTGAAGACGGGCCCCCTGAGGTTGAAGGCCACGTCTGCAAGCGCCGTCAGGGTTGGGGGCATCAGCGTTTCAAGCGCGCCCCGAATATTCCTGGCGAGCACGGGCGCAGCGCCTCCTGACGATACGGCAGCCACGATCTTTCCCCGATCGAGCATAGAGGGAACGATAAAGTCGCACCAATCGAGCTCGTCGACCCGGTTGATTGGGACATTCGCTGCTCTTGCCGCGCCGACAGCGGCCTCTGCGAGTGTATCGTCGGGCTCTGCGATGATCACAAAGCGGCAGTTGGGGAGATGTGCCGGGGCCGCTGATATGCCGAAATGGTGGATCCGAGGCGCGAATTCTGCCTCGAAGTCCGGGTCGAGCTTTTCGGCGAAAATCAGGATCTTTGCCGGTGTCTTTGCCAGTAGTCGCACCTTTCGGCGAGCATTCTCGCCGCCTCCGAAGACACCCACGGTGGCGCCTTGCATGCGGAAAAAAACGGGAAAGACGTCCATCCCTTCGCCTATCGCGAATGCGTGTACAACGGAAGCTGCGATGCGGGCTTCGTCCTGCCCAGTCCGGCGGTGCTCGTCTTAGCGGCCTTCGCGGAGTGGTAGGAGTTGAAGCGCCTCGAGCAACGCGTCGATGCGCGTATGGGTTTTTGCATCGAAGCGGGGCGATGCCGGATGTTTTAGGGTCCTGAAAGACCGATCATCAATCCAGTCGCGGGTCCAGATATCGGTTTCCAGCAGGAAACTCTGCGCCATGGCTTCACCGCCGATTTCGAAACAACCCTCGAGGCAGGTGTCGACGTAGGATTGGGCGATCGGATGATCTGAGTCCGGTGGCCGAGGGCGATCGATGTGAAGCACGAAGAGCTTGGCATCCTCGCCGCCTGGACCGAAATCGGGGCGTTCGGATGCGGCTGGCACGGATAACCGTCCGAGGTCGATCTGGCGAAATGTATACTTGCGCTCCCGATGGCGAAGTGCGGCATCGATTTCGACCGGCACAATGGCACCAGTCATTGTGCACCCTTCGACAGGGCGCGCGCCGACATAGGTGCAGCCGTGGTCCTCATAGCGGGCCGACCAACTGCGTTGCCAACCTTCCAGGCGGGCCGGGGTGAGTGTGAGGTCGCTCCGCGCTGTCATGGCTCTGCTCTGCGATGAGAGCAGGCTGCCATAGGTGAAGAGCCATGTATTTGTCATGGGGATGATGGGTGAGGACGCGTTTCAGGCGTCAGGAGGCTGTGTCTGCGGTTTCTTCGGTCGTCTCTGGGCTGCTGCGTTGGTTTTGCACCCAATCCTCCATCCGACGATCCAGTGAGTATAATGGCATAGATCCCGCTCCAAGCAGGTGATCGTGGAAGGCGCGGATGTCAAACGCATCACCAAGCACTTCCCGGGCCGTCTCCCGCAGCCCAAGAATCCGGATTTCCCCGATCTTGTAAGCGGTCGCCTGGCCTGGCCAGCCGATATAACGCGTCACCTCAGTTTCGATGTTCAATGGGCTGAGCGCCGAATTCTCCTTGAAGCAGGTTTCAGCTTCTGCCCTGCTCCAGCCATACCAATGGAGCCCAGTATCGGCGACGAGTCGGCACGCCCGCCACATCTCATAGCTCAAGGCGCCGAAGCGCTCGTAGGGCGTGCGATAGATGCCTGCTTCCCCGGCCAGCCTTTCGGCGTAGAGCCCCCACCCCTCTCCGAACGCCGTGGCGTAGTAGCGGCGGCGGAAATCGGGCACGGCGTCCAGTTCCTGGGATAACGCGATCTGGAGATGGTGGCCGGGCACCGCTTCATGGGCCGACAGCGCAGGAAGTTCGTATAGCGGGCGCTGATCCAGTCTGTAGGTGTTCACGAGATAAGTCCCAGGGCGGCCCTCTTCGGCATTGCCGGGCACGTACCGGCCGGTTGTAAACCCTGGGGCGACCGAGGCGGGCACCGGGCTCACGCCGTAAGGTAGGCGGGGCAGCTGCGAGAAATACAGAGGCAGTATCGCGTCGAGGCGCTTTGAAATTTCTGCCGATTTCTCCAGTAGATCTTCGGCTGTGTCGGCGTAGAAACGCGCATCGTTTCTAAGGAAGGCGAGAAATTCGGAAAAATGGCCCTCGAACTCGATCTCGAGGATGATGGCATCCATCTCGGCGCGTATTCGGGCCACTTCTTCAAGGCCAACCACGTGTATTTCTTCGGGGGTAAGGCCGGCGCCAGCAGTATGGTGTGCGACGAGGTCGGCATACACTAAGCGGCCCCCTTCTAGGCTCGCAAGGCCAGGCGCAGCCCGGGCAGCTGGTGCGTACTCGCTCTCCAGGAAGTTGAGCAGGTCACGATACGCAGCAATGGCCGCTTTAGTGGCCAGCAGGCCCTCAGATTGTAGTCGAGACGCGTCGGCGCCGGCGATATTATCCGGTAGCGATGCGAGCGGGACGTAGAGATTGCTATCATCGGCGGTCGCTCCGGCCTGCTCTTTGATCTGATCTATCGTCACGGACAATGGATCAGAGTGGGCTGTGAACCCGGTCTCGATGCCGCGGCGCATATTTGTGATGTGCTCATCGAAGTAGCGGGGCACATCATTGAGCCTGGAGATCCACGCCTCGGCGTCCTCGATGGATTGGACGCGGGTCTGCAATGCTGCGAAAACAGGTTCTGCGTGAAACCCGTAGTCGCCGGTGAAAGGGATACGGGCGAGGTCGTGTTTGGCGGAAACAATATCGAAATCGAGAAGTGCGGCCAGGATCGCCTGATCGATTGCGTTGCCCTCGGGGACACGATCGAGTGCCTCTCTGAGGGACTTGGCTTCTTCAGCACGGGTGGCGAGTGTTTCGGGAGAGACATCCCGCCAACGATCCGGGGCGCGATCATCCTCATCGGCGGCGCGTGCGGGATCACCGTTTATTTCGTATGCGATGTAGCGCTCTATGATGTTTGCGAGCGAAGGCACATTCGTTTGAGGCTCTGCCTGCGCTTTGGTGGGAGAGACGAAGGTTGCCGTCAGAAGAAATACAATGAGAAACAAACGCATTTTCAACACCCTGTGTCGTTCCGTGCCCGACCGGAAAGCCGCTCTTCCGCGCGTTTGCGCGCGTTGACAGTCTTCGGAGCATGTTCATATTCCATCCCTGATCCTAGATGCAAACGTCGTGAGAGGATGATGATTTGGCCGGTCCAGCATATAATGATCCACGACCGTTATCGCCCCACCTCCAGGTGTGGCGGTTCCACGTCACCATGCTCGCGTCGATTACCCACAGGATCACTGGCGTAGGCCTCTATTTCGGCTCTTTCCTGGTAGCGACATGGATCGTCGCCCTTGGACTTGCACCAGCGGAAGGCACCGGAGAAGTGCCAGCGTTTTATGCGCTTATCGAGACGCTGATTTCTTCGATTTTCGGCCAACTGGTCCTCGTCGCTTGGGCTGCTGCCGTTCTATATCACTTTGCGAACGGCATTCGGCACATGTTGTGGGATGGCCCGGCAATCGGCTTCGATCCAAAAGTGGCAAGCGCTGTGTCGACTTTCAATTTCGCCTTCGCTGCAGTCGGTTCCGTTGCGCTTTGGGCCACGGCCGTGCTGCTTTAGGAGAGATCGATGGCAGCTTCGCAATCGTTTGAAACACCTCGCGCGCGCGCAAAGGGACTCGGCTCCGCGAAAGAGGGTGTCGGGCATTTCATCAAGCAGCGTGTTAGCGCGATTGCGCTTCTATTCCTCATACCTTGGTTTCTGTTCGCAGTGATGAACGCCATGGATGCAGGCTATGCGGGCGCTCGGGAGTGGGCCGCTAAACCTTGGAATGCAATGCTGCTCATTCTCACGTTTGGCGCGGCATTCTTCCACATGCGGCTTGGTATGCAGGTGGTGATTGAGGACTACCTCTCAAGGCCTGCGACGAAGCAAGCGTTGCTGATATTGAACACATTTACATCGATTGTGTTGTTCACGGTGACCGCCCTGACGGTACTGAAAATATGGTTCACGGCCGGCGTTTGACCTGTAGTGGTACGGCCTGAGGAGATTATGAGATGAGCGAGTATAACTGGACCGACCATACCTATGATGTCGTCGTTGTGGGCGCTGGCGGTGCTGGTCTGAGGGCAGCGCTCGGTGCTGCCCAGGCTGGTCTCAAGACGGCCTGTATCACAAAGGTTTTCCCCACTCGCTCTCACACCGTTGCTGCCCAGGGCGGTATCGCTGCGTCTCTCGGGAACATGTCTGAGGATGACTGGCGCTGGCACATGTATGACACCGTGAAGGGGTCGGACTGGCTCGGCGATCAGGATGCCATCGAGTATCTTTGTCGGAATGCGCCCGCTGCCGTCTACGAACTTGAACACTGGGGCATGCCCTTCTCACGAACCGAGGAAGGCAAGATTTATCAGCGTGCCTTCGGCGGCATGACCAAGAATTTTGGTGACGGGCCCGTTCAACGGACCTGCGCGGCGGCTGACCGAACCGGCCACGCCATGCTGCACACGCTTTATGGCCAGGCGCTCAGGAACCAGACGGAGTTCTTTATCGAGTACTTCGCCATGGACCTGATCATGGATGAAGAGGGTGCCTGCCGCGGCGTAACGGCCTGGAAGCTCGACGATGGCTCCATGCACCGGTTCCGCGCCCAGAAAACCGTGCTCGCCACCGGCGGATATGGGCGTGCGTTCTTCTCGTGCACGTCAGCGCACACCTGCACGGGTGATGGCAATGCCATGGTTCTTCGGGCCGGACTGCCGCTCCAGGACATGGAGTTCATCCAATTCCACCCCACGGGCGTTTACGGCTCGGGCTGCCTGATCACGGAAGGCGCGCGAGGCGAGGGTGGTTACCTGACCAACTCCGAAGGCGATCGCTTCATGGAGCGCTATGCTCCAAGCGCCAAGGATTTGGCCTCTCGCGACGTTGTTTCTCGTGCCATGACCGTCGAAATCCGCGAGGGACGCGGCGTTGGTGAAGAGGGTGATCACATCCACCTGCACCTTAACCACCTGCCACCGGAAACGCTTGCCGCGCGGCTACCAGGGATCTCGGAGACGGCAAGAATTTTTGCCGGCGTGGATGTCACGAAGGAGCCGATCCCGGTGCTTCCGACGGTTCACTATAATATGGGCGGTATACCGACGAATTATAACGGGGAAGTTCTCACCAAGGCCAATGGCGATCCTGACCATGTGGTCCCGGGTCTGATGGCCGTTGGAGAGGCGGCCTGTGTGTCTGTGCACGGCGCAAACCGCCTGGGGTCGAATTCCCTGATCGACCTTGTGGTTTTCGGGCGTGCTGCGGGCATCCATTGTGGGAATACAGTCGACCCAGGTGCTTCTCAGCCCACGGTGAGCGATAGCTGGACGGATAAGCATATCGGTCGTTTCGACAAGATGCGGAACGCGACCGGAGATCAGCCCGTCGCGAATCTTCGCCTTGAGATGCAAAAAGCGATGCAGTCCAATTGCGCCGTGTTCCGTACAGGCGATATTCTCCGCGAGGGTGTTGAGAAGATCGATGAGGTCTTTGGGAAGCTTCCAGGTATCGACGTGAAGGATCGGGGATTGATCTGGAACACTGATCTCATTGAGGCGCTCGAGTTCGATAATCTTATCGCGCAGGCGGTTGTAACTGTGAATTCAGCGGTCAACCGCCAGGAAAGCCGTGGTGCGCATGCTCGGGAAGATTACTCGGACCGGGATGACGAGACGTGGATGAAGCATACGCTCGCCTGGGTCGACGATGCGGGCACAACACGGATCGACTATCGGCCTGTTCACGACTACACGATGTCGAACGAAATTGCGTATATCGAGCCCAAAGCCCGGGTTTACTGATCAAGGCTGTATTGGAAGATCGTAAATTATAAGATGGCGACAATCGACGCTGCGAATGCGCCGACGATGACGAGCGTTCTCGTCCAGTGCCAAGCAGACCACCGTTCCAGCGCTGGGCCGAGCTCGTCGTGGGTAAGGCTGCGGTTTGCAAAAGCTGCGTTGGCTTTTCGGAAGTGAATGAAGAAAATCGCAAGAGCGACGCTGCACAACAGGGCAGCGAGGCTTTGCCACGCCAAAGGATCGAAGGCGGCAACGGCCGTTATGAAAGACATCCCCATGGCAGCGGCCGTGAGCAGCGCAAAGTAACGAAAAAGGCTTGGGCCGACATCACCGTGAAGGCGAAAAAAGTCTTGTGGTGCCATTCGGCGCCAATAGGGCACAAGGATCATGCCCTCCGTCAAAAGGCTTCCCGCATAAAGGCCGATCATTAGCGTTGTTACGAGTTCCAGCACTTCCATGACAGCGTTCCTTTTAATTATACGCGTATACTAATATATGAAATCGGCGCGGACAAGAGTATGCCGAAGCAAAGGTCCCGGGGGTGAACGACGATGGAAAAAGACCGGTCAAGCCAGTCGTCCAAGGAGAAATCACCGCGCGGAAGGCCCGCCATGTCAGAGGAACAGCGCGAGTCGATGCGCCAGCGGATCACGCAGGCAGCAGACGAGTTGTTCCGGACGGAGGGCTACAGCACGATTTCGATGCGCCGCATCGCCAGCGCGGTTGGATGCACGCCAATGACACTTTACCGATACTATGGTTCGAAAATCGATATCCTCCGAACGCTCTGGGGCCGCGTGTTCGAAGCTATTTTCTCAGAAATCGCTGAAGTGACACCAACGCCGGCAAACGCCGAGCATCTCACTGCCATATCGCAAGCCTATGTGCGCTATTGGATTGAGAATCCTGAGCACTACCGACTGGTATTCATGTCCGAAGGTGTTAGCCAACCGGACGTGAGTGTTTTCATCGGCACCACCGAAACGCTTGAACACTTCCGCCTCTTCCTAGTGGATTTGGAGACGGCACTTGGCTCGGATATGTCATCGGGCGATTTAAAACAGGCCTTCGATCTCCTGCTCTGCCTCCTGCATGGCGTTGCCCATACACGCATAACCATGAGCGGGTATCCGTGGTCGTCCCCTGATCAAATTATAGAGAACGGAGTGAGGGCGCTCATCAAGTCTGGCAGAGATGCTCAGCCAGACGTTCAGCGAGCGCAATGATTGTCAGCGTTGGATTCGCCCATCCACCGGTGGGGAAAACGCTGCTACCGGCAATGTATAGATTGGGACTTTCGAACAGGCGACAATCGCGATCGACAACCCCAGTCTGTGGCGTATCGGCCATGCGGGTGCCGCCCATATGGTGGTAGCCGCCGATCGGGTGGGAAGAGATCAAAGGATCCATCTGCCACTGCACCGCGTCGTCCTCGAGCCAGCGGGCGGGAATAACGTCACCGAGGCCAAGACGCTGGTACTCGTTCTTCAAGGTCGTCATCAGGGCCAGGGTGCTGCGCTTGTCGATCTCGGAGAATTGCCAATTGAGCGCAGCCAGCGGCAGCCCCAGTGCGTCTCTCCGCGCGCTCAGCATGATCCGGCTCTCAGGGTTTGGCGCCTGCTCAGCTCTGATCACCGCGTAAAGGCCAAGTCTGCTGCCTGGCTGTTTCACCGACCAGACGGACGCCCACGGATCGACCGTTTCGCGCGCGCGTCCTGACATGCCCTTCAGCCATTTGTAGCTTGTGCGCCAGAACCGAGTGCTCGGCAGGTCGTGCTTCAGCTTTTGTTTCAAAGCCCGGACGAGTTCTTCGGAGCTGCCTTCGTGCCGACGGGGCGCGAGGCTGAGCGAACTATTAAGCACGCCTTGCCGGCGCTGCTCGGCGTCTGACAAACGCACATAGGCCGCATATCGGTGACCATTGGCCCTGAACGCACGCGGCACCGCCTCAAGGGAGCGGACGAGCTTTTCCGAGACGATTTCTCCGCCGCGGCCATGGGGATGCTCCATGAAGTGCCGCCCTAACAGGTCACGGCTATTGCCGAGCCCGTTCTTCCGCTTCGGCACAGCGGCCATGAGTGCCCGGATTGTTTCTATGGCACCTGCTGCGAGGACAAAGATGCGCGCGCACAATCGTGTGCAGTGCCCGGAAAGCGACCGCACCGTGACCGAGGTCACCGCGCCCGCGTCGCTGATGTCCATTTCCGTCATGGTGGCGTTGATCAGGATGTCCACCGTGTCGAGGTTCCCTCGTGAGACATTGGTGAACCGCTCACCGAATTCGTCGAACCTCCAGTATCCCACATCGAGCTTGTTCCTATCGAAAACGGCTCTGCTGCTGACTGGTCCAGACACCGGCGCGGCTGCGCCGCGGTCTTCGATATCCATCGCTTCGTAGGCCCGCGTATAGAAAGGGACCAGATCCGCTTTAGAGATCGGCCAGCCGCTATGGGGGATGTAGTCCCGCTGCTCGAAATCGATCGCGTCGAGTTCGGCGCAGCGTCCGCCCCAGATCGCCGCTGTTCCGCCGAACATCCGCAGCCGCGCCGACTGCAATTCGTAGTATGGTTCCCCGGTGACATCACCATCGGACAGCGCCTGAATGGCCGGGTTGAACTCAAGCCCGCCACTCTCGACCAGCAAGACCGCCTTCCCGGCCTTCGCGAGGCGCATGGCGAGCGTCTGGCCCGCAACTCCTGCGCCGATGATACAGAATTCGGTGCGAAGCTCTTCGCCAATCCCGCCGCTTCCAAGATCCTTCAACATGGCTCCAAGGGTCCGCCTCAAGCCTTCGCAGCAATATCGAAAAGGTCCTGGGCAACACGGTCATTCAACAAGACTTCGAGCTGCGCGCCCCCTTGCGCGTGCGGGCCTTGGCCGAGCGCTGTCCAGATGGAACCATCGATCAGCATTGCAATCGGCGGCGCTTTCGGTGCTACAGGGGTCACCTGTGCGGGGCTGCCCGCAATCGACTTGGCGACAGCGCGCCAGGACTGCATCCGCCGTTCAGGCGTTCCGAGTGCGATCAGAAGGCCGAAGCGTGGCCCATTCTTCTGGTTCGCCATCTGTTTCACGAACGCCAAAACCCGGTCGGTCGGGTCCGTCACGTCGACGGCGGTGAAGACTGCGTCTGCATCAAGGGTATCGACCGCCGCAACCCAAACGTCGTCGCGGTTTTTCAACATGACTCGAGCGGTGCCCGCTGGCACATCCGCACCATCACCAGCGCTGTGGGAGCCCACCGAGGCTGTCGGGCCGTGGCGGGCAAATGCGGCTGTGAATTTTGCTTCGCTCGCAATGGAGAGATCAAGCGGGCCCGGCGCGTCCGTATTTGGCGTTCGGCGTAAGTATACCGCATACGGTCTTCGTGTGAATGGCGGGCTGATCATCTGCACAAGCTGGTCGTGGACCGCCCGCGCCCAGACCAGAGGTGCCCCGAACAGTACGAATCCCAGCCCCATCAGAAGCCCAGCGACGGTGACAAGGCTGTAACCGAGCCGGGAAGCGCCATCACTACCTTGTATGAGAGCGGCTAGCCCCGAATTCTGGATAAACTCCTGGTTTGCTATGCTAGTGGTTGGTGCACCGGTGAGAGCGCCATTTATTCCGATCATAAGCCCGAACACCATACCGAGCATAATGATGCCTACGCCGACCATGATCACGCTTGCTATGAGATGGTGGATGGGCTGTACGGGAACGTCCGCCCGGCGGGCATCAGCGAGTCCATCAAGCCGAAGGTCGAGGCCGAAGCGCTCACGAAGCTTCAGCAGTTTCTCATGGAAAACAACGCGAGACCTTTGCGCCATCGGCCGCCTCCTTGCCCATGGGCAGACAACAAGGGGGATTAGAGCAAGGTGTGGGCCGCGACAATCGCCAGCATGGGCGCCTACAGAGATTTGTTCAGGAAGTAGGCTTGCGTGCCACGATGCATAACGGTGTCATCCTCATCCAGTACGTCGGGTTGGATATCCATTAGCCCTCTTACTTCAGCGTAGACTTCGTCGAAATCAGCGTAGCAGGTTTCCAGAAGCGCCTCGAAACTGTCGATGACGAAGTAGGTCTTTTGGAAGTCATCAATGATGTACTCGGTGCGCATGACCCGGCTGAGATCGAAATCCACCCTATGGGGCGAGGCATCATCAAGGGCAAAAACGCTCTCCCGGGGCGAGGACAGGATGCCGGCGCCAAACAAGCGTAGCATACCGTGTTCCCGGATCAGACCGAATTCCACGGTGTACCAGTAGAGCCTCGCCAAATTGTGGAGCTGGCCCAATGCCATCGCCCGGCCGCCCCCTTTGCCATAAGCGTGCATGAAATCAGCATAGACGGGATTGGCCAGCAGAGGCACGTGGCCGAAGATGTCATGGAAGATGTCGGGCTCTTCGAGGTAGTCGAACTCCGATTCCGGGCGGATAAAAGCACCAGCAGGGAAACGCTTGTTGGCGAGATGATCGAAAAAGATATCGTCCGGCACGAGGTCGCTCACCGGCACTACGCGCCAACCCGTCAATGGCTCCAGTCTGTCAGACAGCCGCTCCATGTTGGGAATGCCCTCCGACGACAGGCGCAAGGTGTCCATGGCTTCAAGGAAAGCCGCGCAGGCCCGGCCCGGCAACACATCGCGTTGCCGGGCAAAGAGGCGGTCCCAACGACTATGCTCCGCCTCCGTATAGCTCTCCCAGTCTTGATCGATGGTCCAATCGTCCGCGCGCGGCGCGTCGCTGTAACGGTTTTTCTCGCCCAAGGGGGTAGCACTCGCGGTGGCCATAGCAGCTCCTATTGGTTTCAGTTGTAACAAACTACGGCCACGCGCGAAAGCTGTGCTGGATGCCGCCAATTCATTCCGGCTCTGTCCTGCGTTGACCAGAGTTTAACCAGTGCCAAAGACAGTCGATCCTATGTCAGAGAAGAAGACTTGCCTCGACCTCGACCACTTGGCCGCCATGACCATGGGAGACGCCGCCATTGCCGTCGAAGTTCTTGAGATTTTCAAAGGCCAGGCTGAGACGTGGGGGCGGATGTTGGACGCTACAGCTCCACAGACCCAGTGGGCTGATGCAGCGCACACGCTCAAGGGTGCTGCCCTCGGGATCGGCGCAATGGCCCTGGCCGATGTGTGCAAACGGGCGGAGGATATTGGCCGAAGCACTGAAACCGTAAGCGAAGCGCAGGCGGCCCTTGTGCTGAGTGACGTGCGGTCTGCGTTGTCGACGACCCTCGAAGCAGTCCACGGCGAAGTCCATGCACTAGAACTCAAGGCGCCTTTCCGAGCAGCCTGATCCGCGTCAAGCTGGTCTGGACACGCCTCCGTGCCTTCGCTTACGCCTGTGGACATGTCGAGCAGCGAGGATCCTTTGTCATGGCCAATCATCTCACCGGAAAATCCGTCTTCATCACTGGCGCTGGAGGTGGATTTGGCCGCTTGATTGCAGAAAACGCAGCGGCGCTGGGCGCGAAAGTGACATGCGCAGATATCGATGGTGAGGCGGCCTCGCAGACGGCA
This sequence comes from Pseudomonadota bacterium, assembly GCA_038745855.1. GTDB lineage: Bacteria > Pseudomonadota > Alphaproteobacteria > Caulobacterales > Hyphomonadaceae > UBA5336. Next base: position 36,792 of record JBCDLC010000016.1, on the reverse strand, counting down.
ACAATGATCGCGAATACAAGTGGCGCGGCCTTAGCCGTGAAGGTCGACGTCACAGATCTCAGTGCGATGAAAGCGGCTGTTGAACAGGCTGTGGAGTCACAAGGCGCCGTTGACGTAATGGTGAACAATGCCGGCGTGATGCCGCTGGCGTTTTTCTCTGACCATGAGGCCGCCCACGACAAATGGACCCGCTGCCTCGACATCAACATCAAGGGCGTCCTCAACGGCATCACGGCGGTCTACGACCATATGATGACCAAGGGCTCGGGCCATGTGATCAACATATCGTCGATCTATGGCAACTTTCCTGTTGTAGGTGCCGGCGTATACGGCGCGACCAAGGCGGCCGTGAATTATCTCTCCGAGTCCCTACGCGTCGAAACCCGTGGCAAGATCAAGGTGACCATCGTCAAACCCACTGGCGTTCCGCTTACGGGGCTGAGTGCAGGGGTTGTTAATCCCGAAGCAGTGGTAGGCATTCTTGGTCAAAACACGCCGGAGTTTCTGGAGACCATGCAGGCGCTTGAAGAAGGTGAAGTCGAAAAGGCCCGATTGGATGCTGCAGATATCGACTGCCGCGTGCTCGATCCGGCCCACATAGCGGACCAGGTTATCCACGCCATGAACCAACCGCCAGGAGTCTCCGTCGGCGACATCACCGTCCGCGCGGCGGGTGACCACTATATCCTGTGACGGTCGACCCTAAGCTCTCCTTTGTGAGCTGTTCTGCGATGACTGGCGTTTATCAGCGGTTCCGATAGTCGCGGAACGACAGCATTGGGTTCTCGCCAAGGGCGTAGGCAACATAGTCGCGCAGGGCTGCGGTGGTTTCAGCGCCGGGGCCTTGGAGATCTTCTGGGGGAATGGGCTTGCCGAAGGTGGCGCCAAAACGAGAGCGCCGCTTGTTCAGGAGTTCATGAAACAAGGTGATGTCTCTAAGCTCGCCGTTCACCCGGGAGAAGAAATAGTACAGCCGTGAATTTCGCGCCTTGAGATTGACCGGGATAAGGGTTGCCTTCTGCTTCCTCGCGAGGCCAACAACGGTCGTAAACCACTCGCGCTCGACCAATTGGCCTTCTTGGAGCTGGGCCAACTTGCCCGATGGGAAGATGACAACGCATTTGTCTTGGGAGAAGGCTTCCCCGGCCTGGCGCAGGGTTTCGCGTGTCTTGGCCGGGCTTCGTTTCTCCTGCAGCCACTCGACGGGAATGATCACATCGGTAAAGCGCGGATTGACCCGGACGGCGTCTGCATTCGCGAAGAAGAGGATATCCTCCCTTACGCGCTTGAGTATGTCCCATGCCGCGATGCCGTCGGCGAGCCCTGTGGGATGATTGATTGCAACGATGACCTTGCCCTGGCGCGGCAGGTTCTCGAGCCCTTTGATGTCGATACGGAAGTCCAGCTGCTGGGCCAGGGCGTCGAAACTCTCCCTCCCCGACAGGGTTTGCATGTGATCGGCCATGGCCCGGGCCCTCTTGTAACCCAGTAGACCGTAAAGCGCTGGACGGGTTATCGGCCAGGTCCAATGACGAACAAAGGATGGGCAGCGCTCGCGGATCAGCCTGTCGACAATATGAAGGTCGGTCCGGCTTTCCGTGGGTAGGAAAACCGCATTGCGTCCGGCGTCCATCAGGGCGGGCTCATCGACCATCAGATCTCCATAGCCGCGAAGCGCAGCGCGATCATGTGAGTGTATTCCGAGTTCAGGCGCGCAGGGAAGGACCTGGAGGCTGTGTCGCCCGGAAGGAAGAGAGTATCAGGCCTGAACAGAACCATGGCGGGTACCCACACGAAAAAAGCAAATTTATCGGGGTGCCGCGACAAACCCTTTACCAAGGCGAAAGGCCTTCCGTGCGATCTCTCGGTCTATTGGTGAAGATTTCGCGCCCAAGCCGAAACCATTTTGTAGAGGTAGAGTATGAAAGTCCTGTGGGTCGAAGACCATGCGCCCGTCCAGAACATGCTGGAAATCGCATCGGACAAGGCCGCCCGCGCCCGCGTACAAGTCGACCTTGTGATCGAAGGTTCTTTGATGGCTGCCGAGAACCGATTGCGGTTGGAACGATTTGACCTGATCGTTCTTGATCTCACGCTGCCCGACAGTCTTGATGCGGAGATGACGATCGCACGTGTCGCGAATATGGGTCGTCACAGGATTGCGGTGGTGAGTGCCTCAGATAATCGGGACGAAGCCGTGGCGACAGCCCTTCGGTGTGGGGTGAATATTGCGCCAGATGCCGTGTCAAAGGCGAGCTTGCCTTTCAACCGATTTATCCAACGGCCTGAAACGTTCGAGGATTTCCTGATCGGACTGATGCCCGCTGGCGATGCCGTAACAGCGCCGAGTGGGCGGGCGGCCGCCTGACACTCGGCATTTCCCGAGGATAGAAGCCGCGATAGGTTGGCCCATGCCTCTGCAAAACCGTGTCGACCCATTCTCGCGAATACATGCCGTTGAGGCCCGTGGCCTTTTCACGGGCAATCGCGGCATTCTCCACGACGACGCCAACAAAACGCTACGCAAACAGACCTGGACTACCGATGGCTGGGTACTGTGCGCACTGGAGTGGAAACAGCAGCAGGCGCCGATCATGGGGGCGAGCCACTGGACTGAGCTGTTTTTCCTCGATGAAGCTGTCGGGCTGGCAGCCGGACACAGGCCCTGCATGACCTGTCGCAGGGCGCGCGCGAAGGCTTTTCTCGATGCGACGGGCTTTGGGCGGATGGCCGACCTGAGCCGAGCACTGACCGCGGAAATGAAGCCATATCTCAGAGCGCGTGCCCCAGCACCACGCGAGTTCTGTACGCCAGCGGCCCTACCGGACGGCGCTTTTTTCGCCATCGGCGAGCAGTCCTACCTCAAATGGCAAGACGCCGCTCGGCGGTTCACCTGGACAGGATATGGTCCACCTGAACCGTTGCCTTCATCGGCAGCGCGATTAACGCCTGCCGTGTCGCTCAAGGCCTTGGCGCTGGGATATGAGCCCGTCATGCATCCTTCGCTCGATCGCTGAACGCTTGTCGGAACGCGATGTGCGTCCTATTCCGTGGCGGTCAGAAAGATGACAACACGGTAAAACATGGACCTTTCGGCGACCCCGTTCTTTCTTGCCAGCAGCGTTGGCGGCTACCTGCTGGGCTCCATCCCCTTCGGACTGGTGCTCACCAGAATGGCAGGGATTGACCTCAGATCGATTGGATCGGGCAATATCGGGGCGACCAATGTCCTTCGATCGGGACGGAAGGACCTGGCACTGGCGACGGTGCTACTGGACAGTTTGAAAGCGGGGTTGGCCGCGTTGGCGTTCGGGTTTGCATTTGGACCGGACGCAGGGTTTGTGGCAGGCACCGCCGCCTTTGTGGGCCATTGCTATCCTGTTTGGCTTTCCTTCAAGGGTGGGAAGGGGGTTGCGACCTACGCGGGACTATTGTTGTTCACCTCCCTCAAGGCGTTCACGATTGCCGCGCCCATCTGGTTGGGATTATTTGCCATATCACGGATCTCGTCACTCGCGGCTCTATCTGCGGCGATTGTCGTGCCTGCCGGCGCATATTTCCTCGATGAACGCCCTTTTGTCGTTGGCGGCTTGGTGATCCTGTCGCTGTTGGTATTCTACACCCATCGTAGCAACATCGCGCGGCTTCTCGCTGGCACTGAGCCACGTTTTGGTACGAAATCTGGATCTCTATGACTCCGCGCCCTGTTTCCGATGCCGAACGCGTCCATTGGCTGAGGTTGGCCCGCACCCCGAATATTGGACCGGTCACGTTCTTCCAGCTCCTCAGACGGTACAAGAGTGCCGAAGCAGCGCTCGAGGCACTTCCGGAGCTTGCGAGCCGGGCTGGGCGGAAGACACCTCTGGCAGCACCGCTCGCCTCGAAGATCGAGGAAGAGATCGAAGCGACATACCGTCATGGTGCGCGGGTGCTCGTAGCCATAGAGCCGGATTTTCCGCCACTCTTGCGGGCACTGGATCCGCCACCTCCGGTGATCGCAGCGCTCGGTGACCCTAGTCTTCTGGATCGTCCAGCAATTGCGATGGTTGGCGCACGAAATGCCTCTGCGGGTGGCCGTAAGCTGGCGCGCGATATGGCCGCTGAACTTGGAAAAGCCGGTTATACGATCGTTTCAGGACTGGCGCGCGGCATTGACGGTGAGGCCCATGCGGCAACCTTGAAAACCGGTACAGCGGCCGTGCTTGGGGGCGGCATTGACCATGTCTATCCGCCCCAGCACGACAGGCTTTATGCCGCGGTTGCCGCAGAGGGCGTGCTCCTCTCCGAAAGCCCCTTCGGACATCGAGCGACGGCGAAGGATTTCCCGAGGCGCAATCGGATCATTACCGGATGTGCCCGCGGCGTCGTGGTTATCGAGGCAGCGGAGCGGTCGGGCTCGTTGATTTCGGCCCGGACAGCAGGCGAGCAAGGCCGGGAAGTGATGGCTGTACCTGGCTCACCACTTGACCCCCGCGCGGCGGGCACCAATCGGCTCATCCAGAACGGAGCAGCGTTGGTGCGCCATGCGAATGACGTGCTGGATATTGTGTCGGGACTTCCCGGATTGAAATCGGTCTCCGCGCCGCCCTCGGCAGATTTGGGTCCCCCTCAAGACACACCGCCGGCGTCTCAAATTGCTGCCGTGAAGAGCGTGCTGGCCCCTTATTCCATGCCCATCGACGAGATTGCGCGTGCAAGCGATCTCGGTGTTTCCCGATGCCTGGCCATTCTCATGGAGTTGGAGATTGCGGGCGAGGTCGTGACACTTCCGGGTGGATTGGCTGCACTAAACGTGGATGCCTGACCGTTTCTGGAAACAAGTTGAGGGTCGTGGGATGGGCGCTGGCGCTGAGAACACAGGCGCCCATGAAATACCGTTCACTGTGAGCCGGTTGCTGGACGCCCCTGGCACAGCCCGCTAGTCCTGCGCGTCCGGGGCAGGTTCGAGGCACGCCCCTTGAGCCAGCGAGGCAGGGTCGACGCGTATGAACAAGAAGGCCATTCTTGCAGCGGCATCGACCGGCCTGCTTGCGGCGTATCCCGTTCATGCGCAGCAGGACGCGGGTGAGGCTGGCAACCCCACGACGACAGCGGCGCAGTCGGAAGAAGAGGTCATCCTTGTTGCCGAAAGGCTTTACGAGGACCAGGCGCGCAATCTGATCATCGCTGAGGGCGGTGTGGAGGCGACTTACGGAAAGCGGACGCTGAGGGCGGACCGGGTGGTTTTCGACCGGAATACCGAAAAGGTCCGCGCGACGGGCAACGTGGTCATTGTGGATGGAGAGGGCACAGAGCAGTTCGCCAACGAAATCGAGGTCGATTCCGATCTTTCGGGCGGGTTCGCGATCGGCTTCTCCATGCGCATGGGCAATGGAGCAACCGCTGTTGCCAATGCTGCCATACGCGAGGAGGGCGGCATCAATGCCCTCGACCAGATCGTCTATACCGCGTGCGAAATCTGCGAAGAGGGAGAAACACCCACTTGGAGCCTGCGCGCCCGTAGGGCTATCCTGAATGAGCAGACGAAGATGATCTCCTACCGGGATGCGGTGTTGGAGGTTGGGGGAGTGCCGGTCTTCTACCTACCCTACCTTGCGCATCCCGATCCTACATCGGGGCGGCGATCCGGCCTTCTGTTCCCCGATGCAGGCCTTTCCACGACGGTGGGGTGGTTCTACCAACAGCCCTACTACTGGGCGATCTCGGACTCCCAGGAACTCACAATCTCCCCGCGCGTGCATCAGCGGGTTAATCCGTTGCTCGAACTCGACTATTCGAAACGTTTCTGGTCCGGACAGGTCAACATCAATACGTCGATCACCCAGGAGCGCCTGTTCGATGGCGATGGGGAGCGTCTCGACGACAGTGATAACTCTCTACGCAGCCATATCTTCGCCGATGGCGTGTTTCGGCTTACCGACAAATGGCTCTGGGGTTTTGGCGCTGAGCGGGTCACCGATGATCTTTATCTCGGCCGGTACGATATTGACGGGGAAGACAATCTTCGCGGCCTCTATGCTAGCCAACCTCGGCGGCTGTTGTCTCAGCTCTTTGCCGTCGGCCAGGACGACACATTTTACGCTGATGCCGCGCTCCTCGCCTTCCAGGGGCTTAGGCAGAACGATGAGAACAGCGCACTGCCGTTGGTCTTGCCCTATGCGTTCGCGGAACGCCTGTTCGACCTCGGCGATGCGGGTTTAGCGGGCGTTCAGGTCACATCCACGGCGATCACCCGCGACGAAGGCGATGATAGCCAACGCGTCTCGGCAGGGTTTGATTGGTCGACCCAGAGGATCATAGGACCGGGTCTCGTTGCGCGTCCCTTCGCCGAAGGCCGGTTTGATTTTTATGCCCTGGACGAGGATATCGCCGGGACGGGCAGCGCGACACGGTCGATCGGCCATGTGGGCGCGACCCTATCGTATCCCCTTGTGCGCCGAGGGAACAGCGTCGACGTAACCGTAGAACCCATCGTGATGGGATCGGTGGGCACGAGCGGGTCGAACGATGAGGCAATCCCGAACGAGGACTCCCTTCTTTTTGAGCTTTACGATCCAGACCTGTTCGATCCTGACGCCTCCGGCGGTTTTGACTTGGTGGACGGCGGCAACCATGTCGCTGCAGGGTTCTTCGCGAAGGCCCGGTGGAAGAACGGTGTCGAACTCGCAGGCTCGGCGGGAAGACGTTGGAAATCCGAGAGCGAAACTGGGTTCGATCCCCTGTCCAACCTCGACGGCACCAGCAGCGACTGGATCAGCAGCGCGGCATTCAAGATCGGCCGGCCCCTGTCTGTTGCAACCAGTTTGAGGTTCGACGACGAGGATTTATCCCTGAATAGGATCGATGCCCGGGTCTCGACGCAGTTCTGGAGGGTCAAGGCGGCTGCGCAATACTACAAGATCGATGAAAGCATCGCCGTGCGCGGCGTCGAGGATGAGGCTGTTTCGATAAATGGCACGTTCCAGCTCACGGACCGCTTCAACCTCTCCTACGCCCGGATCAGGGATATCGCCGACAATTTCGATAGCCGCCATTCGGTCGGGATCGGCTACCAGGACGGCTGTGCTCTTTTCCAATTGGCGTTCCAGCGCACCGATAATCGCGACCGTGAGCTTGGACCGTCGGAATCCGTCACCTTCCGCTTCTCATTGCTTAGCTTGGGTGAATTGGGGTCCCAGGACGTCGATTGATGCACTGAAAATGCGGACATGTGCTGCGCGCAAACGTTGCGTTGTGCGGCGTTGCAGGTACGTTCACGTCGGATTTGCATAACCTCGCTCGGATTGTTGGAAGTGAGTTTCTCGATGTCTCGCGCACCCCTCTTTGCTTTCTGCCTGATGGCATTCGCACCTTTCTCGTTCGGCCAGGAACTCGCAACGCCGGGCGTTGCCGATGGTGCTGTACAATCGACCGGTGACGCCTCTCTGCCGCTCGGCGGGATCGCGGCGATCGTGAACGACCGGCCCATCTCGTACTCAGATGTCGTGGAGCGGGCGCAGCTCCTTCTGCTTGGACTTGGCGGTCAGCCGACTCAGGAGCAGATCCAGCAGATCACTGGCCGGGCCCTGGAGCAGCTTATCGATGAAAAGCTCCAGATCGAGGAGGCGGCTGAATTCGAGGTCGAGATCGAAAGTGCCGAAATCCAGGCGGAGATTGAAGGTATTGCCCGTCAATCGGGGCTGGAACGCGATGTCTTCATCAACCAATTGCTCGCAGCGGGTATCAATCCTGTCAGCCTCGAAGAACAGCTCAGGGCGGAAATAGCCTGGCGCCGAATTATGCGTGGGCTGTACGGAACCAGAATCCGGATATCGAGTAATCAAATTGATGAGGAACTGGAACAGCTTCGCCGGGCGGCGTCAGAGACACAGTACAACATCAGCGAGATCTTCCTCTACGCCCAGGATCTGGCCCAAATTGAACAGGCTCGGCAGGCGGCCGATTCCATCGTTTCACAGCTCCAACAGGGGGCCCCTTTCGAATTGGCGGCCCAACGCTTCTCGTCTGCACCGACCGCGGCAACAGGCGGGAGCATGGGATGGGTATCACTCGAAGATATGGAACCTGAGGTGGCGGAAGCCGTCCGTGCTTTACCAGGGCCCGGGCTCACTCCACCAATCCTTGTCGCCGATGGCGTCTATATCGTCTCTGTTGAGGGCAAGCGCGAGCCGGAGGAAGCGGATACGGTGGTATCGCTGGTCCGGTTGGCTTCCGAGACCGGCGATGCCGAGGGGCTACGAACAGCGGCGAGGACGCTGGATAGCTGCGACGCTGCCGAAGCCTTGGCCGCCGAGAATGCAGCGTTTTCGGCTGTAAAGCTCGAAACCCTGTCCGTGTCGCAATTATCTGAAGAAGCGGCCACGCGGATTAACGCGACAGCACCAAACACGGCCACGGATGTTTTTGAGATGGCCACGAAGCCAACGGTCATGGTGGTCTGTGATAAACTCGCGAGTGGCGGCGGTGTACCGAGCCGGGAGCAGATCGAGAACCGTCTCTACGGACAGCAATTGTCGCTGATCGCACAGCGGGCGCTGCGCGATTTGAAACGCGAAGCGACGATTATCAGGCGTGAACTCTAAGGCACGACGAGCGGTCTCGCATCCGCCACATGGCTAGGTCAGCAAGCGCAAATGCACGCCAAACACTCTGATTGTGCGAAACCCTTGGCAGTAACGATGGGGGATCCTGCCGGGGTCGGTCGATTAATCACACGGATGGCTTGGGAAGCGCTCAGGTCGGAACCCGACGCGGCCTTCTATGTCATCGCTCCGCCAGAGATATTCTCACAAAGCGGTCCGATTGTTGAGATTGACGAGCCCGAAGCGGCGCGTGGGTGTTTTGAAGCTGCGCTGCCTGTGTTCGGCATCGAAGCTGTGTGCGGAGCGTGGCAACCGGGCGTTCCCGATGTAGGCGCGGCGCCGGCAATTACAGAGTCGATCGCGCTTGCGGTGCGCCACGTTCTAGCGGGCGTAGCAGGGGGAGTGGTGACCAACCCTATTGCGAAAGCTCTGCTTTACGAGGCGGGGTTCCCCCATCCCGGTCATACGGAGTTTTTGGCGTCTCTCTGTGCACCAGATGATCGCGCGCGGCCACAACCGGTGATGATGCTGGTTGGCGGCGGGTTGCGGGTGGCGCTCGCGACCATTCACCAGCCGTTGCGTCAGGCGATCGACGCCATCACAGAGGAGAGCCTGGTGAACACGGCGATGATTGTTCGCCATGCGCTGGCCCAGGACTTTGGCATAAACTTGCCTAGGCTTGCTTTCACCGGGCTGAACCCCCACGCGGGCGAGGCTGGAACGCTGGGCCAGGAAGAGCAAACGATCATCAATCCCGCTGCGGCCGCCTTACGGGAGCGCGGCGTGGATATCAGCGATGCCAGACCAGCTGACACGGTGTTCGCCGAAGCCCTCGAAGGCCGCTTCGACGCAGTGATCGCAATGACCCACGATCAAGGCCTCATCCCGGTCAAGACCCTCGATCTTTGGAATGGGGTCAACACGACCCTCGGCTTGCCTTTCATTCGCACCAGTCCCGATCATGGCACTGCCTATGACGCCGCAGCGATCGGACAGGCGCGCCCTGAAAGCCTGATTGCAGCGATCCGACTTGCACGGGCCATGGCGTACAACCGGTTCGGCCGATGAAGGGCCGCAAGGACTTGCATCTGGCGCCCGCTCGGAAGGCGCTGGGGCAGCATTTTCTTTTCGATCCCACGATCCTGGAGCGGACGGCACTGGCTGCGGGCCCGGTCGAAGGCCGGACAGTCATAGAAGTTGGTCCCGGCCCTGGAGGGCTCACCCGGGCCCTGCTTGAAATGGGCGCTCGGCATGTGCTCGCGGTCGAGATGGATGGGCGGTTTGCTGATGCCTTGGCGCAGTGGCCCGAAGCGAAAGAGGGCCGCCTCGCGGTTATCCAGCAGGATGCGAGGAGAGTGGACTGGCCGAAGCTGCTGACAGAATCGGGCGCAAAGACGCCTGCGATGATTATTGCCAACCTGCCATACAACGTGGGCACGCCGCTTCTTGTTTCGTGGCTCAAAGCGGGTGACTGGCGCGGTTCGATGGCGCTGATGTTCCAGAAAGAGGTGGCAGAGCGGGTCTGCGCAGCGCCCGGCTCTCCCCACTATGGACGGCTTGCGGTGCTCGCCCAAGCCGTGACCGCGCCGCACCTCGCCTTCACGCTACCGCCCGGCGCTTTTCGTCCGCCGCCAAAAGTGGACAGTGCCGTCGCGGTTCTGCATCCTCTGCAGCCAGATCAACGCTACCAGCATTTGACTACGCTTGAACGGGTGAGTGCGGCGGCGTTCGGGCAGCGGCGAAAGATGCTCCGCGCGGCGCTGAAATCCTTGGCAAAAGCGTCGGGAATGAACGCGACTGAAATTCTCGAAGCGGCAGATATCCATCCCGAAGCACGGGCCGAGACAGTCGACCAAGCGGGCTTCCGCAGACTGGCCGATCACTTCAATGCCCGGCTTGGTACGCCAGGGGTCGAGCACTGACCAGCGCAACACGGGCTGGTGCGGTACGATCACCCGTCAGGGCATGGTCATATCACGGTTGTTTATCAAGAAATCGTCGGCAGGGCTCAGAGCCGTTGTCGCGACATCTGACATCTGGTTCGTCAGGCGCCGCACCTGATCGCTCTGCGTTCCCTGCGCGCCTAACGGCGTGGAGACCGGACACGTACCATCGTCGCGAAACTGTAACGCTGCCGCGAGCAGAGCCTCATTCGCGTTGCCGAGTTCCTGGCTCAAGTCGTCGTCTACCGTGCAGCCTGGGACACGAACGCCAAACTCGAAATCGGAGTCTTGGGGTACGAAGCCGTCCTGATAGTCTCCGAAGCCGCGATCATTCACGCCTTGGAATTGGATCGTGTAATAGGTCTCGCCGCAGTTATCGGTTGGGTAGAAGCCGAAGGGTTTTCCGCAGGTGATGTCGCCGATCACCACCACTTCCACATCGATGCCCCTCAATCCGTTGATCACCGCTTCGCTGGCGCTGCACGTGTTGCCGGTTGTGAGGACGAACACCCGAGAGAGATTGAGATTGCGCAGGGGGGCACCATTCGGGAGCGTGAAACCCAACCCTGACTCGAAAAATGGAAGCGGATCGTTCGGACGACCCGTGACGGGGTTGGTCCCCCCAATTCCACTATTGAACCGCAGGGCTTCGAATGTCCGGCCCGTTGTTCTCGCCGGGCCGGCGATCTGATAACCGAGCTGGCCTGCGACCGCGAGGAGACCCCCTCCGTTATAGCGAAGGTCAAGAACGAGATCGCTGACACCGGCGTCCGAGAGCGTTCTGATCGCCTCCGCCAACTCCTCCTCGGTGGAAAATGGGCTGAACGTGTTCAGCAGCAGGTAGCCGACGGGTCCGGTTTCGGTATCGAGTACGCGAACACGGTTGACGGGCTTTTGCGCGAGGTCGTCCGAGACAAGTGTGATCGTGCGCACCTCGTCCGATCCCGGATCCTGGACCGTGAAGGTATGGCTTTCACCGGCTCTTTCCGGGAACAGACCATCGTTGAGCGTTTCAATATCATCCCGATCCGATGCATTGATGAGATCAACACCATCGACGGTGAGGATCCGGGATCCACGGACGAGGTTTGGCTGGCCATTGACCTCTTCTGAAGCCGGCGTGTCGGGGTCGGTAAATCGGATGCGGAAATCACGCGGGACGGAGCGGGAAATGGCTGCAAGGCTGAAACCGAAGCCAGCGCTGCCGGCTGAGTTCCGGCGCGCAAGGAAGTCTTCCGTCGGTTCCGAGAAGTGAAAGTCATCCTGGTCCTCGCCGGACTCCGTCACTTCCCGACTGCGGAGTTCCTCAAAATAGACGAGTCTCCCGTTGAATTCGTTTGGGTCCTGGTCCGGCACCTCATCGGGCCAGAGATACGTCTCGTTGGTCCAAGACCGAAGCCAGAACAGCTCTTCAAGCAGCGATCCTTGTTCATCGGGGAAGGCGTTCCCTTCGATGTCGACTCCGGACCGAGGCATTTCACAGCGCGCTTCGAACTCTTCGGAAGGATCAAACCGGCCTGGGATGAACTGCGGCGATGCGGGCGCTTGTGATGACGGAGGTGGTGTCGGCTGGGGTGGTGGAGGCGGAGGCGGTGCAGGTGTTGGGGGCGGCGGAGGCGGAGGAGGGGGTGGCGAGGGTGCAGAATTGGGCATGGGCGCCGGCGCTGACGGTGTGTTGAATGCCGCGCTGGGCGTTGACCCGCCGCCACCCCCACCGCCGCCGCAAGCGCTGAGTACGAACAACGCAGCACTCGCTGCGGCTGTTGCGTTGAACCGAATTCCCATTGAATGCTTCCGCCCCACTTGGCCCTTACGTGACCCTATCTGCAGCTCCAAAGGTGTAAACGGCACGGCAGATTTTGTGATGTCACGAAACCTTTTGTTCATCCTGCAGTTCCCCTTGCGCGCTTTCGCTCGGCTCTCATTCAGCGCACACCCCCGGTGACGACGCTCCATCCCCTCGACGGGTCCAAGCATCCTGGCCGCGGTTCAACGCGATCAGATCGGGTATGTTGCTCCTTGCGTACGAGGCAAATGTCGTACCACTTACAGGCACATTGTTATTGCTGATACGACTGCAGGATCAGCGCCAGTTCGGTCGCGCACACGAGCAGCGCACAAAACCGTGATCGGGGCTCACACGGGGTTGGTTGGCAGTTGATCGGCCCGTCGGTCATCTTCGGTTCAACGGAAAGAGAAAGCTAAGGAGAGACGAGATGATTGACCGTATCAAGACATATGCGCCCCACGCGATTGCCGTTTTCGCATCGGTGGTTTTCCTCGACAGCCTGAGGTTCAAATTTACCAATGCGCCAGAAACCCAGGTCATTTTCGGCAAGCTCAATGATTGGGCGGCGACCCTTGGTGCCGAGGGCCTTTTTGCCCAAACCGGGCTCTTCAGCCAGTACACAATCGGCACAGCAGAACTGGTTGCCGCGTCACTTCTCCTGATCGGGATCCATCCCGCCTTCCGCCGGCTCCAAGCTATCGGTTCGATGATTGCCGTGGCCGTCATGACTGGCGCCATCAGCTTCCATCTCTTCACGCCGCTGGGGATCGACCCGAACAATGACGGCGGCGGATTGTTTGTGGCTGCAACCATTGTCTGGACATCTTCGCTGGCCATGCTCGTCATTCGCCGAAGAGAGATCATTGGTCTGATCCGCGACCTCGGCGCAGCATTCCTGCCGCAAGGTCTGCCAGTATCGCGGCCGGACGGTCCAGCGGCATCGCTCGCGATCTAGACGCTCCAAATCGCCACCGTGCGGGAGGTCCCCGCACGGTAAGGCGCCATCCTCAAGATGAAGGAAAGACACCATGTTCAAGCACATCGCCATTGCAACACTTGTTGCCACTGCGGCCATGGTCACGACGCCCCAAGCCGCATTCGCTGACAAGGATCCTGTCTACACCGGGCGATTTAGCAATGTGGCCGTTCAGGGTCACGATCCCGTCGCCTACTTCACAGACGGCGCACCGGTAAAGGGCAGCAAGGATTTCTCTACCGAGTACGAGGGCGCTGAATTCCGTTTTGCGAGCCAGGACAATCTCGACACCTTCCTGGCCGACCCTGCAGCCTACGCCCCACAATACGGCGGCTACTGTGCCTGGGCGGTGAGCCAAGGCTATACGGCTAAGGGCGATGCCGACCATTGGCGGATCGTCGACGGCAAGCTCTACTTGAACTTTAATCGCCAGATCCAGGAGCGGTGGGAAGGTGATATTCCCGGCTTCATACAAGCTGGTGACACCAACTGGCCAACCGTTCTCCAATAACGTCCAAACGTATCGATACGCTTCTGGCACCCCCAATGGCGCTGTCCGCCGGACGGGGTGTCACACCTTTCCGCCTGCGAGGTCCTTCTCCATGGCGTAATTATGGATCGGAACGCCGTGGATAACGAAATCCCGGCGTTTCGTCGTTCTGAATCCCTGCTTCTCGAAAAACCGCCGGGCGGGTTCGCTGGCTTCGACGTACAGCCTCGATAGGCCCATGGAGCGGGCATGGTCTTCCAACTCCGCGAAAAGGCCTAGGGCGACGCCTTTTCCCGCCACGTCAGGATGGGCATAAAGCAAGTCGATATGCCCATCGTTCTCAAGCTCGATGAAGGCGACGACTTCGCCCGGTTCCGAAGCCGCGACCAGCGTCAATCGGCCGTCGCCGCACCGGGCGCGCGTTTCGTCCTCGTCGGGCAAGCTTTTCAGCCATGCCGCGATCTGGTCTTCGGAATAGTCCCTTCGCGAGAGGGCCGTAACCGCCTCTCGAAAGACTGCAACGAGACTTGATGCATCGCTGGTTTGGAAAGGTCTTATCCTGATCATGGCGCGGAGGATTCCCGACACGTATTCTAACACAGAACGGATCATTCTCTCGTTTATACAGGATCGCCTGAATTCCCAACCAGGCGACTCGCTGATAGGAAGGCGCTATGAGAGCTGCCATCCTCGTGTTCCCGGGTTCGAATTGCGATCGTGACGCGGCTGTTGCGATCGAACAGGCCACTGGTCAAACGCCTGCCATGGTCTGGCACAAGGAGGCTGCACTACCTCACGAGACAGACCTGGCCGTCGTGCCAGGTGGCTTTTCCTATGGCGATTACTTGCGGTGCGGAGCGATGGCGGCGAATTCTCCGATCGTAGGCGCCCTGAAGTCTCACGTGCAGCGAGGCGGTTACGCGTTTGGGATCTGCAATGGGTTCCAAATCCTCTGTGAGACCGGGCTGCTTCCTGGTGCGTTGATCCGGAACGCGTCTCTCGATTTCGTCTGCAAGCCCCAGGATCTGACGGTCGTTAATGCGAACACGGCGTTCAGCAGCCGATACTCCACCGCCTCGACCATTTCGCTTCCGATTGCGCACCACGATGGCAACTTCACGGCAGATGCCAAAACCCTTGACCGTCTCGAAGGCGATGGACGGGTTGTCTTCCGGTATGCAGGCAATCCGAATGGGTCCGCGCGGGACATCGCTGGAATTTGCTCGGAAAGTGGAAGGGTTCTTGGAATGATGCCCCATCCGGAACGCGCCGTGGGTGGCCATGAAGGAGGCGAGGATGGCAAACAGCTATTTGAGAGCCTCCTGAACGCCACATGACAGCGTTGGCGGTACGGCTCGGTGTCTTTGGTTCCGCGCTTGCCTGTCTGGCCCAGGCTGCATCGGCCCAACTCTCCATCGAAAACCCGTCTCCCACCTCAACTGCACTTCCGCCCCAAACGGGCTGCTTCGAGATCTTTCTCTCGCCGCGGCAGGTCCGCGAGACGTATCTGCTCAATGCCTGCACCGGTGATGTCTGGATGCGGGTGAGCGGCGACGACCGTGCCGCGTGGCAGAGCCTTCCGCGCGAGAGCAATGCCCAAGATACTGAAACCCTATCGCTCGTGAAGCACTACAAGATCATTTCGTCCGGACTGACAGCTCAGGATACATTCCTGTTGAACACGCTCAACGGCGCCACTTGGCAACTCTTCGAGGCAGCAAACGGGTCCCTTTTTTGGGGTGCAATGGAGCGAGAAGCGCCTTGATCGCGCACCCAGCTTATACGCTGCGCCCAGCTAGCGACTCGGTGCTATCGCCGCTAAACAGCGCCGATGACTGATAAACATGCCATCTTGGCGACGATTCGGGCCCAACAAGATGCGGCGGCAGCCTCAGAGCATGGGATTAATGCGGAAGAGTGGGATCGGTTGATCAACCGGCTTGGCCGCAACCCAAATCTGGTCGAGTTGGGCATCTACTCGGTGATGTGGTCAGAGCACTGTTCCTACAAATCGTCGCGTCGCCATCTCGCAAAGTTTCCGACGACGGGAAACCGAGTGATCCAGGGGCCCGGAGAAAATGCAGGCGTCATTGATATCGGGGACGGCCAAGCAGCCGTCTTCAAGATGGAGAGCCATAATCACCCCTCGTATATCGAGCCCTATCAGGGCGCCGCGACAGGCGTTGGCGGCATTTTGCGGGATGTCTTCACCATGGGCGCGCGTCCCATCGCCCTGGTCAACGCGCTCCGTTTTGGAGATCCAAGTCACCCGAAAACGCGCAGTCTTGTAGCCGGTGTCGTCGCTGGTATCGGCGGCTACGGGAACTGTGTCGGTGTCCCCACGGTGGCGGGCGAAACCCAATTCCACGCGGGCTATAATGGCAATATTCTCGTCAACGCGATGGCGGTCGGCCTCGCAAACCAGGACAGGATTTTCTACGCTCGTGGTGCGACCCCGGGCAATCCAGTCTTCTATGTGGGCTCCAAGACGGGCCGAGATGGTATCCATGGGGCAACCATGGCCTCCGCTGAGTTCTCGGAGGGCGATGAGGAAAAACGTCCCACCGTCCAGGTCGGAGACCCGTTTACCGAGAAGCTCTTGATCGAGGCCTGCCTTGAACTCATGGCAACCGATGCGATCCAGGCCATTCAGGATATGGGCGCGGCGGGGCTTACATCCTCCAGCGTGGAAATGGCGGACAAGGGCGGGGTCGGCATCGATATGGACCTCGACGCCGTTCCCCAGCGGGAATCGGGCATGACGGCCTATGAGATCATGCTCAGCGAGAGCCAGGAGCGCATGCTCATGGTGTTGAAACCGGGGAAAGAGGCCCTCGCGAAGGCGATCTTCGAAAAGTATGATCTGGATGCTGAGATCATCGGGAAAACCACAGATTCGGGACGGCTTGTTTTGCAGCAGTTCGGCGAAGTGGTCTGCGATATCCCTGTCGCACCGCTTGCAGATGATGCGCCGAACTACGACCGGCCATGGATCGATCCACAACCGCGCGCTCCGCTGGATTACGCATCGCTTCCTGAGCCAGAAGACTATGGTTCGGCGCTCGTCCAATTGATGTCCTCGCCAGACATGGCGTCGAAACGCTGGATCTGGGAGCAGTATGACCGTCACGTGATGGGCGACACCGTCGACAGTTCACAATCTGGCGGCGACGCAGCAATTGTCCGTATCCACGGCACGAACAAGGCCCTCGCGATCACGTCGGACTGCACGCCTCGTTATGTACTGGCTGATCCTTACGAGGGTGGAAAGGCGGTCGTCGCTGAGGCCTATCGCAACCTGTCGGCCGTTGGCGCAACGCCCATCGCTCTCACGGATAATCTCAATTTCGGAAACCCGGAGCGGCCCGAGATCATGGGCCAGATTGTACGCGCAATAGATGGGATGGCCGAAGCCTGTCGTGCCCTGGATTTCCCGGTCGTTAGCGGCAATGTCAGCCTCTATAACGAGACCGACGGTGTTGCCATTCCCCCAACGCCGGTGGTTGGCGCTGTCGGGCTTATCGAAGACGTGCGGAAGATAGCGACTCTGAAAGGTGCACAATCGGCCGACCATCTTGCGATCATAGGGTCTACTGATGGCCATCTCGGGGCCTCGCTCTACGCGACGCTCATTCTGGGCGACGACGTGGGGCCGCCGCCCCCGGTCGACCTTAAATCTGCATCCGAGAACGCGAGTATCGTCCGGAAACTGATCGCGTCCGGACTCGCCAACGCCGTACATGACATCTCTGATGGCGGATTGGCGTGTGCTGCTGCCGAAATGGCACTGGCCAGCGGGATGGGCGTAACCTTTGGCACGGATGAGAAATCCATGGCGCCCGAACACGCCTGCTTGTTTGGGGAGGACCACAACCGCTACCTCGTCGCCCTCTCTGAGGAGCAAGTGGCCGGCTGGAACGATCTCGGTCTCACCCCTATGCTCATCGGCTATTTCGGCGGCGAAGACGTATCCATCATGCTCGGCGGAGAAGGGGGACCAATCGTCAATACGCCCCTGTCTGACCTCCGCGCAGCCCACGAAGGTTGGTTGCCGCGATACATGGCCGGAACCGCCTGAAACGGCCCTGTGCGGTGCAATTCACCGTTCCGGGATCAGGGTGCTGGGTCGGCGCCTAGGCCTTCCTCAAACAGCGCGTCGAGTCTCTCATCAATGGTCTTCGCGATGAGGACTGCTGTGTCGGTGGCGGCAAGGAAGAAGTCCACGGGTATAGTATCGAAATCATCGGTCGGCTGGTGGTATTCCGGGTGATCCTCGACGCCGAGATAGAGAAACGGAATGCCCGCTCGGTGAAACGGCCCATGGTCCGACAGCAGCGTCCAGTCCTGGTCGCCATCCTCTGGCCGGTCGTGGCCCATCAACAGTTTCACCGGTGCCTGTTCCGCGATCTCCTTGACCAGCGGCACGAGTATTGGGCGGTGATAGGTCCCCACCGCATAGAGTTCCCCGCGGTCCGATTTCGAAACCATGTCGAGATTGAGGTTGAAGGCGATGCGCGTCTTGGGGACTGGCGGATCTGCGACAAACGCTGCCGCGCCTGCGAGGCCTTTCTCTTCCGCGTCGAAGAGCACGATCAGGACATCGTTCCCAGGAGGCACCTCAAGAAAAAACCTAGCAATCGCCAGCACCGCGCCGACCCCCGATGCATTATCATCCGCGCCATTGTAGATCGCACCATTTCTAACGCCGAGATGATCGTAATGGGCGCTCACCACGATCGTACGGGTATCATCTGATGTCCCTTCAATCGCGCCCACGAGATTGATACCGGTCTGGTCAGGGCCACCTCCGCGCATGTCGCCATAGGTGAATGGATGCTCGAAGGTGCCGCCAATCGGAGCCAAGCCGATGCGCAGCATTTCATCGACAAGAACAGCACGTGCCGCAGCGTTCCCGGGCGTCCCCGCTTCCCGGCCTTTGAGCCGATCGTCGGAAAGGGTTTCTACGAGGGCAAGCAAGCGATCCCCGTCAAAATGCTGAGGAGCATACCCAGAGGCCGCCGGCGGGGTTCTGGCACGTGCCGCCAATGCAAGCGTGGCGATTAGCGCGACGAGCAATAAACGGGTTTCTGTGATCAGTCTCATGGGTACAGTCTAACCATAGGCGCACACCCAGACCAGACACACGCAGCGATAGGGCTGGATAGAACCGTACGCGCCCCCTACAATCGTCCTAAGCGGCGCGGGAGATGACCCATGGCGATGGAACGGTCGACCCTTGAAAAATATCTGAAATCAGCGTTCCCGGACGCGGAAATCGTGCTGACTGACCTGGCTGGGGATAATGATCACTGGGAAGCGGAGATCGTCTCAGATGCATTCCGGGGCATGAGCCGCGTCAAACAGCATCAAATGGTCTACGCTGCGTTGAAGGGCACCATGGGCGGAGAACTCCATGCACTGGCGTTGAAGACGCGCGCACCGGGCTGAGCGCTGGAGATGCAGACCGTCGTTGCTGGCGCAAACAGCGCGCTCGGGTTTGAAATCTGCCGACAGTTACGTGCGCAATCGGTGCCCGTGATCGCGCTCCACAGGCGGAATACCGGGCCTGAGTTGCAAGCATTGGAGGCCCTGGGTTGCGACCTGAGGCCCTGTGACCTCGCCGTGGACAGCGCGCTAGCGGACGTCACGCCCATAGGAAGCCGTCTCGTGCTGGTACCGATCCTTACCACAAGCGGTCCGCCCTATCGCAGGCTTCCAGCGGGCCATGTGCGCCATGCCGTGCTGTTCTCGTCGAACAATGTAGAACTCGATACTGGGTGTCCGAAATATAGAGCGATCAGGGAGGAAGAAGCCGCCTTGGCAACGGCCGGTAGCGCCCACATTCGGGTTCGCCCGACAATGATCTATGGCCATGCGCAAGATGGCAACGTCTCGAGGGTGATGACCCTGGCCAAGCGTTCGCGGGTCGTTCCGGTGCCAAGCTATGGCCAGGCGCGGTGCCAACCAATCCATATCGAAGACCTCGCGGCATTGACGGTGCGTCTACTACACGCTGAGCCCCAATCAGAACCCGTGCTTGCGGCTGGGCCATCGCCGCTGACCATGTCTGAACTCATGCGGAAGATCGCCCATGCGGCTGGGCCGGCGCGGCTTACCCTTCCGATACCGATCCCACTTCTCAGGGGCATCGCTGCGGTGGCCCCGTTACCCCTTGGGGCAGACCAGCTCGCGCGGGCCAAACAGGACCGCGTGCCTGCGTCCGTGCCGCCGGTTCCCGGCTGGAAACCACGCGTGGATATCGACGAAGGTTTGAGGCGCCTCGCTCGCCTTCTTGACGCGGGCCGAACCACTCCTCACTTTGAAAATACGAGCCAGTAAGCATCCCCTTATCCCCGGAGAGTCGAATGTCGGACCTACAGGATGTCCAATCCGCGATTGATGAAGCGGTAAAAGCCAATGATGTGGTCCTTTTCATGAAGGGAACGCCGGACTTTCCCCAGTGCGGGTTTTCTTCCGTTGTCGTCCAGATCCTGGACGTGCTCGGCGCTGAGTATGTCTCGACCAACGTGCTCGCGGATCAGGCGATCCGTGAGGGCATCAAGACCTATTCCGACTGGCCGACGATTCCGCAGCTCTACGTCAAAGGCGAGTTCGTCGGCGGCTGCGACATCATTCGCGAGATGTACGAGAGCGGAGAGCTGAAGGAATTCTTCAGCGAGAAAGGCGTCGAACTCGCCAACTGAGCCTTTTTTGAGCACTTTCAGATGAGGTGGCAGGGTCGACTCACCTGGCGGCCGCTCGCTTGAGCCTGTCATTGATCGCTTCTCCCAACCCTTGATCTGGGACGGGCGCAACGGCGATCCGATCGAACATCCCGTCGAGCGAGTGCAACATGGCGAACAGGTTGGCAGCGGCTTCTTGCAGGTTACCGCTCGCGGAGAGGTTCAGGTCGCCATCAACTGTTCCGAAGCCCAGCATGCCTTCGCCAAGTTCCTTCTGCTTGGCGGATAATCTCAGGCTTGCGCGCGGGGCATAGTGGCGGAGCAATTGCCCTGGGGCGTTGGGCGCGTTCGGGTCACCGCTCGCGCTTTTCAGAGGGCGACCAAGGGCGGCCTCCAGTTCGGCGCGGTCCAGACCGCCAGGCCGCAGCATGACGGGTTCATCGGACGTGCAGTCCACAATGGTCGACTCAAGTCCAACGCGGGGCGCGCCACCCTCCAGAACGAGGTCAATCCGGTCGCCCAATCCCGCGACCACAGCTTCGGCGCTGACCGGGCTAAGCTGGCCGGAAGGGTTGGCTGAAGGCGCTACGAGCGGGACTCCCCATCGGTCGAGCAGGTCCTGTGCGACCGGGTGGTCTGGCACCCGAAGCGCAAGCGTGGTCAGCCCTGCCCGCGCGAGACTGCACACTGTGGTCGACTGAGAAATGGGGACCACCAGCGTCAGTGGCCCTGGCCAAAACCTGCGCGCAAGACGGCGTGCATCGTCCGATAAGAGCCCTTGTGTTTCCGCAACATCAAGGGCGCGGATATGGGCAATAAGGGGGTTGAAACGCGGGCGGCCCTTTGCGGCATAGAGCTTTGCGACGGCTGCATCGCTCGTCGCATCAGCCGCTAATCCGTAGACCGTTTCGGTGGGCATTCCCACGAGACCACCGGCCGCCAATGATCGGCAGGCGGCCGCCAGCGCGTCATCGTCAGGAAATCGGATCAATGCAGTTGGCATGGGGGCCGATGACCCGGGCCGATAGGCCTGTCAATTGTTCAGACGGGTCGCCGTGAAAGCGAATGATACCGAAACCTCATCATCGACCCAGTCGGCGTTGGGGTCGCTCGACATACCGAGGTCCAGCGCCTGGCGAGAAAATACCGCCTCTCCGCTTACCTCGGCCGTCTCACCGTCGATAGCGATGTCCACGGCCAGAGGAACCGTCTGGCCGCCCTCTTTGAGGCTCAGCGCAGCCTCTGCTGCATAGCGGCCCGTGTCCCCCGTGGCGGTGAAGCCCGAAACCGAAATCGCTGCAGACGGGAATGTCTTCACATTGAACCACTCGGGCGCCTTGAGGCTGTCTGTGTAGAGCTTCTTGCTGGCCACCGCTGATGTGAGATCGACCGAAACCGTCGCGGAACTGCCTGCCAGATCAGCGGGGTCGAATACGATCGACGCCTCCCAATCGGGCAGCGTGCCCGTATATGGACTACCATCGTGGACCCCGGCGAAGGTGATTGGCCCCTTGTCTGCATCGACGGTCCAGTTCTCGGTGAGGATACGCTCAACAGATGCGCCGGCACTGCCCGTCCCCTGGGCGATGACGGGAACAGCAGCGATGCCGAGGAACACGGCCGTTGCGGTCCCGAAGGCAGCAAGCCGGCCCCTCGGTGCCTGCACGGGCCCTTTGGTCGGCCCGAGCCATCCTGGCAGGATCCGGTTGAGCACGCCTTCGCTGTCCATCATGTCATGCTTCACCGCGCCGCCCACATGTAGGACGATTAGACCAATGGCTAGCCATGCCAGTTTGGCATGGGAGAACTCGATCACTCCGTGACCGAACTCGTTCGTCAGAAACCCGACAAAGGGCAGATCTGGCCATGACACGACACCGAACAAAACGGTCGGCACGTCGAATTCGTACGCTGTCGAAACATAGAGCCAGCCCGTGAGCGGCATCGCGATCATCAAACCGTAGAGGCAGACGTGTGCCCCGTGGGCCGCAACTCGCTCCCAGGCCGACATCCCCTCCGGCAGGGGAGGAGGCGGGTTCATGAGACGCCAGATCACCCGCGCAACGGTGAGCACAAGCACGGTGATGCCGAAGGACTTGTGAAGTTGGTAGAGCTGTTCCTGCCCCGGAGCGCCGGGCTCCATGCCTGTCATCTGCCAACCGCCAAGGATCAAGCCGATAATCGAAAAGGCGATGATCCAGTGCAGCGTCACAGCGACGGTTGTGTAGCGGTAGGTTTCCGTCATAGCATAGTGGAACGTAGAAATCGCCAGCCGTTCGTCCAATCTCGGTGCGCGGCTGGCGATGGTCTGTCAGAACACCTTCTACTCGGCCGCTTCGTCCTGGAGGAACTCGCCGGAGAAGGAGATGGTTACGGCATCGCTGATATTCGGAATGGCAGCGCTCATGCCAAAGTCCGACCGGTTGATGGTCGTCTCGGCATTGAACCCGATCAAGTCGCGCTCACCGAACCAAGGCGTGTTCGCGTTGCCATTGTAGGACACATCGAGCGTGACCGGCTGCGTTACGCCCAGGAAGTTCAGGTCACCCGTCACAGTGCCCTCGCTGTCGCCGGTAATTTCAACGGCCGTGGACGTGAACGTGATTTCAGGGAACGCATCGGCGTTGAGCCACCGCGGGTTTCGCGCCATGTCCTCCGCCCAGGTCTCATAGCCGCTGTCGGCGTGTCCGGCTTTGTAGTCACCCGGGTAGTTCACGATCAGGTCGAGCGGGTTGATCGTCACCGAAAGGCTCGACGCTGCAGGGTCTTCCGCGTTGAAAGAGAGGTCGGCATCGAAGTCGCCAAAATGCACGATGTAGTCCGAGATCCCGCCGGAGTGCCCCACGCCAAACTCCAGAAACGCGTGGTTCCGTTCGAGTGAGTAAGCGCCGCTCGAAACTTCGGAAAGGCTTTCGGGCAGCACCGGCGCAGACGCTTCTTTCTCGCCAGCAGCAGAGCCATGCTCATGGGGCGCTGGGGTTGCATCGGCGGAGGGTTCACCACCGCCGCAAGCGGCCAGGATCACGAGGGCCGCTGACGCGGTCATCAAAGCTGTTCGGGTCATCAATTCCATCCTTGGTTGCTGGATTGCTTAGGAAACAAGTCCGACGTTAGCGTGCGGGCTCGATGAACTCTCCTGAAAATTCCACACGAACTTCATCCGACACAAACTGCGACAGCGCGCCCATGCCGAAATCGGAGCGATTAAAAGTGCCATTGGCGTTGAAGCCAACACGCCGACGCCCGCCATCAAGCGGGCTCGTAGCGGTCCCGTTGAACAT
The DNA here is from genome assembly GCA_038745855.1 of Pseudomonadota bacterium. GTDB lineage: Bacteria > Pseudomonadota > Alphaproteobacteria > Caulobacterales > Hyphomonadaceae > UBA5336. The sequence continues at coordinate 13,048 of JBCDLC010000016.1, read as the reverse complement.
CACGTCCAGCGTGACAGGCCTGGTCACGCCGCGGAGGTTGAGATCACCGGTGAGCGTCCCCGTGAACGCGCCGGTTTGCTCGATGCGCGTGGAAACAAACGTCACCGTGGGAAAATTCTCACCATCGAGAAAGCGCCCACCCGTGGCGAGCTCCGTCTCCCATTCGGCTTTGCCTTCCGGATCTGGAAAATTCGTTTCCAACGCCGCCGCATCGATCTGAATGGAAACAGCCGACTGGACCGGATCGTCGGCGTCGAAATCCAATTGACCGCTCAGCCCATTGAAATCGATCGAATAATCAGAAATCCCGAAATGGCGAACCTTCGCCGTCAGGAACGCGTGGGTCGGTTCCAACTCGAAGTTCGACGTGTCTATCGGCGCGAGGCTTTGCTCGGTCGTCACACACCCCGCGAGCAGCACCGAACACAGTCCGGCTGCGACCCATTTCACGCGAGATTGATAACAGCTGCGCACCAGCATAGGTGGCTCCCAAAGGCTTCGCTTGCACACCGTTACGTAGCACACGGTTTTCCATTCACCATACCGGCGCTACGGCCACTTTGGAAAAACACTTTTTGCAGACAGGAAACCTTCCACCATGAGCTACGACGCCCCGGTCGAAGATATCGCATTCATCCTCGAGCAGACTGCAGGGCTTGAAGCCTTCAACGATAACGGCGCGTTTTCGAATTATGACCCTGAACTCGTCATGCCCATTCTCGACGAAGCCGCCCGGCTATCGCGGGAGGTCCTGGCGCCCCTGAACGCGGTTGGTGACAAGTCGGGTGCGCAATTGGCCCAAGATGGGGTCAAGGCGGCACCCGGGTTTGCAGAGGCCTATGCAGCGTTTCGCGACGGCGGGTGGATGGGGCTCGCTTTTCCTGAAGCCCACGGTGGCCAGGGATTGCCCAAGGCGCTGGCCCTCGCTGTCATGGAGATGTTCCACGGCGCGAATATGGCCTTCACCCTCTGCCCGATGCTGACCTTCGGCGCGATCGAAGCGCTGATTGCCCATGGCTCGACCGAGCAGCAGTCCCGTTACCTTCCCAAACTCATCGCCGGTGATTGGACGGGCACCATGAACCTGACCGAGCCCCAGGCTGGCTCAGATGTCGGCGCCCTCAAGACCAAAGCTGTCCCGAACGGCGACGGCTCCTACGCCATCTCGGGCCAAAAGATCTACATCACCTGGGGCGACCACGATATCGCCGAAAATATCATTCACCTCGTCCTGGCTCGCCTCCCCGACGCGCCGTCTGGCTCGCGCGGTGTCTCCTTGTTCCTCGTCCCCAAGCGCTTCATGAACGATGACGGATCCCTCGGCGATCACAACGCGCTGAAGTGCATCGGGCTCGAGAAGAAGCTGGGTATCCATGCGTCTCCCACCTGCGTAATGGAATATGATGGCGCCACTGGTTGGCTGATCGGTGAGGAAAACAAGGGCCTCGCCTGCATGTTCACCATGATGAACTCGGCCCGGCTGAATGTCGGCCTTGAAGGCGTCGGTGTCGGCGAGTCCGCATATCAGGTTGCCTACGCCTATGCCCAGGAGCGCAAGCAGGGCAAGGTTGCAGGCGTAGACGGTGCAGCCCCAATCCTCCACCACTCCGACGTCCGGCGGACGCTGATCACGATGCGCGCGAAGGTCATGGCCGCAAGGGCCATATGTTTCGCTTGTGGCATCGCCGCGGACTTGGCCGAAACCGCAGAAACACCGGAAGCGCGCGCAGCTGCGAAAAGCCGGGAAGACCTGCTCACCCCCATTGCGAAGGCATGGTCGACCGACATGGGCGTCGATGTGGCCAGTATGGGCGTTCAGGTCCATGGCGGCATGGGTTTCATGGACGATACCCTGGCCGCACAGCTTTATCGCGACGCGCGGATCGCGCCGATCTATGAGGGCACAAACGGAATCCAGGCCATCGACTTGGCAGGCCGCAAACTCGGACAAGACAACGGCGCGGCGATGGGCGCGATGATCGATGACATCCGTGCGACGGCGCGGGAAGCGCGCGCCACCAACGAACCGCAACTGGTCACCATTGCCCAGAGGTTGGAAGCGGCGTCAGAGGCGCTCGACACGGCAACGGGCTGGATGATTGAAACCATGCGGACTGACCGCGACACCGCCCTTGCCGGGGCGACGGCCTATCTGAAACTCGCCGGAGATGTCATTGGCGGACACATGCTGGCAAAGTCCGCCATCGCCGCGCGTCAGGCCCATGGCAACATGCGCGCACGGATGACAGCCCTGGCCGGCTTCTACGCTGAAACCACACTGGCCGAAGCGCCCGGGCACCTTCCCGGGATCACCGAGGGCGGTGCGGCGGTTCTCAAGGAAAGCATGGCCTTGTTCGGGGTATAACCCAACGCCATCAACAGTATACGAGCAGAATCCGCTAGACAGCGTTCATTCCCGTCGGCCTTACTCCCCCGATGGAGTTCGACGCCGATTTCGAGGTTCTGCAAGCGCTGCTGGACAGCCCGCCTGGCCACGAGCGGGTGCGCGAAGAAACTCCGGCAGAGCCAGCTGATCCCATTGTGCTGAGCCTCGATGCTCGTCTCGAGGGCGGTCGAGACGAGGCTCATCGGGACAGATTGGCCGAGGCGCCGGTTTACTCTTCCGGACAGGCTCCGGCATTGGGCGGGTTCGCTCCCCGTCCGCCGCTAAGGCTGGTCTCCGCAGAGCAAACGCCGAAAAAGCCTGAAACCCAGCCTGTTCGCGACCAGACTGTCCATCCTATATCCGCGATTGGTCGGATCACGGCGGCGTTCGACGGTCGCGTCCGCTATTGCACCGGAACGGTCATCGCCGAGCGTGTTGTACTCACAGCTGCCCACTGCACCTTTCTCCGGTCCGACCAGAACAGTGAAGAGCGAGACGGCTTCGCAGACTGGATCCTCTTCGAGCCCCAGTATTCCGCTGGCGAAAGTCTCGGAAGCTGGGCTGGCACATCGGCATATGTTCTATCGGGTTGGAGTGACCCCAAACCGGGCGCTTCTGCCGGACCCTTCGATTTCGCCCTCGTCGCGCTCGATGCGCCCATTGCTGCGAGAACGGGCACCGTTGGATTATTGACCAATACCGAACCAGCGGGGCCCGTCACCAGTTTCGGTTATCCGCGCGAGCCGTCTACGGGATACCTCTTCGACGGAAACCGGCTCTACTCGACAACCGGCGTGATCACCGATGAAACCGCTCCAGGCCTGATCCAGTCGGAGAACGCTTTGACCGAGGGATCTTCCGGTGGGCCATGGATCATTCAGCACGAAGGCAGCCTGAAGATCGTTGGGCTGAATTCGGCAAAACCCATTCTCAGCGACGCGCATACCTGGTCGCCCATCCTCGGCGATCCATTCCTGAACCTGCTCGGCAAGGTGCTCGCTGACATGACAGGCGTTTGAGAGCGGCGCCCTCTTCACACCCTGTTGTAGGGCTTTTTCAATGCCCCCCTGCCACCTGGGACACTTGATCCTTTGACGATCTGGCAAAGCGCATGCATATGCGTGTTCGCTGCGCTGCGGTACCAGCCCTTTACCTAGGGTCATGTTATACCTATATCCTTGGTATATCGAGGGTATTTCAAGAGACGCGTTGGAGAAAACGAGCATGCTTCTGAACATGTTGAAGGCGAAGCTGCATTCGGCAACCGTCACCCAGTGCGACCTCCATTACGAGGGCTCGGTCTCCATCGACCAGGATCTCCTCGACGCGTCCGGGATCCTGCCCCATGAGCGCGTCGACATCTGGAACGTAACCAATGGATCAAGAATATCCACTTACGCGCTCGAAGCGCCGCGGGGCTCCAAGACCATTGGCGTCAACGGGGCAGCGGCCCGGCACTTTGCCGTGGGTGACAAGGTGATCATCGCCGCCTTCGCGTCAGTGGAAGCTGAACAAGCGCGGCAGCACGCACCCACCGTTGTGCTTCTCGACGATCACAACGTCATCAAGCGTCCCGATTAGGATCGATGGGCGAATTCAAATCGGCATCCGGTCTCTGATCCCGCCCAAAATTGACTTCAGACCGATCCATCCCAGCGTCGATAATCGCCTGCCGGATACCGCGCGCTCGACTGAACGCCTCGTATAACATGTCCCCGTCATCCCAGCGGATCGCCCGCTGTAGGGCAGCGAGATCTTCGGAAAACCGGCCAAGGGTTTCCAGAACCGCGGCCTTGTTGGTGAGAAAAACATCTCGCCACATGGTCGGATCTGAGGCAGCGATACGGGTGAAATCCCGGAAACCGCCCGCCGAATACTTGACCACCTCCTGCTCGTCAATCCGCTCCATATCGTAAGCGGTGCTGACGATGTTGAACGCGATCAGGTGCGGCAAGTGCGAGGTGATCGCGAGGACGCGGTCATGGCGCTCCGCCGCCATTGTTTCAACGCGCGCGCCCAGCCGCTCCCAGAAGGCCGTCAACGTCTTCACAGCATCCCGGTGACCGGGTTTCTCAGTCTCCGATGCCAGGGGCGTCAGGATATGCCACGCGCCCTTGAACAGGCTTGCAAAGCCGGCGGCAGGTCCTGAAGCCTCAGTGCCCGCAATCGGATGCCCTGGAATGACATGTATTGCCCCGGGCGCATGCTCTGCCATCGCCGACGCAGCAACCGTTTTGACAGACCCCACATCGGTCAGGATCGCCCCGGGCGCCAGATCGTCAGCGACGGCCTGCGTCACCGCCCCGATAGCGCCCACAGGCACGCACAGGATCACACAGTCGGCACCGGTCACGGCCCCTTGGAGATCCGGCGTCACCTGCCCGAGACCCAACTCATCTGCTGCCTCGCGCACCACTGGATCCCGGTCCCACACCGAAATCTCTGCCGCGGCCCCCGTCTCGGCCGCTGCCCGCGCAATGGACGATCCGATCAATCCCGCGCCAATCAGGGCCAGCTTGTCAAAAACGGCCGCAGCCACCGGTCAGCCCGCCTGGAAAGCCGTGAAGGCGTCCATCACAGCATCGTTGGCCTCGGTCGTTCCAATCGAGAGCCGCAGGCACGTGGGCAACCGGTAGGCCGCCATGCCCCTGAGGTAGATGTTCCGCGCCCTGAGATAGGCATCTGCCGCAGCGGCCCGCTCCGCATCTCCGAAATTCACCAGCACAAAGTTGCCAACACTGGGCACCGTCTCCAATCCGAGCCCCGCAAGCGCAGCGGATACCCGCTCCAGCTCCGCTTCATTGTGGTGAACCGAGCGGTCGACAAAGTCCCGGTCTTCAAGGGCCGCAATGCCGGCCGCCTGGGCGAGGGAGGAAACGTTGAATGGCCCCCTCACCCGGTTGATCGCATCGATCACACTCGCCGGCCCATAAGCCCACCCAAGGCGCAACGCGGCGAGCCCATGGATCTTCGAGAAGGTTCGCGTCATCAACACGTTCGGCATTTCCGCGGCGAGTTCCAGTCCGCTCGAATAATCGTTGCGCCGCACATACTCGGCATAGGCCCCATCCAGGACCAGCAGAACGTCCTCGGGCAAGCCGGCGTGCAGCCGCTTGACCTCACTGTGGGGAATGTACGTGCCCGTCGGATTGTTCGGATTGGCGAGGAATACGATCCTCGTTTTCGGGCCAACTCGCTCCAGCATGGCATCCACATCCGCAGTATAATCCCGCTCTGGCGCCAATGCGATCTCAGCGCCAGATTGCTGGGCGACGAGGCTGTACACCAGAAAGCCATGCGCGCTTTGCACAATCTGGTCACCGGGCGCAAGGTAAGCCCGGCCGAGCAGTTGGAACAATTCATCCGATCCCGCGCCGCAGACGATCCGATCTGCGTCCAGCCCATGAGTGCTGGCAATCGAAGCACGCAGCTTTCCGCAGCCGCCATCGGGATAGAGGGCGAGGTTCTCGGCGGCTTTCTCTAGTGCCGCATGCACTGCCGGGGCGGCCCCGAGCGGGTTCTCGTTTGATGAAAGCTTGTGGCCGGTTTCGGGTTTCTCACCACCCTTGTACGGCGTGATCTCAAGGATATTGGCGAGCGGGCGAGGACCGAGGCGTTGGGCTGTCATGATTGCTCAGGTGCCGGAGCAGGCCTGGAAAATCAAGCGTCCAACCGGCACACCTACGATCCCTCTCGCGGCCCTATCTCCCGTCCAGGCGCTGATTGCCTCAAAACGCCCTTCTGAACTTATACGCCAACGGCCTGTGCGTCCCGTTCCCCGGTACGGATCCGGATTGCCGTCTCCAGGTCGCTGACAAAGATCTTGCCATCGCCAATGGTCCCGGTATTCGCCGCCTTCGCGATCGCTTCCGTCACCCGGTCAACGGCGTCTGAAGAGCAGGCCACTTCCACCTTCACCTTCGGCAGCAATCGCACTTCGTATTCAGCGCCGCGGTAGACCTCGGTCTTGCCTTGCTGGCGGCCATAGCCTCGGACCTCTGATACCGTCAGCCCCTCCGCGCCGATTTCCGAGAGGGCATCGATCACCGCGTCCAGGCGGCTTGGTTTGAAAATGGCGGACACGAGTTTCATGGAGAGCCCTTTCCTGTTTCAATTCAACAGTGGCGCGAATGTTAACGAAGGTCAAATCGCCCTAACGACGATCCGATTTCGAGGCCCGGGCCGCCTGATCGATAGGCAGAATTGCGGCGCCCTTGCGCGCCGGTAAGGCATTTATTGCCGGCGCTACGGCGCCGCCGGGCTCGATATAGAGGCGCTTGACCGCTTCTACGAGGACAACCCCGCCCAATGCAGGCGCCACCCATTCCCCAATCCGCTCCCAACCGTCGGCCGCCGCCGTGACGAGGGCCTGGTTGATCGGTGGCAGGAACAGCGCGTGGGTGCTGGCGGTAACCTGAAAACTCCCGTCCGAGAGAAAGCCCACCAATTGGCGGCGTGTCCAAGGTCGACCATGCCCAAAAGGCGTCCTCTCCGCCAATGCCCAGATTCCGCGCCGGTTCGCGGTCGCGACGACGATCCGGCCTTCCGGCGCCATCACACGCCAGATCTCGCGGCGAAGGGTGCGCGGACTGTCCGCCTCCTCCAAACCATGCAGCAGGATGACCCGGTCGAATTGGCCATCGGCGAAAGGCAACCGGTCCTGTGGCGCAATCACAGTAGCGTTGCCCCGTCCGGTGGCATCCCACCGGAAATGACCACTGCCATCAGGAATGGCGGCAACGCAGCGGCGGCCAGCCCCTGCCATCTCATCCAGCACGGGCATTGGAAAGCCAATCCCCAGCATCGAGAGCCGTTCGGTATCGGGCCACAGGTCCGTGATCCGTCCCGCCAGCAGTTTCCCCGCCGCTTGGCCCAGGCTTGAATGGTAGAAACGATCGATCGAGACAGTATCCTGACGCATGCCTCCAACCTATGCTAGGTTTCGGCAAACGGACAGTAAAATGACAGCCAAACTCGACATCCACATCTTCCCCTGCCTCAGCGATAATTATGGTTTCCTCGCCCACGATCCGGCATCGGGGGATACCCTTGCGATCGATACACCGGACGGGGACAGGTATCTCGAGGTCGCCGAAAACAAGGGTTGGACGATCACCGAGATCTGGAACACCCATTGGCATCCCGATCACACAGGCGGAAACCTCAAGGTCAAAGAGGCGACGGGCTGTCCCATCACCGGACCGATCAAGGAGGCGGACAAGATCCCCGGGATCGACCGGACCGTTGGTGGGGGCGATCAGGTCTCCTTCGCGCGCTTCAAGGCAGACGTCCTTGACGTTCCCGGCCATACGCTTGGCCACATCGCGTTCCACCTCGGCGACGCCAAACTCGCATTCGTCGGCGATGCCCTGTTTGCTTTGGGCTGCGGACGGGTATTTGAAGGGGATATGGCGATGATGTGGGACAGTCTGAAAAGGCTGCGCGCGCTGCCCGCCGATACAACGATCTACTGCGCCCACGAGTACACCCAGGGCAATGCGCGGTTTGCCGAAAGCATCGATCCGGGCAACGACGTGCTGAAATCCTACGTGCAGGAGATCGATGCGAAGCGCGCCGCCGGCGAGCCCACGGTGCCCACGACCCTTGCCCGGGAAATCCCCACAAACCCTTTCCTCAGGGCCGATAATCCGGCGATGCAGGCTGCGATGGGCTTTCCCGGTGATGCCGTCGCCACGTTTGCGGAAATCCGCGGACGGAAGGACCGGTCCTGATGGTCGCCATTTCCGGAGATCTCGGCGCGCGGGAAATCATCCGCATGCTCGACATGGCGCCCCACCCTGAGGGCGGCCACTATGCAGAAACTTACCGCTCACCCACCGAGGGCGGTGAGCGTGCAGCAATGTCTGCGATTTACTTTCTGCTCCAGGCCGATGAACTGTCTGCGTGGCACAGGGTCGATGCCGACGAAACCTGGCTCTGGCATGCTGGCGGTCCGGTTGCGCTCACCCGATCTCCGCCGGATGGGCGCGGCGCCGAGGCCTGCCAACTTGGTCCAGACCTGCGCGCCGGCCAGAAACCCCAATGGGTCATCCCCGCCCACCATTGGCAAACCGCTGAAAGTCTCGGCGCCTGGAGCCTGGTGAGCTGTACCGTTGCACCAGCCTTCACCTTCGACGGTTTCGAACTCGCGCCCCCGAACTGGCGCCCAGACGTCTGAAACGCCCAGCCGCCAGGGTATCAGCAGTCATAGAGAGCCGAATTAGCTCGCGATGTACTGCGCCCCGTTCACGGTCATGGTCGCACCATTGATGAACGCAGCATCGTCACTCGCGAGATAGGCCACCATCGAGGCGATCTCCTCGGCCTTGCCAAGCCGCCCGGCAGGAATGCCAGCGATGATCCCTTCCAGAACCTCTGGTTTCATGGCCTGCAGCATTTCCGTATCGATGTAGCCAGGCGCAACGCAATTCGACGTGATGCCTTTCTTCGCGCCCTCGTAGGCCAGCGCGCGGGTGAAACCGATGAGGCCTGCCTTTGCGGCCGAATAGTTGGCCTGGGTGAACTGGCCCTTCTGGCCGTTGATCGACGAGATGTTGATCACCCGGCCAAAGCCGCGCTCCCGCATTCCGTTCCAGACGTGGTGGGTACAGTTGAAGGCGCTGTCGAGGTCGACATTGATGACCTCGTCCCACTGCGCCTTGGTCATCTTGTGGAACGGCGCATCGCGGGTGATGCCGGCATTGTTCACCAGCACATCAACCGGGCCGATTTCAGTGGTGATCTTGGCAATCCCTGCACCCACGTCGTCATAGTCGCCGACGTTGAACTTGTAGCATTTGATGCCGGTTTCCTGCTCGCAGATCCGGGCCGCTTCCTCATTCCCGCCGAAGTTTGCGGCAACCGTGAAGCCCTTCGCCTTCAGCATCTCCGAGATCGATCGCCCGATCCCTCGTGTACCACCTGTCACCAGTGCGACTCTTGCCATCTCTATGCCTCCCAAGGGTTTCGAAAGTGCCGTCGGCGGACTCCCTTAACGAAGACTTACACCGCCGCGCAGCGAGACCTAGGTCGAAGCCCTTGATTGTAACCCGTTTGCACCGCAACATGCACCATCAGGCGAATCACGTCCCCACAATGCGCGCGGCAAAGGTCATCTATGGCGAAGAAGCAGAAAACCGGCGGTCCCATCATTATCAAGAAGTATGCGAACCGTCGCCTCTACGACACATCGACCTCATCCTACGTCACGCTCGACCACCTGTCTGATCTCGTCAAAAGCAATGCCGATTTCGAAGTCCGCGATGCCAAGACCGGCGAGGACCTCACACGGGCCGTGCTCACCCAGATCATCTACGAGAACGAGACCAAGGGCGAAGGCGCCCTGCCGCTCAACTTCCTGAGACAGCTCATCGGCTTCTACGGCGGCGGCGCGCAGTCCTTCCTGCCAGCTTGGCTCGATATGTCCATGAACTCGTTCGCAGAAAGCCAGGACCGGTTGCGCACCATGATGGGCGGGGCCAACCCCATGGCGATCTTCGAGGATCAGGCCCGGCGCAACATGGTCATGTTCGAGAACACGCTGAAGGTCTTCAACCCCGCCATGCAAGCCCGCGACACCACCCTGCCGGACGGAGATGCGGGCAACGGTTCAACCAATGGGCCAGCCGATGCGAACGGGAATGGCGGCGATCACCCCACAGCCGACGCCGAGGATATGCTCGCCAGGATGCAGGCCCAGATGGCCGAGATGCAGAAACAGCTCCAGACGCTCGCCAAGAAATAAACCTGGCCCGGGCCCAAGCGCGCGTCCATCCATCCCCATGACGACCGACATGAAAAGGCCGCTGCCCAACCCCTGAGCAGCGGCCTTTGTTTTTTGCCGATTGCGCCAAACGCCCGCGCTACCCGCCGAAGCCCTCACCCACGGCGAAGTCCCGCCGGGCCGACACAATCGTCACCACGACGCCAGCCAGCACATCGAGCAGTGTCATGATGGTCAGGATAAAGAACACCGACGTCGCAAAATTCGGCATCAGCAGGAATTCGATCAGGCACACGATGAACAGGATCATCGACACCGCGTGGTTCATGATCGTCGCCGTGCCTGTCGACGTTGACTTCAAGATCTCGATGAACAGCAGCCCGATCGCCAGCAGCAACAGCGCATCGCCATTGGTCAGACGCCAGGACACACCCGAAATCATCGGCAATGACAGGAAAGGCGTGCTCAGCTCGTCCATCAGCGGTGCCAAATTCTGCGCCTGCACGGCCAGATCCCCGTCCGCAGAGCCCCCGGAGAAGACAAACGCGATGAGATTGTAGATCACTACCGGGATCACCAGCAGCGGAAAAACCGAAAACAAGACGCGCACAACGCCACTCCTCTCATTGTCCGGACCGCCCTTCTGGCTGTCCCTTTGCCGCTTTTCCTCGAGTCGGGCGGCGGCCGCCATACCGAAGATTTTCCCAGTGTCGACCATCCTGGCCCCTTCTGAACCGGCTTTCCCGGCGATACCTGATTTGCCCCGCCTTTGCGAGTGGTCTCTCGCAAGGCGCGCACCAGCCCCGATCCAACCCCAATCACCTGGCAATCCCCAGCCGATCCCCCGCCGATCCCTTGCCAGGACAGGGCCCACGGCGTAGCCCAACCGCCATGGGCCAACGTACGCTCTTTCCAACTCTCATCCACGAAGCCAGCCTCGGCAATGCCCAGCTCCTGTCAGAGCTTGAGGCATCGGTCTGGATGGTCGAAGAGGGCGACCAAGCCGGCGCCGACTGGTGCGCGCGCCAGGGCTATCCCGGCTACACATCCTACGCCTCCCTCGACGACCTCCCCACCCGGGCGCCCGCCTTCGCAGACCTTGTGACCTGTCTCGACCGGGAAGCGGCCCGGTTTGCCCAGGCCCTCGGTTGGGATCTTGGCGGTGGGGCCCTCGCTCTTGAAAACCTCTGGATCAACATCCTCGCCCCCGGCGGCACGCACGCCGCCCACCTCCATCCCGGCAGCGTCCTTTCAGGAACGGTCTATGTCGCCCTGCCAGAGGGGGCAGGCCGGCTGAAACTGGAAGACCCCAGACTGCCCATGATGATGGCCGCGCCATTGCCGCTCGATGACGCCCACGAGACGTTGCGCCGCTTCGTTTACCTCTCTCCGGCGCCGGGCGATATCCTCATGTGGGAAAGCTGGCTCCGCCACGAAGTCATGACCCATGACAGCGAAGACCCGCGCATCTCCCTCAGTTTCAACTACGCCCTGACGTCCCGGTGAACCGTCACCGTAATCCATCGTCGTAACGGGCGATTACAACCAACCGTTACGAAAGGCCATTGACGGATACAGCCTCCGCGGGCGACACCGACCAGACATCACGCCAACTCGGCGCTCCAACCCCATGGAAGGACCCGGCATGGACATCAGCAAGATCCCGATCGGCAACAGCCCGCCCGACGATCTCAACGTCATCATCGAGGTCCCGCTTGGTGGCGAGCCCATCAAATACGAGATCGACAAGCCGTCCGGCGCCATGTTCGTCGACCGGTTCCTCTACACATCCATGCGCTATCCCTGCAATTACGGCTTCGTGCCCCACACGCTCAGCCTCGACGGCGATCCGATGGACGTGATGGTGGTCGGCCAGCGCGCCCTCGTGCCTGGCGCCGTCGTCCGCGCCCGGCCCGTCGGCGTCCTCCTGATGGAGGATGATGGCGGCACCGATGAGAAGATCCTCGCCGTGCCCCACCAGAAGCTCACGCCCTTCTACGCCAAGGTCCACACCTATAGCGACCTCCCCGAGATCCTGGTCGAGCGCATCGTCCACTTTTTCACCCACTACAAGGACATGGAGCCGGGAAAATGGGTCAAGGTCGACGGCATAGAAGGCGTCGAAAAAGCCCGCGAACTCATCAACGAAGCCATAGAGCGCGCATGATGCCTTGATCGCCCGCTGTGGTCGCTGCGCTCCCTACGCGATGGATCGAGTTCAAGACTGCGGGTTTGGCTCGGTCTCTCCCACCGCGCTTCCCCGCCCCATAGCCCCTTAGGATGCATGGAGCGAAGCGATAGGCATCAGCGATGTCCATCTCGAGAGACGACCCATCCCCAACACCCCCAATCAGAACTTATCCCCCAAAAATTCCGCCCAACCCGTTGTAATCATTGAATACTCGGAAAACTTATCCTCCCCCTCCGCCGCGGTGGTATACTCCGGGTCAAATGATCACTGAACCGATGTTCCTCCGGCACAAGGATGCCGTGTGGCCAATTTTCTGGCCGTACTTCCTGTGGGCGATTGCGCGCTTCAACCGCGTCGTTGCAGCCCTCAACACCCGAGGCATGACTTTCATCGACTACAGGATCACGCCCTGGGGCGGCATCAAGATCACAAGAACAACCTTCGGCCCCGGTTGGCGCTACGGCCTCTACACCCGCGCCGGCGCCTTCGACGAGCTCGCGCCCCTCACGCCCCCGCTAGAGCACTACCGGAAACCCGACCCCGACATCGCGTCGCTCAACGTGGTCTTCCGCCCCTCAAACCTCCTGCGCACGGCCCTCAAAGCCTGGACCCAGACCTACAGGTCCGCGCCCAAACGCCTCGCCACCTACCTCAGCGCAGGCCTCCCCCTCCCCCACACCTGACCAGCCCTATCCAGAATCCGGTAAACACCAACCCAACAACCGACGCGGCACCCGCCCCGGCGGCC
>JBCDLC010000015.1:0-67275 GCA_038745855.1 Pseudomonadota bacterium | reverse complement strand
CTCGGCCGAGCCCCCAACAACAGCCCCAGAATCCGCCAGCTCTAACCCGCGCGCGGAAACGCGTGCGGCTGCCCGCTACTCACGACAAGCAGAAACCCCCAACCAACCGGAGACAAACCCACAGTCCTGAACACGATCCATCGCGTAGCGAAGGGCGAAAGCCCGGAGCCCAGCGGGCGATCCAGGCATAAAGCCCGTCGGCGCGACTGCGCCGCCCCCGCGGAGCCATCCGCGAAGCGGATCTGGCGTGAGCGACATAACAAATGGCTGCCCGAAACGCTTGAGAATCGGGCGCAATCAGTCGATGCTCCGATCTCGACGCTTAAACCTGGAGGGGAAAAATGAGCATCGTTAAATTGGGCGTCGCGGTTTCGGCCGCATTTGCCGTCTCGGCTTGCGCCACCGTGACCAAGGGCCGGAACGACACAGTCACCTTCGACAGCCAACCACGCGACGCGGCCGTGTCCTGGTCCGACACGAATGGAAAGCTCGCCGAACAGAGCTGCAAAACACCGTGCACGGTCGAGATCAATCGCAAGTGGACCTACAACGTCACCTTTGAAAAAGAGGGCTACCAGCCCGTGGAAGCGCTGCTGGAGCCCAAACTCTCCGGCGATGGGACAGCGGTTATGGCTGGAAACATCCTCCTTGGCGGCGTTGTGGGTGCCGCGGTCGATGGGTCCACGGGCGCCATGAACGACCTCAAGCCAAATCCCATGATCGCGCGCCTCATCCCGGCGGGCAGCGGGGAGCCATCCTATATCGTGATCAGCGAGGAAGAGCTGGAAGCGATCGAGAGCGTTGTCGAGTAGGCCAATCAAGCGCCCCAAAGAAACACCGCTCTAAATAACAGAAAAGGGCCGGCACGCCTGCGCCAGCCCTTTTCCTCTTCATCCGTCGGTGCGTCAGGCGGTCTCGTCGACGACGGGGGTCAGAAGGATCTCCACACGGCGATTGGCAGCGCGGCCCTGGGCGGTGCTGTTATCGGCGATCGGCTGGGTCTCGCCGAAGCCATAGGTCTTGATCCGGACGGGCTGCATGCCCTGCTGAACCAGATAGTCGCGCACCGCATCGGCGCGGCGTTCCGAGAGTTGCTGGTTGTAGGCATCATCGCCATCGGCCGAAGCGTGGCCAACAATGTCCACCGACGTTGATGGATAGTCCACCAGCGTCGTTGAAACGCTATCGAGCGAGGAAAAGAAGCTCGATTGGATATCGGCGCTATCGGAGGTGAAGGTCACATTGGAAGGCATGGTGAGCTCGATCTGGTCGCCATTGCGCTCAACGCCGATACCGGTGCCAGCGGTTTTCCGGCGCAGCTCTTCTTCCTGCTTGTCCATGTAACCGCCAACCGCAGCCCCAGCGATAGCGCCGACAGCCGCGCCGATCGCAGCATTCCGGCGATCGTCCCCGCCGGCCAAAATGCCAACCCCCGCACCCGCAACCGCGCCAGCACCGGTTGTCGCAAGCGTCCGGTTACTAATGCCGCCTTCACAGGCAGCCAGAACAAGAGCGGCGGCCGCGCCGATTGAAAGGGTCAGTGTGCGTTTCTTCGCAGGCAACATGGAGATCTCCTCTTCGGATCCGGGCAGAATTCCCGCTGGGTCCGCGAGCACATGCCGGGTTCTGCCGAGCCTGTGAAGCGATTTGGGGTCCATCCTACCGGGATTTAATGAAGCGCTGTCACCAGTGTTGTGAAGCCACCGTGGAAATTCCCCGGCTTGAATCGATCGAACGCGGAAAGTCAGTAAATGCAAGGCGGCCATGCCAAAATGAAAACCGAATACAAGGCGCTGCAATATCAAGAAAATATTTCTGTTTCGCGCGTACGACTTCGAGAATGGAGATCAGCGAATACTTTCATTGAAATTTCTCAGAAATAAGCGCGCCGTACTCAATTCTCGGAAAATCCATTCCCAGTAGTGTCCGACGGATGACACTCAGTAGGAGGGTGCGACCCATGGGTTTTGGATCGTTCAGAAAGAACAAAGACGGTAACATGATCATGGTCTTCGCGTTTGCGATGCCCGTGGCGCTGACGGCGATTGGTGCAGCATTCGATTTGACGAATGCCCATAACCACCGCCGCCAAATTCAGGCCGCAACAGATGCTGCGGCTCTGTCGGTAACCTTGATGCCGGTTACGGCCGATGATCAGGAGCGGGATGCTGCTGCACTCGCGTCCATCGAGGCCAATTCGCTCAACAGCGGCGAGACGCTCAACATCCTCAGTGTTGACGTGACCGACATCTCCGTGGCCGGCGAAGCGCCTGCCTATCAGGTCGACGTCGACTTTGAGACCGAAACGATCATGGCGCAGCTTTTCGGCGTCAATGAGATCAGCCAAAGCACTTCATCGCGCGCCCGCCAGGCCGCCGGTGGAACCTCATCGGGCATCGAGATCGTTATGACGATGGACGTGACGGCCTCGATGAGCTTCCCCACAAGGGATGGGCGGAGCACAAACGCCCAGGAAGCCTATGACGCCATCCAGGCTGCCATGAACCAGCTTGATGCGCTCTCGGGCAGCGAGGACTTCTTCATCTCGTTCTTCCCCTTGGCTGACCGGGTCCACCTCGGCGACGCCTATGAGCACTGGGCATATTTCGCTGACCATGAGGACCGGATCGGCGCGGCCGATTGGACGCCGGCCGAATATGGCGTCATCGGCTATGAACCACCGGCGTCGCCTCCGCCGCCGCCGCCACCCCCACCGCCTCCGCCCGGCGGAAGTGGCGGCTACGAGCTTGGCGATCCGATCTTCCGGGTTGCAGCTGGCAGCAGCGCAAAGAACGCAACCGACAACCACGGCCAGTGGACGCGCGACGAACGCAATTCTCGCTCCCAGTTCCTGACCAATGCGGGAAGCAACCACAGCGCTCACTCGAACGCGTCGATCGACTTGTCGCAAGTCTCAGGTCTCGGCGTGCCCCAAAGCGTTTTCCAGACCGAGCGTTGGGAAGCTGAAGGTGGAAGCTCGATGCAATGGAGTTTCCCCGTTCCAGCCGGTGACCGCGTAGAGGTTCGTCTCTATCTGGCCGAAACCTGGACAGGCGCGGATGGCGCGGACCTTCGGGTCTTCGATGTCGCCGTGGATGGCACTGTGCCACCGGTCTTCGACGATATCGACCAGTGGAGTCTTGCTGGCGGTATGAACCGTGGGATCATGCTGGCACACCAGGTGGACAGCGATGGCGCCGTGGACCTGGAGTTCCGGCACTTGATCCAGAACCCGGCTATCAAGGGCATCGAGATCGTGGCCATGGAAGAGGTGGCACCTCCGCCGCCCCCGCCGGCGCCGGAACCCGAGCCTGAGCCCGAACCGGACAGCACGGCGTTCGATTTCGCCGGGTTCACGCCGCCTGCAGATGACAACCGGATGCATGACGAGGTCACAGCCAACAATTGGAATGGATGTGTTCAAGCCCGGTATCTCGGCGACAGCGCGTCGTATGGATTGGCCAGCAATTCCAATCTGCCTTACTTCCTGTCCGACGTTCCGCCGGAAGGTGAAGGCGGGGTGAAGTTCCGCGCCATGAAGGACAGTCACAAGCACCATGTCGACAATTCCAAGCCCAAGTGTAACAGCCAGGAGTTGATCGGGCCCCTGCATACGACCGGACCGATCTTTGATGTGCTGCCGAACCTCAACCGGGCAGGTACGGGCCGGTTCGACATTTCCATGGCCTGGGCCTGGCGGATGCTGTCGCCACGCTGGCAGGGGATGTGGGGCAATACCCAAGCGGACTCGACGCTGCTGACCTACCCGGAAAATCCGGCGAGCCTCGTTGATCCACTTGACCCGGATGCAACCATCAAGACCCGCCGCAAGGTGATCCTGATGTTCACCGACGGTCACACAACGGCGTATGAGCGGGACTTTGATGCGGGACGGCCATGGGGCCGGAACAATCTGGAGCCTCTCCAAATGGCAAACATCGTTGCTGTCTGCGATGCGGCGCGGGCCCAGGGCATCGAGATCTTCATCTTCCACGTGCTCGGAAATGACCGCCCCGAAGTGGTCCAGGGTTTCAAGGACTGCGTGGGCACGGATGCGAACTATGCCCAGGACGTCCAGGATTACTACCACCAGATCGTGACGTTCGAAGATCTGGAAATCGGCCTCGGTGCCATGGGCTTCGAAGGGGTCACCTCGATCCTCACCGACTAGGCTCGACCCGTCTAACCTTTCATGGGGCGCAGCGAGCGATCGCTGCGCCCTCTTTGTATTTTTTGCGGCAAACCTGCCCTAGAGATGACTTCGGCACCCGGCGTGCGATAGGGTTTGGAGCATGTGTGGTCGCTTTTTCAGGCACGGCGTTTCGTGGGCAGAATATCGGGATATGTTGACGCTGACCCCGCCGGATGGGGTCGAGCCACCGGAGGCGAGCTATAATGCGGCGCCAATGAGCCTCCAGCCCGTCATCCGTCTCGGCAAGGATCCGGGCACGACGGAAATGGCGCCCATGGTCTGGAGCCTTATACCATCTTGGTGGACAAAGCCGCTCAAGGAAAAGCGTTTCACCAGCTTCAACGCAAAGTGCGAAACGGCCCACGAGAAGCCCGTTTACCGAGGCGCTTTTCGCTATCGCCGGTGCCTTGTGCCCGTGAGCGGTTTCTATGAATGGACGGGGCAAAAAGGTGCGAAAATCCCGTTCGCCATCAGTCTTCGGAACAGGCGATGGTTCTGCTTCGCCGGACTGTGGGACCAGGCGCTGATCGATGGATCGCACATTGAAAGTTTCACGGTGCTGACCACGACCCCAAATGATGTCATGGCGGGGCTCCATACGCGGATGCCCGTCATTCTTCACCCCAGCGATTATGCGCGCTGGCTCGATCCTCGGAGCGGGCCTGTCGAAGACCTGTTCGAACCTTTCCCAGCCGAGGACATGCACGCCTGGCCGGTGTCTGCAGCCGTTGGGAATGTGCGCAACAATTCGCCCGACCTGATCGCCGAAGCCTGAGAGGTCACTCAGAGGCCAAGGTCGCGGGCAACGGCTTCATGGACGACAGCGCCCTTGGAGACGGTGAGGCCGTTCGCGAGGTGGGGATCGGCAGCGAGGGCAGCTTCTACGCCCCTGTTCGCTAATGCCAGCACGAAAGGAAGGGTCGCGTTGTTCAAAGCGTAAGTTGAGGTGCGGGGCACAGCGCCGGGCATATTCGCGACGCAATAGTGTAGAATACCATCGACCTCGTAGATCGGGTCTTCGTGGGTGGTGGGCCTCGAGGTTTCGAAACAGCCGCCCTGGTCGATGGCAATATCGACGAGCACAGCGCCGGGCTTCATGGTTGAGAGCTGACTGCGCCGCACGAGTTTTGGTGCCGCGGCACCGGGAATGAGGACAGCGCCGATGACAAGATCGGCTTCCTTTACCGCTTCGGCGAGCCCCGCGCGCGTCGAGAACATGGTTTTGACCAGGCCGTTGAATTGGACATCCAGTGCGTCCAACCGGGCCATGGAACGATCGAATACGGTCACATCAGCCCGCATGCCCGCGGCGATTTCGGCGGCATTGGTCCCTGAAACACCGCCGCCGATGATGACAACCTTGGCTGGTGCTACGCCGGGAACGCCGCCCAAAAGCAGACCACGCCCGCGCCGCGTCTTCATCAGGGCCCAGGCTGCGACCTGCATGGACATGCGCCCAGCCACCTGGCTCATGGGTGTGAGCAAGGGCAGGCCGCCGGTGGCGTCGGTCACGGTTTCATAGGCAATTGCGGTTGCGCCTGAGGCCATGAGCCCGTCTGCCTGCTGCCGATCGGCGGCTAGGTGGAGATAGGTGAACAGCGTATGGTCGGGTGTGAGGCGCGCGCATTCTTCGGGCTGCGGCTCCTTGACCTTTACGATCAGGTCCGATTGGGCGAACACCGCATCGGCATCCGGTTTGATTTCAGCGCCCTCTGCCAGATAGGCCTCGTCGAGGAAACCCGAGCCCGCGCCTGCGCCGGACTGCACAAAGACAACGTGTCCGGCTTGAACCAACTCACCCACGCTCTCCGGCGTGAGGCCGACACGAAATTCCTGGTTTTTGATTTCTGTTGGAACGCCGATGCGCATTAGGGTCGCCTCCCTGCATGATCATGCTGCCTAGGCGATTGACTGCGCGATGGCGAGTCGGATCAGCGAAAACCGGGACGTGATATCGATCAAGCGGCCTCGTCGATTGGGTCCGTTCGAGGGTCTGCCAGGGTTTCGACGAGGTCGTCCGTATTGAAGCGCTCGGACTCCTGTCGCAGCCATTCGGCAACCTTCTCGTCATCGACCCCAAGGGTACGGAGCAGGTCAGCTGCCATTTCGATGCCCTTCGGTTCGCTGGCCGAATGATAGGCCCGCATGCCAAGCGATGCGAAACGTTCGACGTCTACCTTTGTGTCGAGGGCCACGAAGCGGTCCATGCCCGGGTAGTCGCGGTCCATGGTTGGCGTGATCGACTGGGAGACCTCAAAGCGCGGGGCGCCGATCACCGCGGCTCGCGCCCGGTTTGCGCCAATTGCGTCGACCAACCGCAGATTGGCTGCATCGCCGTAGCTGACCGTGTATCCGTCCGCCGTGGCGGCGATGAACCGGTCGGGATCATTATCGAGCGCCACAAAGGGGATGTCGTGATCGATAAGCGCATCGACGGCGAGCCGCCCGGTTTCGGTCATCCCAAACACGATCACAGGTCTCTGTGTCGCATCGGTCTGGGTAGGCGATTGGTTTGCCTGCGCTTCCTGAACGCGTTTTGCGAGCTGTCTGGATAGGTGCATGCCGGCGTCGGCCCAAAACGGCGCGATCACGAGGCTGATGGCGACGCTGGCGACGATCACGGTTTCGAGTACGGGATCCAGCAGTGGGGGATTACCAGCAGCGATGGCGGCCTGGGAGCTGGCGGCGAGGATGGAGAGGACCACCAGTGTGAACTCAGATCCTTGCCCAAGGAAGAACGTCAACTGGGTTGCCCCGGGGCTTGTCCAACGGTTGAGGCGTGCGGCCCCGTAGCCGGCAACGGTTTTCAGGAAGACAATGCCCGTCGCGACGCCGAGTATCAGCGGGAGATTGGCGATGAGCGCCGGAACATCGATCATCAGTCCGACATTGATGAAGAAGAAGGACAGCAAGAGGCCGCGGAAGGGACCGGTCTCGATCTGGATCTGGTGCCGGTAGGGTGTGCCCGAGACCGCAAGGCCGGCGAGGAAGGCGCCCAAGGTCAACGACAAGCCCACGAGATATGTCGCGCAGGCAGCCCCCAGCACGATGAGCAAGGTGAAGGCGGTGAATGCTTCGTGGTTTCGGGTGCCCGCCAGTGCTCGAAGCACGGGGCTCATCACGTACCGGCCTGCAACAAGGGCTGCAGCAAAGGCGAGCACGGCCTGCCCGGCCGCGATGGCCATGGTGAGGGGAATGGATGCAGGATCGCCGCCTAACGCACTTGCGAAGATCAACAGGAAGATCGCCACGATGTCCTGGAAGATCAGGACGTGGGTGGCGGAGCGGCCCAACGGGCATGAGTTGAGGTTGCGCTCTGCCAGGAGGCGGGCGACCACGGCTGTTGAGGACAGGCCCAGCGAGACGCCGATGGCAATCGCGACGGGCCAAGATATTCCGATGGAACCGATGATTAACGTGAACGCAAGCGCGCAGAAAACCAGGTGCGCAGGTGCGAGGCCAAGAAGGTCTTGCCGGCTTTCCTTCAGCTCTCGCATGGAGATGTGCATGCCGATGTCGAAGAGAAGGAAAACAACCCCCAATTCGGCGAGCAGATGGGTCGTGCCGCTTTCATCCATCACACCGATGGCATATGGGCCGATTATCACACCGGCAGCGAGATATCCAACAATCGGGCTAATCCTGAGGACACGGGCACCCAGCGCAGCCGCCGCACCTGTCGCAAGCAGGGTAATCGCCGGCAGAAGGGCGTCACTGGGGGAGAATTCGGTTGCCATTGGCGCGGCCGTTTCGATGGGCGTTGGTGCAAATTCTTAAGATGGCTGTAAGCGCTTCAAAAACCAGTCTCGGAGATCGTGCATTGAGCCCGGCGTTTTGGAGAGCCAACCGAAAAGCAGCAAGGGCCACTGCGAATGAGATATCGCAGCGGCCCCGTGGAAGCCAGCAGGCCATAGAGGAGGAGGAAAACCTGCCAGCGCTTGTGCTTGAAGAACGGTTCGCGACTACAGTGATCGGCTAACAGAAACGACAAAGCTCTCATCATTGCCGTTAAGGTCGATTGTATCGATAAAGCGGGCGTCGAAGTCGAAGCCTGCCGCCGATGTGGTCAGACCGATGGAGAAGTCTGCATAATCACATCCAGGGCAATCGTCGCTGTCGAGGAACTCCGAGAAACCGACGGTTCCATCAAGACCGAAATTTTCGCCCAGGGGGATCCCAGCGCTGCCCGAAATGTAGAGTGCTTGACCTGTTTCAAGGTAGAAATCGGGGGAGAAGGCGACGGACGCTCCAACGTCGAGGATATCGCCAAGCGTCGTGCTGCCCCCGGCATAGAATTCGATGAAGTTCTGGTCCGGATTGTCGGGAGCGTCGGGATACAGGTAGTAGATGGCGCCCAGGTCCAGCGAGAAGATGCCGACTGTTGGGGTGAAGCCTGCATAAATATCAATCTCAGTGCTGGTGCCATCACCGAAATCAACGCCTGACGCCCATGTGCCGACGTAGAAGGTATCGGATGCCCAGTCGAAGCCGCCCTGTACCATGGGGGCGCCGTCGGTCTGGGTCACGCCGCGGAACACATAGTCGGTTGTCAGCGTAATGTTGCCTGAAAACTCCCCCTGTTGCGCCGCTCCCGTACCGGCCACGCCCAGCCCCATTATGGCCGCAAGAGACAAGAGTTTGAAACGTGATGTCATGTGCTTGGTCCTTCCCATTCGTGCGCAAATGTCTGTGCGCCTCGATGTCGTTAGGACTGATTTTTGGTCTTCTGCGCAGCAATGACGGGGTGTCGAAGGTCCATCGCGCGTAGGGCTGCGTGATAATCGTGCGGTTTCGACAAGCTGTGATCAAAGATCAGGCGTGGTGCCGTGCCGTTACAACGCGACCTGCAAGAATCACCAAGTGTCGAAAAAGGCCATAGAGGTCTGGCCAAACCGGAAGGAGGGCACTACGGCATGGCTCAGGTTTTGGGGCTGGTCAGTCGGAGCGTTCCCCCGCGTGGGCTACTTTATTGGACTTTTCGTAGTGTTGGTCGTTTTCTGGCTGTCCATGTCGGGGCTTTTCAAGCCGCTGATCCTTGGACTTGGCGCAGTCTCGATCGCCGTCACCATGTTCCTCGCGGCCCGGTTGGAGGTTGTCGACAAGGAAAGCTCGCCGTATCCGCGGCTACACGTCTTTCTGCTCTATTGGGTTTGGCTTATCGGCGAGATCATCAAGGCCAATCTCGTGGTGATCCGCGCCTGTTTACGCGTCGACCTGGATATTGATCCAGCGCTTGTGAAGGTGAAGACGCGGTGCCGTTCTGATCTGGCGAAGACGACTTTCGCAAACTCGATCACGCTGACCCCGGGAACAGTGACGTTATCTGTCGAGGGCGAACAGTTGCTCGTCCATGCGCTGTTCGAAGACCAGGCAGCTCCTGGTGCGTTCGACGAAATGGACGAACGATCGGCCAGGGCCGTGGACGGCGAAATTGCAAGCCGGGATAGGGCCTCGGACGTGGGGGCGACACCGTGAGCGGATGGCTGGCGACCTGCGCGGTTGGAATGACCCTCGCGATGTCGCTCACTCTGGTGCGGGCGCTCCTAGGCCCGACACTTTACGACCGCGTGCTCGCGGTAAACTCGTTCGGGACGAAAACCGTGCTCGTTCTCGGTCTTCTGGGGTTCGTCATGGGCCGGCCTGACTGGCTGGATATTGCCTTGCTCTATGCCCTGATCAATTTCGTGTCGACGATCGCGATCCTGAAGTTCTTCCGCTACCGGTCCTTCCAGGTATCGCTGGCGACTCGCACGCCCGAAATGGGCGCCCAGGCAGATGGTGAGGGCAGCTGATGGCTGATCTGCTTGTTCAAGCCGGCGCCCTATGGAATGGCCTCCGTCCGGTTCTGGGCGTCGCATTGTGTGCACTGGGTGTGGTGCTTGCCATCATCGGCTCTGCCGGCGTGCTTCGTTTTCCCGACTTCTATACGCGGCTACACGCGGCAAGCGTTACCGATACCTCAGCCGCGACGGCGACCCTCGTTGGTATGGCTCTCATGGCTCCAAACTGGTTGGTGCTTGTGAAACTCGTGGCGATTTGGGTGTTCCTTTTCATCACGGGACCAACCGCTAGCCATGCAGTGGCCAATGCTGCCCACACAGCCGGGCTACAGCCGTGGACACGGCGCGATGGAACCCCTGATCAGGCTGGGGAGGCTGCACCATGATGATCATCGAGCGCGGTGATTTGTGGGAAGCCATTATCGGTCTTGCCCTTCTGCTGATCTTGCTGGTGTTGGGCATTGCCGTTGCGCGGCTCAGAAGCCTCTTCGCCATCGTCATGTTATCGGGCCTTTATTCGCTCGTCTCGGCGGTCTGGTTTGTCGCCGCAGATGCCGTGGACGTGGCCTTTACCGAGGCCGCCGTTGGCGCGGGGATATCGACGGCGTTAATGCTGGGGGCGATGTTGCTGACCGCGCGGACGGCAAAGCCCGAGAAGACCTTTGCACGGGTCGCACCCTTCCTTGTGGTGCTGATCACGGGCGCCGTATTGACCTATGCCACCATCGATCTGCCGGCGTTTGGCGATCCGTTCTCGCCGGCCAATACCGGTGTTGGCGCGGAATATTTGGACCGCCATTACCCCGAGATGGGGTTCCCCAATGTCGTCACTTCAATCCTCGCCTCCTATCGCGGCTTCGACACGCTCGGCGAGGTGCTGGTGGTTTTCACGGCGGGTTTGTCGGTGGCGCTGCTGCTTGGATTTGGCGAACGGTCGCTTGCCGCCATGATGAACCGTGAGCGGGGAGATTCCCATGAACCCTGACCATCACGTCATCCTGCGGGTGGTGGCCAAACTGCTCATCCCGTTGATCGTTATCTATGCATTCTACGTGCACTTCCACGGAGAGTACTCCCCCGGTGGAGGGTTCCAGGCGGGGGTCATCTTCGCTGTGGCCGTGATACTTTACGGGCTGATTTTCGGGATCACGTCGGCGCTGAAATTGGTTCCGGCCGTCTTCGCGCGGGGTTTGGCAGCGGTGGGTGTCCTTCTCTATGCCGGGGTCGGCGTTTGGGCCCTGTTCGGAGGCGGGCAGTACCTCGAGTACAACGCCCTCTTCCAAGAACCCGAGGGCGGACACGCTGCCCAACATACCGGCATCATCCTGATCGAACTCGGCGTGCTTTTCGGCGTGGCAGGGTCGATGCTTACGATATTCTACGCTTTTGCCGGCCGGGCCGCAGAAATCGACGACGAGGACTGGTGATCATGCTCGAAGTCGTCGTGGCAAAGGGGGGTTACTGGATCATCATCGCGCTGATGATGACGGGGCTTTACATCGTTTTTGCCGCCTCCAACCTGATCAAGCGTATGGTCGGTCTGTCTATTTTCCAGACGTCTGTGTTCCTTTTCTATATCACGCTGAGCAAGGTGGCGGGCGGCACAGCTCCGATCCTTTACGGCAAGGATTACCCCGTCAAGAAATCGGAGAAGCCCGAAGCGGCACCAGACGTCTCGATGGATCCTGGTGGCGCGCCCGTGCCCCAAGGGAGCGTCACCGAAGCCAATCCTATTGCTGGCGCCGATAGTTATGCGGACTATCCGGGCGTGCAGGAGGTCTATTCCAACCCATTGCCGCACGTGTTGATACTGACAGCGATTGTGGTCGGCGTGGCGACCTTGTCCGTTGGGCTGGCCATCGTTGTGCGCATCCGTGAGTCCTATGGCACAATCGAAGCAGACGAGATCCGCGCGATGGATATCGTCGTCGCCACTGCTGAGGAAAACGAGGATAAGGCCCCTGCAGATGAGCCGCTGGCACCGGCGAGGGCCGGCGCGTGATCGGTTTCCTGTTGGACAATGCGGCGCTGTGGGCGCTCAACCATGCGGCACCACTGCTTGTGGTGGTGCCGATGATGGCTGCACCGTTCCTCGTGTTCTTGCCAAGCGGGAGAGGCGCGTGGATTGTTTCCATGCTCGCGACCGCGGCGTCCATGGTGTTTGCGTTGATCCTGTTGGGACAAGTGCAAACCATACCAGGCGGCGTTGTGTCGTACGCACTTGGCGGCTGGGCACCACCTGCGGGCATCGAGTTCCGGGTTGATGCGCTTAATGCGGTCATCTTGCTTCTGGTGACAGCCATCGGATTGCTTGCGGCGATCTTTTCACGGGCGACCGTTGTGGCGGAAATCCGAGAAGCGAAGCACAGTCTTTTCTACTCGGCCTATCTGGTTTGCTTCACCGGACTTTGCGGCGTTGCCATAACCGGTGACGCCTTCAATCTGTTTGTATTTCTTGAGATTTCTTCGATCTCGACGTACGTGCTCGTCGCGCTTGGGGCCGGGCGCGACCGCCGGGCCTTGCCGGCGGCGTTCCATTACCTTGTCATGGGCACCATCGGCGCGACCTTCTATGTGATCGGTGTTGGCTTTCTTTATGCCGCCACCGGAACTCTGAACATGGTCGATCTGGCGGACCAGATGCCGCCTTTGAGCGACAGCCGCGCAGTCCAGGCTGGTTTCGCATTCATTGTGGTTGGCCTGGGGCTCAAGGCAGCCATGTATCCGCTCCACCAATGGCTCCCAAACGCCTATGCGTATGCTCCGAGTTTCGTGACGGTGTTTCTCTCGGCCACAGCGACCAAGGTCGCGCTCTATGCGTTGGTCCGGTTTCTGTTCACGGTTTTCCAGCCTGACCTCGACTTCGAAGGCCTGATTTTCAACTACCTTTTCATGCCCCTCGCACTGGTGGCCATGGTCGCGTGTTCATTCCAGGCCGTTTTCCAGACCGATGTGCGGCGGACGCTGGCTTACTCGTCCGTCGCGCAAGTGGGTTATATGCTGCTCGGGATAAGCCTGGGGACGGCGGTCGGGCTGAGTGCGGGTCTCCTTCACCTTGTGAACCATGCGCTCATGAAGGGCGGGCTGTTCATGGCCGTCGCCGCTGTGGTGCTGAGCTTTCAGGGAACCACGCTGAAGGATTTTGCCGGTCTTGGCCGGTCTGCCCCTTGGACGATGACGGCCTTTGCCATCTGCGGGATGTCGCTGGTCGGGATTCCGCTCACCGCTGGGTTCCAATCGAAGATCCAACTCCTCGCTGCAAGCTATGACAGCGGATGGTGGTGGGCGGTCGCGGTCATCGTGTTCTCAAGCGTGCTGGCTGTCATCTATATGGGGCGCATCCTCGAGGCTGTATTTTTCAAGGCGCCCGACAATCCTCGTAAAGTGCGCCAGGAAGCGCCAGTTCTCGTGCTGGTTCCGCTTTGGATTCTTGCCATCGGTACAGTGTGGTTCGGCATAGACGTCTCCTTTCCGCTCGGTCTGACGCAGGACGCGGCTGCGGCTATCCTTGGTGAGACAGTCAGCATTGGGGGCGTTCGGTGATGGCCGCTGAAACGCTGATACTCCTCGTTCTGGTGATCCCCTTGATCACGGCCGCAGGAATCGGGCTGACGGGCGCTGTGCCAAACCTTCGCGAAGGGGTCACGCTAACCGGTGCTGCGCTGCTGTTTGCGGCTGTGATCCAGCTTGTTGGGCCGGTCAGTGTTGGCGAACGGCCGACATTGTCATTCGGAGAGGCGGTTCAGGGCCTCTCGTTCAGCTTCACACTTGAGCCGCTGGGCATGCTGTTTGCCCTGGTGGCGAGCGGGCTCTGGATCGTGAACTCGCTCTATTCCATTGGCTACATGCGGGGCAGCAATGAGAAGAACCAGACGCGGTTCTACATCTGCTTCGCCATCGCGCTATTTGGGGCGATGGGCGTGGCGATGGCGGGCAACCTTTTCACGCTGTTTGTCTTTTATGAGGTACTCACGGTTTCGACGTTCCCCCTTGTTGCGCACAAGGGCGACGCCAATGCCCAGCGCGGCGCGCGGATCTATCTGATGACGCTGATGGGGACATCCATTGGCTTCTTCCTGGCGGCTGTCGTTTGGACCTGGGTGCTGACCGGCGGCAACCTCGACTTTGTGCCTGGGGGGCTGCTTGCCCAAGCTGACGCTGTGACGCCCTTTGCGGCCAGCGCGCTGCTCATCCTCTTTGCGTTCGGGATTGGTAAGGCCGCCCTGATGCCATTTCACTTCTGGCTGCCGAATGCGATGGTGGCGCCGACGCCGGTGTCTGCGCTCCTGCATGCAGTGGCCGTGGTGAAGGCGGGTGTCTTCTCGGTTTTGAAAGTGGCCATCTTCATTTTCGGCGAAGACCTGATGAACGCAACGCCGTCTCGGGAGTTCATCCTCGCCGTCGCCTGTTTCACCATCATCGCTGCGTCCCTCATCGCCATGACGAAGGACAATCTGAAGGCTCGGCTCGCGTACTCGACAGTCGCCCAGCTTGCCTATGTGACGACCGGTGCGATGCTGGCCGATCCTGCGGGGTTCATGGGCGGAGCTATGCAGATCTCTGCGCACGCGGTTGGGAAAATGACGCTCTTCATGTGTGCAGGCGCCATCTATGTGGCGACGGGGGCGACGAATATCAGTCAGATGCGCGGGTTGGGTCGACGTATGCCGCTGGTCTTCATCGCGTTTTTCATCGGCGCCTTGTCGATCATCGGTATTCCGCCTTTGGCAGGCGATTGGCCGAAGTACGAATTGATGCAGGGCGCGGCAGATGCAGACCTCGACTACGTGCCGATTGTTCTGATTGTATCATCGCTTCTGAACGTTGCGTACTTGCTGCCGATCCCGATCTTGGCCCTCATGCCGCCGCCTGGGACCGGTGACCCCATACCCTTCAAGCGCGAGGGCGGTGCGCCCTTCTTCACGGTGTTTGCGCCGATGGTCACTGCAGCACTGTGCTTTCTGCTGTTCTTTGCTGTCGGACCCTTGTCGGAGTTCCTGGAGCCTACCACCGGCGAAAGGCCTGACTACTCGGTCGAAATACCGCCTCCAGAGGGGAGTTCCGGATGAGTGAGAGCCCAAGGTCTGATCGGCCAGACCATCCTGCTGCAAAAGCACTTTTTGGTTGGGTGGAGGCGAAATCGACGCCCAATATCCTGTTGGTCGGGACCATTGTCATCGCAATTGTTCTGTTCGCGATCGATCTCCGCCTTGAACGACATGAGTATCTGGACTTTGCGAATTCCATTTTCTTCTACGGCATCTGGGGGTTTCTTGCGTTTGGACTGGCGGTTCTGTCCGGTTGGCCACTCGGCCGACTCTTGCGCCGTGACGAGGACTATTATGGCGAGGCCGAAACGCAGCCTGCTGACGTCGAAAACCCAGACGACGTGACGGAGCAGGCTCGATGAGCGCCTTGCTCGGCAATTTTAATCCCGGCGTGATGATGGTCTTCGTGGGTTTGGCGGTCGCTGTCATACCTATTCGGCCCGTGCGTCAGGTGCTCACGGTTGTTGCACCTCTGCTGGGCCTATTGATGCTGTCGAACGCGGAACTCGGCGTCAACAAACAGACCTTCGATGTGCTCGGTATCGAACTGATCCTCTACAGGATGGACAGCCTGTCGTTCATCTTCGCATTAGCGTTCCTTATCGCTGCGCTGCTCAACGCAATTTATGCCCTCCACAGCGATGACCGCCTACAGGACGGGATGGCGACGGCCTATGCTGGTTCAGCCATAGCCGCGACGCTGTGCGGCGATCTGATGACCCTGTTCATTTTCTGGGAGCTGACGGCAGTCACGTCGGTTTTCCTGATCCTCAGGGCGGGCACGAAAGCGGCCTACCAGGCGGCGATGCGGTATCTCGGCGTGCAGATCCTGTCTGGCGTGCTGCTGCTGGATGGCATCGCTTACGTGTTCAAGAAGGAAAATACGCTCGAACTCAACGCGTTTTCGAGTTTTGGGGACGCAGGCGCGACGTTCATATTCATTGCCCTAGCGATCAAGGCTGCATTTCCATTCCTGCATAATTGGCTTCAAGACAGCTATCCGAAGGCCACCGTTGTTGGGGCTGTCGTGCTTTCGGCCTTCACGACAAAGCTCGCCGTCTACGCGTTCGCCCGGCTTTTTCCGGGCTTCGATGTCCTGATCTGGATCGGTGCGGTGATGACCGTGTTCCCGGTATTCTTTGCGGTCATCGAAAGCGATTTGCGCAAGGTGCTCGCCTACAGCCTCAACAACCAGGTGGGCTTCATGATCTGCGCGATCGGGATTGGGACACCGCTTGCGATAAATGGCGCAGCGGCGCACGCTTTCGCGCATATCATATACAAGGCACTCCTCTTCATGAGCATGGGGGCAGTGCTCTATCGAGTTGGGACGGCCAAAGCGCACGAGTTGGGCGGGCTGTACCGCTCGATGCCCTGGACAACGCTCTTTTGCTTGATTGGTGCAGCGTCGATCTCGGCTTTCCCCCTGTTCTCGGGATTTGTTGCAAAGTCGATGACCATGAGTGCTGTGGGGCAGGAGGGGCTCGTCGTTGTTTGGCTGATGCTCTTGTTTGCGTCGGCCGGTGTTCTGGAACACTCGGGGATCAAGATCCCGTATTTCGCATTTTTCGGCCATGACAGCGGTAAACGGGTCGAGGAAGCGCCCTTCAACATGCTGTTGGCCATGGGTTTGGCAGCCGCCATCTGTATACTGGTGGGGCTGCCACTGGCTGGCGGATATGGCTATGACTGGCTCTACGCCAAATTGCCTTGCACGGCTGTGAATCCAGCCGATATCTGCTTGCTGTCAGGGGAGAAGATCAAGGCTTACCAACCCTACACAGCCGATCACATCCTGACGCAAATGCAGCTTCTCATGTTAGCGATACTTGCATTCATGCTGCTCAAGCGCTTTGGACTCTACCCCCCGGAAAAGCCAGGCGTCATTCTCGATACCGATTGGGCCTATCGGCGGCTTGGCTTTGGTTTCGTGGTTTGGGCCGGGGCGGTTTGGAACAAGGCGGGACCCGCGATATCGGGGGCTGCAGGGTCGGTGGCGAGCCTGGCCTTCACGCGTATTGAACAGACATTCAGCCCGCGCGGTGAGCTTTCCCGTGGTCCGCTGACGGGTGCTGCAGCCATTTGGACGGCGGTTCTGCTGGGCGTCGTTCTGGCGATGTCGTTCTTCAACTCATGAACCGCATCGGTGCTTTCGGCTGAGGGGATTGTGGGTCGCTGCCCATGATGCGTCCTGAGGTAGGGCATCGAAGCGGTGCCCTGTGCCCGTGTGCACGGTCAGCGCCTGGGGATGCCCCGAGATCTCGGTTTCTGATACCTTCTGGATCCGTTTCTTAAAAGACACACGAAGTATCGCTAAGCATGCCTGAGCACTACAGCGTTCGAATTCGTGTTTTGCCTTGGCTAACAACACCCATTGATATGAAAGCGGAGTGCATTC
Source organism: Pseudomonadota bacterium (assembly GCA_038745855.1). Taxonomy (GTDB): domain Bacteria; phylum Pseudomonadota; class Alphaproteobacteria; order Caulobacterales; family Hyphomonadaceae; genus UBA5336. The sequence goes on along the minus strand of JBCDLC010000015.1, from coordinate 49,857 downwards.
ACTCTACGAATTCTAGCAAAGTATGTACGTGCCCCCTTTTCAAGGCTACCGTGTCTTATAAGAACAGGTCTTGATAGCAAACGGGTTAGGGGAGTTGCTATGAGCGAGGAACTCGATGATGGAATCTCATCGACAGAAAAGGTATATCTCACATCGAAGATTGTCTCAGCTTATGTCGGCCATAATCCAGTGCAGAGCGCGGAGCTACCTGCATTGATAAGAACGGTTTACGAGACACTGGTGTCTTTGGACGCGCAAGAAAAACCGGAACCGCCCGTCAAGCCGGCGGTGTCAATCAAGAAGTCTGTGGCCGACGATTACATCACGTGCCTTGAGGACGGTAAGAAGTTCAAGTCACTCAAGCGGCATCTCAGGTCCAAATATAACATGTCTCCTGAGGAGTATCGGGAGAAATGGAACCTGCCATTCGACTATCCCATGGTTGCGCCCTCTTACGCCCGTCAAAGGTCCAAACTGGCGAAAGAGATGGGGCTCGGGCAATCCAAGGCCGAAAGGGAGTGATACCCTCTTAGGCGTCATGTTGTGATCCGGACCATGCTTGGCGAGCGCTGTCTTGCACCTCAGATCACCCAATCGGATGGCTTCCACTTGTAAAGGCGTATTTCGCGTTTGCCTCTCACTTTGGGGAACGTTTATGGCGCTGTGACGCGTGATACGGGCGCCCCTGCCAGTAACTCGAGTATCGGTATCGCGAATGCAAAACGTGGCTGACTCACAGGCTTGCTCGATTGTCGATCCCCGGCTTCGAACGCGGTTCGGCGCTTAGAAAGTCGCGAGGCAAGACATTTTTCGTGACCGGAAGCCGGCCATGGCGCGCTATAATTTAGCTTCCGTGCATGGGCCAGAAAGCCATCTGACGCCCTCGCTTCCTGGCCAAATCGTGGTCTGCGCGCAGGTGCATTTTCAAAGTTTATCCCCGGTCGATAGGTGACGATTGCCCCCGTAGACTCAACGATTTGCACACTTTCTAGGATAATTATCCTACAGTCTGTCGCCCGTGATAAAGTATGGGACGCGCAGTGATGGAGTGGGTGTTGAATACAAATGTAACGAATGCAGACCTGGATTGCGTCCAGCTCGCAGCGAGCGTGGCCGCGTTTTCCCTTGGTTTGCCGTCAGTAGACATACTGACAACGTCGCGGGGCAGCCCTGCAATTGCTTTCGGACGCCATGTTGCGATGTACCTTTGCCATGTTGGCCTCGGGATGAGCCTCTCGAAAATTGCAAACGCTTTGCAGAGGGACAGGTCCACGGTTGCTTACGGATGTCATACAATCGAAGACCGGCGAGAAGACCCGGAGTTCGATGAATGGATAGACCAGGTGGAGCAGGGGCTGCGCGGTCTCTTGCCGCTTCACTGTGAAACGGCCGCGTAATGGCGAGCTCGCATGACCGGCCTATGCCGGGCGGTTCAGACCGTTTGATCCGCGCGCTCCAGCGCGGCGGAATGGCGGCCATGACGACCACGGGGGCATGGTCGGTCTATCGGGATAGGGACAAACGGAGACGTGTCATTGGTACCCTGGACGGCGTTGCAGTCGATGCGTTGCGCGGGACGGGACATCTCGCTCCATTCGGGAGCAAATCGGATATCCTCGTATGGTCGGGACCTGCGATCCCTGGCGCTGGCGCAGCGGCTACCGAGCTCGAAGATCGTCCGATCGCGGCACCGGCTCCAGATCGGACCCGGAGGGTCCGCCGATCCGCCATGGAGCAGGTTATGGATGAAATGCCTGACGAGACAGCCAGGATACGGGCTAGAAATGCTGCGCTGCGGTTTAACGGTGATCTCCACCGGGCTGCGACGCCCCAGACAATGACCATGCGATGGGACCCGGTCGGCGCTGTCGACGGAACACCGAGGCGGGGCACCGCGGGTTTCTCAGGGTCCGCGGCCGCGGCGGCACGCCGACTGGCCACGGTCGAGGGATTGCTTGGAAATGTCCGTATGCATGCGCTGCTTGGGCTGGTCCTGCATGGGCAATCCATGGCGAGGATTGCTGCTCAAGGGGGGTGGCCGCTGAAACGTACGCCAAAGGCTTTAGCAGATACCCTTATCGATCTGGCGGATGCCTACGATCAGCGCGTGGCGCCGATGCGATAGGGTTGGTGAACCGAACTAGCCGAGAGCCCGGTTCGCATCGGCGCGTATGCGTTCGACCATGGACGCCAGTCCATTCGAGCGCTGGGCTGTGAGGGCACCCGTCACGCCAATTTCCGCCAGGAAGCTGTTTATGTCGAAGGCCAAGATGTCTTTCGGCATCGCGCCGGAATACAGGCGGACAAGCAGAGCGATAAGCCCGGAGACAATCATAGCATCGGACTGAGCCCGAATTGTCAGGGTCGCGTTCTCATTGACCTCGCTAACCAACCAGACCTGTGATGCACATCCCCTGACTCGGGTGATCTCATTGCGTTCGTGGTCTTTTAACGGCGGGTTTGCCTTACCCAGATCGATTATATGCGCATACCGATCTTCCCAATCATCGAAGAAGCTGAATTCATCGCGGATATCGGCGGCGTGATCATCGATGGACATAGATGCTAAATGTGACGGGGGCTCTACAAAGGAAAGCCCCCTTCGCAACATACACGTGCGTCGTTTGTGACCCGGAAGACCCAGGCGGGCCTATTGGGTTACGTCGCCGATGCATTGGCCCACATCGTTCAGAGCATGTTCGCCGATGCAGAAGGGCACCTCGTACTGCTTGTGCGCGGCAGCCACACATTGGTGCAGGTTAAGCTGGGCCATGTTCAGGCAGTTCTTAGTGGAACGTTCCTTGAGCGCTGTCCGCATTTCCGATGCGGGCAAATCGCCGGTCCCAAGGATCCGGTAGGCGGCAAGTGTCGCGATCTTGTCTGCGACGGGTTCCTTGCCGGCACGGATCCGCATGTCACGGCCCTTATACCCCAGGGATAAGTCGGGGAATTTCACGGCACCGGCTGCGGTCGTCACGCCATCCCACAGGGACTCGGCGGAATTGCCGGCCACTTTGCTGAGCACGGTGTCGATGTCCGATTGGCCGAATGCGGCATAGACCTCTCTGCTTACCGGACGGCCGGAGATTGCACTCGTCCGCATGCCATTGATGAGGGTATCAGTGTTTGGAACCCGTGCTTTGGCCCATCCCGTTCCCTGAAGGGAGTAAGCCTGCTCTTTCACATAGGCACCTGCGCCTTCGATCCGTCGTCGGTCAGCTTCAGTTGCGCTGAGCGCCGACGTCACGGCGCCGGTTCCACCATCGAGTGTTCGCGCATACCGGACATCATTGCGCAGGCCGAGGCGTAAGCTGTCTTCGCCATAGAAGCTCGCAATATCGCGAACAGAGTTACGATACTCCGGATCCTGGGCGGCGATCATGGCGGAGTATGCAAGCCATCCGCTGGAGAGTTGATCGGGGTTTTGTCCGCCGAGATTCGTGAGTGAGGTTTCGATATCGCCTGCCGAAGAAAGGGGATTATTACGAATATCCGAAACATCGGAATGGAAGGTCGCATAAACCGCAGCACCATCTGTGATCGGATCGGTACTGTCCGCGCCGCCTTGCGCGCTAGCAACACCGCAGAGAACGGCCAGACTTGTGAAGGCAGTACCAATGGCGCGCCGGTTGAATGCCATGAAGAGCTCCATTTCCCAATCGGGCGACACTGCCCCAGTTCCCTACACCTGGGAACGCTCATCTGGCAGGGATACTGCAATGAATCCCCGAACCAGACGTTAAAATACAGTCATGATCCATAAACTTTTCGGCCCGGTTAATTGTCTGATGTGAATCATCTCCATTCCGCCGCGCGGCTACCGCTCCTTTGGTGCGTTGGCACTGTCATGGGTGCTGCGGTTGCGTTGGCTTTGGGAGCGCCGCCGGCGGTTTCGGCCGTGGTCGGGGGGACGCTCTTGGTGCCCGGTCTAATCTCGTTGGCATCAAGGCTCGGCCAAGGCACACTGAAACGCCTGGCGCAGCAATATGAGGCCGCGATCTGGGTCGTTTCGCTATGTGCGACGGCGTCTATAACGGGCGGAGTCTTCTCTCCTCTCTGCGGTTTACTGCTGGTCCTGCCGGTTGTTGCTCTCATTGAAGGAGACCGCCAGGCCGCCGTTGATGCCGCCATCGTTGCTTTGATCGGCTTTACCTGCCTCGCCCTGTCAGATGTGTTTCTGATCCTGCCGGCGCTTGCCGAAGCGGCTTGGCCGCTCCTTGTCTTTCCTCTGGTCGCTGCCCTTCTTTGGGTGGCATTTGCAGCCTTACTCGTTGCGCTGCCTCCTCGCAAAGTTCGTTCGGCCATAGCCGACAAGTCTCAAATCGCGCCTCGCATCTGGCGGTCCCTCGACAATGACGGGCCCGTCTGCGCGATTGATCTCTCCCCCTTGGGACGAGTGCGGAGCCTGTCCGGGAACACAGATCTGCTTCCGACGCTCAAGACCGGACAGCTGTTTGAACGCCTTGTGGCCGCCCCGGGACGGCAAGCCTTTGCTGACCGACTTCAGAAGCATGGCGAGGTCCGGCTGGCGCTCCCTGAAGACCGGGCACTTCGGCTTTTCATCCGGCCCGGTAGAAGTGGGACGACCGTTTACGCTATGTCAGCCGATAGTGAACAACGCGCTGTGATGGCGGCAGAGCGCGCCGCTGAAGAGGCCGTCAAGGCACGAAACCTGTTCTTCGCGTCGTTGAGCCACGATCTAAAAACTCCGCTTAATGCAATTCTCGGCTTTGCAGACATGATGCGCGCAGGCCTGAAGGGCCCGCTTTCCGAGAGCTATAAGGACTATGCCGACATCATCCATGAGAGCGGCGAAGATCTCATGTTGTTGGTCGAGGACATACTCGATCTCGCCAAGTCCGAAGCGGACCGTCAAGCCTTGGACATTGAACCAATCGACCTTGCTTCCAGTGGACGTTCCGTAATGCGCCAGATGCAGGGCCAGGCCCAACGTGCGGGAATCACTCTGTCTCTCGAGTTCGAAGCAAACAAACCCGGGCAAAGGTCCGGCGCATGGGCCATGGCTGATGCGCGGGCCGTTCGGCAGATATGGCAAAATCTCGTGTCCAATGCTGTAAAATATGCGCGGCGGGGCGGTACGGTTGATCTGCGCACGGCGATGGCGGGTGATCATGTCATTCTGGAAGTCGAAGACCGGGGTGAGGGCATGGACGCAGCCGACCTCGGGGCAATTGCCGAGCCGTTTGCCCAGGGCCAGAATGCTGTCAGTCGTCCGGGCACGGGGCTCGGGTTGACGGTGGTCAAGCGCTTTGCGGATTTGATGGGCGGTCGCGTCGATATTCAATCGGTGAAAGGGCAGGGGACGATCGTGCGCGTCTCATTGCCGGCGGTCGATTCCGCTGCGCTCTCCGACCTTAGCGATGCAGCTGAGTAGCATATGGGCGCCTCGCGGAGCACTGTTCACTTGCAACTGGTCGTAACCCGTTCGAGCTTAGCTGCATGGATAGTGCTCGTCTTCCTACGCATCTGATTGTCTCAGCGCTTGTTCGGCGGGCCAACCTCGTAGGCGTTTCTGCTTTCATTTTGCAGAAGGGCGATGCCGAGCGAGGTGACCTGCTAGTTAAGGTGGCCCGACTGGATGGCACGGCCCTGGCGCTCCGTCCTGGTCATTCGATCGATGGGGGCCGCGTGTTCCAAGACCTGGCCTTGCAAGGTGTCGGCCCAGATGAAGCAGGGGTCGATGCCTACATTGCCAGGGCACAAGAGCGGGACGGGGACCTCTGGATCGTTGAGATCGAAGACCGGAACGGCCGCCACTTTTTGGACGATCCCGTAGAATTTTCGCCAAATTCGCCGTTTCTTCCGGACGTGTAACTCTTTCTTAAAACATGGCTATTCACGTGAGGAGACAAACATGCGCGGGGGCGCTTAATGCTCTTTCTTCTGAATGATCGGGTTCTGGATCTGGAACTTCCGGAGCACCGCCTAGCGCGGCGGTGGCGGATCATTGGATGCGGTGATCCGACAGCCCTGCGGGCAAGGGACGCCGTGGATTTTGTCCGCCAGGTCATTGATGATGTCCGCGGTGCCGGTGAGGATCTTACGGTCGAGTGTGCGCTTGATCTCGCCGCGCTGATCGTTGCGAAGACCGGGGCAAACGCTGCTCAATTCGTGCCTAAAGCGTCCGGACCGAGCGAGCCCAGGATCAATTCATTTGCTGAAGAAGTTCTGCAGATCTTTAGGGATGCCCAAGACGAAGCCCAGTCCCCCTGGGTCACGGCGGTTGCCTGACGGCTGCTCCACGGGCATACATCGTTAGGGTGAATAGCAAGTTCCGGGTCGTCGCTTGCCTCCGTCTTTGCCATAGCCCCAAGTATGCCTCAGACCATACCGCGTCCCGACATGTCATCTCCACCAGTGCCGTTGGACGTGCGCGCCGCCGCCTACAGCCGAATGGCCAATATGCTTGGTTTTATGGGTGACACCTGGCGTGAACGCCCAGACCTTGCAGCCTGTGCGGATGCAGCGGGGTTGTCGCCTCACCATTTCCAGCGCGAGTTCACGCGTTGGGCGGGCCTCAGTCCTAAGCAATATCAGGCCGCGCTGGCCCATGGAGTTGCTGGTGATCTCTTGCGGCAGGGCGCCTCCGTCCTCGACACCGCGCTTGAGACCGGCCTATCTGGCTCGGCGCGGCTGCATGACCTGTTCATCGCCCACGAAGGGCTCACACCGGGCGAAGCCAAGACTGGCGGCGACGGCGCCCATCTAACGATCGGGAAGGCCCCAACCCCGTTTGGCATGGGCGTTTGGCTGATCGGCCCCCGCGGCCTTGTCGCCCTCGGCTTTATCGATGAGGACGCGCCAAAGCGCACTGGCTTCGAACACATGGGGCGCCCCGAAGCCCAGGCGTTTGAGGATCTCACGCGCCGCTATCCGGCCGCGCAAATTGATCGCGATGATGGCGCTGCGGAAAGCCTCGCGGGCCATGTATTTGAAGATGGTGAACCGCTACCTGTTGCGCTTTACGGCACGCCGTTCCGCCGTCAGATCTGGCGGGCGCTGATCGCGATCCCTCCCGGACGGGTGCAGACATACGGCACACTGGCGAAGGCGGTTGGAGCGCCTAAAGCCGCACGCGCGGTCGGCGCTGCAGTCGGCGCGAACCCCATAAGCTGGTTCATACCCTGTCACAGGGCCTTGGCGTCAGATCATCGGCTGCATAACTATCACTGGGGCGTGGCGCGAAAACGGGCCATGCTTGTCTACGAATCTGCCCATGCGGTTTGACGCATATGGTTTCTAGACCTGAAGGCTGAGCGGATAGTGGAGAAGGCTGACCATCCATGCGTCAGGATACGTTTGCCATTTTGCCGAACTTACACGTGGGCTGGGTCGTGGTGCTGTTTTTCGGCATCTTTCTGGTCTGGGGCGCCGTTCTGACTTGGCGTTGGAGCACGACCCGAAGTGATGCCGCACGGGTTTACGCCGCTCGCATGGAGCAGGGCGCCTTGGCTGAGCATGTGACCCAGGACGCCTTCGAGAACGCCTATCTCCAATCCGAAGCGCCGCGCGGGGCCACCTATTTCTTCGCTGCAGCTCTTTTGGTCGGGTTGGTTGTCCCGCCGGTGATGATGGTGTTCAGCCGTTTGTGGTTTGAAATCTGGACTTTAGCAGGCCGCTGGCCACCGACGGCGCCCGGCACCATGGTGCACACGTTCGGAATGTTCCTCGCCATGATGGCAGCGATGATCGCGATCGCGGCTTTTGCCATGCGCCGGTATCACATGCGAACCCCGCTAAACCTTCGCCAGGCGATCGATGCCTTGAACAAAGCTTGCTCCAATAAGGATACCGCTTGATCTTTCGTGCGGTCACCGATCGCTGGCACAGCGATTGAAGGGACAGCGGTTAAACTGAGAGGAAATTCGGCCGACGTCCCTTCAATCGGTGCGGAATTCTAGGGAGAAAGACCCCATGCCGAACACCCATAGACCACGTGCCAGCCAACTGTGCATGAGTGTGACGGCGCTCGCAGTCTTTCTAGCCGGGTGCGTCAGCACGCGGACAGCGCCTGAAACCGCCTTCGAAATTGCCCAGAGCTTGTCCTGCACCCAGGATAGACTCGCAATTGCCGACCCATCTTGTCTGGTTCTCACAGATCCTCGCGCATCCAACAGCTCCCACCGTGCAACTGTGATAGTCAATGCTCTGGTCGGTGCGGGATTCGAACCCGAGAGGATCGTGGCAACCCCGACGATTCCGGATGAGAAAGTCCTGGGCTTCTCAGCGGTGCAGAACCGTGGATCATGCTTCAGCCGCCGCGATTGTGGTGGGGCCTTTTCTTATTACGAAGCGGTGACCGTCACCACCGAAGATGGAACGAGCTTGGTGGTTGATCCGGCCGTTTTGTCCTCGCCGGCCGATCCTGCAGCCTGGATCTCAATGCTGATTCTTGGCGGAAAATCGCTTTCCGACGCGCTGCTTTATAAACTACCGGCCGATCAGACAGTCAACGCTGTCAGCCCTGAGGGTATTCCCCTTCTCGGCGCCGCCGATCTTGATCGTGCCCGCGCGGGCCTTAAAGCCGACTATTGCCGTCTTGCAAAACGCCACGCTGACTTTCGCGGCGCTTTAGCATTGAGAGGATATGACCGGCCGAAGTCTCCCGATACAAGCTGCATCGCGGGCTAGCCGCCTATCCGGGCGCCTATTGTATACGGACCATGACACCGCGGCTTTTCGGTTCGAACAGGCTGCCATCCCTGCGCATGTGCATGATGCCAGTATCCCGTTGGGTCTGGCCATTGAAAGTGATGGAAGATGTCATCTCGATTTTGCCCGGGCCGAGATCGCGCACCGAGTACTGACAAGCCTGCGATGTCATCCGAAATCCGCGCGTACGACCGCCCATTGTTACTTCGCAAGCGCCGTTCATCGCATAGACGACGACAATCATGAGGTCGCCTTGGATTATTCTGTAGGCGGTATTGTTGAACCTCGCGGCTGTTGAAGGCGACGCCTGCGTGGCGCCTGTGAAAGCCCTTGCTTGTGCCACAGGCTGTGTGTGGTTACTCGAACCGAAGGGTTGGCCCGCGCCGTAGACGTTCTGAGCTGAAGCGGTGCCACCGCTGGAAAGGGCAAATGCTGCGACTGCAAGGGCCAAGGCAACCGATGCAGTAAGTGATTTGAAAGCGGACATGGGTGTCTCCTGGGTTGGATGTTGTTAGGCGCCGGGATCAAGCCAAACCGCCAATGACATCAAAATGCCCAATCGCTGCCGATCCCGCTGTGAGCCTCTTCACACATCTCGTTTTTAGGTGCTTCCATGTGGGCACTGAGCGTATTCACGCGTTGGAAGCGCGTTCATGGCGCAGTGCCGCTGATTAAGCTTTCAGAGGCAGTCTCACGCATTCCAAACCGCGTTTGGCGAACCACAACGATGGAGGAGCAGCGCAAAAGCGTTATCGCTTCGAAAAATGGGCCGGCGCAGACCATGAACGGTCGACGCCGGCCTGCGCGCGCGTCCCAACGCTAGAGGCTTCACCCAGCCTTCTGAATCAACTGTGACGGTCGCCGGAAACTGCGAACGTCACGATCCTAATTCGTGCAGGCGTAGCAAGTCCGCCGAATGCGATCGACTGACTGGAGTCAAGTCCAGAAGGTTTTATGCGTTTCCGCCTACAAGAGGCGCGGATGGATCGCCGAGTATCTGAAGAAAGCTGTAATCATGATCGAGCATACGCAGCGACTGTCTTTCTCCATCGACATCGGCACCCCAGTCAAATCGCTCGGAAAGACCATTCCGTAGGCCGTAAAGACTGTTGGTATACGATCTCGGTTTCATGCCGATATCAGACGCGTGATGTTTGGGCGCCCGGTAAGGATCGTTCACGAACTTTCTGAGTTGCGTAAGATTGGCTGCGTTGAGATCGGCCAGAGCATAAAAGTTACGTTCCAACTTCACGTCATCGATGAGGTCTTTTCGATAGAGCCATGCGAGAACGAAAGGAAATGATCCAAACTCCAGCTTTGCGGCATCGAAACTCGACCAAGTCATATTTTCCCTGCTGGCCAGATATTCGAATGTTACGAGCTTCGTGTAATGGCCAGGGCAAGGAAAGCTGATCATCATCGCTCGATCAATGCCAAATAATCGGCAGTGAAGCCTGTAAAACGCATGATCCAGCCACTGGCCGAGAGGCATCACATCGTCGTGTCGGACGACTTTCCCCGGATTGGCGTATACAAGCGGCGCAACAATATCGTGCGCGCCCACAGTCTCGTAGTTTTTCGTGATGGCGTCAGGCAGATCCAACAAGGTTGTTTTGATGTCGACCGGCTCCATGGCCCTGTTCAATTTCGTGATGCTGGTCGCCATGAAGTCGAAGCGAAGGCCCGCGAAGGATGATTGGAGTGCTTTCCGCTGAAAAGCAAGGAACTGACGGTCACCTTGATCATCCAAAGGCGCTGCATACGCCTCTGCAAGGATCTCGTTCAGACTTTCTGCGCTGTACAAGCTCTCGGTGGAAGCGCATTTCGTCACGGCGAAGATCTCCAGCGGGAAAGCTCTTAGATTAGTCATCGTCGTTCGCTCTTGCAATGATCCACTCGGAAACCATCCCGTTTTCAACGTAGTGTTGACGAGCCTTCCTTGATAACGAGGAAAATCCCTCAACGGTTCCTGTACATTGATCATGGCCGCAGGCGCAGCCGTGGAGCACCCAGGTCGAGTCCTCACTGCATCGGTAGTCCCAACAAATCTCCTCTCCAGCGTCTATCGGACGTGCCGCAAAGATCTCGGTCAGGTTTCGGATCCCCGCATTCGGCCCACAAGAATGATTGCAGAGCTCCGCCAGACCATTGGCACCATGGACATACTCGTCGGGGCTCACTTGTATGGCGTGATCAACCATAATGGGGGGGAGCGCGGTCGCTTGTGCCGCGCGATACCGTTCGCCGTCGAAAACAGCGATTGTTTCGCCTTTCTCAATCCGGCTCGTTGCAAACACGCCGCGTCCCCGGTCGCTCGTGCTACGGACGGTAACCTTGCGATTATCAGCTGGATGGGGAGTATAGGGGCGCCGGGATCGCGCCACCTGATTTCGGAAAGCCTTCCGGAAGTACTGCCCATTGTCTTCGAAATATCGCAGCACGGAGCGAAATGAAGGTGAGTACACAACGCTGTGGCCATTCTCCAGCAAGCCGTGGACCAGCCGGTCGTTGATGGCCTCGTCGATTGTCCGCGCTGCTCCGTCATCTGGCACCTCTGCGAGAATCGGTAAGCCGATAAACCGCTCAGGCAGCACGTCGGCTATGGCTTTGAACATACGATATAAGAGATTGGGCTGTCCCCTGTAGGCAGGGTCAAGAGCCATGCAGGAGACGGTGGCGACCTGATCATTGGGCTCAAGATCGAAATGATACCGGGCTTTTTCGAAAAATGTCTCTGCGTCAGCCAGCAGATCCGTCGTCTCCTCCGCCGCAAAAAGCAGGGGATCGCGCCATTCTTCCGTCTCGAACATCACGCCCAGTCGATCAGCCCGCACATGGATCAGCCCGCGGAGTTGACCAGTTTTGTCCGTCAGGGTCGCGACGACACCGTCCGACTGCAACCGCTTTTCTGTGATCTTTCGGCAACGTTCTGGATCGATCCAGCGCCGTAGATGATCGGGAAGGATTACGGAACGCGAAGCGTCGAGGTGCAGATAGGGTTGCCGTGCCGGCGCGTGCTCGCCGATCACGGTCCCGATTGAGACAGGGTGCAGCGGATCTGTTGGGTCGTAGGCAAAATGATCGAATGGATCGTTTACGAAGACTTCCTCAAAGAAATCGGCATACCGGGCGATGGCGTCGGTTTCCAAAGCCTCGGCCCGCCACGTTTCTATGGTGCAGTCTGCGATTTCGAGCGGCAAACCGATGCGGGCGTAATCCCGATCGCTCTTTACGACCCAGACCATCCCATCCGGCGCGGGTGGGGACTGTACAAGCGGCGCATGGTCGGAGCGGGTCGCTCGCAAGCGCTTGAGATGCGCTCGCTGCACAGGCTGACCATAAGTCAGAAACGGGCGTCCTGGCGGATAGATATAAACGGTCGAGGCCGCAATTCGCCCTACGGCGTCCTCTATCGCCACGCATTCGCTCTCGGAAAGAAACGCTGTACGCATATCAATGAGACAGTCGAGCGCCGGCATCCCTCCGGTGCAGGACGGTGAGACGTCTGCTGCGTAAGAAACTTCTCGAAGCGCTACAAAGAGCGTGGCCCTGAGAGCCTCGCTGAGTTCATCGGCGGTAAAGGGCGGCGTTCGCCCCATCACCATGAGCACGGAACGCTCGGTCGCAAGTTCAACATCGATACATCTGTCCCTCGACAGCGCCTCTGCCCAGGAGCGGCCATCGATGCCCAATGCGCTGCAATCGATGAGCACATGTGTCGGGTTTCCCGACGGTGCTCCAACGTCCTTCGGTTCAATCACTTTTAGTGCCGGATGCACCTCGCTGATCTGGCGCCGCAACGATCGGGCAAGCGCTAACCCCGCCTCCCAATCGGCGATGCCCTCCAACCCGTTGCATATGCGGTGCTCGGCAATGGCCAACATCGACTGGTTTGGCGAAGTCGTTGCAAACCCGATCTCACCCATCTCGTCATAAAGCTCTGCCAGGCGGTCAGAGCTGAACAGAACGATACTCGTCTGGCAAGGTGCGAGACCGGCCTTATGGGGGCTTAGGATCACCACATCGGCATGGGCGATCGGGTTCGACGGAAAGCCTGGGAAAAGTCCATAAGGACTTGCCCAGGCGCCATCGGTGACAAGCAGGATGCCCCATTCAGCACAGAGGGCTTTGATGGGTGCAAGGTTTGTATCAAAGCCCTCGTAGCTTGTTGAGGTGAGAAATAGCGCTGCAATCCGCTCCGCATGACGCTCGATCCAGGATGCAAGACTGTGAAGGGCGATCGGTAACGGAGTTCCAGTAGCCGCATCGATGTCCCGGCCGACCAAGCCGGCCTTCCGTCCCGAAACTATAATGCCACCGTGGGCCGATTTATGGGCCATCGCATCGCACAGCACGATGTCGCGGCCCGGCGCGTACCGTGGGACGACACCGCCAAGCACGGTACCGATGGCGTTCGAGGCTCCGGACACGCCAACCCGTGCAGCCGCCGCGCCATATCCTGTGGCGAGGACCCGGTTAAATTCTGCGATGTTACCTCGGGAGTCAGTCAGTGAGGAGAACCCCGGGGAACTTATGGAGTATCCTGTCCGGTCTGCGAGGTCTGACATCAGATCCAGCGCCTCGCGCTTATCCTCCGCGTGTCTAGCGGTTGCATCCTGCGCGAGCAGCGATTTCACACCTACCTTCAAGTCCCAGCGGCTCTCCGCGCCAGCAGCGTTGGCTTTTCTTCGGCTCATGCGTTGTCCTCCAGCGCGCTCGCGTTTGGTGCTGACGTGCTGGCCCGCCGCCTCCGATCTACGAAAGCTGCCCGAAACAGTGTTTCGCCGAGGGGGCGATCGAGAGAGGTTGCGCAACTGTATAGTGAGTGGCTCTTTCCTCGCTCACGACTTTCTCCAATATCTGCGTTCTTCGTTTTCACATCTGATTTGATCGCCATGGACCGTCTCCTCGCACTTTCGAAGACACGACTGACTAAATGGAAAATTGTGTGCTCGCGACTGGCTAAGAGCCGAACGCTGTTCGGCCCAAGGAACGGATAAGCGAGGGGACGATGCCGAAAGACGTCGCCGATTGTCCGGACATGGGACGTAAACTCGATACGCTCTATGAGGTTGGCGTGGCGCGTTCCCAAGCGGGCGACTTTCCGGTGAGTGATGCCCAGACCGCCAAGCGTCTGGAGATTTCCAAAACCACCGTCGCGGCCTGGCGAAATGGCGTAAGGGACAGAGCGCGTCCCCAGGGCCGTGTGAAGACCGCCCACATCAAACAGCTTGCTGCTTGGTATGCGGACCTGTCATCCGAACATATCAACCCGGATGAAGCCTTCGATCTCTGGACCCGTGCCGACCACAAAGCGTTCCGGCGCCGTCTCATCGGGACGGTCCGGACCCCCCTGTTGGATGTCCTTCAGCGCAAGCCCGCCGAACTGGAGATCGACGTTTTCGTCGAAGGCGATGGGCTCGGCATGATCGAGGAACCTCTCGCTACAGCCGATGACGAAATCGAGATTGTTCCAAGGGCGCGCATTGCGTTGGTGGTACCCGCCCGCAAGGGCCGTTCCGTGGTCGTCATCGCCAGCAGCGCAGATGGCTGGTTCTGGTTATCGCCCGGACCAAGCCATGATGGTCGGGTCACCACCTATCCCGAGCAAATTCCAAGGAATGAATATTGGACGATGAAGGCCGAGGGCCCCTGCAAGCTTTTCGTGATTGAGTTGGACGCTTCGACCCCTCCTTTTGTGCGCCAGCGAACCGACCCTCTGCTATTCGACCCTTCCCGGGAGCAGGTGTTTGTCGAGGAATTACTCGATGACCAGCGGTCCGGGACTTGGCGCTGGGGCGTTGTTTCCCTTTTTGTGCGGGGCCGGAGACCTGCCATTGTTCCCGGTCCAGCGGATGCGATTGCGAGCGGACCGGAGGGTAACACCGCTGCCGCGCGTATTCAGGGCTCTTATCCGCTGACTTCTGGATGCGCAGTTCCTCCAAGGAAACGGAGAGCCCATGAACTGGTCGCCCCGCCCAAGCGTCGCGCTTAGATTGAAACACTTCGGCGCGGCGCCGGAAGATCGACCGTTGCCGTTAGAAGCACCGATTTCGTCGTTGGACGGGAACTTTTCGGTCGAGCTGATCAACAACCTGACAATTGAAGCACAACAGGTTGCCGCGGGTCTCGTATTGGATCTCAACGCAATGGACCCGGCCGTCCTCGCCAACGGTATAATCGAGATCGACACCGCGAATTGGGCAACCGGTGGCCGGGCCCGATTCATACCTTGTGGCACCGCGATCCTGTCTGTTTCCATCGGTTTCTGCCTCGCCCTCGAGGACGCCATTCTGACCCACCTGTCCCAAGGCGCCGTCTTCTTCGCTGACGGGGGCGTCCGGCCCGCCAAAATCCAGAGCTGTCAGAGCCAGAGGCCTAGCGACGCCCATCATTTTCACGACTATACGTCGCTCCGCGAGCGGGCCTTCACGGCCGAAGATGTCACCGGTGGGCTTCCTTTTGATCCGTCGCGACTTAGGCAGCATGACCTTCTTTTTCAGCTCACTCTACGCTGGGCTTTGCTGCACGAGGTTGCGCACCTTGCCCTTTGCCACCTCGACTTGTTGAACCGGCTGTGGGGACCCCACCCATCCGGACTGTCGATTATCGATGTAGGGGAGGAAAATGCGTCGGGTCATGCGCTCGACCGGTGGGCTCATGAATTTTGCGGCGATGGCACGCCTCCTATTGCTCCGTTTGACAAGGACGATGTGCGTCAGGTGATGGAATTGCAGGCAGACGTGTGGGCGACGGATTTAAGCGTGGCGCTTGACCGGACACCATTCGCAAGTGGGCAGGGCATGTTTAATTCCTATGAGCGTGATGTACAGGCCATGGATGTGCCTGGCTCAATAGCGTTTGCCACTCTTACGGGACCGCAGCGTCGCCGCCTCCTAATCTTTTGTGCATTTATAGCCATGGGCTTGTTCGAACGAGCCCGGCACGGCCGGTACGGGCGGTTTGCCGCGGTTTCTCGTACCCATCCGAGCCCACAAGCCCGCCTCACTCACCTCGTCCGTACGTTTGCCGCCGGCGGTGACCGACCCTCTCGCCCGCCGGGCAGAGTGCGCAACGCTCCGTGCGCTGAAACCTTGGCATGCCTTGCGAATGCCATGGCGGATTTCAAGGATTTCTGCAGAACCATCGACATCAACGTGGGCCTGCTAGACCTCGCCGACCACCTATGCCCGACTGGCAAGGCCACTCCATGCAAATCCATAAACCGCGAACTCCGACGTCTCGCGGCCTATGACGCGCCCGTCAAGCGCATGTGTGAACACCTACAAATCCAGAAGAATAGCTGTTCTTTCCGATTTGGAAGGGGCAGTTTACCTGGGTCATGACTGCCTCCAACTCGCTGCGACCTGAGGCACTGATAATGCACCAACCTTTTCGGCGGGAATAACCGCTGGAACGGCCCAGCACACCTAGCGGAAGCGGTCGTTAATTGTCAGCGTCGGCGCAGCGTGGCAAAGAAAAAGCCGTCCGTATCGGCGCGGTGCGGCGTGAGGCGGACAGCGCCGCCAGGCTCTTTGTGCGCGCGGAGCACCGCTGCCCCCTCGCTTGTGAGCAATCCGCTTTCAATTGCGGCTTCTGCCGCGTCTTCCTGTTGGAAATCTGAATGGGCACGCAGGAAGCTGGAAACCTGGTCTTCGCCTTCCTCCATGAGGAATGAACAGGTCGCGTAAAGGATGCGGCCGCCGTGTTTGACAAACGCTGCTGCCGTTTCCAGGATTTCGGCTTGCTCGGCCTGCCGGGCAGCGAGCGCCTTTTCGCTGACGCGCCACTTTGTGTCCGGTTTCCGTCGCCACGTTCCCGTGCCTGTACACGGCGCATCGACAAACACACAGTCCATGTCGCCGCGTAGCGGTTCGAGCACATTTGCGTCGCGCGGATGCATCAATTGCACGTTATGAGCGCCCGAGCGCTGGAGACGCGGGATTAACGCTGACAATCGGCGGCCGTCGATATCGTAGGCTAAGACTTGGCCTTTGCCTTCCATCGCTGCAGCCAGGGCAAGCGTCTTGCCCCCGCCTCCCGCGCAAAGGTCCAGCACCTGTTCACCGGGGCGCACGTTGGCGGCTGCGGCTGCGATCTGGGAGCCGGCGTCCTGAACTTCGACCCAGCCTTTGGAATAAGCCGGGATGGCTTGCAGGCTGGTCTCCCGTTGGCTCGGATCCGATGCCGGAATGCGGAATGCTGCCCCCAACAATGACAACGGCCGCGCCTGCGCAGACTGGAGCGCCTTTCCAGCTTTCTCGGCGTCTGCCTTCAGCGTGTTTACCCGGACATCGACTGGGGCCCGCACGGTCATCGCCTGGGCTTCAATGACGGCCTTCTCTCCGAATACCCGCGTCATAGGGGCGGACAGCCATTCAGGAAAGTCGCCCTGTACATGAAGTGCCGCGCCTGGATCGGGTGCTAGGATCAGGGCGCTTCGTTCGGCTTCCGTGAGCGGCGTCGGCCCGTGTTGATCATAGCAAGCCTGTTCGATGTCGCGCACCGGCATGTTCCAGGCATGACGCAAAGCCGCCAGCACAAGTGCGCGCGGATCGCTTCGGGGCGCGCCGTTATCCGCCATGGCGTGGGCCAGTGAATTCCTCCGGCGAAGCGCATCAAGCACAAGACCGGAGATCCACGCACGGTCTTTCGCACCGGCATAGCGGGCCCGCTTGCCCCAATCACGCACGGCCACGTTGACGGGGGTCCGGCGCGAGAGAACGTCATCAAGGACAGAGATCGCCGCGCTCATACGGCCGCCTGTACGCATCGTGATGTCCTGCACGAAATGTGTGGTGCGCCGCAACCATGTGGGCTTTGGTAATGACACCGACGACCCGGCTCAGCGGAGATGAGAGGAGCCAGAAAGAGATGGATATCGTACTTCCGGCAGAAATCCGTGCTGCCCGGCGCTCAGACTGGAAAGCCGTAGCAGCGATTACGGCTGAAGCGTTTGCCGATGACCCCGTGATGTCCTGGGTCTTCCGATCGCCGCGGGCAATTCTATCCATGCTTCGCGTGCTCGCCCGCGATGTCTATGTAGCCTGGGGTGTGTGCCACCTGCACTCCGGTGGTGGGGCGACGATGTGGATGCCATCGGCCAGCGCGGGAAAACCATCATCCCTCACCATGGCCGCTTTTGCGCTCGGCCAACTCCGGCTCGGCAATTCGGGAGCGCTGGCGCGCGGTGAAGCCCTGCAAAGGCTCATGCAGGAACATCATCCAACAGCGCCCCACCTTTACCTCTTCACTATCGGCGCCCGGCCTGAAGCCCAGGGACAGGGCATCGGCAAGGCGTTACTCGCGCCGGTTCTCGCGGCCTGCGATCGTCAGGGGATGCCCATTTACCTGGAGAACTCCAATCCCGTAAACCACGGCTTCTACGTGGCCCATGGTTTCGAGCAGATGGGAAAATTTTCCGCAGGGGACGATGCGCCTCCCATGGCACCAATGTGGCGGGCGCCCCGGGAATCCGCTAACGAACCTCATGACTAACCAATCGCGGCACGAGCGTGCCCTCATCATCGATTTCGGATCCCAGGTCACGCAACTCATCGCCCGACGCCTGCGGGAAAGCGGTATCTACTGCGAGATCCATCCTTTCAACGCAATCGATGCAGCCTTTTTGGGTGCCTATGGTCCCAAAGCCATCATCTTATCAGGTGGGCCGGCCAGCGTTACGGCTGAAGACAGCCCGCGTGCCGATCCCGCGGTGTTCGAAGCCGGCGTGCCTATCCTTGGCATCTGCTACGGGCAGCAGGTCATGATGAACCAATTGGGCGGCCGGGTTGAAAGCGGCGAGAGCCGGGAATTCGGCCGCGCCTTTATAGAGCCAGTCGAAACGGCAGACCCTCTGTTTGAGGGCCTCTTTGGCGGTGGCGAGCACGAGCAGGTTTGGATGAGCCATGACGACCATGTGGCCGATATCGCGCCGGGCTTCACTGTCATCGCCCGATCCCCTGGTGCGCCCTTCGCGGTGATCGCCGACCCCGAGAGACGCTTTTACGGCACCCAGTTTCATCCCGAAGTGGTTCACACGCCTTCGGGTGCACGACTTCTCAAGAACTTCACCCACGGCGTTGCTGAAATGGCTGGCGACTGGACAATGGCCGCCTACCGTTCCGAAGCAATCGAGAAGATCCGAAAGCAGGTTGGAGCGGGCCGCGTGATTTGCGGTCTATCAGGCGGTGTCGACAGTTCCGTTGCAGCGGTCCTCATCCACGAAGCGATCGGCGACCAACTCACTTGCGTCTACGTCGACCATGGTCTGATGCGCCTCGGCGAGAGCGATCAGGTCGTCTCCCTCTTTCGCGAGCATTACAACATTCCGCTCATCCATGTGGACGCAAGCGACACCTTCCTCGGCGCCCTTGCAGGCGTCTCTGATCCTGAGCGTAAGCGAAAGATCATCGGCGGCCTGTTCATCGACGTTTTTGAGGCCGAAGCCGAAAAGATGGACTCGACGACGAACCAGCGGGCGGATTTCCTAGCCCAGGGCACGCTTTATCCTGACGTCATCGAAAGCGTCAGCGCCCTGGGTGGGCCAAGCGTGACCATCAAGTCGCACCATAATGTGGGCGGTTTACCCGAGCGAATGGACATGGCTCTGGTCGAACCCTTGCGGGAACTGTTCAAGGATGAAGTCCGCGCCCTCGGTAGGGAACTTGGCCTGCCCGAACCTTTCATTCGCCGCCACCCGTTCCCTGGGCCAGGCCTCGCCATCCGTATTCCTGGCGAGGTCACACGCGACAAGGCTGACCGGCTTCGGATGGCCGATGCGATCTATCTGGAGGAAATTCACGCTGCAGGGCTCTACGACGAAATATGGCAGGCCTTCAGCGTGCTCCTGCCCGTAAATACCGTTGGCGTGATGGGTGACGAGCGCACCTACGAGAGCGTCCTTGCTCTCCGTGCGGTCACGAGCACGGACGGCATGACAGCCGATTACTACCCTTTCGAACACGACTTTCTCGGCCGCGTGGCCACGCGCATTATCAATGAGGTCAGCGGCGTGAACCGCGTCGTCTACGACATCACCTCAAAACCCCCAGGCACTATCGAGTGGGAGTGATCCGCGTCACCAGCGTCATAGAAACTCTATTGAACTGAGCGCATCCTATCTGGGCGTATCCGATCGCGCTTAGCAGAGCCCCTCTATTCGTTCTGGTGGCGGAGACACCCCTTGTTCTTACGTTTTGAAGTTTGAGGCTTCTTCGTCGCAAGTCGGTTGATACCTTGCGGAACACGCCGATGCACGCTCACGCGTAGGCCAGTAGCGCTTCGTCGATTGCTCGCTCGAGCCCTTTTAGCGTGGATACTTCAGTCATCACGGAGCAATGCGGCTGATAACGCAGCATCTCACTATCGCCAGTGCCCCAAACAGGGCGCGGTTCCGGGCATAGCCAGAGTGTTTGCTTCGCGCGGGCGGTTGCCTCGCGGAAAAGATCGAGCCGCGGATCACCATAATTGCTGCGGCCATCGCCAAGAATGATGATCGTTGTCCGCCGGTCTATCAGGGACCAATGGTTCACCTTCAAATCTGAAAGGGCCTGGCCATAATCGGTCGAACCGAAGCTAATCTCCCGAATGACCCTGGCCATCGCGGCCTCAAATCCTTCGGTGTCTAGCCAATCGCCCACGTCCCGGAGGCGGGCGGAAAAGGCAAAAGCATGCAGGTCTGGCACCACCTCCCGCAGGCTGTGTAACAAGAGCAGCAGGAAACGCACATATCGGGCGACCGATCCTGAAACGTCGCAGATAACGAGGAATTTCGGCTTGTCGCGCCGTTTCTGTCGCCAATGGAGATCGAACGTGACGCCACCCAGGCCCGCATTCGACCGAATAGTCCGGCGGATGTCGAGCTGCCCCCGGTTGCGGCGCTTCCGTCGTCTCGAATGCTTGGCGGCCAATTTCCTCGCCAGTTTCTCGACAAGTGCATTCATGCGCCGGATGTCTGCAAGGTCGAGGGCCCGGATGGATTTTTCCGCCAGGACGTCCTCCCGGAACTGCTCGGTCTGGCCGGCGCCAAAGATATCGAACTGCTTTTCGGCATGGGTCCGTGCCCGGCCCATCATCTCCCGCCGGACGTCCATCAATCGTTCCGCTTCTGCCGTGTCCGCCTCGGTGCGCGCTTGCAGCCGGTCCAGCAGTTGCTTTTCCAGCCGCTCTACTCCGAGGGCCTTCATCATTTGATGGGCGAAATAGCCTGTTTGAGTTGAAAATCGGATATCCTGGACCCCAGCCTTGCGACCGGCACGCTCAAGGGCCATGGCGATTTGGGCGTCATCGCCGTTTTCAGCGAGGTCCAACAGGTCTGGCGCATCGCTAAGAGCGCCGGCCTCATCAGAGGGCGCTATACGGCTGGTTGAGCGATCCTCCAAAGGGTTGTCCTGACGCTCGCGGATCTGAAAGAAAAGGTCGAATAGTCGGTCATAGGTGATGCCGTCTTCGACTGATTTTGCCAGCGTGCCTTTCAGGCTCTGCTTCATCAGGCCCCGGTCCGCATATCCGATTACAGCCATAGCCTGCGCGGCATCGATAGCTTCCGCAGGTGAGACTGCCACCTGAGCCGAGCGAAGCGCTCGAATGAAATCTGTCAGCGTTCGCTCGCCACTCATTTCAGAACAGGATAACCGCTTGCTGTTAGCGTGTCAGACTTGGCGGCATTCCGGGCGCTCCGGACCATCTTCGGCAGCTCTCGATCCACCGCTTCCAGATCGCTCTCATGCTTGAGCAAGACATTGAGTGTCCGCCTGACCATGGCCTCATCCAGCATGTCAGCATGCATGAGCAGGAGCGTTCGCGCCCAGTCCACCGTCTCGGAAATAGAAGGGCGCTTCCGGATGTCAGCGTCCCGTAACGACTGAACAAATGTCACGAGTTGGGCGAGCAGGGTTTCCCCAATGCCCGGCATCCGCGCTGCCACGATCGTCCGCTCCCGTTCCGCATCGGGGAACCCGATATGCAAGTGTAAGCATCGCCGTTTGAGAGCGTCGCTGAGTTCGCGTACATTGTTAGAGGTCAATAACACCAGGGGCGGAACCGCAGCGCGGATCGTCCCGATTTCTGGAACGGTCACCTGATAATCCGATAGCACTTCGAGCAGAAATGCTTCGAATTCCTCGTCTGATTTGTCGATTTCGTCGATCAGCAGTACCGAAGCGCCTTGCTGTTGCATTGCCTTGAGCAAAGGCCGTGGGGCGAGAAAATCGGGAGAGAAGAAGATATCATCAAAATCACGCAATCGGCCGGAAATTGTTTCCATATCCGCCGCATCGCCGAGGATCGCGTCGAGCCTTTCCCGTAAAAGCTGCGTGTACAGAAGCTGTTTGCCGTATTGCCATTCGTAGAGCGCTTTCGCTTCGTCCAGGCCCTCATAACACTGCAGGCGCGTCACCGGCACGTCGAGCCATCGGCCGAGGGAAACGGCAAGATCCGTTTTCCCGACACCGGCAGGACCTTCAACCAGTATAGGCTTTCGCAACCGTTCAGCGAGGAAGACCAGTGTCGAGATCTTGTCTGATGCGATGTATCCGACCGTTTTAAGACCCTTGCAGATAGCGTCTGGGTCGGTCAGTGCAGCATAGGCAGGTTCGGTCGGAGCAGTGGCGTCTGACATGCCATTAGCGGTACCGATTGCCGCTTCGGGGCGCAAGTCGTGTGGATTGCCCTGCCGCGGTGGATTATCTGCGAACTGGAAACAAGTTTGGTGGGCGGTAACGGGTTCGAACCGCTGACCCTCTCGGTGTAAACGAGATGCTCTACCAGCTGAGCTAACCGCCCCACGTGGAAGTAGATAGTCTGGCTTTGTGCGCGTCCGCAAGCGCCGCTTGCTGTCGAGAGAAAAATGCAGGCGCAGCCATAGGCCTAGTCCCAGAAATGGCCGATGCGTTAGGCTCGGTCTTGGCGAAGCTGGGCTGGGGCGTCTACGGTCTTTCCGAAGAGGGAGGCAGCGGCGCCATGACACACATCGCATTCATCGGCCTTGGCAATATGGGGCTCGGTATGGCCGCGAACCAGGTCCGGGCCGGCCGCACGGTCCGAGCTTTCGACCTTTCCAAGGACGCCATGAAACGGGCAGAAGCCGCCGGTTGCAAGTCGTCGGCGTCCATCGCTGAAGCGGTTGAGGGAGCCGGCGTGGTACTCACGATGTTGCCGGCAGGCGGCCATGTGCGCGCGGTGTATGAAGCGGAAATTCTGCCCAACGCCGCCGCAGGGACGATGGCCATAGACTGTTCGACGATTGATGTGGAAACCGCACGCGCGGTTGCTAAGCTGGCCCGGTCGGTCGGTCTTCGCGCAGCCGATGCGCCTGTTTCTGGCGGGACAGCGGCGGCGGAGGGAGGTACCTTGGCCTTCATGGTGGGCTGCGAAAGTGAAGACTTCCAGGATGTCGATGATGTACTGGGGCCCATGTCCAAGGTAGTGATCCACGCCGGTGCATCTGGCGCGGGCCAAGCAGCGAAGATCTGCAACAACATGTTGCTGGCCATTTCAATGATCGGGACGTGCGAAGCGTTCGCCCTGGCAGACCGGTTGGGATTGGCCGCCGACCGTTTCTTCGAGATCGCCAAACAGTCTTCAGGCCAGTGCTGGTCGATGACCGCCTATTGCCCGGTTAAGGGCGTAGGGCCGGAGACGCCGGCAGACAGGGGCTACGCGCCAGGCTTTGCCACTGACATGATGCTTAAAGACCTAAAACTGGCGCAGGCGGCTGCGGCGGCATCGGGGGCGACCACACCGCTGGGCGGTCAGGCCGAGGCGCTCTACGCAATGTTCTCAGCGATGGGGAAGGGGGACAAGGACTTCTCAGCGATCATTGATCTCATGCGCCCGGGCACGCTGAAGACGAGTTGACGTCGGCTCACTATCCGCTGGATCCCTTTTGATTATATAGGCCTGAACAGACTTTCATCACCCGGCGCGGCGGTGCTCGTCCTCGAAAACTTTTCACGATTGCAGAGTTGTAGGCATGCGTGCCTTGGAAAGGTGTCGCTTTCGCCGTCTCTGCGCCATGAGCATGGCAAGGGTTTAAATCGCCTCCCGGTGACGGCTGTGACAGCGTCCTCGAGCGCACTTTCGATGGGGATAGCAAGTAGTGCGCGATCAATCAGACCGGGGGCGTATCGCCCCGGAGGAGTGACAGAATGAAAATCCGACCTGCAAACAGACTGCCCTTCAACAAGCCTTTGGTGGATGTCCGCTTAGCCCAAGCCGTTGCTCTTGGCGCTGCCATGACTGCCGCTATGGCGGCACCAGCTGCGTTTGCCATGGAAAAAGGTGCCGACGCCTTTGCCGCCATGGATGCCAACGGCGACGCGATCGTCACTGAAGCCGAGTTCGTTGCGTATGCGACATCAAAAGGCAGCGTTGATCCCGAGGGCGCAAAACTCCGGTTTGAAGTTCTCGCGGGCCAGGATGGCCAGTTGACGGAGACTGAGTTCACGGACGCTATGGCTGTCTTGGAGTCCCGGGACGCTGCCGATGAAGATAGCTTGGCACTGTCAAGCCCGCGCGGAAGTTGACCGGCTGGGTGGTCCAAGCTTTTGAGATGAGGCATCGCACGGATCTCTGTGCGGTGCCTTGTTGTAGGCGCAGGCGTGCCCGTCCACGGCGGCTTGGTTCGTGTCCGACCTAAAAAACTGCTAGTGCGTTGGCGGGCGGGTTGTCCATTCCCATATGTCCGATCAGGCGATAAGAGATTGCTTTTGGGGATGCCTTTCGCTAGGCCGCCCACTCCCACAGAAATCTGTGTCCCAGGAAAGACTGAGCATGGCCGCCAAGGAAGACAAGCCGCGTATTGGACCGATCACTTTCATGCGCCAGGTGCGCGCAGAAGGGAACAAGGTCACGTGGACCGCACGGCAGGAAACTGTGTCGGCGACGATCATGGTGATCGTGATGTCGATCGTTGTTGCACTGTTCCTGTTTGTTGCTGACCAGATTATCGCCGCAGCCGTGCGGGCGATCACGGGACTTGGAACTTGATGAAGGAGGCCGGGAGCCCAATGCCCGACGCCAAATGGTACATTGTGCACGCCTATTCGAATTTCGAGAAGAAGGTGGCGTCTACGATACAGGAGCAGGCCGAGCGGAAAGGCCTCGACGGGCTGATCGCAGAAATCCAGGTGCCGAGCGAGGAAGTGGTGGAAATCAGCCGCGGCAAGAAAAAGACCGTCGATAAGCGCTTTTTCCCGGGCTACGTTTTGATGAAGACGCAACTGACCGACGAGATCTACCACCTCGTCAGGGATACCCCCAAGGTGACGGGCTTTCTCGGTGCGGAAGGTGGCAAGAAGCCCCTGCCTGTGCCCCAGCGCGAAGTGGACAGGATCCTTGGCACGGCCGAGGAGGTTGCCGAACGCCCTCGTCCGCAAGTCAGCTTCGAAATTGGAGAGCAGGTGCGCGTGAACGACGGTCCGTTCCAAGGCTTCGAAGGCGGGGTCGAAGAGATCGACGATGAAACGGCGCGCCTGAAGGTGACCGTATCGATCTTCGGACGGGCAACGCCGGTCGATCTCGAGTTTGGCCAAGTCGACAAACTTTAGCTCCAGCCTCCTGTCCGCTGTATTGCAGCGCAGGCGAGGTTGGATGTCTTGTCAGGCTCTCGGCAACGAAGTACATCGCGGGGACTTGCCAGCCCTGCCGCCTTAGCTCAGTTGGTTAGAGCGCTAGATTGTGGATCTAGAGGTCCCCCGTTCGAACCGGGGAGGCGGTACCATTTCTTTGTTCTGGCCATCGAAGACAGATAAAACAGATCGTGAGTGTTTCCTTACCGAATTACGGCCAAACCATGATCATTACACGGCCGTTATCAGCGTGTTGCAAGGCCGTCGCAGTTTATTGAAAATTTTCTGCGAAATCGTGCAATTTGTGGGCTTTGGCCCTCGCGCAGATAGAGAAAGACTTGTACCAAAAGGCTCGTACGGGATTCGCCGTAGTACTTCCTGCGCCGCTGGAGCTTCCGGTCGGTTGTTAGAAGGGGATGAAAAATGAAAAGAATTCTTTTGTGCGCAACCGCTGCAGCGGCTCTGACCACCGGCGGCGCCCACGCCCAGGCCGATGAAGGTTGGTATGTCCGCGGCGATGTTGGATACACCTTTGACGGCATTCTGGACTACGATGTTCAAGATGACGTGCTCGGATCGCTTGGCGGTGACGCAGATGTCGGCGACGGGCTGCTGAGTCTTGGTCTCGGCGCAGGCTATGAGTTCGGAAACGGCTTCAGGCTTGAAGGTGTTATCGGTAACCGGCAAGGCGAGCTCGACCCAGAGGCATCCGTGAACGGCGTGATACCGTCACGAACCGACGGGAATACGCTCTTTGTCTTCGAACCGGGTACAGATGGGCATATCAGCGTCACCGACCTGATGTTCAACGGCCTGCTAGACTTTGATAACGCCAGCCAGATCACGCCGTACTTGGGCGCTGGTGTCGGTGTGGCTGAGGTGAAGGCAAAGGCGAATAGTGCTGTTGGCGCGTCGTTCGACACCACAGGCGGAGTCCAGACTCCGCTTAGCACCTTCCGCGCGAATGGCTTCAGCGACACGGAGATGGGTTTCGCCTACCAGGGACTTGCGGGTGTCGGCATCGAGATGAGTGACAATCTCACCCTCGACTTGGGGTATAATTACTTCATTGTCGAAGGTCTGAATTTCGGTGGAAACGACGCGCTCGGTAACGACGTCGGATATAAGACCGACTATACAGATCATACAGCCAGAGTCGGTTTGCGTTGGAGCTTCGGGGCGACACCTCCGCCGCCACCCCCGCCTCCGCCGCCGCCTCCACCCCCTCCGCCTCCGCCGCCACCCCCGCCGCCGCCTCCGCCGCCACCCCCACCGGTGCAGCTCCAGGAACAGGCCGTGGAAGCGTGCTCCTCGCTTAATCAGACGTTCGTCGTCTATTTTGAGTGGGATCAGGCCGATCTTACCAGCCAGGCTGCGGCCGTTATTGACCAAGCCGTCGCAAACATCCGGGACCGTGAGGATTGCGCTGCAAGCAGTGTGACGATCGTCGGCCACACGGACACGTCCGGTGCATCGGCTTACAACCAGCGTCTCTCTGCTAATCGCGCATCCGTAGTGGCCGGTGCGCTCACATCGCGTGGTGTGCCAAGCGGGATTATCGAAACCGCTGGCCGCGGCGAAGATGAACTTGCCAAGGAAACCCGGGACGGTGTGCGCGAGCCGCTCAACCGCCGCTCCGAAGTGGCGATTATCGTCCGCTAGGAGAGTCGAGGTTTACAATCCGAAGGGGCTTGGTGCATCGCACCGGGCCCTTTTCGTATGCCGGTGGGACATATCCATCTGGTCAAAGACGGTGCAAACGGTCCGTGCTTTTTCGTGTAGGCTTAGGCCCGATTCGTGTTCACTGACGGCAAAATCGGTTCTTGCGATGTCTATCGATGGCGGCGGCTTTGCGTCCACTAAAAGCCCCAATATCGGCGGCTTACTTCGGCCGGGTCACCTGGATGGCTCGGCTGGCTGAACGTTTCCGTCAGGACCAAAAACCCTGTAAACTGGCCGAAGTCCAGAATCGCCAGGGAGAGGTATGTCATGGTCAAGAAAGCGCGTGCCTATCGAAACCGGCAGCTTGGCGACCATGTGCTGAGCCCTGAATCCCTGGTAATGGGGTATGGCTACGATCCCCACATGTCGGAAGGCGCAATCAAGCCGCCAATTTTCATGACGTCGACCTTCGCTTTCAAGTCGGCATCCGACGGGGAAGCGCTGTTCCGGGCCATGGCTGGCAAGGCCGAGCCTGGCGATCCTGCCGAAGACCTTATCTACACCCGGTTCAACAATCCGAACATGGAGGTCTTGGAAGACCGGCTAACCCTCTTCGATGGTGGGGACGCCGCACTGGTGTTCTCGTCGGGAATGGGCGCCATCACCACGAGCTTGCTCGCGTGCCTCGAGCCCGGCACCACGATCCTGCATTCCAGCCCCCTCTACGGTGCATCGGAAGTCTTCATTCGCACCATGGTCCAAAACTTTGGCGTCACGCCCGTCGCCTTCGATGCATGGGCCGATGAGGAAGCAATTCACGCGGCAGCCCGGTCAGCGGCTGAACTGGGCCCGCTCGCTGTTATTTATACCGAAAGTCCAGCTAATCCGACGAACGCCTTGGTGGACATGGCGGCGTGCGCGCGTGTGCGTGATCAAATTGCTACGGAGACCGGCCGCCGCGCAGTGCTCATGTGCGACAACACCATGATGGGGCCGATCGGACACAAGCCCCTGGCGCATGGGGCTGATCTCGCGCTCTATTCGCTCACGAAATATGTGGGAGGCCATTCCGATCTGATCGCTGGCGGGGCCATCGGCGATGATGGCGTGGTTTCTCGGATCCGGCGCATGCGTAACTTTCTGGGCACGACCCTTGACGCGCACTCTTGCTGGCTGATCACAAGATCCCTGGAGACGGTATCCCTGCGGATGAACCGGGCGTTCGATACTGCGCAAATCTGTGCCGATCATTTGAGGGATCACCCGAAGGTTCTTCGGGTGCTGTACCTGGGTCATTTGCCAGAGGATGATCCGCAAAAACGTATTTTCGACACTCAGTGCGAGGCGGCTGGATCGACCTTCTCCTTTGACGTCTCCGGGGGAAAACCGGCGGCTTTCCGCTTCCTTGATGCTCTCAAGGTCATCAAATTGGCGGTGAGCCTGGGCGGCACGGAGAGTTTGGCCTGCCACCCTGGCTCGACCACCCATTCAGGAGTGGCCGAGGATGTTCGCGCCCATATCGGGTTCACAGATGGGATGATCCGTCTGTCTATCGGGCTGGAAGCGCCAGCGGATCTCATTGCAGATCTCGATCAGGCGCTCACCGCCGTCTAGCTGTCGCCCATCGTATAAACCAGGGAAATACGTGTGGACGTATCGGTGCTTTCAAAGCCGGGCGGGGGATTGGTGTCATGGCGGACATCGAAGGAGAACCGGGCCGACAAGCGCGAAATCAGTGTCGCTGTGAGGGCGGCGGTGTTGATGAACTGCGTGGATTCCTCTGCATAAATTGCGTCGGTGTCGTTCGTGAAACGCACCGCGTCATTGAATTTGAAGGCGTAGTTTGACGCAGCGATGAAAGACACGCTTTCCACTGTGTCGCCCGGTACGCCGATGACCATCCCATTCGGATCAAGCACGGTTATTGAGCCGATTTCATCGATCTTCACCCCTGGACCGCCTTCGACAACCCAGCTTGTTCGATCGCCATCAAAGACCTGATAGCCCAGACCGCCGCCCAGGAAGGACCGCGAGTCAAAACCGGAAAACTCGTCACGCTCATGGGAGACGCGGCCGAAGGTGAAGGCCCGGTCCGTGAGCTGACGGTCGAGTTGTCCGGCGACAAAGATCCGGTTTTTAGTTTCTTGTCCCTCGGCCTCCGCATAGTCGGCGAACCCTTCGAAGGCGGATTTCCAAACCGTAGCGGTCCGCGCGAGTTTCAAGCCGATGCCAACATCGGCCGTTTCGGTGTTCCCTGTGGTGACACCGGCAGCGAGGGAACCTTCTCCGCTCCATCCAGGCGTCTCTGCGTGGGTGCTAGCCCCGCCCGCGATCAGGGCGCTCGCGAGCAGGATCGAGACTTTCGACATGGGTATAATCTCTCCAAGACTTGGGTAATCGGCTGCATTAATGGGCGTTTTCCTTCAGCACCAGTTAACCTCTCCGCAAGGTGCAGTACGCCTTATTCTACTTCTTCTCTGGCGACTGCGCCCCTTGCCACGGGGCGGGCAGCGTGGAACCGATAGCCTATGTCAAATCTTACCGAACTTAGCATGGATGACGAGCGCCTCCGCGAGCGCCTGGGCGGGGCTTCAGAAGACATGGAAGCGCGGACGCGGGATTGGGCGTCAATCAATACGGGAAGCTGGAACCGCGAGGGGCTGCTGTCACTGGCGCCACGTATGGCCGATGCGTTTGCCTCGCTCGAGGCGGAGGTTGCACTCAAAGACTCTGTTCCATTTGAGACTGTGACGGACAAGGGCGCAGTCGAAACAATCGAGACCGGTCCGATCATCGAGGTGACGTCACGACCGGAGGCTCCTGTCCAGGTCATCATGAGCGGGCACTATGATACCGTATTTCCGCCAGGCACCTTCGAGGCGATCCGGCCTTTGGAGGGGGGGCGGCTGAATGGGCCGGGGCTTGCTGACATGAAAGGCGGGCTGTGCGTCATGCTCGAAGCACTGAAGGCATTCGAAGGAGGGGCGCATAAGGATGCGCTGGGCTACAGAATCGTCATTACACCCGATGAGGAAATTGGGAATTTCGCAAGCGCGCCAGCCCTTGAGGCCGCGGCCCGTTCGGGCGCGATGATCGGAATGACCTACGAGCCAGCCATGGAAAACGGCGCGATGTCTGGCGGGCGGAAAGGGTCTGCGGTCTACGATATTATCCTGCGCGGCAAGGCGGCCCATGCGGGGCGCGCCAAAGCGTCGGGCAGGAGCGCGCTTGAGGCTGCTGCCGATCTCGTATTGGGGCTCGAGGCGCTGAATACGGTCCGCGAGGGTGTGACGTTCAACGTGGGCGCAATCGATGGCGGTTCAGCCGTGAACATCGTGCCTGACCTGGCGATTGTGCGGTTTGGCGCCCGGGCACCGGACGCAGAAGCAGCAGCATGGGCGCAGGCACAGGTGGAGGCGCTGCTGAAGCGGGCGCAGGCGCGTAATGGCATTTCTGCACGCCTGCATGGCGGGTTCTACCGGCCACCGAAACCCAGGAATACGGCCCAGCAGGTACTGTTCGATGCCGTTGCGGATACGGGCAAGGCTATCGGTCTGGAGCTCACGTTCGAGGATACGGGCGGAGTGTGCGAAGGAAACAATATCTTCGCCGCGGGTGTGCCGAACGTGGATACGCTGGGTGTGTTGGGTGGACGGATACACTCCACCGAGGAGTATGTCGTTACGGATAGCTTTGCGGAGCGCGCCACCCTGTCTGGCCTGCTGCTGAACCGGCTGGCCGACGGCCGGCTCGATGCCGCAGGCATCAAGGCGATGATGGATTAGGGCGACCATGTCCTCGCCAAGCCTACCACCAACAAGCCTGTCACCGTTGATCATGCGTCCGGCACGTACGACTGACCTGCCAGCTTTGATGGAATTGGCAGAATTGTCCGGGCCCGGTTTCACAAGCTTGCCGGTCAATGAAGCCCTCCTGGCACAGCGGTTGTCCAAGTCGGAAATGGCGTTTGCGCGGGCAGGCAGTGACCCACTGACCGGTAAGTTTCTCCTCATGATGGAAAACACCGAAACAGGCACAGTTTGCGGATGTTCCGCGGTTAAAGCGGGGGTCGGGACGGGCCAGCCTTTCTTCAACTACAGGATCATTACGCTATCGCAGGCGAGCCAAGAGGCAGAGCGGCGCATCGATATGGATGCCCTCATTCTGACCAATGAGTTCCAGGGCTACACCGAGGTCGGCACCTTGTTTGTGAAGGCGGATGCCCGGGGTGGGGGAGCGGGCCGTCTGGCCGCACAGTCGCGCTATCTACTCATGGCGGCCGCGCCCGACTGTTTCAACGACTACGTCTTGTCAGAGCTGCGAGGCGTGGTGGATGCTGAAGGCGTCTCGCCATTCTGGGAGTGCCTCGGGCGGCACTTCTTTCAGATGGATTTTGACGAGGCCGACGTGCTTTCCGCCACGCGTGGGAACCAGTTCATCCTCGATCTCATGCCGAAGCACCCGATCTACGTGGATCTCCTTCCGGCCGAAGGGCGCGAAGTGATCGGCCGCGTCCATGCCGATGGGGTCGGGGCGTTTAAGCTACTCGAGTGGGAGGGCTTCGAGTTTGCACGCGTGGTCGATGTCTTCGATGGCGGCCCTCTCATGGTGGCGCGCAGGGACAGGATCCGCACGATCCAGGACAGTAGAATCGTCCATTTGGATCCAGGAATTATAGAAGGCGAGGGTGCAGAAGCGTTGATTTCAAACGATGATCTTTCAACGTTCAGGACAACATTGGCCGAGATCCAAATGAAGGATGACGGTAAGTATGTTGTGCATCCGAACGTCCTTGACCGCCTTGCCCTCAAAGCGGGATCACAGGCCCGGATCTGGAAGAGGAACGCATGATGGCAAAGGGCGCTTATATTGCTGGAGCCTGGGTCGAGGGTGAGGGCGACCGTTTCGAAAAAACCTGCCCTGCGACCGGCGCTGTCATCTGGAATGATGCGGCAGCGTCGCGCGAACAAGTCTCAGAAGCTGTCAAAACCGCACGATCAGCCGCCCCTGACTGGAGCCTGACACCCCAGGCGCAGCGTACGGCCATTCTTGAGGCCTACGCCGAGGCGCTGGCTGTGCGCAAGCAAGCCATTGCAGAAGCGATCAGCCGCGACATGGGCAAGGCGCTTTGGGAGTCAGAAGCTGAAGCCGGCGCGATGATTGGGAAGGTGGCGATTTCTATTCGAGCGCAGGCCGAGCGTGCTGGAAACCGGGAAACCGAGGCTGCGTTTGGGTCCATGGCGTTGACCCACCACCCGCACGGCGTAATGGCTGTTCTTGGCCCCTATAACTTTCCAGGTCACCTTCCGAATGGCCATATCGTTCCGGCACTATTGGCGGGAAACACCTGCGTGCTCAAGCCGTCTGAATTGGCGCCATCGGTTTCCGTTATCATGGCTGAAGCTTTCGAGGCTGCTGGTCTGCCCGAAGGCTGTCTGTGCATTGTGCAAGGCGGACGTGATACGGGCGCGGCACTGGTGGAAAGCGACATTGAAGGTTTGCTCTTCACAGGATCGGCCAGAACTGGAACGGCGTTTCACAAGGCTTTCGGCGGTCGCCCGGAGGTTCTCCTGGCGCTTGAGATGGGGGGGAACAACCCCCTTATTGTGTGGGATCCAGCCGATGTGGATGCCGCCGCCGATATCGCGGCGCAATCGGCATTCTTCACGACAGGGCAGCGATGCTCCTGCGCGCGGCGGCTGATCGTGCCTGATACGAATTTTGGCGAGGACGTCATCGATGCAATTGCCGAGCGGATTGACAAGCTCGCAATCGGCGCATGGAACGAGCCGGGCATCTTCATGGGGCCGCTCGTGTCTGAAGCTGCGGCTGAAGCCGCCGTGGCCTTCCAGGACGATCTGATCGGCCGGGGCGCAGAGACTGTACGCAAGCTCTCTCGGATGGATCGAGGGGGCGGTTTCGTGACTGCAGGCCTTTTGGATGTCACGGACGCGATCGACGTACCTGACGAGGAATTGTTCGGTCCCCTGTTGCAGGTTATTCGGGTGCCCGACTTCCACATGGGTATTGGGCGCGCGAATGATACCCGTTTCGGTCTGTCTGGTGGACTTGTGTGCGATGATGACCAGCGCTGGGCCGATGCATCCCGAATGATGCGGGCGGGGATACTCAATCGTAATCGGCCGACGGCGGGTGCTTCCGGGGCCATGCCGTTTGGCGGACCAGGACTTTCCGGTAATCATAGACCCAGCGCCTACTATGCGGCCGATTATTGTGCCTGGCCCCAGGCCAGCCAGGTGGCCGCCCGGGCGGAGCGTTTAACGGCGCCGGGTTTCCCGACCTGACCAGGTTTCAAACCTGAAACGCCGCCAGCGAGAGGAGAGCGAACATGGATCTCAGCCTGAGCGATGCCCACCAGCGGTTCCAAAGAGAGGTCGAACACTTTCTAGAGACTCATGCCGATGCTGCGCCTTCACCGGCCGATCGGGGGCTCAAGCATCCGAAACGACTCGCTTGGCAGCGCCTTCTCCTTCAGCATGGATACACGGCCCGAACGGTTCCCGCGGAATATGGCGGGTTTGGTGCCAAACCTGACATATTGGAATCGCGCCTGATCGCTGAGGCCTTTGCGCGTGCTGGTGTGCCCGGTGGACTTGCCGGGCAGGGCATCTCGATGCTGGTGCCAACCCTTCTAGATTGCGGGACCGACGCGCAGAAGCGCGAGTGGATCAAACCGACCCTGGAAGGGAAGGTTGTCTGGTGCCAGGGCTATTCGGAGCCAGCGGCTGGGTCCGATCTTGCGAGCCTGACCACCCACGCCCATCTCGATGGCGATGCCTATGTCATCAATGGCCAGAAGATCTGGACGTCCACAGCCATGGATGCGGATATGATATTCTGCCTTGTTCGAACCGAGCGTGAAGCACCAAAGCACAAGGGCATCTCCTATCTCGTCTTTCCGATGGACACGCCCGGGATCGAGGTGCGCCCGCTGGTAGACATGACGGGGGCGGCAAACTTCAATGAAGTGTTTTTTACCGACGTACGCGTGCCGCGTGACCAGATGGTTGGATTGCCGGGAGAGGGCTGGCGGGTTGCAAATGCAACTTTGACCCACGAGCGGGGCATGCTCGGCGACCCCAACGCCGCGAAAGCCAGGCTTCTTGCCATCGCTGACCTTATGGCTCGTGAAACGGCCGGTGGGCAGCGCCTCATGGACAACCCCGCTATGCGGGACAGGCTCATCGCCCTTCAAGCCCGCGTCTATGCCATGCAAGCGAACGGGTTGAGAGCGATGACCGCCCGAAGTGAGGGGGAAAGCGCTGGACTTGCGGGAATGATCGTGAAGCTTGAAGGCTGCGAATTAAACCATGAATTAGCACGGCTCGCGATTGATGCGCTGGGCGAGCTGGGTCTCCTCTACGGCGAAGAAACGCCCTACCTGCGCGATTTCGGGCAATGGCAGTGGCGCTACATGTACGATCTCGGTCTCATCATTGGGGGCGGAACGGCTCAGATCCAGAAGAACATCATCTCGGAGAGGGGCCTCGGTTTGCCGCGTGAACCGAAGCTACAGTTTCAAGCGTAGGGGCAGGGAATGCGATTTGCTCTTTCAGAAGACCAGCGCCAACTCGAAGCATCGCTGAAGGGCCTGCTGGGCCAAGTTTGTACACTGGATGCTGTGCGAGCGGTCGCTGCGAGTGATTTCGAAACGCGTATTGAGATTGATGGTGCCTTGTCGGGGATGGGGCTAGGGGGTGTACTTGTGGCAGAACCCCTGGGCGGGTTGGGCCTTGGCTTGCTCGAGGCGGTGATCGCCCAGGACGCATTCGGGGCGGCGCTCGCCCCAGTCGATTTCGTGGCCCACGCTGTGATGGCCCCCATAGCGCTTCGCACGCTTGAAACCAGCGCTTTATCGGGCGGTTGGTCAGAACGGATTGCAGCAGGGACGGCCCGGGTCGCTGTGGCACCTATGGAGCGAAGCGGCGCCCGCGAAGGGGCGGGTTTCAATTCCGTAGGCGATGAGTTGACCGGGAAAGCGCTCT
Organism: Pseudomonadota bacterium; assembly: GCA_038745855.1. GTDB lineage: Bacteria > Pseudomonadota > Alphaproteobacteria > Caulobacterales > Hyphomonadaceae > UBA5336. The sequence goes on along the minus strand of JBCDLC010000015.1, from coordinate 14,945 downwards.
TCGTTTTTGGCGTCATGGCCGCGACCCACATCCTGGTCCTATGCGAATCTAGAAGGATCCATATTGTAGATCTAGGCAGCCAAGGCGTATCCATCAAGCACCTCGATACGATCGATCGCACACGGGTCTTTTCGGAGGTCCAATTCGATCGCGCCCCGGGCCTCTGTCTCTGTGACGATGAGCGCGCCGGCCGGGCGATGGACGCAGCCATTTCGGCAGGGCGGGTTGCCTTGGCGGCAGACACGCTCGGCGCTGCCCAAACCATGCTCGACAAAGCCGTCGCCTACTCGCTCGAAAGAAAGCAATTCGGACGCCCGATCGGCAGCTTTCAGGCGGTCAAGCACATGTGCGCCGAGATGGCCGCCGCGCTGGAACCTTGCCGAGCCCTCGTCTGGCAGGCGGCTCACGCCTTCGACCAAGGCAGTGAAGAGGCCGCTCTTATGGCATGCTTAGCGAATTCGCACCTTGCAGAGGTAGGCACATTCGTTGCCAAAACTGCAACCGAAGTCCATGGCGGCATGGGTTTCACCGATCTTTTGGGTCTCCACCATTGGTTCAAACGCATCGGCGCGAACCGGCAACTCCTTGGCGGGCCCGAACGGGTTCGCGAAGAGGCGGCGCGTTTGCAGGGTTGGGTCAACTGAACGGCCTCAGGCCGTCTCAGCAAGTCCTGGGTTTCAAGTATCCCGCAGAAGCTCGTTAACACCGACCTTGATGCGAGTCTGCGCATCGACCTGTTTTACGATGACAGCGCAGTATAGGCTGGGTCCGCCTGAGGGATCGGGCAGGCTGCCGGGGACGACGACGGCGTAGGGCGGCACCTCCCCGCGGGTCACAGCGCCAGTTGCCCTATCCACGATTTTCGTCGATTGGCCGAGATACACGCCCATGGACAGAACGGCGCCCTGCCGAACGATGACGCCCTCTGCGACCTCTGAGCGGGCGCCAATAAAGCAATCATCCTCAATAATCACTGGATTGGCCTGGAGCGGTTCAAGCACGCCTCCAATTCCCGCGCCGCCGGAGATATGGACATTCTTCCCGATCTGCGCGCAGGAGCCGACCGTCGCCCACGTGTCGACCATTGTGCCCTCGTCCACATATGCCCCAATGTTCACATAGGATGGCATCAGAACCGCGTTTCTCGCCACATAGGCGCCGCGGCGAACCGCAGCGGGAGGCACGGCCCGAAAGCCTGCGGACAGAAAATCATCTTCTCCCCATGCGTCGAATTTGGATGGAACCTTGTCCCACCAGTGGCCGTCACTGCCCACGCCGCCGGCGACCAGCGTGTTCGCGTTCAGCCGAAACGAAAGCAGCACAGCTTTCTTCAGCCACTGGTTGACCACCCACTCGCCGTCGCCGCCTTGGCGCTCTGCTATGCGCGCGGTGCCATTGTCCAATTGCTCGATCGCCGTTTCGACAGCCTCGCGGATTGGGCCCCCCGTGTCAGGCGAGAGGTCGTTTCGGGCGTCCCACGCCGCGTCGATGGTTTGGACCAGGGCATCAGTCATGGGCGGTATCCTTCGGCTCGGCGGGAACAGCTTGGGTGAGAAAGCCCGCCAGATCGTCGGTGACGTAGTGGACATGGGGCGGACGTCCATCCTCACCCCATGGGCTCGCACTCATGTCCGGCAGCGCGCCGGGTCGGGCCTCTTCTGGCTCATGGCTCCAGTCGCCGCTCGTTTGGACAAGGACCGTCGTGAACCCCATGGCGTGGGCGGGCTCAAGATTTCGCGCCAGGTCTTCGAAGAAAACCGATCGCGCGGGGGCAATCCCGTGGCGTTCGCAAAAACGGTCATAGGCACGTGGATCTGGCTTCGGATCGAAGCTCAGATCGTCAATTCCGGTCATGCCATCGAACAGATGGTCGATGCCCAGGTGTTTCGTGACCCGTTCGGCATGGCGACGGGACCCGTTCGTGTAGACAAACTTCCGTCCCGGCAGCCTGCCAATCGCCACCTGCAACATCTGGCAAGGCGCGACCGGGCTAAGATCCACATCGTGGACGTGGTCGAGGAACTCCGCCGGGTCCATGGCATGTTCGGTCATGAGACCCTTCAGGGTCGTTCCGTGCTGGGCGTAGTATTGTTTCTGAATCGTGGTCGCCGCGAGCGGGTCGATGCCCAAATAACGGGCAACATAGTCCGTCATTCGGCTGTCGATCTCAGCAAAGACGCTGCTCGCTGCAGAGTACAGCGTGTTATCAAGGTCAAAAACCCAGCATTCCGAATTGGCAAATGTGTACACGTTGCTGGGCTCCGGCTAGTCGCCACCAGTTTCGAGGGGCGGGTCGAAGTCACGCTCGAAGAACTCGAACACAAGGCGGCCATCGAGGGGTGCGCGGGTCTTGGCAAAAAGCTCGGTCCTGTAGAGGCCGGCCTCACAATTATCGCGGCCCGCAATCGCAAATTTCGAGCGGGCGACACAAAATGCATCGGCGGCCCTGGTCAGCCGTTGGATATCGCCGTCGGGTCGTTCAAGCTCCCCATAGACGTAGAAATCCGATTGCACCAAAGCTTCGTCGATCGCGCGGGCACAGCCTCCGCCCTCCAGCAGCCACCAGCCGCGGCTCTCCCACGCGTCCCCGCGCCGGCGCGCAATGGCGCTCCAGATACGATCGTCGGTCCTGTTGCATAAGCTGAAGCCGACCGTCCGCGCCCGGTCGATTGCTGAAAGTTCCAGCAGGTCGATCAAGTCGGTGTCAGATGTGGACTCAGATAGGCCATTCTCTGTCAGAAACGCGCCAATGGCAGATCGCGTTCGGCGCTGGAGAAGGCCATCGATGCGCCCGGTATAGATCCCTGCATCGATCAGCAATCGCTGCACGCCCGCAGCTTTCGCTTTTTTCAGCGTGTAGCGGTCGGTTTCGGTTAGGGTCGTCTTCCAGCGGTTGCGGCGCTCCACCATGACGGGGCTGAAGCGGCGCTCTTCGAGCCCGAAATCACTGCAGTTGGGAGGGTTCTCAACCTGAAAAGATCCTGTCGGATCGATGCAGAGGGCGTGGTCGCCGCCCCAATGCTTTGCGCCGCCGCGGTGGGCGTCCGAGGTCCGGGCATATAGGAAATGAACGCCAGGCTGTAGCGGACCGGGTAGGGCGGTCTCGCACGCGCCCGGTTGGAGTTTCGTCCAGCCTTGCACAGTAATTCCAGTGGCTTCAGGGCGCCCGACCGCCGCACTAATGATGTAGCTGGTGGCATTACAGAGTTGCCAGCCGGTTTCGCCTGGCTGCCCATTATCCCCCTGCGCAGACGCGCCAACCACGCCACATAGCAGCGCTGAAAGAGAAGCCAGCGCAGCCGCGACGCCTGCGCGCGCCCTAGGAAACCAGTGTGCCAAAGCCATGTTCGGTGAAAAGCTCCATCAAAAGGGCATGGGGCGCCCGGCCGTCGAGGATGACGGCAGCGCCGACGCCATGGGTGACTGCTTCGGCCGCCGTTTCAAGTTTCGGGATCATTCCGCCTACGACGGTTCCGTCATCAATGAAGGATTGGACATCTTTGTGGCCAAGGCTGCGGATCAACTGCCGATCCTTGCCAAGAACCCCCGCGACATCGGTGAGCAGGAGCAGGCGGCTGGCCCCCAACGCCTGGGCAAGCGCGCCGGCGGCTGTGTCGGCATTGATGTTATAGCGCGCGCCATCGGCGCCCACGCCCACCGGAGCGACCACCGGGATCAGGTCATCGTCGGCGGTGGTGAGGGCCGAAAGAACGGCCGGATCCACATGGGCAGGCTCGCCCACGAAGCCGAGGTCTACAATTTCCTCCATGTGGCTGCCGGGCGTCTTTGCCGAGCGGGCAACCTTTGTCGCGCGGATGAGATTGGCGTCTGATCCCGAGAGGCCGACGGCCTTTCCGCCTGCCGCATTGATCGCCCGAACGATGCCTTTGTTGATGGCGCCCGAAAGGACCATCTCGACCACATCCATCGTGTCACCATCGGTGACGCGCAAACCATCGCTAAACGTGCTTTCAATGCCGAGCCGGTCGAGTAGTTTCCCGATTTGCGGTCCGCCGCCGTGGACGATTACGGGATTGATGCCAAGATGCTTCAAGAGAACAACGTCCCGGGCAAAGCCCACTGAAAGGGCTTCATCCACCATGGCGTGCCCGCCATACTTAATGACAACGGTTTGGCGATCATAGCGCTGGATGTAGGGGAGGGCTTCGGCGAGCGTCGCCGCTGTGAACTGGGCCGAAGCGGGCATACCTGGATTGGGTGGGGTCTTCTTGGCCATCGTCGCGACGGCTTAGCCCGCTTTCCCCATTGAGGAAAAGGGCGCTCATTGGGAAAGTATGGATTGGCTGTCCCGATCGCCTCTGGCCAGCACCCGTAGAGGACGCTGGCCAATCCGTTTCGGTGCCATCAGGCGACGTCCGTAAAAGGGTCCAGATCGAAGCCTGCAATCCCGTTGAAAGGATCGAACTCATCTTCCCAACCCACCCGGGTCAGCACCCTCTGGTCGACCGCGCGCACGAAATCATCGAATATGAACGAGTCCGCGAGTGCCACCAGGTCGGCAAACCGGTCCACATGGGCGCGCAACATGCCCGGGTCGTAGACAAGTGGTATCTGGTCCGCCAGTGGTGGTATCAGGTCGTCGCTCGGGCCTGGAGGCTCGGAGATGGGCAACAGGCGCGGCAACGGTTCCAAGGGGAGCGGTCCGCCACCGGCGCCGGTGTTCTGGATGCCGGTAACGGTGACATCGTCCACCCGGTAGACTTCCTGGTCGATTGTAGTCTTCGCTTCCACTTCGATGATCAAGGCATTACCGGCCGGTACGCCGTCGAGCGACAGTGCCTGTTCGGTATTTGCCGGGCCACCATTGCGCGCAAAGATCTCGGTCCGTTGGCCATCGACCTCGGCAAAGACACGGAAGAAATCGCGCGCGTCCCCGCTCGCTTCCAAACCGTCCGATGAGAAAAGCGACAGGTCGATCGACACATCCGAGAATGATGAAACATCAATGGTTTCGCTCCGCCAGGTATGGAACGCGCCGTCCTGATTGGCCGCAAGGGTCGCATCGGAGAATTCCAGCGCGCCATCACGGACGCCGTAGAGCGGGACCGTGGCCGTTGCCGTTGTGGATGTTGTCCAGGCTGTATCGCCCCGGTCTATACGGGTACCGTCGGAGAGATCCTCGAAAGTCTCTTGCCAAACTGCGGTACGGCCCCTCTCGCCCGTCGGGGGGCTCGGGTCCGGCATTGGCGCGGGTGCCGGTTCTGGTGCCGGCGTCGGTTCTGGTGTCGGGGGAGGGATAGGCGTGGGCGTTGGTGTTGGGCCAGGAGCAGGAGCAGGAGCAGGTGCTGGCGATGGGGTGGGCGCTGGCAAGGGCGCATCTGGTTCGGCCGTTGAAGGTGAGAGTTCGATGAAGTCGAGCCGCGCCGCTTCGCCAGGGCTCACGTCGACCTCAAACCGGATCGTATTGCCGGGATCGAGGTTTACCCCTTCGAAAACGGTTTCGAGTGGCGTTGCCCCCGAACCGTTCGCCCGGTTCAGGGGAATGGTGCCAACGGCAACTTCGTTGACCAGCACTTCAAGCGTCCCGCCGGCGCTGGGGACATCGAAATAGCCAACGGTGATGTCGTAGGGCCCGCTTTCGCCTGAGAAGCGCGCCTGGACGCTCCCCTCAATGGCCCCACCCGCCAGGGCGATAACGGTGCCGCCCGATGCGGCCGCGAAATTGGCAGGGACGAAATTCACTCGGTTCTGGAACGCGTCGGACTCGATCCGCTGGTTCCCATCAATCGTCGGCTCCGGCGTAGGCACGGGCGCTGGAGGCGGCGGGGGAGGTGGAGGGGGCGGTGTAGGCTCCGGCGTCGGTGCCGGTTCCGGGGTCGGCGCTGGCGCGGGCGGATCCACCGGTTGCGGACCGCTGCTGGTATCGCGAATGGCGCCTGCTTCTGGCGTCAGAACGAAGACCGCACCATTGCTGGGGTCGGACTGGCGCTGGCCAAAATTCGCCACGTAGATCCGCCCCGTGTTTGGATCGGTAACGATGTCCAGCGGCGAGGTGAAGCGGATATCCCCACCGTTGGGATTTTCCAGGTCGCCGATGTAGGTCGGCCGGTTATTGCCATCGACACCGAGGAGCAGGATCTTCCGTTCACCCGAGAAGGTCGTTTGCAGGATCGTGCCATCGATGTAGGTGTCGATCCCGTTGGGACTGTCAGCCCCAAACCGGTCGACATTGAGGATGAGGTTTGGATTGAAGCCCGGCTCCGGCTGCGTGCCAACGGCATAGCGGCCGACCTGCCAAGGATCGTTGCCACCGGTGGGATTGCCGCCGTTGAGAATGAACTCCCCGCGCGACGGGTTGGGATGGCCGTAATAGCCCCCTTCCTCGATAACGACGAATTGCTCTGGCGGTTTGATACCAAAGAAATTCTCGTTCTGGGGCGTGGAGGGATCGTCTGGCGTTTGGGCCTGGTCTAGAGAGTTGCCATTGACCCCTGCAACAGCGATGGCTTCGCCAGCAGCATTGCGTGTCCACTCGATATCATAGGCGTTCCGAAGGCCCGTGGCATAGATCTGGACAGGCGCGTTCGGCGCGGACGGATCATAGCCTTGGCCATTCTCGTTGGCCTGCACATTGATCGGTCCACCCGCAAATCGCAGATCATTATTCACATCGGCCACAAGGAGCGCCGCGCTCAGCGGCACCTCTGGATCCGCAAAGGCACCAGGCGCAAACTCACCGAGCGACGCCAGCCCGCCTGCCTGAATGTAGAGCCGGCCATCGGGGCCGAAATCGAGCCCATTCACCTGGTGGTCGCCATAGGGCAGGCCGGTGATCTTCCGTTGTTCGGTGGCTTGGCCGCCCGCTGGAACAGAGATTTCTGAGACGATCGACGAATAACGACCCTGGGTCGTCGCGTACGAGATCCAGAGGTCGAGATCATCGGCTGGGCTATCTGGATCGAACTTCAGTCCGGTGATCGGCCCACCCACATTGATGATCGTCTCAGAACCTGTGGCGAGGCCCGTGGCCGGGTCGAGCGTATAGCGGACGATGTTGCCGAAGATATCCCCCGAATAGAGGTTGCCATCGGCACCGATATCAACGGTGGTCACCCCGGTCCGGCTCTCGCCGGCAAGTACCCGCTGGGAAGAAAACCCCACATCGGTGATTGGGCGGGTGAGTTCGACCCCTGGGCTGTCAGCAAAAGCGCTTTGGCTCGCGCTGTCGGCCGACACCGCTGGTGGCGCTTCCCCGCTGGGCGCGATCTCGGGCGCAGCCATGATCGCGCTGGCAAACGTCTCTGCCCCCTCACCCGTGGGGCCAGCAGCCTCCACAAGCGCCCGGGACAGCATGTCGAGTTGTATCCGGACCGGCGCCGGCAGGCTGATGCTGGCCACGTCGATGGGCGAGAGGTCGATTTCCTGCGGATATAGGACCGCATCGGGCACTAACCGCGCGGCCGTACTTTCGCTTTCCGAAGGTCCTTCTCCAGCGCCTGACGGATCGGCATCGAACAGGAAGGGGTCAATATCAGGGACGCGGCGGTCTGCCATGGGAACGCTCCAAACCGTGATGGAGCAAGCTTGCCGGGTATTTTCACGTGACCAGCACCCGCTCCGATAAGGGTGGAGCTAACGCCTGTCCGTGGTGCCATGACAGTTACATCTCAAATAGATAACGGATTTTAATGAGTGAAAACAATGATGAATGAAATTACAGACACCCACTCCCGTCGCTTCACCTGAACGCGGTGATCACCGTACCATTCTCGCGTGGTAGGCTCTATTTCCATTGCGGAAACAATGTCGTTCAGATTTGTGCGCTAATCGCAGGCCCATCGGTCACCATCTCCCCGTTCAACGCAAACACGACGAACAGGAGCAAGACCATGATCGACATCAGACGTTTCGAAGACCTGGGACAGTTCCAGAATGACTGGCTTAAGGCGCACTATCATTTTTCCTTCTCCCACTATTCCGATCCGAACCGGATGGGCGAGGGCAAGCTCAGGGTCTGGAATGATGATACCATCCAGCCGAACCAGGGGTTTCCTCCCCACGGTCACCAGTCGATGGAAATTATCACCTACGTTCGGAAGGGCGCGATTACCCATGAGGATTCGATGGGAAACCGCGGCCGCACCGAAGCCGGCGACGTACAGGTGATGAGTGCCGGTGACGGGATCCGCCATGCCGAATGGAACGAGGAGCCCGAGACCACCCAGATATTCCAACTCTGGATCGAGCCCCGCACGCCCGGTGGCGCGCCAAAATGGGGTGCCAAGGCTTTTCCGAAGGGGGACCGCGCCAATGAATGGGCGATCCTTGCATCGGGGCGGTCGGCCGATGACGGCGCCCTCGATATCAATCAGGACGCCCGGGTGCTCGGCGCCACCCTGACGGCCGGAGAAACACTGACCTATGACCTGCCGGCCGGACGGCATGGCTACCTTGTTCTGGCGGCAGGATCTGTCCGCATAGATGGCGAGGTGCTGGAAGCGCGGGATGGCGCCGCAGTCTCCGGGGGTACGGCGCTTTCCATCGAAGGCGTCGAGGACGCCGAGCTTGTCTTCGTCGACACCGTTTGATGGCGTCGTCGCGGCGACGGGCGAAAAGAGCGACCTTGAATCGCGCCGGAGGGTGCGGCAAGGCAGGGGCATGACCCGAGCCATCCGCGCCCTCCTTTACTCCGTTGTCCTCGCCATTGGACTCGCCCCCCTTGGCAGCTGTCTGGTGGTCACCACCGCCCGCGTTGCCGGCGATGTGGCAGAGGGCGCCGTTCGGGCCACGGGCGAGGTCGCCGAGGGGGCTGTGAACGCCACGGGTGCTGTCGCCGGTGCAGTCATTCCCGGTGGAGGCGAAGAAGAAGTGGACGATAAGGAGCGGTAACGACACGGCTCTTGAGCGCCCTCTCGGGGCCGGAAACCAAGTTGTGACCGTGTGTTCAGCTTTGCTTCAGGCAGCGCGATGCCTATCTGTGTCATAGGCAAAAAGGAGCGCTCACCCATGACCAAAACCATCGCTTTCGCGTCGGCCATTACGGCCATGTTAGTGTTTGCGCCCGCCACTGCCCAAGCAACCGCCATCACTGTGGGTTATTCCGACGCGTTCGAAGAAAAGCTCTCCGATGAATTCGGTGAACGTGAAGGCGAGCGGCTTGCCGAATACGTCACCGATCGCCTGGAAAACGCCTTCGCAAAGGAAGGTGTCGAGGTGGACCGCGTTGATGTCACCATCAATGACGCGAAGCCAAATCGCCCGACCCAACAACAGCTCAGCGCAGAACCCAGTCTCGATTTTGCGCGGTCAATCTCCATCGGCGGAGCTGATTTTTCGGCCATTGCCTACGACGCGTCAGGGGCCGTGATTGCCGAGGTCGAATATGATTGGTTCGAAAACGACATTCGCGAAGTGATCGGCAACGGCACCTGGACGGATGCCCGCCGCGCGAGCAGACAGTTCGCCCGCCGCATGGCGCGATCGCTGGAAGCACAGTAGCGCCGTGACGCCGAGGGGCGGGCCCACCCCGCTGCAAAACGCCCCGCTGCCGACGGATAGGCTCACGCGGCTTTGGGTCGCGTCGGCCCTTCTGGGCATCGGAGCGGTGCCCTTTGTCCTCTGGTTGTTCGGCGCGCTCTTCAATTTTGAGCCGTTCCCAACCGTTATTGCTGCGGCTTGGGGCAGTCTCGTCTTTGGAGGCACCTTCTTCATTGGCACCAACCTGATTGGCGTCACCTTTGAAGAGCGGGTCACCGACGAGACCCGCGTTTCTGGCGCAAGCGTCGACCACATTACCCATGTCGAGCCCTATGACGATGCAGCGCGCGACCGATGGCTGTCACGCTATGTCTTTGCCCGCAACCTGTTCGGCGCGCTGATTGTCCCGCTCGCGATCTTCGTGGGCTTGTTTGTGTTCGCCTGATCCGTTCGTCCGTTTCTGGCGAACCATTTCCACCTTCAATGTCGATCCTGGCGTAATCAACACATCCTCATGGCGGAGTGGGATGTCGATGCCGTGGGCCTGGAACTTGTCCCAGACATTGAGCATGACCGCCGAGCCCACATTATTGACCCCGTTTTGAGGGTCATCGATCCAGAACCGCGCCTCGATCTCGACCGCTTCCTCACCGAATTCCATGACCAGGCATTTCGGCGCCGGGTCAGAAAGAACGCGGGGCGTCTCCTCTGCGCCCTGGGCGACCAGTTGGCAGGCCAGGCGAAGGTCGGTTTCGTACTCCACTCGCAGCCGGCGTTTGATCCGCACCTGGCGATCTGAATAGCTCCAATTGACGACCTTGTCGGTGATGAGCTGTTCGTTCGGGATCAAGTGCTCCTTACCGTCCCGGGTCACAACAGACGCATATCGCAGGCCCAGGGATTTCACGACGCCATAGGTCTCGTCCACCTCGATCACATCGTCCGGTTTGATCGACCGGTCGGTCAACAGGATGACGCCCGAAATGAAATTCGCAACGATCTGCTGCATGCCGAAACCAAGGCCCACACCGATGGCACCGCCGAGCACAGCGAGTCCCGAAAGCGGGATCGACAGGCCCGCGAGAGTCAGGATTGCAGCGGCGAAGAACAGGCCGATTTGCAGCGCGTTCGACAGGAGAATGCGGAGGCTGGGCTCGACTTGGGGCAGGGTCTCCACACGGGTCTTCAGCTTTTTCGACAGCCAGCTGGCCGCAAACAGGAACACACCAGCTGTAATCACCGCCTGAATGAGGAAGGGCGGGTTGATCGTGCGGCCCCCGAAGACCGGGCCGATTGTGTAGCTCCATGCGATCACATCATCGAGGACACCGAAAGCGTTGAGGGCTGCGATGGCCAGCGCGAGCCAGGTTATCGGCTTTCGGAGCCCTTCTGGCACGAACAGGGTCGCTGTCTTGATCATGAGCCAGGCCGTGCCGAGGGACGCTGCGATCCGAACCGCTGCGCCGGGCTGTCCCGAGGCCTGGACGACGGTGGTTGCGATCCAGAGCGTGCCTGCCCAGGCGGCTGGAAGGACCAGTTTCGGCAGCGGCGCTTCCACGATGGAACGGACCCCCTCCGGAAGCTTGGACAGTCCAAGGTTCAGGAGACGCTTTGCCGGCGCGGTCAGTAGCATGCCGAGGAACAGGGCACCGACTATGGCACCCGCCTGGACCGACGCAGCGATCAGCACGTCGGGCGTCAGCACGTGCGTCTGGAGCCAGCCCCACGGGTCAGCGAGGACCCGGTCCAGCCAGGACTGCACCATGTCAGAGACACCGCCGCCGGCGCCACCGGCCTCCGTTTCCAGCGGTGCGGGCGCTTGTGCGTCGCTGGTTGGCTCGACCGGGCGGCAGAATTCCTGCCCGTCGACCACGACGCACTCTTTCAACACAGGCGGGTTCTCGATGTCAGGGTCCACGGCGACCGGCTCCTTGCTTCTGGCACGCTGCGTTCGGTGTCACTCATTCTTCGGGGCCGATCTGTCGAACCCCCTCTCGGGCCTGGCACAGCCGTTGGTGAAAGCCTCCTACAGGCAGCCATAGAGTGTGTCGACAAGGCGTCTGGCGCGCGGATCACCCTGCAGATGGTGCGATTGTCGGTTCATCACATAGGCCGCAGAGAGGCCGATATCCGGATCACCGAGCGCCATCGATCCGCCCCATCCTGAATGGGCGAGCGTTTTGGTTCCCGGCCCATAGAGGCGGAGATTGTTCCGCATCACACCGGCTGCAAACGCGGTGGCGAATGGCAGCACGAGATCCTCTCCAATTGTGCGCTGTTCGGTGAGTGCTGCAAATGTCGCTTCGCCGATCAGAGCGCTGCCCTCCCATTGGCCGCCATTGGCATAAAGCCCATAAAGCTGGGCCACGGACTTGGCGGTGCCGTGCCCGTTTGCCGACGGGATCTCGATCCGACGCCAAGCCGCCCCCCCGCGTTTAGGAGCGGCCCATTTCGTGAGGAACGCCGTCCGCTTGTGGGCGTTGAGCGGGCCCATATTGGGAAGCGCCTTCGGCCGCTCAATGCTCGCCACTCGGCCATGCTCATGGTCTGGCAGGCCGATGGCGAAGTCGATATCCAGCGGCGCACAGAACACCTCCCGAAGGATCGTCCCAAGGCTTCGGCCATCAATGCGGCGGGCAAGCTCTCCGGCGATATAGCCCCAGGTCAGGGGATGATAGCCATGGGCTGTGCCCGGTTCCCACTGGGGCGGAAGCGCGGCCAGCGCTTCGGCCAAGGCCGGCGGATCGAGCCACAGCTCCGGGTCGATCGCGGCTGGAAAACCCGGCAAGCCCGCCTGGTGGGAGAGCGCTTCTCCGATCGTGATCCTGTCTTTCCCAGCCGCACCAAAAGCCGGCCAAATGTCGGCGACGGGCGTATCATAGCTCACCGCACCGCCCGACCGGTCGATGGCGACCGCAATGACTAGCGCAGCGATGCCCTTGGTCGTTGAGAAGATCGGCACCAGGGTCTGCGCATCCCAGACCCGGGCGCCCTCACGATCGGCGAGACCACCCCAGATATCGACGATCACCTCGCCGCCGAGGATCGCGCAAAATCCTGCACCCAGATCATCGCCGCGGTCCAAAGCGCCTTGCAGCGCGTCTCTCACCGGCTCGAAGCCCGGCGCCACAAATCCCTCCACAACCAGCGCTTCGTCTCTTTCGGTCACAGACCGCTCCTTTGTTTGTGATCCATCGTTAATCGGCACAGGCCCTTGGGCAGCGTATTTAAGGAACCGAGGCTGGACCATGGCGGTTCAAGCACAAGCGCATGAGGATATGACCATGAAGGCCGTTGCTTCCACAGTTCTTGGCCTTGGGCTTGCGGCCTGCGCGGGATTTCCTGCGCCTGAAACGATGCCCGCGCCGAAGGTGATCGAAAGTGTCCATGACTTCAAGAACACGATCGAGCGCCTTGATGCGGCCGTCAGCAAGCGCCCCCTCAAGGTGTTTTCCGTGATCGACCATGCTGGCGGTGCGGCGTCGATCGGCGCGTCCCTTGCGCCCTCCCGGCTGCTGATTTTCGGCAACCCTGAGGTTGGCACCCCTTTCATCCAGGCCAACCCCGCCTTCGGCCATGAACTGCCGCTCAAGATCCTCGTCTTCACCGACACCGAAGGCACCAAGGTCGTCTACCCCGACATCGTTGCCCTCAGCGCCGCCTACGGTATCGACCCGGAAGAGGCGCCCGTCGAGCAGGTTGCCACGAGCCTCCAGGCCATTGTCGAGGAAGCCTCGCGCTAAGGCCTGCCCGCCCCTAGACAAGAGGCATGGCCCCGGGCATCGGAAAGCTCCAGGCGTTCATGAGGAGCCGTCCCGCCATGTCATCCCCCGCTTTGCCCCGTCCCCGCCGCTCCGTTCTCTACATGCCCGGGGCCAATTCCCGCGCGCTGGAAAAGGCAAAGACACTGGCCGCCGACAGCCTGATCTTCGACCTCGAGGACGCCGTTGCCCCCGAAGCCAAGACCGGCGCCCGGGAAACCGTGGCCGATGCGGTGCGGGCGGGCGGCTATGGTAACCGGGAAGTCGTGGTCCGGATCAACGGGCTCGACACCGAATGGGGCCTCGACGATATGGCCGCCGCCGTGGCCGCTGGACCCGATGCGATCCTTGCCCCGAAAGTCACCGGCGGCAGTGATATCGAGCGGTTGTCCCAGGCCATGGACCGGGCAGGCGCGCCCGAAACGATGGCCCTCTGGGTGATGATCGAGATGCCCATGGCGATCCTCAACATCCAGGACATTGCCGAAGCGGTGGGCCGCACGCGGCTGGCCGCCTTCGTGATGGGGACCAATGACCTCGCCAAGGAACAGCGGGCCAAGCTGACCGCTGACCGGATTGGTTTCCTCACCGCGCTCTCCCTGGCCGTGACCGCAGCGCGGGCCTATGGCCTGGTTGCGATCGATGGGGTGTTCAACGCGATCGGCGACGGACCGGGCCTCGTGTCCGAATGCGAACAGGGCCGCGACATGGGGTTCGATGGCAAGACCCTGATCCATCCGAGCCAGCTTGATCCCTGCAACCGGGTCTTCTCGCCCGATCCCGCCGATGTCGCGCACGCCCAAGCCGTGATCGCCGCCTTCGCCGAGCCGGAAAATGCCGGCAAGGGCGTCATCAAGGTCGACGGCAAGATGACCGAGCGCCTCCACCTGTCCGAAGCCGAACGCCTCGTCGCGATCCAAACCGCCATCGATGGCTTTATGCTTTGATCGCCCGCTGGGCTTCGCGCTTTCGCGCTTCGCTACGCGATGGATCCGGTTCAGGACTGAGGGGCCTTCTCCTATTCTCGCGGCGGGCTTTGGGCGGTTCATATCGCTCACGCCAGATCCGCTTCGCGGATGGCTCCGCGGGGGCGGCGCAGTTGCGCCGGCGGCCGGTCGGCCTTGCGACGCTTTGCGTCGATACGGAGCGCTGATTTGGGTTTGTGTTCCGTTTCCGCGTGGATGCGGGCGCAGGGCTTTATGCTTGGATCGCCCGCTGGGCTTCGGGCTTTCGCCCTTCGCTACGCGATGGATCGCGTTCAGGACTGTGGGTTTGTCTCCGTTTCGGCAGTTGTTTCAGCTTGTCGTGAGTTTCAGGCAGCCGCCCGCGTTTCCGGGCGACCGATTTCGCCGGATTGGGCTCGTTTCAGAGCTGGCGGATTCTGGGGCTGTTGTTGGGGGCTCGGCCCAGGGGTGGGGGTCTGGCTCGGCTTTGTTCGAGGATGGCGACGGCGAAGCTGTCGTGGAGGGCGCCGGGTTCGGTGCCGAATTGTTGGCCGCTGTGGGGGCCCCTGTAGGGCGGTGCCCTGAGGAGGCCGGGGCGGCGGCGGGCGAGATGGTAGGCCAGGCGCCGGGCTCGAGCAGCGGGGTCGTCGATCAGGGCCTTGAGGGCCGCGAGACGGTTCAGGAGGGGAGCGGCGTCTATGGGGCCGCTCGGCTGGGTGTGGCCGGGGTAGGTTTGGGATCTGACTTTTGCGGCGGCCTTGAGGGCTTCGATGCGGGTGCGGTCGAAGGGGGCGCCGCTTGG
>JBCDLC010000014.1:0-69317 GCA_038745855.1 Pseudomonadota bacterium | reverse complement strand
CCGCCCCAGGGCGTGATCCTGTAGTCGATGAAGGACATGCCTCGGGTGTTGAGGGCTGCAACGACGCGGTTGAAGCGCGCAATCGCCCACAGGAAGTACGGCCAGAAAATTGGCCATACGGCATCCTTGTGCCGGAGGAACATCGGTTCAGTGATCATTTGACCGGGAGTATACCACTGCCCTGGAGGGGGAGGATAAGTTTTCCGGGTATTCAATGATTACAACGGGTTGGGCGGAATTTTTGGGGGATAAGTTCTGATGGGAGGTGGTGAAGGTAGATTTGCGCAGAGAGGGATGCGCGGACCAGGGAAACAGCCCTCGGCCGTCGTTGAACGCGCTCTAGGGGACGATTGCGCCGTCTGCTGTGCCGACGCGTTTGAACACGGCCATGAGATTGTTGGCTGGCATGGCTTTGACCTCGACAAGTTCTAATCCCGAGGCGGGCGCCAGGGGCAGAAGATCATCATCCAGGTCGCGGACACCCCATTCCGGATCCCGTGTCCTCAGGCTTTCGTGAAACCTGCGATTGGACGCCGCCATATCCCCGCTCCGTCCGAACGGGCCATAGAGCAACAGGAAGCCGCCTTGCCGGAGATGTCGGCCGGCGCCCGCAAACAGGCCGCGTGTTGCTTCAAACGGGGCAATGTGGGTCATGTTCGCCGTGAAAATCGCATCGAACACCTGGCCCTCGATTTCGGACCAACCATCGGCGCGGGTATCGATCACATGGGGGCCGAACAATCGCCCATGACCGGCAGCGCGGGCCCAGGCCGCTTGGCTTTGCCGGCTTTCGGGATCGGGGTCTGAATAGGTCCAGAAGAGCCCTTCGGCCGATGCGGTGATGTGCGCCCCGTGCTCGCCGGTCCCCGAGGCGATTTCGAGCACATGGGCCCGCTTTGGAAGGATGCCCAGGACCGTGTCGCGGATGATGTCACGGTTGCGGGCCACCGACGGTGACCATCGCCGACCGTCTTCGGCGATATCCCGCACTTCCAGCGCGACCGGCGGCTCTTCGGGGGTCTGGGATGCCGGGGTCTTGGATCCTGGGATTTGGGGCGTTTTCACGCAAATCTCCGCGCCGCCCGGGCTAGACCCGCTCTGAAAAGCGCGCGCGCAGATCCGGTTTCAGGATCTTGCCGTTGGCGTTGCGCGGCAGGGGCTCGGTCTGGAATTGGATTTCAACGGGCACCTTGAACGCAGCTAATTGGCCAGCGACGTGTTGGCGAAGCGCATCTTCCGTTGCCGATTTTCCCGGCTTGAGTTGGACCACGGCGCCGACTTCCTCACCGAGCACCTTGTGGGGAATGCCGACAACGGCGGCGTCCATCACCGCGGGATGGTCGTAGAGGGCACTTTCGACTTCGATACAGTAGATGTTCTCGCCGCCGCGGATCAGCATGTCCTTCGCGCGGTCGACGAGGAAGACGAAGCCATCTTCATCGATGCGGGCAAGGTCGCCTGTGATGACCCATCCATCGCGGAAGGTCTCGGCTGTCGCGTCGGGCCGGTTCCAGTAGAGCTTGCAGTTGGAGGGGCTCTTGCACCAGAGCTCGCCGACCGTGTCCGGGCCAAGTGTTTCGCCATCGGGGCCGACGACCTTGATCTCGACCGCGCCGGGAGGGGCGCCTGCGCTATTGGGCCGGTGGGTGTAGTCTTCGCCGAGATTGAGGGTGGCGGTGGCGCAGGTCTCGGTCATGCCCCAACCGTTGCCGGGAACAGCCTCTGGAAAACGCTTCTTGATCGAGGAGACCAGTTCTGGGGCCGAGGGTGCGCCGCCGTAGGATACGCCCTGGATGGAGGATAGATCGTATTTGTCGCGGTCGGGATGCTCGAGGATCTGCCAGGCGATCGCAGGGACGCCGCCGACGACGTTGATCTTCTCGTCCTGGATAATCGGGAGGGCCTTGTCGGGGTCCCACTTGTACATCGCCACGATCTTGTTGCCCTGTAGAAGCGCGGGGACGAGCATCGCGAAAGCGCCGGTGGCATGGAAAAACGGGATGGCGAGCAGGGATGCCCGCTGTTGGGTTGGATCGGGTTCGGGCGGCTGCTCACCGCGCCGCAGGAACATCCGGGCTTGGCACGTCAGTGCGTTGAAGATGTTGGAGATGATCGCCCTGTGGGTCGCGAGCGCGCCCTTGGGCCGTCCTGTGGTTCCGGACGTGTACATGATCGTTGCATCATCGTCGGGCGCAATCGCAACAGGCGGCGCGCCGAGATCGTCCAACCCAGCCCACTGGGACGGCTCACCGATGAAGTGTTCCATAGGTGAGACGGTCGGATCGGGCCGCTCTTCCTCGGCATCGCGTGCGATGACGACGTGGCGGAGATCTGGACACGTCTTGCGGTGCTCGCTGATACGCTCGAAGATCTGGGTGTCGACGACGGCGACCTTGGCTCCTGAGTCCTTGAGGCCGTATTCGAGCTCTTCCCCGGTCCACCAGGAATTCATGGGTGTTACGATCGCGCCCGCCAGGCACGCGCCCCAGAAGGCCACGGACCATTGGGGATAATTGCGCATGATAACGGCCACGCGGTCGCCCTTCTCGATGCCCAATTCATGGATCAGGGCGCCGGCGAAGTGCTCAGCAGCCTTGGCATGGCCGAGGAAGCTGACGCGTTCGTTCTCGTAGACCAGCAATTCCCGGTCGCCGAACGCCTTCGAAAGGGCGAGGATTGAAGGCAGAGTTGGGGGCGCGTTTTTGTAGGTCTTGAGCGCGACGCCGTTGATCTCGGTGTCAACCAGTTCGAGGGGCGAACCAGGCGCTGCGAGCAGCGCATTGGCCTGGGCAATCGTCATGGCAGGCCAGGGGGCAGCCGTGCCGGCAGTCGCCGCATCCGTGGGCATCTCGGTAGTCCTCCCGCTTTTGTTTTCAGCGTTCGAAAACAACCATGATGTCACCATGGAGGAAAGGGGGCGACGCTGGATTGGCGCGGGCGGCGGTGGCGGGCGGTCCAGAAGCGCGGCACCAAAACGGAAAACGCCGCCGACCAATCAGGCCGGCGGCGTCCCGTCTCTACGCTACGACACTCTACACGCTCTTACATGGAGCGATGCGGTGGCCCTGTCTACTTACCGAAATCACAAAACTGTAGAGAACGTTGTGTGCCATCGGGTTCGACGGTGGTGTAGGACCGCCCGGAAAACTCTTCACCCTCGCAGAGAATGCCCATCTGGAAGAGGTCAACGAGGTAGCCGTTGTCTGGGGTCAGGTTGGCGTCGATCATCAGGTCTACCGCATCCTGGTGGTTGCCCAAGCGGAATAGCGCTTCGAACCGCTCTTCACTGGAAAACTCCCCATTTTCAAGCGCGAAGTTGAGGGATGTCGCTTCTCCCCGTGCCGTATTCAGCAGCGTTTCCGCGTCCATCGACTTGGCATGCTCGGGCGCGACCGCCTGCATTTCCTCGACATCGTCGATGGCGCCGAAGACGTTGTTGCCGTCCCCGTAGCGAAGCTTTGCGCGCTTGAAGAGCAGCGTGCCGGTGTCATCCACACTCAATGTCGGATCACCGAGCAGTTGGGTCAGTCGATCGATGGCCGCCTGCTCATTCCCAGCAGCGACGAGTTCATCAACGGTCGCCATGGCGAGGTGTATCTTGGTGAGTTCTGCTTCGGCGGGTTCGATCGCGTCTATCGGCGTCAGCGCGGTGGGTGCAGCGGCCTCTGGCGCGGGTGGCGGTGCGATGGGCTCGGGTTCGGCCGGTGTGGATGCACAGGCGCCGAGCGCGATGATGGAGGCTGAGGCGATAATGGTTCGGATCACGGGACTTCCCCTCTCAATTGAGACCGGGGCGACCCTATACCCTCGCCCTTGGCCAGCAAGCGACGGATTCGTGGCAATTTCTGGAAGCTGTCACGCCTGGGAAAAGAACGCGCGCGGCTGCCAATTTCGGTCTGGGCTTGCCAGGCGAGGGGCCTGCGTCCTACGAGAGCGGCGATGGACGGCATTCGCGCCGTCTGCCAGATAAAATCATCCGGAACCCCTTTCCATGAGCGAGCTCACGCATTTCACCCTGGCCGAGGCGCTTGACGCCCTCGACAAGAAGACGATCTCGGCCCGCGAACTGACCGAAGCCCATCTTGAAGCGATTGAGAAGGCGAATGGCGCGCTGAACGCGTTCGTTGTGAACACACCCGAGCGGGCGCTCGAGCAAGCCGACGCATCCGACGCGCGGCGGGCGAAGAAGCAGAGCACGGTCGGAAAGCTCGACGGGGCGCCCCTGGGTATCAAGGACCTTTTCTGCACAAAGGGCGTCCGGACCACGGCCTGCTCGGAGATACTCGGCGCTTTTACACCGACGTATGAATCAACGGTCACCCAGAACCTCTGGGATGCTGGCGCTGTCATGCTGGGCAAGCTGAACATGGATGAGTTCGCGATGGGCTCGTCCAACGAAACGTCACGGTTTGGACCGGTCTCCAACCCTTGGAAGCGGACCGGCGATAATCGCAACCTCACGCCCGGTGGCTCATCGGGGGGGTCGGCTTCGGCCGTCGCGGCGGACCTCTGTCTTGCTGCCACCGCTTCCGATACCGGCGGCTCCATCCGGCAGCCCGCCGCCTTTACCGGAACGGTCGGGATAAAGCCAACCTATGGCCGGGCCAGCCGCTTCGGCATGGTTGCGTTCGCCTCATCGCTCGACCAGGCCGGACCTATTGCGAAAACCGTGGATGACGCCGCGATCATGTTGGAGGTCATGTGCTCCCACGACTCAAGGGACTCGACCTCGCTACCGGTCGAGACCCCAGATTGGCGCAAATCGGTGGGCCAATCGATAAAGGGCATGACCGTTGGCGTGCCCAAGGAATACCGGATCGACGGCATGCCCGACGAGATAGAAGCCTTGTGGACGCAAGGTATCGATTGGCTGAAGGCGTCGGGTGCAAAGATCGTCGACGTGTCCTTGCCGCACACGCAATACGCCTTGCCCGCGTACTATATCGTTGCCCCGGCGGAAGCGTCGTCCAACCTCGCGCGCTATGACGGCATGCGCTATGGCCAGCGCGTCGATGGGCCGGATCTCACAGGCACGTACGAATCGACCCGGGCTGAGGGCTTTGGCGCGGAAGTCCAGCGTCGGCTCATGATCGGCACCTATGTGCTCTCGTCGGGATATTATGACGCCTACTACCTCCGGGCGCAGAAGGTTCGCACGCGGATCCTTGAAGATTTCCGCGCAGCCTTCGAGCGCGTGGATGTTCTGCTGACGCCCACATGCCCAGGGCCGGCCTTCGCCTTTGGCGAAAAGAGCGATGATCCGGTGGCGATGTACCTCAACGATGTTTTCACAGTCACGGCGAACCTGGCCGGTCTTCCGGGCATCTCCATTCCCGCTGCCCTCAGCAGCGAAGGGTTGCCGCTCGGCCTGCAATTGATTGGCCGAGCGCTTGACGAAGCGACCTGTTTCAAGGTCGGCGCAGTACTTGAGAAAGCCGCCGATTTTACCGCGAAGCCTGGCGTTTGGTGGTAGCAGGAGCGATCACGCCGCAGCCTTGCGTCTTGAATTCTCTGCTCAAGACGATCAGGCTATGGCAATGCGACTTGCGTTCTACACACTGGGATTGGCAGCCATTGCCGCTGCATTGGGCTATGCGCTTTTCACCCAATACGGGATCGATCCGCTGGCGCCCGAGGTGCGAACGATCATGCTGCTTTCTCTCCTGGTCGCGGGTTATATCGGGCTTCGCGTTGCGCTTGTGATCCGCGCGTTCGAACAGCGCCATGCAGATCGTAATGGGACGGGCGATGACAGCCGGCCCGGACGCAAACGGAGCGCGTTCAATCGTTGGGGCCGGAGTTCATCGCTCGATGCCCGGCTGGAGGCGCGCCGTGAACGGCTGCGCCGCGCACGCGAAGTCGAGGACCGACTATCAGAGAGCGACACGTCCTAGGGACGGCGGAGACGCGCCCGGCGACAAAGGCCGGCGGGATCGAGCGGTTGGCTTGCGCGGTATCGCAGCACCTGATTAGAGGGTGGAGACGCGGTGTAAACAGAATGGAGCGGCCCATGTCTGCGGTTCGGCCCACATACACAATCGAAGGCGAAACCGGCGATTGGGAATTGGTCATGGGCCTCGAAGTGCACGCCCAGGTTGCCTCGAACGCCAAGCTTTTTTCTGGCGCCTCCACGGCTTTCGGCGCCGATCCAAACGCGAACGTGTCGCTGGTCGACGCGGCGATGCCAGGCATGCTTCCCGTCATCAACCAGTTCTGCGTCGAACAGGCCGTTCGGACGGGACTTGGCCTGAAAGCGGAGATCAACACCTGGTCCCGGTTTGATCGGAAGAACTACTTCTATCCTGACCTGCCCCAGGGCTATCAGATCAGCCAGTTCGCCCATCCGATCGTCGGGGAAGGTGCAATCGAAGTGGATGTGGAACCCGCCCATGGCGATCCCGCTTACTCCGTCGCCGTCGGTATCGAGCGGTTGCACCTCGAACAGGATGCGGGAAAGTCGATCCACGATATGGATCCGACCGCAACCTATGTCGACTTGAACCGTTCGGGCGTGGCGCTGATGGAGATCGTGTCCAAGCCCCACATCCGCACACCGCTGGAAGCGGCGGCGTACGTCAAGAAGCTGAAAGCGATCCTCGTGGCCCTTGGCACGTGTGACGGCGATATGGAAAAGGGCAATCTTCGTGCTGACGTGAATGTCTCGGTTTGCAGGCCCGGGGACTATGAGAAGTTCCGGGAAACGGGCGATTTCAGCCATCTCGGAACCCGGTGCGAACTGAAGAACATGAACTCTTTCCGATTCATCCAGCAGGCCATCGAATATGAGGCCCGTCGCCAGATCGATATTCTTGAGGCTGGCGGTACGGTGGACCAAGAGACGCGTCTTTTCGATCCCAACAAGGGCGAAACCCGGTCCATGCGGTCGAAGGAAGACGCCCATGATTATCGCTACTTTCCCGATCCCGATTTGCTGCCTCTAGAATTCGATGACGCTTTTGTGGATGCGATCCGGAAGAGCTTGCCCGAACTGCCAGATGAAAAACGGGCGCGTTTCGAAGCGGAGTACAAACTGTCTCGCTACGATGCCGGTGTACTCACCGCCGATACCGAAAGTGCCGATTTCTATGAGGCCGTGGCCAAGGGGCGGGACCCGAAACTTGCGGCCAATTGGGTGTCCCAGGAGTTGTTCGGCTATCTCAATCGCGAGGACATCGCGCTGGCAAACAGCCCCATTTCCGCGCCTAAGCTGGGTGGTCTGATCGATCTTATCGCTGTTGGTACGATCTCGGGAAAGATCGCGAAAACCGTCTTCGAAAAGATGATCGAGACGGGCGATGACGCGGCAAATGTCGTCGACCGAGAGGGCCTGAAACAGGTCACAGACACCAGCGTTATCGAGAAGATCGTCGACGAGATCATCGCTGCCAATCCTGAGCAGGCCGCCTCCGTGAAGGAAAAGCCAAAGGCGATGGGGTGGTTTGTTGGCCAGGTCATGAAGGCTTCGGGTGGCAAGGCAAACCCGGGCGCCGTCAATCAGATCCTGAAGGCGAAGCTTGGGCTCGAATGAGGACGCGGATGCGTGCGAAGGACGGGTCCCCTGGACAAGGGGCATGTGCGCCTATCGAAAACTGGTCGGAGTGGAGAGATTCGAACTCCCGACCCTCTGGTCCCAAACCAGATGCGCTACCAGGCTGCGCTACACTCCGATGCGCCGTCTTTAGCGAGTCCTGGCGGCAAATGCCAACACTTCCCGTGCAGAAACGTCTGTTCGGTCGCAACACCGGACATCATGGCTTGCGTCGCCTAAGCAGGCGGAACACGGCGTCCGCCCGGGCAGCGGCGTTTTCGTCCGAACCCGCTCCGGCAACGACGCGTATCAGTGCGTGGGCATAAACCAGGTCGCCATCAACGGCGGTCACCACGGGTTTTGCTTCCACCCAACTGCCTAATCGGATGATGTCGAGGAACGACAAGGTCAATTTCAACGTCACCGACAGACGTTCGGTCCGGTTCCATACGCCCCAGGCGAGCGCCCCGTCGGCGAATGCGGAAATCATGCCGCCATGGAGAAACCCCAAGCCATTGCAATGGCGATCCAGCACGTGGAAGCCGGAGCGGAAATCGCCTTCGGCCGTCGCCCGGTAGATCGGGCCATTGTGCATGGTGAAGGGGCCCCGGGAATTCGTCGGTGCGAAACCGTCAGGGACCTCCGCGGAAGTGGGGTCAGCGCCTAGCGAAGAAGGGGTTTCGGTCACAGGGCTATGCCGACTAGCGCTCCTCTATGCTGGTGTCTGGGCCTGCGCCTGTGTCTGTGCCCGTACCGAACAGGTCGTGTTGCACCACGTCGCCAGGTTCCAGTGACAATTCGCGGGCCAGTCCCCCCCGAAGTTCCAACACGCCGCGCACAGGGACGCCTGGATTGATCCTGCGTATCGAACCAGGCACGGCGTTTTCCGCGATCGCCACCACTTGGCCGCCGCTGTCGATAAACAGCATGTCGAGCGGGATGACGACGTCCTTCATCCAGAAACTCGCTTCGCGAACACCGCCCAGATCGAACAGCATGCCGGCATCATCGGCCAGCGCTTCCCGGCCCATCATACCGGTTGCAACCTCCTCAGGATCGTCGGCAATCTCGACCGTAAACGTGTGCACGGTCTCATCGGAACGGACGGAGAGTGCTTCCTGTTCAAGCGTTGGCTGCGGCGCCGTTTGCGCGTTTGCTGCGGGGGTAGAGACGCCCTCTATTGCCAGATAACCGATCAGGCCCATGGTGAGGAAAAGGCTTTTCATGACAGTCTCTCCGTACTCGGTGGCCCAGAACTGGGTTCGGGTCCAGGTTTGGCTCCATCGCCTGTGGAGGGCTTTTCATGACGCCATGGGAGAAGCGCGCCAAGCTTTTTCGTCAGAAAATCCACGCGGCGCGGCCCGGAAGGACAAGCGTAAAGTGCTAGTCGCCAACGCCGTCGGGTTTCACATATGCGATGTGTTGCCCCTTCGCACCGGCATCGATGGCGACCTGGAGGATCTGTCCGGGTTCGATCACCTCGTAGCCCGACCGGCGCAACACCACGGCATGGACGAAGATATCTTCCGTCTCGCCCACGCGGTTCACAAAACCGTAGCCCTTCAAACGGTTGAACCATTTGACCGTGACGCGCTCCAGAGCAGGTAGGTCGCCGGTTTCGCGGCCGAGCACCTTGCGCGGGCGCTCCATCTCGATGATCTGGACAACCTGCCAGCCCCTGTCACGCTTGACGACATCGCACACGATGCGGGCACGCTCATCGGCATGGGTCTCGTCGATATCGCGCAAACAGGAGACGTGCATCATGATGTCGTCGGTAATTTCGACGCCATCGACCGCCTCTGAAATCACGAAGCCATAGCCTTTGGCTGCATCGAACCATTTTACATGTCCGGTGACACGAACGGGCAGTGGCTCATCCATATGATGCGACGTCTCCGCTAACTCGGTCATGGTCTGTCAAACCCCCAGCACACGAACCGTACTTCTCGGGTTCGCGTTTGTCACGGCACTTCGACTTAGGGCACTGAAAAAATGGCGAGCCTGCGGCAACCCTAGATTACATTCGTGTTAAGCGCTTTTCGTGGCGTCAGCGGTGTTCTCGACCGAAGGAGAGCGCCCGTTGCAATCGCGCAGCGATCGCCTGGTCTCGCCACAACAGAACGAGCGTTCCGACCAGCCCAGCGTGGAGAACGATAGCGGAAACAGCCATCCCGTTCAGAGTGATCATCCCAGCGAGGCCTGCGGCCATCGCCGTACACGACACCAAATATGCGGTTGTCCCGCGTATGCTCGCGGGTTCGCCGAGGCGCCACATAACGGCCCACGCCAGACCGATAACCGCTAGGCCCTTGATCGCCGCCATCGCCAGGAAGAGCCGCGTGAGTTCTGGCCCCAATGCGGCAGCCGTTTCGGATATCCGCTGCGGTCCCACGGCGAGGAGCGTCCCAGCGGCGGTGAGGCCCATGGCAAGCACGATCGCAAGCCGTGCGGCTATTCTGGTACTGGTGCCCCCGGCGGGTGCTTGTGGGGCGTTTGGGTTTGCAACGACCTGAACCCGTGCGTCCTCGCCGACCCGAGTGAACACGCCTATGGAATCGAATGCCATCGCCGTTGCTCCTATTCTGCCACGAGCTCGATTATTGCCCCACCTGCCCCATCTCCGCCAAATCCGCCGTCAAGTTCGAGAACCCGCTGTAGAAACAACGTTTCAGCTTCGCGTTGGAACCCGCGATTGGCCTTCTTCCTGAAGCCATGTCCCTCATCCATCGCCATCAAAAACCAAGCCTCAACGCCGTTTTCGCGGATCGCTTCCAGGATCTGCTCGGACTCGGTATAAGGTACACGGGGGTCGTTGAAGCCTTGGATGATGAAGATCGGCTTGGTGATCTTGTCTGCGTTGCGAAGGGGCGAAATCTCGTCGAAGAATGCCGAGATCTCTGGGTCCCGTTCATCACCATACTCGGCTCGGCGCAGGTCTCGGCGATAATCCTGTGTGTTCTTCAAGAATGTCTTGAAGTCGGAAATCCCGACGATGTTTATACCGCCGGCCAAACGGTCTCCGTAGTCGATCATCGACGCGAGCACCATGTACCCGCCATAAGACCCGCCAAAGACAACGACCCTGCTTGCGTCCAGATCCTCCTGGGCATCGATCCAATCGAGCAAGGCACCGATATCCTCGACCGATTTCTTGCGGTTCAGTCCATTGTCGAGCCCGACATAGGTCTTGCCATAGCCCGATGAGCCGCGGACATTCGGGACCACGACCGCTGCGCCCAACTCCTTCAACCAGTATTGGTAAGTCGCTGTGAATGTCGGCCGCGCCTGTCCTTCCGGGCCGCCATGGATTGAGATAATGACTGGTCGCGCGTCTCCTGCGGCCCCGCCGCCTTCCGGGCGATAGACGAATGCTGGGATATCCATGCCGTCGGCATTGGGGAACGTGAAGATTTCAGGGGCCACGAAATCAGCAGTATCCATCCCGCCGACTTCCGCATTGGTCCACCGGGTCAGCGCTTTCGTTTCCACATCGAAGCTGTAGGCATCGGAAGGGCTGGTCGCAGCGGTGAAGCTGAAGCCAACGGCTGATCCGTCGCGCTTGAATATCGGTCCATAGGCCACGCCCACCGGCAGTTCCGGTCCGTTGCTCACGGTTCCGCTTGCGACGTCCAGCAAACGGATGCTGCCGAGCCCGCCTTCATTGACGGTGAAAACGACCGTATCGCCATCGGGTGACACATCGAAATCCCCCACATCCCAGGAGATGTTCTCCGTGAACGACGCCATCTCCCCGGTCTCTGGGTCGAGCGCTACAAGATTGACGAATTCGGCTTCGTGATCCGTCGCCGTGAGGATGGACCCGTCCGGCAGAAAGGTTGCGCCGTTATAGGAGACGTCAAGGTCGGGATTGAGCTCCGTGAGCGCGCCCGTCGCCATGTCGAGAGTGAACAACCGGCTCTTGGTGATTGAGATGTACTGCTGCACCAGCGCGGTGGAGCCGTCGCTGGAAAGATCGACAGGGATCAATGCGCCCTCACCTTCATGCACGACGCGCAGACTTGAGGGGTCGGATGGGTTGGCCGCGAGGATATCCCAGTCTGCCTCGCCTTCCTTCGCACGGTACCAGACGGCGAGGTCTCCACCGTCGGCCCATATCAGGCCGCCATTTCGGGTGCCGGGTTCGGTGAACACCGTGATCTCGCCGTTCGCCAGGGTATACAGGTGACCTTGGTAGAACTCATCGCCACCCGTATCCTTTCCGAACAGGAAGCTCTGGCCATCGGGCGCTGTC
This sequence comes from Pseudomonadota bacterium, assembly GCA_038745855.1. Lineage (GTDB taxonomy): Bacteria > Pseudomonadota > Alphaproteobacteria > Caulobacterales > Hyphomonadaceae > UBA5336. Next base: position 57,534 of record JBCDLC010000014.1, on the reverse strand, counting down.
AGAGCGCTGGTCACGGGTTCATCAAAGAAAGTGAGTTGGGCCCGAGCGCCATTTGGCACGTCCACGCGATGGATCTGGGAAACGTCGGCAAAGCGGGTCGATAGCAATACGCTGTCGCCCGCCCAATCCTCAAAGCTGTGGCCACGGACATTCTGGTATTGATTGAGGCGATTGCTAATTTCCAGTGGGATGGGCGGGATGTTCTCCATCACTAGATTTCCGACCTCCACCCGCTCTGGCGTTCCCGCCGACCGGGCAGAGGATAGAGGGACGGGCGCCAGACCTTCATTGTCCGTCAGGTCCGTTTCGATCGAAACCGAAACGGGCTCAGTGTCGTCTGTGATGATCACACATGCGGAAACGAGAGTCAGAAGACCCGCCCCCAGGACGCTTCGCAGAATTGTTCCCGTCACCGGCCTGCTCCCTCAATTGCATCGTCGGGGAGCGTGCCTCGCGGGGCCCATCCAATCAAGAAAAACAATCGTCGGCGCTAAACCGGCGCAGACTGGTCAGCCGCGCTGGGGCCAGAAAGCAGCGCACTTGTAGATGGTCGCTCGGTGCTGACCTAGAGGTCTCTTTTTGTGCGCGCCATGCCTGAACGAGGGTGCACCTCTCGTGTTTCGATGCTCGAAGGTCACCACCCATAACAGCAAAGCGCCACAGCATTTGGAGCCGCGGCGCTTCTTACGATGGTGTACTCGGAAACGCCTAGTGCTCGACGTTTCTCCAGATGCGCTTGTAGGAGAACCAGAGCAGGACCGCGAGGATCGTGAGATAGATCATCACAGCCAGGCCAAGCGACTTCCGATTGGTCTGTTTCGGCTCAGACGCCCAGGCCAGGAATTGCGCGACGTCGTAGGCCATTTGGCTCACTGTCGCTTCGGTACCATCGAGATACGTGACACGGTCAGGTGTGAGCTGCGGGGACATGGCAAGGAAGCCACCGTAGGGAACGTGACGCGGGTCGCCGTCCCACTGCGGGGTCGCGTCGCCGGGCATGTACGGGTTGTAGTACTGGCCCGTCGGCTGGGTAATCGTTCCGCTATGGTCGGGGTTCTCCTTATCTTCAATCTTGAGCTCGGTATCCCATGCGTTTTCGGGATATCCCTTGATCAGATTGTAGATGTAATTTGCCCCACCGTGACGCGCCTTCACGATGACGGAGAAATCCGGTGGATATGCGCCATTGTTCGCCGCTCGCGCCATTTGCTCGTTTGGAAACGGTGAGACAAAATTATCTGAGGGGCGACCGGCACGGATCACGGGGTCACCGAACTCGTCGGGAATTGGATCGGTAACCATGTCCTGAGCGGCAATCGCCTTAACCTGCGGATTGTCGTTCGGGTTTGGGTAGGACTCATCGTAGAACGGGCCACCAGGCTCCCCCAGGTTTCGATACGAGAGAAGTTTCATGCTGTGACACGAAGCACAAACCTCTCGGTAGACCTGAAAACCGCGCTGGACGCTGTCCATCTCGAACTTGCCTAGCGGACCTTCAAACGGAAAGCCGCCTTCCGGCCCATCTGGGTGTTTGGCACCGCCGGCGGCGTGCGCCGTTCCGGCGATTGCCAGACCCAAGCCGGCAATGAATAGCTTGCGGAGGGATTTCATATCCTCGCCCTCTCTATTCCGCTGCCGCCGGGACCAACCGCACATCGTCGGACTGGCTATGACTGCCAAGGATCGCCTTGTGGATCGATTCCGGCTCTTCTTTCGGTTGCTCCCGCAGACCGAGCACCGGAAGGATCACGAGGAAATACGCGAAGTAGTACAACGTCAGGATCTGGCCGAGGTGCAAGAACCGGAAGGCCGGAGCCACCTGAATGCCCATGGACGGCGCAGACTCTGCAGGAAGCGCTTCCATGTGCGCTTTCGCTTCCTCGTACTCGCTAAACGTCGCCGACGCTGGAAGCCCGTTCGCATCGGTGTGGGAGACCACAAGCTGGTCGCTACCGAGTTTGATGATCGGGTTATCCGGGTTCGTTGCACCGCACCAACCAAGAAGTAGGCAGGCCACGACAAAGCCGAAGAAGAACTGCTTAGCCACCGGACGGTAGCGCATGGACTTCACTTTCGACGTGTCGAGCCACGGAAGCACGAACAGCACACCGATTGAGGCAAACATCGCCACAACGCCGAGCAGCTTCGCGTCGATGGGACCAATGTCGAAGGTGATCGCACGCAGAATGGCGTAGAACGGCAGCAGGTACCATTCGGGAACGATGTGCGCAGGCGTCACCAACGGGTTTGCTTCGATGTAGTTGTCGGCGTGACCCAGGACGTTCGGGGCATAGAACACGAAGGCACCGAAGACGATGAAGAACACCACAATCGCGAATGCATCCTTCACGGTGTAGTACGGGTGGAAGGGAACGGTATCTTTCTTCACGTCCTGAACTTCGACACCGGTCGGGTTATTGTTACCCGGCACGTGCAAGGCCCAGATGTGAAGGATAACCACGCCAGCGATCACGAACGGCAACAAATAGTGCAGGGAGAAGAAGCGTTGCAACGTTTGGTTGCCAATCGAAGGACCACCCATCAGCCACGTTTGCAAGCTTTCACCGACCAGTGGGATTGCGCCGAACAGGCCGATGATCACGTTCGCGCCATGGAGGGACATTTGCCCCCAGGGTAGCATGTAGCCGAGGAAGGCCGTGGCCATCATGAGGAGGAAAATCACACAACCAAGGATCCACAGCACCTCACGGGGTGCTTTGTACGACCCGTAGTAAAGCCCACGGAAAATATGCACGTAAACAGCGAGGAAGAAGAAGGACGCACCCACCGCGTGGATATAGCGGAGGAGCCAGCCGTAGGGCACATCCCGCATGATCCGCTCAACCGAGGCAAAAGCGAGATCGACAGAAGCCGTGTAGTGCATGGCAAGAACGATGCCGGTGATGATTTGCGTCATCAGGCAGAGCGCGAGAATGCCGCCGAACGTGTACCAGTAGTTCAGGTTCTTTGGCGTCGGGAAGTCGACAAAGCTGTCGTAGACGAGGCGCGGCAAAGGCAAGCGCGCGTCGATCCATTTTTCGATCCCGGTTTGGGGGTCGTAGGTGGATTGATGTCCGCTCATAGTTCGCTTGCCTCCTATAGGGAAATGTTGACGACAGTGTCCGACACGTAACGGTAGGTCGGAACTGGCAAGTTAGACGGGGCGGGTCCCTTACGGATCCGCCCTGATGTATCGTAGTGCGACCCGTGGCAGGGGCAGTACCACCCACCAAAATCGCCGAGGTTGCCGCCACCGGGCCCAACGGGCACACATCCCAAGTGCGTGCAGGCCCCGGAAATAACGAGAATGGAGGGGTTCACCTCACCACTCGGCGTCGGGACCAGCCTGTCGGCGTCTTCTTCGGGATCACGCATTCCAGAGAGGTTAGCCGATTGCGCAGAGGCAATCTCAGCGGCAGTCCTGTGACGGATGAAGAACGGCTTTCCACCGATCAACACCCGTATCTCACTGCCTTCAACCACTTTGGAGACGTCAACGTCCAAACTTGACGCCGCTTTCGTGTCCGACGCCGGGTTCATCTGATCGACGAATGGCCAGGCCAGCAGGCCCGCGCCAGCCGCAGCTGTCATTCCAGTGGCGATGTGGATGAAGTCCCGACGCTCTTCATCGACATCTACATTATCGTTTTCAGCGATATCCGTGCTCATGTGTCCTGACCTTCGGAAGTATGCTCTGACTACAATCTAGCGATCATTTTGGTTTTTGGTCTGTGCCATCTCACCGCAGAGGCGACAGACCTGCGATGGGGAAATGCACTAAGTCTGATTAACGGCAAGCTCAATCGGGCGTATTCGCGCAGGTTTGACGTGCAAATTGTTGAAAGACGCGATTGTCAGGATGGCAGCGAGGCAAGATAAGTGCGTCGAACATAGGGAACACGGCCCGAAAAGAGAGTAAGCCAGACATGATAGAAAGCGATGCGTCGCTGGAAACGCGGAAAGCCAAGGCTGCCGCATGGTTCAAAGAGTTGCAGAGCGACATTATCGCTTGCTTTGAAGCCCTCGAAGACGAGGCAGGCCGCCCTCTCTATTCAGGGCCTTCTGCGCGATTTGAACGCACCGATTGGCACCGGGGCGATGGAAGCGAAGATCTCGGTGGCGGGACCATGGCCGTCATGCGCGGACGGTTCTTTGAGAAGGTCGGCGTACATGTATCGCAGGTGTTTGGCACATTCTCCGAGGCATTTGCCGCTCAGATCCCAGGCGCGGAGGAGAGCGGAGGCCAATTCTGGGCGTCTGGCATTTCGCTGATCGCGCACCTTCACAACCCGCGGGTCCCGGCGGTCCATATGAACACACGCATGCTCGTGACCTCCGACGCCTGGTTTGGTGGTGGCGCTGACTTGACACCGCTGCTCGATTTTCAACGCAAGCAGGATTTTGCCGACGCCGTTGATTTTCACTCAGCGATGGAAGCCGCGTGTGATGGGCACGATCGGGCCGACTACCCAAAACTGAAGGCATGGTGTGACGAGTATTTCCACCTGGCTCACCGCGACGAACCGCGCGGCATTGGCGGCATCTTCTATGACCGGTTCAACAGCGGAGATTGGGACGCGGACTTTGCGTTCACCCAGAAGGTTGGCCGCACTTTTGCTGACATTTATCCGAAAATCGCACGCCGCCGCATGCATGAAAGTTGGTCGGAAGCCGAGAGGGAAGAACAACTGATACGGCGGGGCCGTTATGTGGAGTTCAATTTGCTCTACGATCGTGGGACGACATTCGGCCTGAAAACAGGTGGTAACGTCGAGAGTATCCTGTCCTCGATGCCGCCAGTGGTGAAGTGGCCGTGAATTCTGGGAGACGCGGTATCGCCCTGCCTCGAAGAATCTCTGCGGTATGCGTCATCGACGCTGAAATATCAGAGACGCTCCCCCAAGACCTGCATCAAGGCCGGCTTGTCCAATGTGAAATCGCTATCGATCCACACCTGTTCGGCGATTTTGAGTGCGCGCCCAATTGCGGCGCCCGACAGGCCTAGTCCCTTCGCGTCATCGCCCGTGAGCGGGAAACGGGGTGGGCTCCAATTCCGGATGGCATCGATAAATGCGTCTTTGACCGGTGTGTCGGATCTGCAGTGTTCGACAAGCGCGCGGTCGAAAACGGCCTCTGCGCCAAATCGATAGATGCCGGCGCGCACCTCCGCCGATGCGGCATCACCAAGCGCAGGAAGACCCGGCTCGGCCCAGGCGATGAGTCTCCCAGACTCCCTTCGGGATAGACGTAACCTCGACGCAAAATCCTCGATCCATTGCTTGTTCCCAGGGATCAGGGTGAGCAACCTCCGCAAGGGGTCGGGCGGTTCACCTATATCCCGCTCGAAACTGACAAGTCGCGCCGTGCGATGCGTGCCGCCCAGGTCGTCGCCGAGCACAAATGCCAGGATCCCGGTGTCCTGCATGGCTGCGAGTGCGAGCGACGGGTCCGGTGCGGCCAGCAGTTTGCGCAGTTCCTTCCAGATGCGCTCTGCTGCAATGCTACCCAGTCCATGCTTTTGCCTCTCGCACGCCATGGCGCCAGCGGTGTCGATCCGCCGACCGTACCAAGCGTTGAACCTGAAAAAACGCAGGATCCGCAAATAGTCTTCCCGAAGACGCTGATCGGCGTCACCAATGAAGATGACCTGGCCGTCCATCGCATCTGAAAGCCCGCCACCGACCGGATCGTGCAGGGTACCGTTTGGCTCGGCATAGAGCGCGTTCAATCGGAAGTCGCGGCGCGCGGCATCCTCGGACCAATCTTCCGTGAATTCGACAATCGCCCGTCGTCCGTCTGTTTCCACATCCCGCCGCAGCGTGGTGATCTCGAAAGGCGTGCCTTCGACAATCGCGATAACAGTCCCATGGTCGATACCGGTCGGCACCGTTCGGATACCCGCTCTTTCGAGCGCTGCCATCACCCTGTCAGGGCGCAACTGGGTTGCGAGATCGATGTCGTCCACCGGACGTCCCATGATTGCATTTCTGACGCAGCCGCCGACGAAACGCGCAGCGCCAGGCCGCTCCACTTCCAGGACGTCAACCAGTCTTGTCGTCGACGGCGCTGTCAGCCAATCGGCCTCGATCTTAACGGGTGTCGTCACTGGGTGTGTCTTCGACAGGCTCCTCGGGTGCGTCATCGGGCCTGGGCGGCCGCGCGACCTCATCGGCGCGGGAAACGTCGTCGCGGGGCCGTACACCGAAGCCCCGGGCAGGCGCGCCTGGTTCATTCGTCATGGGCGCGCCGACATTAATCGTCTCACGGCCATCGGGGCACGGCACCTGCCGGCCAGGGATCAAAACGCCATCAACGACCTGAGCCGGTTCGTTGCAGAGGCTCCGCTCTTTCGGCTCTTGCACAGCAAGCGCAACCCACAGACCGATCGTGAGCGCTGCACCGGTGCCGAAGAGCGTGTTGATCGGCCAGATCTTCCGGCCGTCCGCTTCCGCATCGGCCAAAACGAGCCGGTAAACCCCGTACATGATGAAAGGTAGCAGGAACACAGCCACTTGAAGGGCCACCCGGTAAGCCAAAGCGCATCTCCTATTCTTACCTAGAAGATAGCGATATCCGCGTCGGGTAAAAGCTCTTTCAAGTGTCGAAGGCTGTCTTTCCGATCCGTCTAGGTAGCAGGGCCATAGAGCGCTTGATGCAAGGTACGGATGATGCCGGCCGTCACGCCCCATATTCGGTGTCCGTTGTGGGGCATCTCATAGTATTGGCGCGCTTTCCCCTTCCAGACCGTGCTGCGTGCAACGTGATTGTCGGGGTTCATCAAATATTCGAGCGGTGTTTCGAACACCTCATCCACTTCCCCCGCCTCAGGGATCGGTACGAACTCGGTCGGCACGAGCGCAACGACCGGCACAATCCGGAAGCCCGTTCCGGTGAAATAGGGGGCGCTGCGACCAATCAGATCAACAGCCTCAGGTGGTAGACCAACTTCCTCGTGAGCCTCGCGTACGGCTGCGGCGACCTCATCGGGATCGTCAGGATCAACTTTCCCGCCGGGGAACGCAACCTGCCCCGGATGTTTGGCCATCGTCTTTGGGCGTTCCGTTAGGAATACGGTCGCGCCAGATGCGGTCGGCCGGATTCCGATCAGCACGCCGGCCTGCCGGATCGACCGCATTTCGGTTTCTGTGAGAAAGTCGATGTCCCCGCCCTCCTCCAGCCGCGTTTCCCCAGCCAGCGGGTCCAAGCGCGTGCGGGCACGGGTCAGAAAGTCGTCGAGGGTGGTATAGGGATCCATTGCTCCGGAGGTCAGGCGAGACTGGGTCAGGGCGCCAATCCGATTGGGAAGAACACGCCCCGACTCCAGACCCCCCATAATTCTGGATCTTCAGGCGACGGCTCTGCAAATTCTGCGAGATCGTAGTAAGTCGGTCGGCTCAGCTTCGCCATCAACCGGGCGCGAACATTGACGTAGGGCGAGGGCTCCCCCGTCTTGGAGTCGAGACTGACATCGAGAGGTGTTTCAGGCGAAGCGATGGTGAAGTCATCGAGATTAGTCGTGAAGACGAGGGTTTGATCTCTGCCCGGTGTGCCTGTTCGATCAACTCGAACGGCCGTGAAGGGCGCGTCCTCCACGTGGACAATCACCTTTTCATAGGGCGTCACGAGGTAGGTTTTCCCGTCGTCATCCACACGGAGGATCCGGGAGAAGAGTTTGACCAGCTTCATCCTGGTGAACTTCGTGCCTTCATGCCACCAGCTTCCATCCGCCCGGATTTCCATGCCAATATCCGCTACGTTCTCGGGGTTCCAGAGGTGAACAGGCGGCAAGGTCTTCGCTTCCAGTCCGTCTGGTGCGATCGTCGCAATCAGATCGTTCAGCGCCTTCAACGCATCCGGCACAGTTTCAGGGCTGGATTTCAGGGGGACGTCCGCCATAGTTTCGCTCAACTCGACCGATTGGTGTGGGTGCCCAGATAGGCCAACTTCCGCCAAGGCCCAAACGGCACGTGGCCTGCACCAGCCGCAAAGCCAGCACAGCAGGACCCTGCCATGACCGATGCCACCCCAGATATCGTAGCCGAGGCCGAGTTGGCCGTGGACCGCCTGAGCGCCGTCCGGGCTGAGATTGCCAAGTCGGTTTTTGGACAAGACCAGGTTGTAGAGCTCGCCCTATGCGCTGTGCTCGCGGGCGGGCACGCCCTTCTCATCGGTGCACCAGGGTTGGCCAAGACAAGGCTGGTTGAAGCAATGAGCACGGCGCTCGGCCTCAACGGGGCGCGGATCCAGTTCACGCCTGACCTGATGCCGTCAGATATTCTTGGCTCGGAAGTGCTGGACGAAAGCGCCGATGGTACACGGCGTTTCCGGTTCCTGCGCGGCCCTATTTTCACGCAGCTTCTCATGGCTGACGAAATCAACCGCGCGTCACCACGCACCCAGTCAGCCTTGCTCCAGGCCATGCAGGAAAAGCACGTGACTGTCGCAGGTGTGCGCCACGATCTTCCCCAGCCCTTTCATGTGCTGGCGACCCAGAACCCGATTGAACAGGAGGGGACGTATCCCCTTCCAGAGGCCCAGCTTGACCGCTTTCTCCTGAAAATCGACGTCCAGTATCCTGACCTTGAAACCGAGCGCAGGATACTTGTCGAAACGACCGGGGCCGAAAGCGAGCAAGTTCAATCGGCTCTCGATGCCGGCAGCCTTCTGGGCCTGCAAGCGCTGGTACGCCGTATGCCTGTGGGCGAAAAAGTACTGGATGCGATTCTGACCCTCGTCCGTGAAGCCCGGCCCGAACAGTCGAGCGATGATCGCGTCCGCCGTCTCGTAAATTGGGGACCGAGCCCCCGGGCCGGACAAGCCCTGATGTTGGCGGCCCGCTCCCGCGCTCTGCTGCGCGGCCGCCTCGCGCCCAGTATTGAGGACGTGGAAGCGCTTGCAGAACCAGCCCTCGGCCACCGCATGGCCATGCGCTATGATCCATCGGGGGAAGCGCCGGGGCTTCGCGACCTGATAACAGACCTCGCGCGGAAGGCTGCTTAGGTGTGGGGCGATTGGTATGACTGATCTCGCAAACCTGAGAGCAGAAGCCGAAGAGCTTGCCCTGGCCCTCGCTGATGTCTCCCTGAAGGCGCAGGCTTCGGAAGCGCCGCATATTGGATCTGCAGGTCGGCGCCGTGCGGGGACCGGCGAGCACTTTTGGCAATATCGCCGCTACGCCCACGAAGACAGTGCAGACCGGATCGATTGGCGTCGCTCTGCCAGGGGCAGCGATCTATACGTGCGGGAAACGGAACTTGAAACAGCACGCACAGTCCTCTTCTGGAGCGATCCCGATCCCGGCTTCGACTGGTCAAGCGATGCGCTCAAGATCAAGACCAAGGCAAACGAAGCCCAGATGCTGATGCTCGCGATCGGCACACTGCTCAGCCGTGATGGCGAACGGATCGGGGCACTTGGGTCGGGCCGCTCCCCCAGCTTCGGCGCAAGCGCTGTCGATCGGCTCGCCGAAGACCTCACAAGTGATCAACCGACGGATACACCAAAACCGCCTAGCACGTCGGCCTTGGTCGTTATTGCCTCCGATTTCTACGATCCCATTGAGGACTGGCTTGCGCGTCTCAGTCCTATCGCATCAAAATGCAAGGAAGGCGTGATCCTCGCAGTCCACGATCCTGTCGAAGCCAATTTCCCCTTTGAGGGCCGAGTGAGGTTGTCTCGGCCGGGTGAGGCATCGATGAAATTGCTTGGCCGGGCTGAAAGCGTGCGCGCTGCGTATCTACAGAAATTTGGCGCCCAACGTCAGGCTTTGCGTGACCTCGCCGGACGCTTCGGATGGCGCGTGGTGGAGCACCAGACAGGCGCGCTGCCTCTCAAGGCAGCCACGGACCTGAAACAGGCCCTTGAAAGCTACACCCTGGCGAGCACAAGCTTCTAGTTGATGACTTTTGGACCCTTTCTGATCGGTGCCCCACTGGCTCTGGCTGCCCTGGTGCTGCTGCCGGTGATTTGGTTTATCCTGCGGGCCACCCCACCGGCACCGAGGGACATCGTTCTCCCATCGCTTCGGCTGCTTGAGGGTATAGAGATCCGTGACGAAACGCCTGCACGGACGCCATGGTGGATCGTCGCGCTTCGCATGGCCGCTGCGGCCCTTGCAATCGGAGGGCTTGCTCAACCGGTCTTCGCCCCCAACACCGACGAGGATACACAGGCGGGGACGGGCAGCCTGCTCGTCGTGATCGACGACGGTTGGTCGTCTGCCCAAAGGTGGACTGAGATAAAGTCCGCCGCCCGCGCCAGCCTCGAACAACTCGGTCCGGATGACGGCGTCCATCTCCTGCTTACGGCGCCAAGGGAACTCGGCCCCAATCCAGCGGACCGCTTTACCCGGCAAGAAGCCGAAAGACAGATTGCCGCTTTGGAACCCGCACCATGGCCTGTCGATCGCGCCGGAGCGGTCGACAGACTAGAAGCCGCTGGTATTTCACCTGGCAGGATCTTTTACGCGACCAGCGCGGTCGCCACGCGCGATGATCGTGCAGCGTTTGACGCGCTGTCCGCGCGCGCACCCCTCTCGATCTATCCAGCGAGCCAATCCCCGGTCACAGCGCTTACAGGCCTGGGATCCAGCGTGGACGGTGTATCGGTAACCCTGCGCCGCACAGCGACGGGGTCGTCCGAGCCAGCTTTCGTCTCTGCCCTCTCGCTGGACGGAACACCGCTCGCAACCGCTGAAGCCCGGTTTCCCGATGGTGAGAGGGAAACCGAGGCCACTTTCACCCTGCCCCCGGCCGCACTGGCGCGGGTAAACCGCTTTGCCGTGGCCGGTGCACAGTCGGCCGGACTGGTCTGGCTGTGGGACACGGCTGACAGGACGCGCCGTGTCGGACTGATTTCGACAGGCGGCTCCGCCCAGCCGCTCCTTTCCGATATGCACTATGTCCGAAAAGCGATTGAGCCTTTTTCGACCCTGGTGGAAGGCGACCTGGACCGCGTTCTGGCCGCCGATCCCGATGCTATCATCATCACCGATATTGGCACGGTGCTGCCCAGCGATGCAGATGCCTTGACCGAATGGATGGAAAACGGCGGCGCATTGATCCGCTTTGCTGGACCGCGGCTGGCCGCACAGGGCGACCTTTTGGTGCCAGTGCCCCTTCGGTCGGCATCGAGGGCCTTCGGAGGCGCGCTCGCTTGGGACGACCCACAGGCCATCGCAACATTTCCAGCGACATCACCATTCGCGGAGCTGGCGGCCCCGCCAGACGCCAGGGTTCGCCAACAGGTCCTCGCCCAACCCACCGCCGATCTCCAGAGCAAGACATGGGCGCGGTTGGAAGATGGATCGCCATTGGTCACGGCGGAAAGACGCGGGGCAGGCGCCATAATCCTGTTCCATGTCACGGCTGGTCCCGATTGGTCTGATCTTCCCTATTCCGGCGTCTTCGCCGACATGCTCCGAAGGTCCATCGCAGCGGGGCGCGGGGAAGCCCAGTCGCGCGCCGAAGGCGCTTATGTCCCCGATATCGTGCTGGACGGTTTCGGCAGACTACAACGGCCGTCGAGCGTTGCAGCACCCTTGCAAGGCGAAGCGTTTGCGGAAACCGAACCGAGCGAGACGAGCCCGCCCGGCCTGTACCGGGGACCGGCCGGCACGCGGGCCTTGAACGCGGCGGCCGATATTCGCCCCACGGCAATCACCGCATGGCCAAGCCGTGCAATTCTCGTCGCCGGCGATACCGCAGGAATATTTCCGCTCGCGGGACCGCTCCTGGCGTTGGCAACGGGCCTCTTGCTGATTGATCTCATCGTGGCGCTGGGCCTGAACGGACAACTTTCCCGCAGGCGGCGTACTGTCGCCAGTCTAGCCCTCTTGGGCGTCTCCGCCCTTCTCCTGTTTCCGCAGGCGCCTGCGACGGCGCAGAGCCCTCGTTCGGCCCCAGCCGCAAGTACCGGAGACAAGGCCCTGGCCGCGGCAACTGAAATGCGCTTTGGCTTTATCCTGAGCGGAGACAGGGCCCTGGATGATCGTACGAGAGCAGGACTTCGAGGGCTCTCGCGCGTGCTTTATCTTCGAACATCGGTTGAACCCGCCGAGCCGCACGCGCTCAATCCCGCAACCGACCCCCTCGATCTCTATCCGCTGATCTACTTCTCCGTCCCAGATACGGCGCAACCGCTCAGCGAAGCGGCGATCGCAAATCTCAACACGTATATCGCGCGTGGCGGCGCCTTGATCATAGACACAAGGAAGGGCTCGGCCATCGGAACGGAAACCGATGTTGGTGTGCTGACAACCGTGCTTGAGGGCCTCGATGTTCCAAACCTGATGCCCGTGCCGAATGACCATGTCATCACGCGAAGCTTCTATCTGATCGAGGGTTTTCCCGGTCGATATGATAAGCGACGGCTCTGGATTGAGCAGGTTGGCAGCGATGGGCGCGTGATTGGCGATGGCGTTTCCCGGCTCTTTATTGGGGATGCCGATTGGGCGGGCGCTTGGGCCGTCGATGAACGGGCGCGACCGGTTTATGCTGTCGATGGTGGCGAGGGCCAACGCGAACTTGCGCGGCGCTTTGGGATCAACCTCGTGATGTACATCCTTACTGGCAATTACAAGGCAGACCAGGTTCACATACCAGCCCTCCTCGAACGCCTTGGAAATGAGGACGTGAATGCCGGCGAGCCAGACGGCAACGATGGCCTCGAACGCGTGCCATCCCGCATTCTCGACGGAGGACCACAGCCATGATCGAGACCCTGGCGAACACGCGCCTAGGCTTTGACCCCTTCGTGTCCTGGCCCGTTCTTTCAGGGCTAGCGCTTGCCGCCTTCGCGGTTTGGTTTGCCTATTTCGTTCTGCATGGACGGGCGTGGTTCACCCGCGGTTTGGCTATCACCCTTGTTCTCGCTGCACTCATGAACCCATCGCTGGTCGAGGAAGAGCGAGAGCCACTGTCATCGGTCGCGGCCATTGTCCTCGACCGCTCGGAGAGCATGACCTTCGGAGATCGGTTTGGTGTGGCCGAAGAGACATTCGAAGCAGTGAAGGCTGCGCTTGAGGCCGATGAAAGCCTCGACGTCCGCGTTGCCGAAACCGACCCCAATGCTGACGGCACGTCCATGGTCACAGCATTGGAAGGGCTGATGGCAGACGTCCCGCGCAATCGGATCGCGGGCGCCATCTTCGTTACCGACGGACAAGTCCACGACATCCCCTCGGATTTCAGCCGCATCGCTGATCTCGGTCCGGTCCACGCCTTGATTGTGGGTGACAGCCGCCAAGGCGACCGCCGGGCTGAGATTGTAGAGGGTCCGAGCTTCGGTATCGTCGGCGAGAGCGTCCAGTATATCGTCCGCGCTGAGGATCCGAAGGGCGGCGACATCCCCCTGTCGATCAGCGTCAACGGCAGCAGGCCGCAAGTCGTAACGGTTCGTTCTGGCCAGGACACGCCCGTCACGCTGGACGTCGAACGACGGGGCGAGAACATCGTCGTTGTGGAAGCACCACCCGGACCGGAAGAACTGACTCTCGCGAACAATCGGACGGCTGCAATCCTCTCAGGGACGTTCGACCGACTGCGCGTCCTTCTGATTACGGGCAAACCGAATGCAGCAGGGAGAGTTTGGCGGGATCTGCTAAAATCAGATCCGCAGGTGGACCTGGTTCACTTCACGATCCTGCGCCCCCCCTTCAAGCAGGACATTACTCCAATCGAGGAATTGGCACTGATCCAGTTCCCGACCGAGGAACTTTTCGAACAGAAGCTCTCCGAATTCGACCTCATCATCTTTGATCAGTACGAACGGACGGGCGTCGTAACACAGTCGTATCTCGCAAACATGGCACGATATGTTGAAGATGGCGGCGCGCTTGTGCTGATCGCCGGCGGGGCTTTCGCAGGGCCGGCCAGCCTTGCCCGAACGCCGCTAGCAGGTGTGCTTCCAGCGATACCCTCCGGCGCGATTTCCTTAGGGCCGTTCAAACCGGCACTCACGGATGCCGGCACACGCCACACCGTCACCAACGCGCTGATCGGCCAGGACTGGGGCGGCTGGATGCGTTATGTGAGTGCAGAAGCAGAGGCCGGGGACGTGCTCCTTGAGAGCCCAACCGGTGACCCCCTTCTGGTGGTTGATCGGGTGGGAGACGGTAGGGTCGGCCTCCTCTTATCCGATCAGATTTGGCTCTGGGCGCGCGGCCATGATGGCGGCGGCCCGTTCGCGGAACTGATCCGGCGTATGGTCCACTGGATGATGAAAGAACCCGAGCTCGAGGAACGGAAGCTCGACCTTACCGCGGAGGATGGCCTTGTCCGTGCAAAGTTGCGCACCCTGTCCGACCAGGCACCTGCCCTGACGCTCGAAACACCAGAAGGGGAGCGCATCGCCCTTGAGTGGACCCTGCTGGAGCCTGGGCTGTTCGTTGCCGAAACGGCGATGACGCAAATGGGCCTTTATCGCGCGAGCGCTGGAAGGCTAGAGACTGTTGCGCTCAATGGCCCGGCTAATCCCAGGGAATACGTCGATCTGCGGGCGACAACGTCCGCGCTCGCTCCCCTCGCCAACGCAACGCGCGGCGGTACGTTCGAGCTGGGCTCGGAAGGCCGCAGGCGACCGGAGATCCGACGCGTCAGCCGGTCGGGTTCCGCTGCAGGCAGCAATTGGCTCGGCTTACGCGAACGCGGGGCCTATGTCGTGAAATCGTCTTCCAGCCAACCGCTACTTCCGGCTATTGCGGCCGCTCTTCTAGCAACCGTGTTGCTGCTGGTCGCATGGCGGCGCGAGGGCCGCTGATAGTGCACCCAGTGCGCAGGGCGACTGCGCCTTTGCACCTTGTTAACGCTCGGCTGGGAAACTCCGCCTAACGATGGCGTTCGCTTATCGAAGAGGTTCCCAAATGGCGCAAAGGCGCGCGGCTTACCCTTCCGCCCTGAGGACAGGTGTGGCCCATCTGGCTTTCAGCACGAGTGTGTTCGCAGCCCTGACTTTTGCGGTTGGCGGCGCTGTCAGCCTCTTGGGCGATGCAGACGATGCCGGTCCGGTCGTCCAACTCGCCCTGTTCGAAACGCCGGAAGCCATCGATCGCCCTGTGCTCAAGGCTCGGCTTTCAGATGACACCATTCCCGATGTCCGCCTCGCGGCGATGACGCCGAACCTCGATCGCCCGGTCTTGGAAGAGCCGAGCCTGGGCATCGAGTACAGACCGCCGCAAACCGCGTCAGCGGGAAGAAGCGCTGAGCGTCAGCCAGTCGTCCAAAGATCTGCCCTCGGTCCAGCGCCCGATCAAACCCTTGCCGAAGGCAGTGCCAATCAGGCGGTAGGCGTTCGCATCAATGGTCGTACCGTCATGCCCGGGGAAGCCTTCAGCGTTGTGCGGGCCCTCGAAAGCGAAGACACGGCCAGCGAAACGGACCGCTCATCGCCCAAAGTCGCGGCGCTCACGCTCAGCGGAACACCAGACGTCGCAGCGAAAGCCAAAGCTAGCCAGACACCGTTCGAAACCAATCGAAACACCTTCGACAATCCTGCAGGTTTGCCAACGATCTCGGTTGTGCTTGGTGGACTTGGGCTGAATGACAAACTCACGCGAACGGCCATCGAGGAGCTTCCGGCCGAGATAACGCTATCCTTTTCGCCCCATACCCGCGGGCTCGCGTCCTGGACCCGGAAAGCGCGGAGCGCCGGCCATGAAGTCCTCATCGAAATACCGATGGAGGCGGAAGAGTACGGCCGAATTCGGCCGCACCATCTGACTTTGCAAGCCGGTAGCTCACGATCGCAAACGATTGCGCGGCTTGATAAACTCCTCTCGGCCAGCGATGGATATATCGGCGCTATAAACTACCAAGGCAGCCGTTTTGCACGGAACGCCGCGCTTTCCGAACTCCTCATCGAGGCCCTCGCCGATCGCGGCCTTGCATTCGTCGAAGATGGGAATCTGACCTCAACTAACTTCGCGCAGACGGCTGGCCGCCTCGCCATGCCCTTCGTCGCCGCGGATGCTGTAATTGACACGCGTATCGAAGCGGATGCCATGCGGGATCAACTCATGGCGTTGGAAGCCAGAGCGCGATTGGAAGGCACAGCGCTCGGCACGGCCATCGCATATCCTGTGACCATAGATGCCTTGCGAAAATGGGCAGAGAGCGCCAGCGCCCGCGGCATTCTCTTAGCGCCAGCATCTCACGCTGCCAGCCGTCGCGTTGATGCCGCTTCCGAAGCCACGTCAGCGCCGTCCCTGCTCGCTCCTGATGACGAGGCAGTGACCTGGGAGATCGTCAATGCCAAGCCGCTTACGCGGCGCTGAAAGTACTGATGTGATCCTTCCCACGCTGATCGGCGCCTGATAAGAATACCCCTAAAGGGTATGCTATGAACTCGGAAACAAAAGCGAAAGCGCTCAAGAGACTAGCGCGCATCGAAGGCCAGGTCCGCGGCGTTGCGAACATGGTCGACGAAGGCCGATATTGCATCGAAATCGTCCGCCAAATCCAAGCTATAAAAGCTGCGCTTAACGGCTTAGAGGGTGTCGTGTTGGACGATCACTTATCGACCTGTGTCGACAAGGCCCTGCAGTCGGACAGCATTGAGAATCGTCGGGAAATGGTCGAAGAACTGGTCGCCGTCCTCGGTGGACGCAAGAAATAGGGACGCGGATATACGTACCGCTCAAGCAGGTACGGACCCACCTTTTGCCTCAGCAGCAAGTTTGTGCAGGTTCATAACAGCAGGGATCGAAGCCTGCCCTATCCGGCTCATGATCGCGCCGTTTTCTGGCGTTGCACCCGCCGCTGCCCTGACCATGCCGGCGAAAGGATCTAGCCGGATACTACTCAGCCAGCGTCTTAGCGCAGGGTGCTCGCCCCAAGCCTTCTGATTGATCATGTTCTTCGCAAAACACATCAACCAATCCTCTGGCGTGTCTGCTAGCTCGATCGGCGAGCAAAGTCGGTTCTGCTCGTCGAGATTTTCGACGTGCGCCTCTACAAACGCAATGAGTGCTGCACTGAAGCTGACCAACGGTGCGCGGACAGCTTGCAAGACGATCTTGTCTGGCTGGAAGACCGGTATTTTGCGGACCTCGCTGAACGGCACCGCTGAAGCAGTACAATCAATGTAAAGCGTGTCCGGCGGCATCGACACGCTCGTCCCGTCGGACAGAACGAGTTCACCGGACTGAACCTGCGCGACCCTGCGGCCCTTGATCTTGTTTTTGATGCGATGGAGTTGTGCCACTTCCCCTTCCGAGATCGTGGCGAAGTGAAACATCGATGGCCACGTGTCGGGATCGATGCGAATCATCTGGCCAACTTTCTCCAATCGCTCGAACAGGTCATCGACCGATGTCGCATCTCGCATGGCTTCAAGCTGGTTGGCGAAACCGCCCATGGACTGGGCGAAAAACTCAGCTCCCGGCTGCGTCCCTTCCCGGTTGACCAGCCAGGAGTCGCGCGGCACCACCCACGTTATTGCCTCCGGTTCGGCGCCGTTCCCCATAAGCCAGACGCCCGTATCCATCGCGGTCTTTCCACCGCCGAGTATAGCGTATGTCTTATGCGCGCCGGCATGCTTCGGAAGTTCGTTTGGTGCGATACAAGCGACGCCGTCGTCAACGGCGTAAGGGCGCGTGTGCGTTGACGGAACAGATGTGCGAAAAAAGGTTCCATCAACGGTCTTCTTTCGCACGTGGACGCTGTATCGCTTGTCGGAAACCAGCGACGCGAATGCTCCATCGCCGGAATAGTTGCACATGGGATAGAATTGTACCCGGCCAGACGGCAAGAACCGTTCCCGCATAACCTTTTCGAAGTACGTGGAAACTTCAGATCCACTGGCGAGTTCATAAAACCCCTCGTTCGGGCCAGACGTATCGATCCTGTTCGAACCGAGATCGGTGGAGTTTACTCCATAGTAGGCCGATGGCTGGTGCAGACGCACAAACGGATAGGCGTCGTTCCAATGTCCACCCGGCATATGATGACGATCCACCATCAGGAATGAGGCATCCGTCTCCGTCAACATCGTATCGACGAAGGCCATACCGACGGCGCCTGCACCAACCACAAGATAATCCGCTTCAAGCGTTACCGGGTTTGGCATGTCAGAAGGCTCCATCCAGCGGTCGTCAGACGGGATAGGGCCATATTCGCAAGCCGTTCGCAAGCATGGAGCGATGCTGTCGGGCCGGTCGGTTCAGGAACTCACCCGGCACCCCTCAAGCCAGACGTCGCCGTTTCCGGTCGGAATGCAATCGCCCCGCAGCAAACGTTCGATCCGCAACACGCGTCGCTGCAAGGCCGCATCAGGTGAAGCGATCTTGAGGTCGCCAGGCGCTATCATGACGGCGATCAGAGACAGGAAATCGCGCGGTTCGAGGTTTGACACGGGGACTTCGAAGAAAGCCTCACTCGCGGTGTGGACACCCGTGATCCAGAGCCCATCCTTTGCGCCCATGGGCGTGAGGTCCATGAAGAGAGCCAGGATCTCTTCCTTGTCGAGCTTCTCTTCCAAACCCAGCGCATAGGCCGTCTGCCTGATCTTACCGATCCCGGGCTGGCCCCCTTTGAAGGCGACGCGTTTTGAGACCGATTGGGAGATCGTCGCTGCCCCGGCACCAGGCGTCGACCAATCGATACCGGAATGCTCGAAAAAGCTGGGGTCCTCAACGGCGAGAAAGGCCTCGACTTGCCAGTCTGTGAGGCTTCCCGGGCCGCGACCATCCTCAATTATCGACTGAGCGAGTAACTTCAGCTTCGGCGCATCGCGGAGCGCATCCCGGTAGCCGTCGGCCGCATACAGCAACAGGGCCAACATCGCTGCAGCAAGGGTCCAACCAATGCGTTTTACGATGTCCACGTCTTCCTCCCATACCCGCGACGCTGCCCATTAATAAGTCGGCGAGAGGTGCGGCCGAAGTTGGGCGAGGGAAGGGAAGAGTGAGGATGTTTGGTGGGGCGGGCGGCTCGGGTCCAGAGTTTGATACGCGTAGGACCTCCGTCCAGTCATATCGCTACTTCAAGGCGACGCCATCAGCCTTGCCAACCGCAGCGAGCGCAAATCCGTATTCGATGGCTGTTTCTTTCAAGCCCTCGAACCGGCCAGATGCTCCGCCATGGCCCGCTTCCATGTTTATCCGAAGGAAATACGGCCCGGCATCCGGTGCCTCATGACGTAATTTCGCAGCCCACTTCGATGGCTCCCAATAGGTCACGCGCGGATCGGAGAGCCCCCCCGTGATCAACATCGCTGGATAGGGCCGTTCGGAGACCTGATCATAGGGGCTATAGGCGATGATTGTATCATACGCCTCGGCATCGGTTATCGGGTTTCCCCATTCTGGCCACTCAGGCGGCGTTAGCGGCAGAGACTCATCAGACATGGTGTTGATCACATCCACGAATGGAACGGCCGCAATGATCCCCGCGAAGAGTT
This sequence comes from Pseudomonadota bacterium, assembly GCA_038745855.1. Classification (GTDB taxonomy): domain Bacteria; phylum Pseudomonadota; class Alphaproteobacteria; order Caulobacterales; family Hyphomonadaceae; genus UBA5336. The sequence continues at coordinate 38,139 of JBCDLC010000014.1, read as the reverse complement.
CCGGGTCCATGTTTGCAGCAGCCCCCATGAGCAGACCACCCGCTGAACCGCCTAAGCCGACGACCCCGCCCTCATACCCATAGCCTTCCGCAACCAGGTGTCGTCCGGCGGAGATGTAATCCTTAAAAGTGTTTTCCTTCTTCTCGAGCTTGCCGTCGAGGTACCATTGGTAACCCTTCGCCTTTGATCCCCGGGGATGAACAATGGCGTACACGAAGCCGCGATCCACCAAGGACAGCCGTGACGTCCGAAAGTCGGCAGGGATTGTAATCCCGTACGATCCGTAACCGTAGAGCAGCAGAGGTGCTGTGCCATTGGTCGGCGTATCGGTGTGCCGCAGCACGGTGACGGGGACGGTCTCGCCATCGTGGGCGGGCGCCATGAGACGTTCAACCACATAATCGGATGCGTCATGGCCCGATGGCACATCGCGGGTTTTCCGGAGCGTGCGCTCGCCCGTCGCGAGATCGTAATCGTACACCTGGTCGGGCGTTGAAGGCGAGGCATAGTCGAACCGGAAAACGGTCGTGTCGAACTGGTAGCCCGTCGAGATCCCGAGATCGTAGGCCGCTTCGTCAAAACGAATTGGCGTTTCCGAGCCGCTTGACCGGTCTCGCAGGACAATCACCGGCAAGCCATCGGTCCGCTCCACGCGAATAAGGTGATCTTTCAACGCCTCCATGCCGAGGATCAGCGTGCCAGGGCGATGGGGCACGAGTGTCTGCCAATTGTCCCGGCCAGGCGCCTCGAGAGACGCCGTCACAAGTTTGAAATCTACGGCGCCGCCTTCATTGGTGGAAATCACCAGCCCATCATTCCAGTGTTCCGGATCATATTCGACACCGGGGTCGCGCGCAGCGATGAGGGTCGGCGATGGTTCGATGTCACTGGCGGGGAAGAAACGGACTTCAGAAGTTGTGTGATCATTGGCATTGATGAACACCAATTCGCCGGACTGGCTTTTCTCCACACCAACGAAAAAACCCGGATCGGGTTCGCGGTAGACTTCAGCGCCACCGTCAGGATCACCAATCGTGTACCGGTTCACTGCGACGGGCCGGCCGTTATCATCCCGTTCGACCCAGAAGATGGTCCGGCTGTCATTTGCCCAGACGAAACTCCCGTAGGTTCGCTCGATACTGTCATCCAAGTCTTTTCCGGTCTCGGTGTCGCGAAACCGGATCGTGTAATACTCACTACCTTGGGTGTCCGTGGCATAGGCCACATACCGGTGGTCTGGCGAGTGGGAGACGGCGCCGAAACTGAAATACGCCTCTTCAGCGCCCATGGCGTCCCCGTCGAGCAGGATCTCGTCCTCAGCACTCGAATTATAAATCTCTGCCGCCGGCTTGCGCGCGATGATGGGATACTCACCCCCCTCGCGAAAGCGGGTGAGATAGGCCCACGGCCCATCCACATTCGGCAGTGATTGATCATCTTCCTTGATGCGGCCACGCATCTCTTCGAACAATTCGTCTCGAAGCGCTGTTAGCGGATCTTCGAGCACCGCCTTCGTATACGCGTTCTCCGCTTCAAGATATGTTCGGATATCCGGGCGAAGAACCGAAGGATCTGCCATCACCTTCTGCCAGTTCTCATCCTTCATCCACTGATAGGGATCGGTTCGTGTTCGCCCGACTTGCTGGATTGTCTTTGGATCACGCTTTGCGATCGGTGGTGAGGGTTGGGTCTCAGGCATGGATACGCTTTCGAAAGTTTCAGCGGACGCAGTTCCACCATCGATGGCTGCATCCTCGACAGGGACCGGTTCCGGCGCGACCGAGCAAGCCGTCAAGATTGCGGCGGTGAACGAAACAAGAGCGATGGGTCTCATGTTTTCCCCTTTGGATGTCACGCCCTAGCGAAACCATCTGAAGGGAAATGTCCAGCGGTCAGGGATCCTCACTCGGGCGAAAATCGAGCACGACGCCATTGATACACCAACGCTGACCCGTCGGTGGTGGCCCGTCATTGAAGACGTGGCCCTGGTGCAGACCACAAATCGCGCAGTGACATTCCGTGCGCGGGTAGACGAGCTTGAAATCGGTCTTCGTCGCGATGACGTCGGGCGCGGCCGGCTGGAAGTAGGATGGCCAGCCTGTGCCGCTGTCGAACTTGTGCGCGCTGGACCAGAGGGCCGTATCGCAGCCCTTGCAATGATAGAGGCCCGGGCGTTTCTCGCCCTCGAAATTGCCCTGTGTGAACGCGCGCTCTGTGCCTTCTCGAACGCCCACGCGGTACTCTTCTTCCGTGAGCATTTCACGCCATTCGCGATCGGTCCGCGTGATCTTCAGGCTTTCAGTCATGGGCTCCATCTCTCGATACTGCACTGGGGAGAGGTGTTAGCCCTCCCAGTGCCGGTTCCAAGGCCAGTGAGAGAAAACGTGTCGGGAAATGCGGGCGATCGCGGCTGATAGCAGGTCGCCTATGAACGCCCGCACCACTGGTCTAGCCGCCGTAGAGCACCGTGATCGTCTCGGCGACACAGGCTGGCCGATCTTGACCTTCGATCTCGATGGTACATTCGGAAATCATCTGCTTACCACCGGCCTTGTCGTTCACTTCCTTGCAGGTCTGACGCATCCGCAATTTCGAGCCGACGGGCACCATATTCGTGAAACGCACCTTGTTGGCGCCGTAGTTGATCCCGCGGGTCGTTCCTTCCACGCGCAGAACTTCCGGTCCGAGCATCGGTAACAGGGACAGCGTGAGATACCCATGGACGATAGGACTACCGAGTTCCTTCGTTGCCCGCTCCACATCGACATGGATCCACTGGTGGTCGCCTGTCGCATCGGCAAACATATTCACTCGATCCTGATCGATCGTGTGCCAGTCGCTCACACCGACTTCGGTGCCGGCGAGGGTCTCTAGATCGTTGAAATGGACGGTTTTCGGATCAGCCATCGTGTTTCCTCCTGTTCGATGCCGGACTCTGTCGGTTTAGGCTCTGAATGCCCTCGGGCACAAGGTGCGCCCGAGGGCAACGATAGGGCGCGAGCCGCTCATTCGGCCGCGTTGGGCGTTCCCGCGACGGGGTCCGCACGGGGCGTGTCGTACTTCGCAAACCACCCCATGATGTTGTCGACCTTGGCATTCAACAGCGACGGACGAGATGCAATCGAGTGGCTAGCCCCCGGAATACGGATGAGGGCCGTATCAACGCCCTGAAGTTTCAGCGCTGTATAAAACTGCTCGGCTTCCCAGGTTGGCGTCCGCCAGTCTTCCTCACCAACCATCATAAGCGTCGGCGTTTTGACATTCCCAACCCGGGAGATGGGCGACAAAGACCAATACCGCTCGGGGTTTTCCCACGGCATGGCCTGCATCCAGTACTTTGCGAAATAGACATTGCTATCTGCGGCCAGTGCCATCGTTGTCCAGTTGATCACAGGCTTGATCGACGCCGCAGCCACGAAGCGGTCCGTTTTGCTCACCGCATCGGCTGTCAGAACACCGCCGCCGGATCCTCCGGTGATGAATAGCCGCCCGGGATCGACATAGTTCTTTGCAATCAGTGCATCGACCACCGCCATCAGATCGTCGTGGTCATGGCCCGGATAAGCGAGATTGATCTCCTGGGCGAACCCCTCGCCATAGCCGGTCGATCCCCGCGGATTGGCGTAAACCGTGACGTAGCCCTCTGCCGCGAAACGCTGGATTTCCGCAGCAAAGCTTGGACCGTACATGGCGAAAGGACCACCATGAATTTCAATGATCATTGGATAGGTGCCATCGGCTTCGAAGCCGGGCGGAAGCGCGATCCAGGCCTCGATTGGCAAGTCGCCGACAGGCGAGGTCGCGGTAAACGCCTCGATCTCGGCCAGGGCGACATGGCCAAGCGCATCCTCGTTGAGCCGGGTCAACGTCTCCGGCGCACCGCCGTTTCGAATCACGGCGATTTCCGCCGGACGGTCCGGTGACATCTGCGTATAGGCGATCACCGGTCTGGCCCGGCGCCGTCGCCGTTCCTGCACAGCGCCAACATCAAAGGCGCCGCCCGAGTAGGGTCGCCCAATAGACGTTCCGCCGAGATCGCTGACGATCTGATCCACGCTGCGGCCGTCACTGCTGAAGCGCACCAGTGTTCCCGCACCGCTATCATCAACGTGGGCAATCACGGACTCTCCGTCCGCAGACCAGGCGATGGCCCCGATGCTCCGGTCAAACTCGGCGGACAAGTTCCGCGGCGGTCCACCGGTTGCGTCCATCACGAACAAATCGGCTTGTTGATAGGCTTTCACCTCGTCAGTGAAGCCAACATAGGCAATCTGACGACCGTCCGGCGATACAGCAGCACCCGTATCCGGACCGTCCCGATCTGTGAGTTGTACGATGTCACCGGTCCCGATCGTTAGCCGGTAGAGGTCGCTTTCGATCGGATCGAGATCGGGATCCTCGGCCTCGTTTCCCTCGATGATCAATGCGCCATTCCCGAGCCATTGGGGCGATGAGAATCCGTTTTCACTGTTGGTGAGTTGTCTCGGGCTGCCACCCTCGGCCGGGATCACGAAGATCTGGCTGGCTCCTTCCCTGAGATAGCCGGCGCCGTCGTAGCGGATGCCAATATCGTCGAAGACACGAACCGGTTCGGCCCAGTCTGCTCCCTTGGGTGCCGCAATCGGTGTCGCAAAGCTTGGCGCCTCACCTGCAACAAAGGCCGAGAATACAATCCGCTGACCGTCCGACGACCACGCCGCGCCGCTCGGGGCTTCATCGAACTGGCCAAGAGAAAAGCTCCGTCCTGCGTCCACAAGGAAGACCCGAAGATCCACACCCGCCTCCCCTGGGGCCACATAAAGGATCTGAGACCCGTCCGGCGACCAGCGGGGACGCGACAGTGTTCCCTCCGCGGTGATCAATGGAGCATGGGCACCCGTCTCCAGGTCTATCGTCCAGATGTCCCCGACAACACGATCCTTCATCCGGTCCATGGACTTGCGGACGTAGACGAGGCTCCGGCCATCGGGGGCAATCTGCGGGTCGTCGGCGTATTCCAGCGTGAAAACGGTCTCAGCGGTAAAGCGCGGCGCCGCCGTGGGGCCCTCTCCTTGGGCGTCTGCGTAACCCGGGCCGACAAGCAACAGGCCCGCGAGGGCTGCACCCATGAGTGATCGTTTCATTTGGCGGGTCCTCCCATCCGACGGCGCTGGAACGCACGCGTTTTCCCGTTCCAAGCTGGTCAGGGAAATGCTCCGTTGGCAAGGCCAACCTGCGACGATTCCCCCATGAGCGGGTTTCACGTCGACCAGCGCCTGCGTGAATTTCTGGGATTCCTGCGAGAGACACGGTAGGGGGTCGCGAGTGATACCCAGGAGCGCGTTGCCAATGTTCAAACTGCGATATCCGATGATTGCGTTGGCCTCCGCCATCTTCGGCGCCTTCGCAGCCATCGGCCTGTATGCCTACTACGTCCCGCTGCCAAAGGACGCCATGGTCCGGGGCGAAGTCCTGCAGGATGTGGACGCCCGATCCTGGCTCAACGGCGCGATGTCAGAGGTGTTCCCAACGCGCACGGTCGAAGCGGCCCCAGAGGCCGAGCCATTGCAAAAGCGCGATGGCCTGTTGGCAGATTTCACGTTTTCAGTCGACGGCGAGGCCCGGACAATCGAAGCCCTCTACGAAACCCAGAACATGTTGGGCCTTGTGGTGCTGAAGGACGGGGTAATCGCCCATGAGTCTTATGCGCCGGGATATGGCCCAGGCACCCTCTTCACCACCTGGTCCGTTGTAAAATCGATCACATCCACCATGGTGGGCGTGGCCCTCGAGGATGGGCTTATCGAGAGCGTTTCCGATCCGCTGTCGAAGTATCTCCCAGAGGTTCGAGGCACGGCTTATGACGGCGTGACGATCGAGCAGACACTGCAAATGGCCTCCGGCGTCGATTTCGATCGCGAGTCGATGAACGACAGCGTGACTTTTCTCACCGACGCGCCGATCACCGCTGAACGGTCGGCCTTTGATCTTGCGCTCTCGTTCCCGCGCGGCGCCGAGCCCGGGACCCGTTTCAACTACAACACGGCAGAAACGCAGCTCCTCCTGGAACTCATTCGGCGCGTGAGCGGGAAAACAGCCGCCGACTATCTCTCCGAAGCGCTCTGGCAGCCCCTCGGCATGCGGTACAATGCAGCTTGGATCCTGGATGCGCCCGGGGAAGATGGTGCTGAAATCGGCGGTGCCATGTTCAATGCCACGCTTCGCGATTGGGCACGTTTTGGCTGGTTCATGGCGCAGGATGGTGCCTGGAATGGCGAACGTCTCGTTCAAGCAGACTGGGTCGCGCAAGCGACAAGATCCACCGAACCGCATCTGATGCGCGGAAACGTCCACCCCGACCCTGAATTGGGCTACGCCTACCAATGGTGGACCCGTGCCGACGGCACCTTCCAGGCGTCAGGCGCCTATGGACAACTCATCTACGTCGACCCAGCCAACGGGTTGGTGATCGCAAAGGCCAGCGCATGGCCTGATGCCCGCGTGGGCGCCTTTGCAGAGGAAACAACCGCCATGGCGCGGGCCCTCGCAGACTGGGATTTCAACGTCCCCGGCGGTGAGGACAGCGTGCCCGCAACAACCGTGATCAGCGAAGACATCCCCCCCAACCGGGAAACGCGAGCGGAGCGTTCGGAACCTGCGGCTCCTGCGCAACCCGCGAACAGCGCGTTGGCCGTTCCGAGTGTAAAGCCCATCCAGTCTCCCCCCGCAGACCAGCCCGAGCCTGTCCAGGAACCGGGAGATGGAATGGGTGTTGCCGAAAGCCGGTTCATCGATCCTGACAGTGAATGAGCAAGGTATTTCCAGACCCAGCGCTCGACCAGGCTCAGAAAACCCGGGGACGCTCGGCTTTCTCAACGTGGAGACCGCATTCGGTCTTGTCCCGGCCAGACCAACGCCCAGACCGGATATCACCAGGGTCAGACGCCGGCTGCGTGCACGGCCAGCAACCGATTGATGGATATCCTTGGGCCACCAAGGGGTGGGCTGGGAGATTCCGCTGCTTGAAGAAGCGGGTCACGTCATCCTGGGTCCAACTGGCCAACGGATTGACCTTGAACCGGTCACCGGCATGCTCGAACACCGGTAGAGCCATGCGCTCGCCGCCGTGGAAACGCTTCCGTCCCGTGATCCAGGCATCGAAGCCTTCGAGTGCCGGCTCCAGCGGACGAACCTTGCGAAGCGCGCAGCACGCATCGGGATCGGTTTTCCAGAGGGTGTTCTTGGGATCCAGGACCGCCCGCTCCGTCTCGTTTGGCGGAATGTCGAGAACATTGGTCAGCCCCAGCGTGTCGATGAGCGCTTTCTTGTAGCTCAGCGTCTGGGGGAAGTGCATGCCGGTCTCGAGGAAGACAATCGGCAGATCCGGTTGAACATCCGCAATCAACGCGAGCATGACAGCACTCTCAGCGCCAAAGCTCGACACATAGGTGACCCGTCCGCCCCATTCGCGCAGGATGGACGCCCTCAAAATCGTCTGCGCGGACGCAAGGCGCAGCTCACTGTTCAAGCGGTGCAGCGTGTCATCTGTCCGCTCGAGAACCATCGCACCGCTGTCGGCATAGGGCATCAAGATCATGCTCCAGTGGCGCGACGGGCGGCAAACACGGGTTTGGCTCCATCGGCAGCGCGTTGATAGAAGGCTGAATACTCAGCCAAAGCGTCGAGCGCTGCAGGTAATTCAGCACGGCTCGTCTCGAAAGCGTCGAAGCCTGAACGGTGCATGTAGAGAATCTGATCGCGCAAGACGTGACCAACGGCCCGCAATTCACCGGCATAACCATAGCGCCGGCGAAGGAGTTGAGCCTGAGAAAACCCTCTCCCATCGGTATATTTAGGAAAATCAACCTCGATCAGTGACAATCGTTCAATATGTGGAAGCAGATCCTTCGGCTCATCGGCGGGCTGCAGACGCACGCCAACAGCCGTGTTCCTTTGAAAGCCGTCTGGCCCCGTTTCCAGGAACCGAGACACGCTCACGGTCACCTGCCCACCCGGGGGGATGTCCTCTTCGTCGGTCACATGGGACCAGGCATTTTCAACCTGCTCGCCAGCTTTAATCAGAGGCATAAAGGGCCTCCTTGAACGCGTCAGGCCCCAGCCGCGTCAGCGTCTCGATGAACGGCTCGTCTGTCGTTTCCCGCAGATCCTTGTAGCGATCGATAACCCGCTTCAGGGCCGGAGGCACATCCTCGAACCGCAAGGCCGGTCCTGCCATTGCGCCGACAACCGCCTTCTCATCGGCCCGCCCGCCCAGCGTGATCTGGTAGAACTCCTCGCCCTTCTTATCGACACCCAGGATGCCGATATGGCCCACGTGGTGGTGGCCGCAGGCATTGATGCAGCCCGATATGTTGATGTGCAACTTGCCGATATCCACCTGCAGGTCCGGATCGGCAAAGACCTCCTGCACCGCTTGTCCCATGGGGATCGAGCGCGCATTGGCCAAGTTGCAGTAATCCAGTCCCGGGCACACGATCATGTCTGTGATCAGGCTTTCATTCGCCGTCGCCAGCTTGGCCTCGACCAAGGCCTGATAGAGCGCGTGAACGTTCGTCAGCGCCACATGCGGAAAGACAATATTCTGCGCATGGGTCACCCGGATATCTCCGAATGCGTAATTCTCGGCGAGATCCGCAATCCGGCGCATCTGCTCCCCGGTCGCATCACCCGGAGGGGCGCCCACTGGCTTCAAACTGATCGTGACTGAAGTGTATCCCGCTTTCTTGTGAGGGTGCAGGTTGACCTTGCACCACCGTGCGAAATCCGGATCGCTCGCCTTGGCCTTCTCGAACAGCTTCGAGACCTTTCGTTTCTTCCCGAAAGCAGGCGGCGCGAAATAGGCGTGAATGCGGTCGATTTCCGCTTGGGGAAGATCGATCTTCTCCGTTGGCGTCTGGGCGGCATACTCCTCCTCCACCTGGCGGGTGAACTCCTCCGCCCCCAATTCCGTCACGAGGATCTTGATCCGGGCCTTGTATTTATTATCGCGGCGACCGAACCGGTTGTAGACCCGCATGATCGCCTCGAGGTAATCAAGGATCTGGGTTTCGGGCACAAAATCATTCACCATCGCAGCGATGTGTGGGGTCCGGCCCTGCCCACCGCCAACATGGACTTCGAAACCGACCACGCCATCGCGCTTGCGAATATGCAGGCCGATATCGTGCACCCGGATCGCAGCCCGGTCATGCTCAGCCGCCGTCACGGCGATCTTGAACTTCCGGGGAAGGAACGCGAATTCCGGATGGAATGTGCTCCACTGCCGGATGATTTCGCACCAGGGCCGAGGATCCATCAGCTCATCGGCTGTCGCACCCGCAAAGTGGTCGCTGGTCACATTCCGGATGCAGTTGCCCGATGTCTGAATGGCGTGCATCTCGACTTCTGCCAGCTCCGCCAGAACGCTGGGAATATCCTTGAGGGCGACCCAATTGTACTGAATGTTCTGGCGCGTGGTGAAATGCCCATAGCCCCGATCATACCTGTCAGCGATCTCGCCCAGCCGCCGCATCTGACGCGGGCTCAGTTGGCCATAGGGGATCGCAACCCGAAGCATGTAGGCGTGGAGCTGCAGATAGACCCCGTTCTGAAGGCGCAGGGGTTTGAACTCATCCTCCAGCAGCTCGCCAGATAGCCGCCTTTCAACCTGGCCACGGAACTGTTCGACCCTTTCGCCCACAATCGCGGCATCGAACTCGTCATAGCGATACATATTCGGTTCGCGTGTCTGGAACGTCATGGAATCAGCCATCATGCCGCCTGCTGAAGATGTGGAAGGCCAAGCGCCGCTTCTGTGCGAATGACCCAGCGCTGAACTGCCGGAAATTCTGCGAGATCGAAACCGCCCTCGTGGGCCACCCGGGTGTAGGCAACCAGAGCAACATCGGCGAGTGTCATCGCCTCACCAACAAGCCAATCGGTATAGGTTAGCTGCATCTCCATGATCCCGAGTGCGCGGCGCCCCTTTGCGTAGAGTTCGGGATCAAGCTCATCCTCTGATAGCCCCCGATAGGTCAGCCGCGCCCGGCGCACCGCGATGTATGGTTCATGGGAATACTGTTCCCAGAACAGCCAACTCATCATTTGTGCACGTTCGAAGGGCTTTGATGGGATCCATTCACTGCCGGCCTCTTCGGCCATATACAGCATGATCGCGTTCGACTCCGGCAATGACCGTCCGTCGGGCCACCGCGCCAAGGGCACCAAGCCGATCGGATTGATTGCGAGAAAATCATCGGTTTGTGCGTCGCCCGCAAAGACGTCGATCTTCACCCAATCGAAGTCGACCCCGTGGTGCTCTGCCGTCCAGCGAACCTTCAGACAGTTCCCTGAGACATCATCCCCGTAAATCGTGAGTTTGCTCACCGCTGGCGCCGCCATCACGAAATCCCCTTCAAGGCTGCATGGCCATAGGAAACGGTCGGTCCCCTTGCCCGGATCGTCTCGCGCAGGGTCTCCCGACCTGCAATCGCGCCGTCTTCGGTCACTTCCATGAAGTACGGATCGGTGACAGCGCCCTCTTCTGCGAGCGCCTCGAGCAAGGCCTTGTCCGCTTCCTCGCCTGTGTAAATGGCGAGTTCGGCGGGCTCCCGGCTCCACGTGCCATCTGCGGCCCTGTAGACCACGGCGCCTGTCGCTGTATCCCACGCCGTCACCGCCTTCGGGACAGCCGGCTTGAGCTTTGGCCGTACGGACGTCATGCCAGCACACTCGATGCCAGCACATTCGCGCGTTCAGCGGCGGCCACTGCATTGGCGACCGGCTCCGGAGTCGCAGACGTCGAGACTTTACCCTGCGCGGTCACAACCTCCCCGATCACCAGCAGAGCCGGACCTTTGATACCGGCGGCCTTGATGATGTCTGCCAGGTTGCCCAAGGTCCCGCGGACGGTCACCTCATTCGCCCGCGTGCCATTTTCGATAACTGCGACCGGCGTGTCGGCAGACCGGCCCGCGGCGGTCAACCGGTCGGCAATCGTTGCGGCAGTCCCGATACCCATGAAAACCACGACGGTCTGGTTCGTCCGGGCGAGCGCCGTCCAGTCGAGATCGGGCACGCGCTCGCCAGCTTCGCTCTGTCCTGCGCTCGCGGCGCTCTGGGCGTGTCCAGTCACAAAGGTCACCGACTGCGCGTGATCCCTGTGGGTTAGTGGAATACCCGTGCTTGCGGCACACCCAAGCGCTGAGGAAATCCCTGGGATGACCGTGGCGGGGATGCCAGCGGCCTGGACTGCATCGCGCTCTTCGCCGCCCCGGCCGAAGATGAAGGGATCGCCGCCCTTGAGACGCACGACATTCAGACCCGCTGAGGCGGCTTCGATCATCAGGGTATGGATCTGCGTCTGCGGGACGGAATGGTTTCCCTTCGACTTGCCGACAGGAACAAGCGCAGTCCCGGCCGGTGCCATGGCGAGGATTTCGTCCGATACCAGGCGGTCGTGGAAGATAACGTCCGCTGCCTCGATCGCCTTGAGCGCCTTGACCGTCAGCAGATCTGGATCGCCAGGCCCGGCGCCTACGAGCGACACGGAGCCCGTAAGAGAGCCGGACAACCCTGCGCCGCTCCGGGCGATAGGATCTTTGAAGTCTGGACGCATGTGTGAAGCCTTTTCGTGAGAGCGAGAGATTGGCTCTTGACGCTTCGCCAGCAAGGCGACACCCCTAAGACGACCTTTCAGAAAAACTAAGCCCGAATGGACGATACGTCAGACCGCATTCCACCGCTCAACGCCCTTCGCGCCTTCGAAGCGGCCGCCCGCCGTCTGTCCTTCACCAAGGCAGCGGAGGAATTGAACGTCACACCCGGGGCGATTTCGCAGCAGATCCGCCAACTCGAGGACTATGCCGGCACGCCCATGTTCAAGCGCACTGGCAGATCAGTCTTGCTCACCGACGCTGCCCAGGCCGCGTTGCCTCTGGTGAGGGATGCGTTCGAGAAAATCGGCGAGTCCGGACGGGTCATGCGGGCCCCTGCACGCAAGGGCCGGGTCATGGTGTCTTGCGCGCCCAGTTTCGCAGCGAAGTGGCTGGCCCCGCGTCTAGAGCTCTTCCACCAGACCCATGAAGGCATTGAGGCCTGGGTGTCGGCCGATATGCAGCTCACCGATTTCAACACCGCCGATGCGGACCTCGCAATCCGATATGGCCGGGGCCATTATGACGGGTTGAAATCGGAAAAGCTCATGGACGAAACCGTTCTTCCTGTTTGTTCCCCTGCTCTTCTTGAGGGTCCCGACCCCTTGCACCGGCCGGAAGATCTCCATGCCCACACCTTGATCCACGATGAGAGCCCCGAAAAAGACCCCTCCTGCCCCGATTGGGCAAGCTGGCTCCGGGCGCGCAACGTGAGCGGCGTGGATGGCGACCGGGGGCCCCGTTTCAACCAGGCTGTCCTCGTCATCGAGTCTGCGGTGAACGGACGAGGCGTTGCCCTTGCAAAGCGCGCGATCGCCGCAACCGACCTCGACGCTGGCCGCCTGGTTGCCCCATTTGCCGACGGGACGACACCGATCGAGTTCGCCTATTGGCTCGTTTGGCCCAAAGGGCGCCACCTCAGCCCGGACGTGCGCGCCTTCATCGATTGGGTCCGGCGCGAAGCGGTGCGGGGCGAAATCGTCGGCGTTTAAACGCCATTCATGTGCCTTGGCGCAGCCTTCGGCCAAACCGGCCAGAAATGGGCGCGATTGCCCCAATCACTCCTTGCACTGGCCCAGATATCGGGGTGAATTGTTGACTATGGACCAAGGCAAGCAAACCGTTCGCGAGATCCGCAATCTCATCCTCGGAATCCTCACCATCGTCGCCTTCGTCGCTGCCGGTGCCAGCGCGGCCTGAAAAAGCGCTGGCTGTAAAAAAGCGCTGGCTGAAAGAGCGGCCTTTATTCAGCAGAACTAAATTCACCGTTCGCCGACTTGTCTTTTTTGAGAACGAGGCGCAATTGGGACGGGAAGCTCGAAAGAACGGAACCATGCCCGACACACAGACCGCGCCCGCGAAAAAGCCAAATCCGAATGCACCGACCGAAGAAACCGTTCTCTCGGTCCACCACTATACCGACCGTCTTTTCAAGTTCCGGATCACGCGGCCGGCGGGCCTCAGGTTCCGCTCGGGCGAATTCGTCATGATCGGTCTGCGCAAGGAAGACGGCAAACCGCTTCTCAGGGCCTATTCCGTCGCTTCTCCCGCATGGGACGAAGAGTTGGAATTTTTCTCCATCAAGGTTGCCGACGGCCCGCTCACCTCGCGCCTTCAGAAAATCCAGCCCGGCGACAAGGTCGTTCTCGGCCGAAAGCCTACGGGCACCCTCGTCCTTGACGCCCTTACCCCGGCCAAGCGGCTCTGGATGTTCTCCACCGGAACCGGCTTTGCCCCTTTCGCCAGCCTCGTGCGGGAGCCTGAGACCTATTCGAAGTTCGAAGAAGTCTACACCACCCACACCTGCCGATTGGAAGCTGAACTGGCCTACGGCTTCGAGACCGTAAGCGCCGCCAAGGCCGACCCGCTCGTTGGCGAGGAAGCCACCAAGCAGCTGAGGCATTTCACGAGCTGCACACGAACACCCGAGTATCCTGTCCAGGGCCGCATTACCACGCTGATCGAGAATGGCGGGCTTTGCCAGGCCCTCGATGTTCCACCGCTGGATCCGGCGATCGACCGGGTGATGATCTGCGGATCAAACGAGATGATCCAGGATATCAAGACGCTCCTCGAGGCCCGCGGCTTTGTCGAAGGCTCGAATGCGGCACCGGCTGATTTCGTCATCGAGAAGGCCTTCGCGGGTTAGTCAGCCGAGAGGTTGGCGAGGGGTCGACCTCCCGACAGTTTCCGCCATAGGGTGGCGGGCACTTTCAGGAGGTCCAAGACATGCGCGACGTGGTGATCTGCGAGCCCCGGCGGACGGCCGTTGGCGGCTTTGGCGGCAGCTTCAAATCCGTGCCGATGCACACCCTGGCCACTGCAGTGGTGACAGACATCATGACCCGGACAGGGCTCGATGCCAGCCTGGTCGACGATGTCCTTTTCGCCAATTGCTACCCAACCATGGAGAGCCCCGCCCTCGGCAGAATGGTCGCCCTCGATGCCGGCCTGCCGACCACAGCCTGTGGCCTGCAGATTGACCGGCGATGCGGCTCCGGCCTCCAGACGGTGATCTACGGCATCCTCCAGGTCGCAAGTGGCGGAAGCGACTTGGTGATCGCGGGGGGCGCGGAATCCATGAGCCGCGCACCTTTCTACACTGTCGAGCATCGCTGGGGCGTCCAAGCCGGTGGACTGATGCTCCAGGACGGGCTGACCCGGGGCCGAGTCACTGCTGGCGGTGCGCATTATCCCGTCCCCGGCGGGATGATCGAGACCGCCGAAAACCTGCGCGCCGACTATGGCATCACCCGTGAAGAGCAGGACCAACTGGCCCACGCATCCCACCAGAGGGCGGCGGCGGCGATGGAAGACGGCCGCTTCGCCCAGGAGATCGTCCCCGTCACCGTGAAATCCAGGAAATCCGAGACCGTCGTCGATCGCGACGAACATGTTCGCCCCGACGTCTCACTGGACAAACTTTCCAGCCTCAGGCCGATCATGGGCAAAACCGACCCCGCTGCCACCGTCACGGCCGGTAATGCTTCGGGCCAGAATGATGGCGCCGCCGCCTGCATCCTCACGACCCGCGATATCGCCGAACGAGAAGGGCTGAAGCCCCTCGCCCGCATGGCCGCCTGGGGTCTTGCGGGGGTCGAGCCGAACCGGATGGGCATCGGCCCCGTCCCGGCCACGGAAAAGGCCCTGAAAACCGCTGGCCTGACCCTGGCCGATATCGACCTCATCGAACTCAACGAAGCCTTTGCGGCCCAGGTGCTGGCCTGCACAAAGGCGCTGGATCTCGGCGCGGACGACCACGACCGGATCAATGTGAACGGATCCGGCATTTCCCTCGGCCACCCCGTGGGCGCGACCGGGGTCCGGATCCTGACGACCCTGCTCCACGAAATGGATCGCCGAGAAGCCCGCTATGGGCTGGAGACCATGTGCATCGGCGGCGGCCAGGGCTTGGCGGCAATCTTCGAACGCGTGGGCGATTAGGGAACGGCTTTTCTTGGGTTCCTGGCAGCCGGTCGCGTTTCCGGGCGCGGGTTAGAGCTGGCGGATTCTGGGGCTGTTGTTGGGGGCTCGGCCCAGGGGTGGGGGTCTGGCTCGGCTTTGTTCGAGGATGGCGACGGCGAAACTGTCGTGGAGGGCTCCGGGTTCGGTGCCGAATTGTTGGCCGCTGTGGGGGCCTCTGTAAGGGGGCGC
Source organism: Pseudomonadota bacterium (assembly GCA_038745855.1). GTDB lineage: Bacteria > Pseudomonadota > Alphaproteobacteria > Caulobacterales > Hyphomonadaceae > UBA5336. Next base: position 22,852 of record JBCDLC010000014.1, on the reverse strand, counting down.
CCTGAGGAGACCGGGGCGGCGGCGGGCGAGGTGGTAGGCCAGGCGCCGGGCTCGAGCAGCGGGGTCGTCGATCAGGGCCTTGAGGGCCGCGAGACGATTGAGGAGGGGGGCGGCGTCTATGGGGCCGCTTTGCTGGGTGTGGCCGGGATAGGATTGGGATCTGGCTTTTGCGGCGGCCTTGAGGGCTTCGATGCGGGTGCGGTCGAAGGGGGCACCGCTGGGGAAGATGCGGAGGGACTGCTTGGGTGGAGAGAGGGTGCGCTCTCGGGAGTACCGGATGTGGGGGTGGTCGTCGTTTGAGAGGGTGGGCTCGATTTCCAGGGCGAGGAGGATCAGCATGCGGCGGATCCAGGACTCGAGCATGGCGATGCCGGCCTTGAGGCGTGCGGCCGCCGCGCGCGTGAGAAAGTCGGGCGCGAGATGGAGATCATCGCGGCCGAGCACGCGGGTATACAGCTGCTCGCCGAACGGGCGGAGCGCTTCGATGGTGTCGGTGATGTTCGACATTTGTGGGGAGCTTATCACGGGCGCGGATCGGTCGGATAAGCGCCGGGTTTTTGCAACGATTACAGGGCGCGTGGCGTGGATAGGGCAGAAGTTATCCTACAGCTGTGGGCGGCTCGTGGCACCACGTTCAGCGGCACAGCGCGCCATCAGAGACCGGGAAAGAACAGCAGTCTTGAACCCGATCCATCGCGTAGCGAAGGGCGACAGCCCGAAGCCCAGCGGGGGATCAAGGAAACAACCAGATCAAAGCATAAAGCAGCTTGACCGGGGGTTGGGGGCTTGCCCAATGGCGCGCATGGGCATGATCCCACGCTTTCTTCGCCGGCTCGACGATACTGCGACCCGGACCGTATTGGTCTCTCTTGCGCTGTTCGCCCTGGTCATCGCCGTCTTCCTTGTGGGGAAAACGGGCGCCTTCGGCAATCTCGACCAGATGCAGGGCACGATCGCCCGCCTGGCCGAAGGGCCGTGGGGCCTGCCTGCGCTCATCGGAGCCTTCATCGTCTGTGCGTTTTTCGGCGTTCCGCAATTCCTGTTGATCGGGATGGCCGTTGTCGCCTTCGGACCCATCGTCGGCTTTGCCTATGCGTGGCTGGCGACCCTCGCATCGGGCACGCTGACATTCTGGATCGGCCGCCTCGTGGGCGAGAAAGCGGTGCGGCGATACGGCGGGAACTTTGCCAATCGCCTGTCGTCGTTCATCGGCCGAAACAGCTTCCTCGCAAGCGCCATCGTCCGAAACGTGCCGACCGGCCCGTTCCTTCTGGTGAATATGGCCTTCGGCGTGAGCCAGGCGCGGTTCAGTCACTATCTCGCCGGGTTGGCCGTGGGCGTCATTCCGAAGCTGGTGCTGGTGACGTTTGCGGGCCAAAGCGTCCTGTCTGCCCTTGGCGGCCGCCCGATCCTTGCGGTCTCCGCGGCGGTCGGGGCTGTTGCCGTCTGGATCATTCTCGCGCTTTTCGCCAGGCGACGGGTAAAGGCGGACCCCTAAAATTATACCCGTTTCGAGCGACCTTGAGCATTGACACGCTACGCGCCCATGGCATTTTCAGGCGCATGAGAACGCACTTGCCTCGAATGGGCGCCAGACGCCCTGCCCTCGGCAGCCTCCTGCTTATGGGCCCCTGGCCGGGGCATGCGATCCAGTAGGGATTGGCACGCGGCCAGGGGAACAGAGACACCGTTCCACGTTCACAATCCCAGGCCAGTTCCATGACCGATCCCAAGACAGACGTCCTGATCTTCGACACAACCATGCGCGATGGCGAGCAGAGCCCCGGCGCCTCGATGACCCTGCGCGAGAAGCTCGAACTGGCCGAACTCCTTGAGGATATGGGGGTCGACATCATCGAGGCCGGGTTTCCAGCTGCCTCTGCAGGGGATTTCGAGTGCGTCAGCGAGATCGCGAAACGGTCGAGCGCGGCTGTGATCTGCGGGCTCGCCCGGTCCACGCCGAGCGACATCGACCGGTGTGGCGAGGCCGTGCGCCATGCGGCGAGGCCCAGGATCCATACGTTCATTTCCACGAGCCCCGTGCACATGAAGCACAAGCTGAAGATGGGGCCCAACGCCGTGCTGGAAGCCGTCGGCCGCTCGGTCACCCAGGCTCGGAATTACACCGACGATGTGGAATGGAGTGCGGAGGACGCCACCCGAACCGAGTTCGAGTTCCTCTGCCGGTGTATCGATACCGCGATCGCCTCGGGCGCAACGACGATCAACGTGCCCGATACGGTCGGATACTCCCATCCTGAGGAGTTTGGCGCCTTGATCCGGAAACTGCGCGAAACCGTGACGGGCAGCGACAAGGTGATCTGGTCGACCCATTGCCACAATGATCTGGGCTTGGCGGTGGCAAACTCACTGGCTGGCGTCGCCAATGGGGCCCGCCAGGTGGAGTGCACGATCAATGGGCTCGGCGAGCGGGCGGGAAATGCCGCGCTTGAGGAGGTCGTCATGGCGCTCCGCGTGCGCAACGACACGCTGCCGTTCAGCACGCACATCGCGTCGGAAAAGCTGGCGCGCGCGAGCCAGATGGTGAGCCGCATCACCGGGTTCCCTGTGCAGTACAACAAGGCCATCGTCGGCAAGAACGCCTTCGCCCACGAGAGCGGTATCCACCAGGACGGCATGCTGAAGAATGCCCAGACCTACGAGATCATGGACCCGGAAGATGTGGGCGTATCGAAAACGTCCCTCATCATGGGTAAGCATTCGGGGCGGCATGCGTTCAAGGACAAGCTGGTCAGCCTCGGCTACGAACTGGACGATGAGGCGCTGAATGACGCCTTCAAGCGGTTCAAGGACCTGGCGGACCGGAAGAAGCATATCTTCGATGACGACATAATCGCGATCGTTGACAGCCAACTCAGCCTCGAAGGCGAGCGGATCAAGTTTCTCAGGCTGCGTGTGGTGGCGGGGACCGATGGTCCACAAACGGCGGAAATCGACTTGGAAATCGATGGCGAGGCGACGTTTGCCATCGCGCGCGGGAACGGTCCCGTCGATGCAGTGTTCAATGCGATCAAGGCAATGGTACCCCACACGGGGCAACTCGACCTGTTCCAGGTCCACGCTGTGAGCGGCGGCACGGATGCGCAGGCGGATGTCTCGGTCCGGCTGAACGGTGAGGGCATCATGGCGACCGGCCGGAGCTCTGATCCCGATACGCTGGTGGCAGCGGCCATGGCCTATGTGCACGCGGTCAACAAGCTGGAGGCGCGGCGGAAGAAACGGATTGCCGCGTGAGGGTGACCGATCCGTACAAAGTTAATCAAACCTAAAAGTACGAAGCGTACGCTTTGATAGTGCGCTGATGTTGCTTGGGTAATTGCACGTGCGGCGGTCGCCCAAAAGGGCTTTCAAATCAGGGAAAACGCTCTAATCGTACGTATCGTACCGTCTGTATGCGCCAGTTTCTTGCCTTAACGCCATTTAAAGGGCACCTGTGCCAGAGTGTTGGTAGAGCGTGAATTCACGCTTCGGGTGACACACCGTTAACCGCGTCAAGAAGGCGAAGACCATCATGCTTGGTTCCCTGTTGGGCATGCTGTCCACCGACATGGCGATCGATCTCGGCACGGCGAACACGCTGGTCTACGTCAAGGGTCAGGGCGTCCAACTCGATGAGCCGTCGGTTGTCGCCTACATGACCCAGGGCGGGCGCAAGATCGTGTATGCGGTGGGCGACCAGGCCAAGCAGATGCTGGGCAAGACACCCGTCAACATGGAAGCCATCCGCCCCATGCGCGATGGCGTGATTGCCGACTTCGAAGTCGCCGAAGAGATGATCAAGCACTTCATCCGGAAAGTGCATAATCGGCGCGCCTTTGTTTCCCCGCTCATCATCATCTGCGTTCCAAGCTCGGCCACCAGTGTCGAGCGACGGGCCATTCACCAATCGGCGCTCGCCGCTGGTGCCCGCGACGTGAAACTCATCGAAGAGCCCATGGCCGCTGCCATCGGCGCCGGTCTGCCCATCGAGGACCCCGCGGGCTCCATGGTTGTCGATATCGGCGGGGGCACCGCTGAAGTGGCGGTCCTGTCGCTTGGTGGGATCGTCTATTCCCGGTCGGTGCGGGTTGGCGGCGACAAGATGGACTCGGCCATCGTGAACCACCTCCGCCGCGAACAGAAAATCCTGATCGGTGAAATGAGCGCGGAGCGGATCAAGAAAGAGATCGGCACGGCCATGGCACCGGAAAACGGGACCGGCATGGCGATCACGGTGCGCGGTCGCGGCACCCTGGATGGCGTCCCGATCGAAACCGAGGTCAACGAGGCTATTGTCTCCGATGCTCTCAAGGAACCGGTCGGCGAAATCATCGATGCGGTGAAAATGGCGCTTGAGGCCATGCCGCCGGAGTTGGCCGCGGATATTGTTGATCGCGGCATCGTTCTGACGGGCGGCGGCGCGCTGTTGCGCAACCTCGATGTTTGCATCCGGGAGCAAGCGAAATTACCAGTTATGCTGGCTGACGACCCGCTGCGTTGTGTGGTCAATGGCTGCGGTGTGGTGCTAGAGAATTATCCAAAGATGCAATCGGTCTTGTGCCCGGAAGTCTAAGGAAACACGGCCTTGAAGCAGGCGGGTTAACCTGAACGGCACGGCGTTTGAAACGATGCGCGCTGGATAGAAGTGGGGCCCACCGGAAAAATCCGGACAGAAGGGTCCGGTGTGGTGAGTGAGGATCGGCGCCCATGGCTGGGTTTGGCCAAGCAGGACGACGCAAGCGCCCGATGCGCCGACTGGCGCTCGCGATCTTCATTGCGCTTTCGCTTGCACTCCTCATTGCGCAGACAGCTCCGGTCATCTCGAACGCCTTTACCCCTGTCCGCTCCCTCGCCGGTGATGTGCAGACCTTCGGCGACCGCCGGGAACAAAGCCAGGAAAGCGACGAAGCGCCAGGGCTCTGGGCGAGGCTGACGGGCCAGGCCGACGCAGAGCGGCGCATCAAGCAATTGGAAAACGAGGTCGCAGAGCTTTCGCGCTACAGGCAAGCCGCCATCGCCATGAACGAGCGGTTCTTCGCCTATCAGGCGATGCTCAACGCCGTGGACGACGCCCCCATCGAATGGGCGCAACAGTCAAAGACCGTACGCATCGTGGCCGAAACCAACGGCCCCTTCGCCGATACTTTACTGGCCGATGCCGGCCGGCGCTCAGGTGTCCAGGTTGACGATATCGCCTTCAACGAAATGGGCGTTGTTGGCCGGGTGATCAGCGTCGGCGAACGCTCTTCCCGCATCCTCATGGTGACAGACTTCAACTCCCGCGTGCCGGTCATGGGCGAGCGAAGCGGCGTCCGCGCCGTCCTCTATGGCGCCCGCGACCGCATAGGACGCCTGTCAGACCTTCCGGAAGACGACGGTTTCATCCTCGGCGAACGCATTCTGACGAGCGGCGAAGGCGGCGTTTTCCCACGCGGTCTCGTTGCTGGCCATGTCTTCGGGGATGCTGGCGACTGGCGGGTTCGCTTCACCATGCGGGATGCCCGCGGCGGCTTTGTCCGCTTGCTGCCGCCACCCACGATCCCTGAACCTGAACCCCTGGCGCCCCCAACAATCGCCGGCCCTGAAGACGCCGCACCCGACGGGGCGACCGAGGCAACCGTCGAAGCGGCGATCAACCCTGCACGCTCGTCAGCCGCCGGTCCGGAATGATGGGATCGGCCTTCATCCCCCGCCCCCTGGCGGACGCCTGGCGCGGAACGGGCCTCACCGGCCGACTAGCCGTCGGCTTGCTCTTTATCCTTGCCTTCACGCTCTTGTGGGAACGCGCGGGCGACGTCTTTGGCAGCGCGATGCCTTGGCCGCTTACAGGTCTTGTGGCGGCAGCGGGCTGGGCCCGCCTGGGACTGTCGATCCGGCCCATGGCCACGCTCGTCCTGCTCGGCTTTGCCTTTGACGCGGTGACACTTGCGCCCTTCGGCGTGTTTCCCATCGTGTTCCTCACGACCTATGCGATGCTGGCGTTTTCCGGTGTCGTGATTGGCGGCGAGATGGATCCCCTCACTGGAACCCTGTTGCCGCATATCGGCATCGCAGCGGGCGTGATCGTGCTCTGGGTCTTCGCGTCGATGCTCGCCGTTGGCCCGGCTGAAGTGCTCCCGTTGCTTCTGGTCTGGATCCTTTGCTCCCTGCTCTATCTCCTGTTCGAGGGTCTGTTCGACCTGGAGAGCGCGAAAACAGCGGCCACGGGGAGCTGACATGGCGGACCGTCGACCCCTCGATATCTTCCAGTCCCGTCGGAACGTCCTTTTCGGCGCTGGTGCGCTGGTCTGGACGGGTCTGCTCGGTCGCTTGGCCCAGCTCCAGCTTATCGACGGCGAAGCGTTGCGGGAGAAAGCGGCCGATAATGAAGTTCGGTTCGATCTTGCCCCGCCCACGCGCGGCCGGATCCTCGACCGCTTCGGCTTTCCCCTAGCCGACCATCGTCAAGCTGGCCGCGTCGCGATTATCCGCGAGCAGGCGGGCGATATGGAGGCTGTGCTCGCCGAGATCGCCAAGACCGTCGACCTCAGTCCTGAGCGCCAGGCCGCGATCATTCGCCGGTCCCGTGCGCAACCGGCCTTCCTGCAGACCGAGGTTGCCCGCGAGCTGACCTATGAGGAATTCGCACGTCTCAGCGTGCACGCTGCACAATTGCCGGGGATTGTGGTCGAGATCGGCGATACGCGTTCCTATACGCGGGGCCGGGATTTCGCGCACGTCCTTGGCTATGTCGCGCGCGCGAGCCAGAAAGACATCAACGCGCTGACCCTCGAGCGGCTCGACCTGACTGCTGCCGAGCGGCGCCTGCTGTCCGAGATCGAATATGGCGAGTGGGACCACCACACCGCGATCGGCCGCGCGATCATTGGCGACAAGACAGATATCAGACGCAACCTCCTGGCTACGAAATGGTCGGACGTCGCCAGCGAGGTGAACCGGCTCTACAAACATCCCGACATGCGTACGGGGCGGTCTGGGGTCGAAGCGACGTGTAATAGCTGGCTCACGGGTACGCGCGGATCCCGGGCCGTCGTCACAAATGCGGCTGGGCGGATCATCGAACGGGTTCCAGACGCGGACCGGCCGCCCGTGGCGGGCCGCGATGTGGCCCTCACCATCGATAGCGAGCTGCAACGCGCGGCCATCAATCGCTTTGGCGACGAGACGGGCGCATGCGTCGTGATGGACATCGAGAACGGTGACATCCTCTCGCTGGTTTCGACGCCGGCCTTCGACCCCAATGATTTCGTAAACGGAATCAGCCACGCCAATTATGACGTCTTGCGCAACAATCCCGACGCGCCCCTCTACCACAAGGCCTTTGACGGCGTTTACCCGCCGGGGTCCACATTCAAGATGGTCGTCGCGGCCGCCGCCATGGAAGCGGGCGTGATCTCTCCCCGCGAGCGGATCTGGTGCAATGGCCGCTACAGGCTGGGCAGCCGGACCTGGAGTTGCTGGAAGCCCGAGGGGCACGGCGCCGTCAACATGCATGACGGCATCAAGAAGTCCTGCGATGTGTATTTCTATGAGATTGCCCGCCGAACAGGGGTCGACAAGATCGCTGACGTGGCGCGCCGCTTCGGCTTTGGGCGCAGTTGGGGCCATCTCGGCCTGACCGGTGGCGCAAGGGGTGTGGTCCCGGACCCGGCTTGGAAAGAGGCCAATCGCGGCGAACCCTGGCAGCAGGGCGAAACCCTCAACTACGGGATCGGCCAGGGCTTCCTGAATACCACACCCCTACAATTGGCCCTTATGACGGCCCAACTTGCCAGGAACGGTCGCCCCCTGGCACCGCAAATGCTCGGCATCGGTCCAGGTTTCTCGATCGATACGAACGGCCAGGGCGCGCTTGATGAGGAAATCATCTCCCTCATGCGAGACGGTATGTTCGGCGTTACCTCCGAGGCGGGCGGTACGGCTCTTCGGTCTGGCGACCTCGGGCTCGGCGGCGTTCGCATGGCTGGCAAGACCGGCACGGCCCAGGTGCGCTACATCTCCCAGGCCGAACGCCGGCGCGGTGTGATCAAGAACGAGGACCTGGAGCGCCGCTTGCGTGACCATGCCCTCTTCGTCGGCTATGCGCCCCATGATGATCCGAAGCTCGCCATCTCCGTAATTATCGAGCACGGCGGATCGGGCTCACGGGCGGCGGGGCCGGTCGCTCGGGACGTCATGGCTGAAGCGCTGAGGCTCGACAGCCGCCGGGATCCTGCGTGGCAGAGGCTCGCGGGGCGGCCTTCGCTCGGCGCCGCTAACGGGGACCGGGGATGACGTATATTCACGACTCCGAGCGTCAGGGCGGGCGGGTCTATGCCAGGGATCCGGCCTCCATGAGTTTCATGGGGAGCGCGCGTTTGGGTGGGCTGTCCTGGGGACTGGTCGCCCTGCTGACCGTGACTGCCCTCATCGGTACGGCCATGCTCTATTCCACGACGCAGGCCGGCACCGGGGCGGACGCCGACCTGTGGCTGAGACATCTGACGCGCTTTGGTGCGGGCCTTGTGGGTATGCTAGTGCTGGCCCTCGTGCCGCTGCCGATCTGGTTTCGCCTGTCCTATGTGGCTTATATCGCAGCCCTCGTTCTTCTCTTCGCCGTCGAGATCGCCGGATCGGTGAGGGGCGGCGCCCAGCGCTGGCTGGAGATCGGCCCGATATCGCTGCAACCGTCCGAACCCATGAAAGTGGCCCTGACGCTGGCGCTTGCCCGATACTACCACACAGCGCTCGGCACAGTGCCTGCCGATGCCATTCGCCACCATTTCATCGCCGCCCTCATCATTGCCGCTCCTGCGGCGCTCATCTTCATGCAGCCCGATTTCGGCACGACCCTGGCGTTGATCGCGTCGGGCGGCGTGATCGTCTTCCTGTCCGGCCTTCGAAAGGAAATCATCGGCGCGTTCGCCCTACTTGGCATCGTCAGCGTCCCGCTCATCTACTCGTTCGTCCTTGCCGACTACCAGCGCGAACGGGTCGATACATTCATCACCCAGCTCTCGGGCGGCGATGAATCCCAGGCTCTCGGTGAAGGCTATCAGATCGAGCAGGCCCGCATCGCCATCGGGTCCGGTGGCCTCACAGGCAAGGGGTATCTCCAGGGCACCCAGACCAAGCTCGAATACATTCCCGAGCAGAGCACGGATTTCATTCTTACGGTCATCGCCGAGGAATTGGGCTTCATCGGCGCTGCCAGTCTCATGATGATCTGGGGCGCGATCCTTGTCTGGTGTCTCATGATCGCCGGACGATGTACGGAACGCTTTGGCCGTTATGCCACCGCTGGCGTGGCGGCAACGCTTGGCTTCTACATAGTCTTCAACGTTGGCATGGTCATTGGGCTGCTGCCCGTGGTCGGTGTGCCGATGCCACTGGTGTCCTATGGCGGAACCGCGATGCTCACGATCATGGTGGGCTTCGGGTTGGTCCTCTCTGCGGATTTGCACAAGGACGCCCGAATGCCCGAGGGCGGCATCCTCTAGGCAACGCCTTCAGCCGCCAAACTGGCTCGCACAGTGCATGGCTCGCTTTTCATGGAAATCCGTTTAACGTCCGGGCTAAACAGGGTTCGGGTCGGATATCGGCCGAATACGGGCCGGACAAAGGACAGTCGGGAGTAAGGCGATGGCGGCGATCAGCGGAAAGGCCGAGCACTGGGGATCACGGTTCGGGTTCCTGATGGCTGCCGTTGGATCATCGGTCGGTCTCGGCAACCTCTGGCGCTTCCCCTTCACCGCTGGCGAGAACGGCGGCAGCGCTTTCGTGATCATCTACCTGGCCTGCGTCCTCCTGCTCGGTCTGCCCGTGCTCATGGCAGAGTACGCCATCGGCCGGAAGGGCCAGCGCTCCGCGATCTCCGGTATCCGCCACATTGCCGAGACCGAAGGCAAATCCACGATGTGGACCGCCATGGGATGGATCGGTGCGCTGACATCGCTGGGGATCTTCTCGTTTTACATCGTGATTGCTGCCTGGGTATTCAATTTCATACCCCAGGCCTTTACCGGCGACTTCCAAGGGTTCGACGCCGAGGCATCGGGCAACAATTTCGCTGAAACCATAGACAACAAGGGTGTCATCATCGCCTTCGTCGCAGCCTTCCTGGCGCTGAACGTCTTCATCGTCGCCCGCGGGGTGAAAAGCGGTATCGAGCGGGCCGCCTCCATCCTCATGCCTGTCTTCTTCCTGATGCTTCTTGGCATGGTGATCTTCGCGCTGATCGTGGGCGATGCTGGCGCAGCAGCGAGTTTCCTCCTCAGCCCCGATTTCTCCAAGGTCGGCTTCGGAACCTTCCTCTCCGCAGTGGGGCAAGCCTTCTTCTCGATCGGCGTCGGCTCCTGCCTGATGATCACCTATGGCGCCTATCTCAAGCGCGACACCGACATTCCCGCCTCATCCATGCTGGTTGCCAGCGCAGACACGATGGTGGCCCTTATCGCAGGTTTTGCGATCTTCCCCATTGTCTTCGGGTTTGGCCTCGAGCCCGGCGCAGGGGGCGGGCTGTTTTTCATCACGATGCCCGTGGCTTTCGGACAGATGGGCGCCCTCGGCGCCATCGTCGGCGGCCTGTTCTTTACCTTGGCACTCTTTGCGGCCTTCACCTCGTCCATCTCCCTGTTCGAAGTGGGCGTGTCATGGCTCGAGGACCAACCGTGGATCAGCCGCGCCCATGGCGCCATGCTGCTCGGCGGCATCCTGTTCCTCTGCGGGATTGGCTACGTCTACGCTGGCGCCTGGATCGACCACATCGACTTTGTGACCGGATCCATAGGCCTCCCCCTCGGCGGTATCCTGGTGGCGCTTTTCGCCGGATGGGTGCTCAGCCTGCCTTCGATCAGGGATGAACTCGGCGGTGCCGCAGCGTGGGTCCGCCCTCTGCTGCAATACCTTGTGCCCGCCGCCCTGATCTTCATCCTGGTCTTCGGCGTCATGGATAAGATGCAGGACCAATACGGCGTGGCGCTGCCCCCCGTCCTCGAGGGCCTACTCGGCCCCAATGGTTGATGCGATGGCGGTCAAGCCCCGAACCGGTCTGCAAAATTGTCCGCGCTCCGCACAAGCCGGTCGACAATGCCCGGCTCGAGGCTCGAATGCCCCGCATCTGGGATGATGTGCAGATCTGCCCCAGGCCAGGCCTTCTTGAGGGCCCAGGCCGATGAGAGCGGCGTAATCACGTCATAGCGGCCATGCACGATGGTTCCCGGCGTCCGCACCAGCCGTTCGCGCGCGGCCTTCAACAGCCATCCATCCTCTTCGAAGAAGCCTTTGTTCTTGAAGTAGTGGCACTCGATCCGCGCGAACGCATCGACGAACTCGTCTTCATCGAAGCGCGGCGGACGAACAACCGGCCCCTTCAACGATAAGGTTTCCCCCTCCCACCGGGCCCAGGCGCGCGCCGCCGTGAGCCGCTCTGCGCGGTTCCCGCCGGTCAGCCTCCGGTGGAACGCTGACAAGAGGTCGCCCCGCTCCTCTTCCGGGATCGGCGCCACATACCGCTCATAGCTATCGGGGAACAGCCGGCTCGCCCCTTCTTGGTAAAACCAACGGATCTCCGCCTCCGTGATCAGGAAGATCCCCCGCAGCAGAAGACCCAGCGTCCGTTCTGGATGGGTCACGGCGTACGATAGCGCCAGCGTCGACCCCCACGATCCGCCGAATACGATCCATCGATCGATCTTCAGCATGTTCCGAATCGTTTCGGCGTCCTGAACCAGATCCCAGGTCGTATTCTCCCGCAATTCCGAATGCGGCGTGGAGCGGCCGCATCCCCGCTGGTCGAACAGCACGATCCTGTACCGCTCAGGATCGAAAAACCGGCGCATCTCGGGAGAGGATCCACCACCGGGCCCGCCGTGCAGTCCCAAAACCGGTAACCCATTGGGATTGCCCGACTCTTCCCAGTAGATTTCATGGAGATCGGTCACCCGAAGCCGGCCAGTCCGGCGGGCTTCGTGTCTGGGATAGAGCGTCCGCCGCGATGTCGTCTTGTTCATAACTCTTTCACTTACCGGCTGTTAAATAACCAATAAAGGCTGGACGGCGTCCGACTCCATAGCCACAGTGCACGGAGTCGGCATAAAAAGTGGTGTGCATTATGCGGTCAGTCGTCGTCGCGACTCTCGGTCTTTCTCTCGCAGGTTGCGCGACGGTTTCGGTTACCCCCTCTGACACAGCCGCCACAGCAGAAGCAAGCGCCCAGCAATCGGCCCTGCGCCAGGCTTCCGATCTTTTCTGCGAAAAAGCTGAGGCGGAAGGTTGGGTCTCGACAACGCCTGGAATTCTTGGCCTCGCCTCGATACTCATGAACGGCGGCAGTGATAACGCAGAGCCTGTCGGAACCTATGCCGACCGGATCGATGCCGGGACAGCAATACCTTCAGATGTCCTGGCCCGCATCGCCGCCGATGCAACATCGGCCCGTGGCGGGCTGATCGCCGTGGAAGCCGAAGCCCAGGCGCTGATCGCCAGCGAAGGGGTGGAACTCGCCCGCTCAGATGTCATGGCCTTTGAGAGGGCTCTCGTCCGCGCCCAACGGTCCAATCGCGGCTTCCGCGAAGCATTGGAGATCGTTTCCGAGCGTAGCGAAGCCAACATGGAAGCCGTTACCTCGATTGAGGCTTTCGCCGAAATCATCGACAGGGCGAGCGCCACCGCCGATGCGCTGACCACCACCTACACATCCCGGCGTGACGGCGACGCCGCCAAAGCGACGTCCTGATCGCGGCCCGTCGTGCAGGCCCGGATAGACGTCTCCCGCACCTGAAGGCGCGACTGATCCTGCGATCGCCCCTTATCGCCGCCCTCACGCTTTTACCCGCATGCACACTCGCTGCGCCCCGTAGCGAAGCCCCAGTGGCCGAGCCTTTCGCATGGCTGGAGGGCTGCTGGCACACCGCATCGGAAGACACCAAGGAAATCTGGACCCGCGCGAGCGACGATCTGCTCTTCGGCTTCAACACGCTTACGAGGGATGGCGAGGTCGTCTTTTTCGAACAGCTTCACTTGAGACGGACCGATGGCGGTTGGTCTCTCGTTGCCGCACCAAACGGCCAGGCCCCTGTCGCCTTCGCCCTTTCCGAAGAGGGCGACCGGTCGGCAACGTTCCTGAACCGCGCCCACGACGCCCCGCAACGGATCCAGTACGTCCGCAGTGGCTCCCAACTCACAGCCACCGCGTCCCTCGAAAACGGTGACCGCCAAATCCGTTGGATCTTTGAGCCCTGCCAGGCGCAGAACAGGCCCATGGGGACCACCCTTTTCTCCAGAGGCCATTGATCCGGCGCGCGCCCTCTGCAAACCTCTCACCGTAGCCGCCCCAAGAGAGGGCAGGACCAACGCAGAGGGAGGAACGCGCGAATGCTCAGCGCCGGGGACGAATATCCAATCCATCAAACACCTGAACCCGTTGCCTATTCCGGCTCGGACCGGAATTTCTACGACCGGTATTTCTTCAACGGTTACAACAGCGACGGCTCCGTCTTCTTCGCCGCGGCCTTCGGTGTCTATCCCCACCTCAACATCATGGACGGATCGGTATCGGTCCTCCGCGACGGGGTGCAGACCTCTGTCCATCTCTCGCGCCCCCTCGGCATGGAACGGATGAACACGAAGGTTGGCGGGCTGTCGATTTCCGTCATCGAGCCCCTGAACCGTATCGCGCTCAAGCTCGAGGAAACCGAAGGCCTTGCCCTTGATGTGACGTTCGAGGGCCGCGCTTTCCCGGTGGAGGAGCCGCGCTTCACCCACCGGCAGGGCCCGCGCATGCTGATAGACTGTACACGGATGACCCAGAATGGAAATTGGTCAGGCCACCTCCGCATCGACGGGGAAACGGTCGAGATCGATGGCCGCAACTGGCGTGGGACCCGGGACAGGAGCTGGGGTGTCCGCCCCATCGGCGCCCCCGATCCCCAACCGCTGACACCCGCCCAGCCGCCGCAATTCTACTGGATCTGGACCCCCCTGAATTTCGATGACCGGTCGGTCTATTTCCACGTCAACGATGACGGCGCCGGACAGAGCTGGAATACGCGGGCAAAGATCGTCCGCGACGGTGCAGGCCAGGGTGAGGATAGCGAGATGGCGGCCTGCCGCGCCGACGTCACCTATGTCCAAGGCAGCCGCCGCGCCGAGCGGGCCTCGCTGACGTTCACCGATAGCGAAGGCCGTGGTCTGGGCGTCGACATCGTTCCCAAGGCGACGTTCCTGATGAAAGGCATCGGCTACGGACACGAAACCCTGCGCCACGGCGCCTACCAGGGCGAACAGCTGTCCACGGTCCGGGAAGTGCTGAAACCTGCAGAACTCCACTGGCAGATGCCTGAAAACCTTCACATCCAAGCCCTGTCCGACGTGATCCTGACCGACGAAGACGGTTACCAACACCGCGGGATGGGCAGCTTCGAGCAGCTGTTCATTGGTCCCCACGCCCCCAGCGGCTGGACGGATGTGCTCGACGCATGACGGGCCAGATCGACGACACGGGCCTCGCGGAGGCGATCACCCGCTACCTCGACGCGAACTGGCAGGGCGTAACCGATCCCACGCTCTTGAGCCTCGTCCGCATCCATGGCGGCGCCAGCCGGGAAACCTACGCCATCGATGTCCAGTTCACGGAGAACGGCGCCCGCACGGAAAAAGGCCTCATCCTCCGACGTGACCCCGCCGGCAGCCTCATCGACACCGACCGCAAGATCGAATTCGCCGCCATCCAGTCCATGGCAGGCACAGACCTGCCGGTGCCCCAGGCCCTCTTCCTGGAAACCGGGGACGCCGCCCTTGGCGCGCCTTTCTTCATCATGGAACGGATTGACGGCGGCGAGGCGCTGAACCCCTTCCGCATCGAGGATGTCGAACCCCACCGCACAGAGATCGGCCGCCAATTCTTCCGCCACCTGGGCACGATCGCACGGGTCCCTGCCGAGGGGTCTCCTCTCGCCGCGGTGACAGATATCCCTGATCCCGCTCTCTGCTGGCGCCGCGAACTCGACTATTGGGCCACTGAAATCCGCAGCAAGGCCCAGCGCGCCGAGCCCATTGCAGAGGCCGCAATCCGCTACCTGAAAGCCAACCCGCCACCCCCGGCCCAGCGGCTTTCCATCGTCCATGGCGACTACCGCTCAGGCAATTTCCTCCACGACGGCGCCGGCAAGATCAATGCCCTGCTCGATTGGGAAATGGCTCATATCGGCGACCCATACGAAGACCTCGCCTGGGCCACCGATCCGCTCTGGTGCAACAACGACACTGAACGCGCCGCCGGCTACCTCCCATGGCCCGACGCGCTGGCGGCCTGGCAAGCGGCATCCGGCTGCCAGTTCGATCCCGCCGCTTTCGAATGGTGGTCGATCTTCTCCCACGTGAAAGCCATCGGCATCTGGATCAGCTCCGCCCACGCCTTTATCCAGGGCGACAATGACGACCCCATCCTGGCCTGGTCGGGCTGGTTCACCCATGCCGCCCACGAGCTGACCATCGCCTCCCGCCTGGCACCAAAGTTCGGCCTCGACCTGCCGAGCGAAGAAACCCCGAAAGAACCCGCGCCCCTTTCGGGCACAGGTCTGATCCTCGACCGGATCGGGCGCAAACTCGTCACCGAAGTCACCCCCCAACTCGAGGGTCATTATGCCGGCGGCCACACCGCCGTCTCGGGCCTCATGGCAGTCATGGCCGGCGAAGCCTGGGACAGCGCAGCGGACCGGCGTCACCGCGAGATCGAGGCCATGCGTGCCGTGCTCGAAAGCGCCGGCGAGCCCGCCAGCGAAACCGCGCCAAGCCTCAAGTTGTCAGACCTCGATGTGCTCCGAAACCAGTTCGCAGAGCGCCTTTCGAGCCTGCAAGCGCGTGTCGAAAACTCAGGCGACCCGGGCGACAAAGCGCTCAATATGCGCATCTGGATCCTGCTGCTCATGGGCGCAGCGGAACGCATGCCATCCCACCCGGACTTTCCCGCCCCCGAGGATGAGCCCCACTAAAGCTCTGGTTATGTATTCCATGCCAGGCCGCCGCTTCACATTTTGCTTTAACGCGCGCCGTCCTCAAAGGCCGCCAAGGCCCATTCCGCAAACGTTCCAAGGTTGCCGCCCCGGAACAGGAACCCGCCGACACCGGCCGCATGGGCAGCCTCGATATCGGTCTGTTTGTCACCGATCAGGAAGCTCTGCTCACGGATCACCGGGAAGTCCGCCATCGCCTGCAGCAACATTCCCGGCCTTGGTTTGCGGTCGATACTGTCTTTCCGATAGGCCGCGATCTCACCTTCTTCATGGTACGGACAATGGTAGATCCGGTCGATGTCAGCCCCATCCGCCGCCAGAACGGCCTGCATGTGTTCGTGCAGGGCAAACATGTCGGCCTCGGTATAAAGCCCCCGGGCGATCCCCGATTGGTTGGTCACGACGAAGACAAACCATCCCCGTTCCTTGAACGTCCGGATACAGTCCGCAGCGCCCTCGATGAACGTGAACGCCTCCACCGTCGAAACGTAGCCCCGGTCCACATTGATCACGCCGTCACGGTCGAGGAAGAGGGCAGGGCGATGATCACGCAGGGCCATGGGATTGAGCCTACCGCACGCCCCGAACCATGCAACCGGCCCCTACTCCAGGCATGCTTGCTACTCTGCCGACCTCGTCCCACCAAGCGGCGGATAGGACAGGTAGACCAGCCGCTTCTGTTCGATCCGCGAACGCGCCAGGCTGTCGAGGATCAACCCGCACACCGCTGAAATCACGCCTGTGATCACAATACCCGTTGACAGGATCGCCGTTGGGAAGCGCGGAACCTCTCCAGTCTGGAAATAGGTCAGCGCCAACGGTGCGGATAGGAGAAGCGCCACCGTCACAAGGCCCAATCCAATCGCTCCGAAGAAGGCCAAGGGCCGCGTTTCCTTCGCCAGCACAGCAAACATGCCCAAAATCCGGAACCCATCTCTGAATGTCTTCAGCTTGCTCTCGGAGCCCTCGCCGCGCACACCATAGACGGTTGGTCGTTCCAGAACCGGCAAGCCGAGCTGGCTTGCATGCACAGACATTTCCGTCTCGATCTCGAACCCCGAAGACACCGCCGGGAAGGATTTTGCAAACCGCCGCGTGAACACTCGGTAGCCCGAGAAAATGTCGGTGAAGTCGCGGCCGAACATGCGCCGGTAAACCATGTTGAACAGCTTGTTCCCAAACGCGTGACCGCCGCGCCCCGCATCCTTTGTCACATCCGCCCGCGTGCCAACCACCATGTCGACCTGGTTCTTCATGAGCAGTTCCACAAGCGTTGGCGCCATGGAGGCGTCATAGGTGCCGTCGCCATCGGCCATGACGTAGATGTCGGCCTCCACATCGGCGAACATGCGGCGCACCACATGACCCTTGCCCTGGCGCATCTCCGAGCGCACCGTGGCGCCAGCCGTGCGGGCGGCCTGGGCCGTGCCGTCACTGGAATTATTGTCGTAGACGTAGACCGCTGCACCTGGCAGCGCGCTCTGGAACGCCGCCACAACCTCGGCGATTGACGCCGCCTCGTTGTAACAGGGCAAGATCACCGCCACCGTGAGGGCCCTGTCCACATCGCTTTGGGTAGGCGGCAGAAGGCGTGTCGGTGCAATCGCCATGGCAGTTTCAGCCTTTCGGTAACTTTGGTCTGGCATACCCCAACGGAATTAAAAGACCCGTAACAGCGGGGCGAAAGCGAGGGGTGATGACCGCAGACAGGGATTTCGACTGGCGTCCAAGCCTGGCCTTCATGGCGCTGGTGCTGGTGCTGCTGGCTTCCAAGGCCGGAGAGATCTGGACGGGCACATTGCCGGGAAATGATGACATCTGGCGCCTGCAACAGGTCCGCGACCTCGTCGCCGGCCAGGGCTGGTACAATGTCGACCAATCCCGTTTCCTCACCCCCGAAGGCGGGGTGATGCACTGGTCCCGCCTTCCCGACCTCTTCCTCGGTTGGGTCATTGTGGTGATGACGCCGATCCTGGGGCAGACCCAGGCCGAATACGTTGCGGTCATGGTGTGGCCGATGACGCTGCTGACGGTCACGATGTCCTGCATGGTCATGGTCATGCGCCGGCTGGGTGCCGGTGCAATCGGCGCGGCCCTCGCGCTCCTGTTCTTTGCCTTGTCGAAATCGATCTACCAATTCTGGCCGGGCCGGATCGACCACCACGGCCTCCAGCTCACCCTGGTGGTCATCGCACTTGCTGCGCTGCTTTCACCGAAAGCCAGCCGCACCTCCGGCGCGATTGCAGGACTGGCGGTGGCGGCCATGCTGTCCGTTGCCATGGAAAGCCTGCCCTATGCCGCAGCGCTCGTGGCCGCGGCCGGTGCCATGTGGGTCATTCGCGGCAGCGACGAACGCAAGCGGCTGGACACGTTTGGCGCCGCAATCGTCGCCGGCGGCACCCTCGCGTATCTGCTGGACGCCCCCGGCCCGGCTGGGGCACGCCTTGTCTGTGACGCCTATGGCGCGTTCCACTTTATTGCCCTGACCATTGGCGGCGTGGGCCTCATCACGCTTGCCCGTCTCGGAGGCGTGTTCCCCGACTGGCGGAAACGCCTGCAGACCGGGGTCGCCATGGGCGTGCTCACCGTCGCTGCAGCGATCACCGCCCAGCCCCAGTGCCTTGGCTCGCCCTACGGCATGGTCCCGCCAGAGGTGATGGAAAGCTGGATGAGCGCCGTTGGCGAGGCCAAGCACATCGGCACCGTGTGGGCTGACAAGCCCGCGCTGGTGATCGCTGATATCGGCTACATCCTCCTCGGTCTCGGTGCCGCGCTGTTCCTCGTCCGGCGCAGCGATGACGCCGCCCGTCTCAACTGGACGATCCTTGCTGTGCTGATCGCCTTCTCCGGCGCCGTGACCGCCTGGCAGATTCGCGGATCGCTCTTTGCGCACTTGTTTGCGTCCTTGCCGATCGGCTACGTCACTGGGCTCGCTTTTGAGCGTTGGCGCAGCCATCGCGGCCCCGTCCCGCTGGTCCAGTTCGCAGCCATCGCCTTCCTTCTCTCACCGCCCTTCCTGTCGTCGATCGCTGCCCGGGTCACCCCGCCCCAGCCCGCCACCGCCGTGAATGAGGATGGTGTCCGCTTTGCCGATGTCTGCCGCGCCAAGGAGGCCCTCGCCCCGCTGGCCGCCCTTTCTGCCGCAAAGATCTTCTCCCCCATCGACATCGGCCCTGCGATCCTCACCCGGACCTCCCATGCCGTCTTCGCGGGGCCCTACCACCGGAACGGCCAGGGCATCCTGCGGGTGACCGGCACCCTCCGCGCGAGCCCTGAAGACGCCCACAGGGCCCTCCTCGCCATGGACGCCGACTACGTCGCCTACTGCAATGGCCTCGGCGAAACCCAGCGCTACGCAACGCTCAGCCCCGGCAGCTTCGCCGACCAGTTGAACCAGGGCAACATTCCTGCCTGGCTCACCCCAATGCCCAGCGCCAGCAGTGCCGATGGTGCGCTCATGGTCTACCGTGTGGAGAGCGCCTCCAAGGCCCCGGTCTCTCGACCTGACTCGTGACCCGTCTCTTGACCTGATCCCCAGCGAGCGTCAGTGAACCCCATGCGCGCCCCGCACGATCCCGACGCCATCATCGACACCTTGGATGCGCTCTACCGCCAATCGGTCGAGGCCCTGAAGGCATCGATCGCGCGCTACCTCAAGGACGGCATCCCTCCGGACGGCGAGATGCGGGCCTCCCGCGCCTTCTGCTATCCCGAACTGGTCATCCGCTACGATCCCGACGGTCCGCCCCCGCCCATTTCCCGCGCCTATGGCAAGATGTCCGAGGCCGGTGTCTACGCCACAACGATCACCCAACCGGACTTCTACCGCGCCTACCTCCGCGAACAGCTCAAGCCCCTCCTCTCCGCCTATGACGTCGACGTCGAGGTCCGCCCCTCCAGCTCGGAAATCCCCTACACCTACGTCTGGGACGAGGACTACGCCAAGGGCTCAGACGTTTCCTCGGCAGACCTCGCCCGCTGGCTCCCCGCCCCAGACCTCAGCAATATCGGAGACGAAATCGCCGACGCCGAGCTGTTCGAGCCCGGAGACCACCGCCCCCTCTCCCTGTTCGATGCCCAGCGCGTGGACTACTCCCTCAAGCGCCTCGTCCACTACACCGGCACCCCGGTCGAACACATGCAGCCCTATGTGCTCTTCACCAACTATCACCGCTACGTCGACGCGTTCTGCAATTGGGCCATCGAGGAAATCGGCAAGGACAACTCCTACTCCGCTCTCTCCGCGCCTGGCGGTGTGCTGATCACCGGAGATGACAAGGGCGCCTACGACGCCATCGAGAACGGTCCCTGGCGCCGCTTCCAGATGCCCGCCTACCACCTCATGCGCGAGGACGGACCCGGTATCACCCTCGTCAACATCGGCGTCGGCCCCTCAAACGCCAAGACCATCACCGACCACCTCGCCGTCCTCCGCCCCCAATGCTGGATCATGGTCGGCCATTGCGGCGGCCTGCGTCACTCCCAGGCCATCGGCGACTACGTCCTCGCCCACGCCTATCTCCGCGAAGACCACGTGCTCGACGCCGTCCTGCCGCCGGAAATCCCCGTGCCGCCCATCGCCGAAGTCCAGGTCGCCCTCCAGGAAGCGGCCGCCGAGATCACCGGCGAAACCGGCGACGCCCTCAAAAAGCGCCTCCGGACCGGTACCGTCGTCACCACCGACGACCGGAACTGGGAGCTCCGCTTCTCCGAAACCGCGCGCCGCTTCAACAAGTCCCGCGCCATCGCCATTGACATGGAAAGCGCCACCATCGCCGCCAATGGCTTCCGCCTGCGCGTACCCTACGGCGTCCTCCTCTGCGTTTCCGACAAACCCCTCCACGGCGAGCTCAAGCTCCCCGGCGCCGCCAACCGCTTCTACGAACGTGCGATCGGAGAGCATATCCGCATCGGCATCGCCACCCTCGAAAAACTCTCCCAGGACGGCGCGGCCAAGCTCCACTCCCGCAAGCTCCGCGCCTTCGACGAACCGCCTTTCCGCTGACCCCAATTCGCTAAACCGAGCCCCGCCCCACCATGCGCCAGACCCCGCCCTCAGACCCCGCACGCGCCCGCTGGAAACCCGTCGGCGACGTCTTGCCCATCTTTTCCGGCCTGCTCCGCGCCTCCTGGCGCGAGATCGGCATCATCTGGGCCCTCACAACGGCGGGCATCATGGCTGTCACCGCGGTCATGGAGGCCCTCCCCCTGCCGGCCACAGACGTGATGGGCCTCACCGCGTCGATCTTCCCGGTCGCCTTCGGCGTCGCCATGGCGGCGCACCGGATGTTGTGGCCCCAGTCCCCCACCCTGGCCGAATGCGTCTCCGTCGCCGCCCGCGCTTTCCCTTCCGTCCTCGCCATCGTCGCGATCCGGCAAGTGCTCTTCACCTTCGGATTGAGCCTCCTGGTCATCCCCAGCATCGCCGTCGCCGTCTTCCTGCTACTTGCGCCCATCATCGTCATGGCAGAAGCCCCACCGATCACTGAAACCTTCCGGCGAAGCGTCCACCGGGTCTGGCCCATCGGTTGGGCCGTCCTCGCGCTCTTGTTCCTCACCACCCTCGTGGGCGTCCTCCTGCTCATCCCCATCGCCTTCATGACCATTCCCATCGCGCCGTTTGGGGAAGACACGCTCGAAACCTTCTTCGTCTCCGGTGCCACCGCCGCCTTTCCCCTCGTCTTCACGGCCCTCGGTGTTGCCCTCCACATCTACCTCACCCAGCCCTCCGAAACCCGCCATTGAGCTTGGCAGCCGCCGAAATAGCTGCCGTCCTGCCCTTCCAATCCGGGCACGCCCATCCCTCTCGCACGCCTCTCGCGCCCCCCGACCAAAGGACTTTTCCGCCATGGACAATCGCATCAAGCCGCTTTCCGGCGTCCGCAACTTCCGCGATTTCGGCGGCTACCAGACGGCCGGCGGCGGCCACGTGAAGCCGGGCCTGCTCTTCCGCTCGGGCCACTATGCCGAGGCCACTGACGAAGACATGACCGCCCTCGACGGGTTTTCCATCGCCTTCCAGGCCGATCTCCGACGCCCCGACGAGCGCGAACGCCAGCCCGGCAGATGGTCAGCCCCCGCCCTCCTCACCAGCGATGGCGGCCGCGAAATGCAGAGCCCCCACATGCAGTTCCTGACCCAGGTCAAGGTCGATGGGGACGCCGCCGAAGACTGGATGAACGGATACTACGAAACCGCGCCCTTCAAGGCCCACCATGTGGAGCTTTTCTCCGGCTGGTTCGACCGTCTTGCCGGTCTCGGCGATGGCGAGGCCGCGCTCGTCAATTGCGCGGCTGGCAAGGACCGTACGGGCATTCTCTGCGCCCTCACCCTGCACATTCTCAGGGTCAGCCGCGAGGACATTATCGAGGATTACGACCTCACCAACACCGCCGTCGACATCGAGGCCCGCCTGCCCGACGCCCAGGCCTATTTCAACGACATGCTCGGCAAGACCTATGATGCCGACATCTACCGCCCGTTCATGGGCGTCCGCCGCCGCTATCTGGAAACCGCCTTCCGCGTCATGGAAAGCAAGCACGGCGACATCGACACCTACCTAGAAACCGAGCTCAGCGTCACAGCCCCCATGCGCCAAACCCTGCTATCCAGGCTCGTTATGGCTTGATCCCCCGCTGGGCTCCGGGCTTTGCCCTCCGCTACGCGATGGATCGAGCTGAGGGCTCTAGGTCCTTACCGATCCTTCCCCCGATCCGTAGCCCGTAGCAACTGTTGTTCTAGGCGTCAGCCTGGGACGTAGTTCCGGCCTTCCCGGATGATGGCGTTGAGCTGTGTTAGGAAGACCCGGGCGACGGCGATGATGGCGACCTTGAGTGGCTTTCCGGCGTCCTGGAGGCGTT
>JBCDLC010000013.1:0-70711 GCA_038745855.1 Pseudomonadota bacterium | reverse complement strand
GCCGAACGGACACAGAGCCCGGCGGCAGCTATGGCGAGGACGATGGCCCCGGCAAGGATATGAAGGATGAGAAGATCCATGCCCCAAGAATACCACGGGTTCAGGGGGTGGGGATTGGGAACCGCGATTTTCTTTTAGTGCGCTGAAAAAGAACAGCTTTCGTATAACGAACGTGTTGGATAAGTCTGAACTTGGAGAGCCGTCGTGCAGGCTGAACCCATGCTTGGCGATCACGGCCGTTTGGCGGTCTCCAAAGCCTCTGCGGGTTTGCCGGCCATGTCGGAGATTCGTTTCCGTGAAAGCAGGAAGCGCGCTAACGTCTGACGGACATTAATCGGCGGGGCCCGCGCCTGCTGCAGAAACCCGGTTTGACGGGGCGCGTGCGAAACGCGTTGAGCGGATGTCGGCCCTGGAGGGATAGATGACCGTTGCAGCCTGGATGATCGATCTGATTTTCCTGCTCATCCTTGCCGAAGCGCTTATTGGGGCCATTTGGCTCGCACGCTCTGGGCGGCGCGCCTTGATCGGCGGCTTTCTGTGGTTTTTGGCCTCTGGCGCAGCGCTGATGTTTGCTATCCGTCTTCTGCTCACCGGTGAAACTGGCGGTGCTTTAGCGGCCATGCTCCTGTGCAGTTTTCTGTTTCATTTTCTCGCTTTAGCCTCTGTCTGGCGCGCGGCGAAGTGAGGCCGAAGCGCCTGATTGAAGGCAAACGCCAATAGACCGTCCCTGTGACCCGCTCGCGGCGCTTCCGACAAAAATGGAAACACGCTTTCGAAACGTCATCGGTCCCGCTGAAAACGGGGCCCCGCGTAAAAGGGGCGCGTGGACTGACGCCCATTGCGCCCCCAAAAAAAGGCGGGCCGCGAGTGGGGAGAACCGGCGGCCCGCAAAAGGAACGGCAAGTGCTTGGAGGTGTTAACCGTTCCCTGTTCTTAATTCGCCGACTGGCCTTACGCCGCTACCGGGCAAAGCCGTTGTCGAGGCCCCAGATAAACCAGTTGTCCACGACCGTGCCCGTGAGCAGGATGCCGATCCCACCCGTGATGGGGCAGAGGATGGCGAACCACCAGGCCCAGCGGTGGATGGACTCCATCGAAGCGTTGAACCCCATGGTCCACCGCCAAAACAACGCGGCACGCTCCGAGGCGGTTCCCCGGTCGACGATCTGTTCGATTTCCCGCTCGCCCCCATACCGGCCAACGGCCATGATGGTCGCCCCATGCATCGCGAACAGAAGCGCAGATCCATAGAGGAAGACGATCGAGAGCATGTGGAAGGGATTGTAGAACAGGTTGCCGTAAGCCAGGGACAGATTGTTGGTCCATTCGAGGTGGGAGAAGATGCCGAAAGGCGTTGCCTCGGACCAGCTTCCCATGAGGAGCGGACGCAGGAACCCGCAGACGAGGTAGAGCCAGATCGCCGCTGCGAACGCCCACGGAACATGGGTGCCCATGCCCAGTTGCCGAGCGCGGGTGTAGAGCCTCACCCACCACAGGAAAATCGCCGCCGTGAGGAACATGCCAGCCATCATCCACCATCCGCCCTCATTCAGGGGAGGGAATGGATTAAGCCCATGTTCGGCGAGGGGCGCATCGAGCGAGAGCCAGGGAAGCTGCCCGACAAACTTGAAGGGGTTCCAGCCAACCGAGGCCGCCATGTTCAGGCCGATGATCTCGATCGCGAAGAACCCGCAGATGAGGGAGGCAACGCCCGTGTAGCCAAGGTACAGCGGGCCGACCTGGGCATCCCCGATCCATCCGAGAAACCGGCTGAAGCTGACCTTGTCGGCCCGCGACCAGTCCTCCCGGGAGTGGGTTGGGACACCGAGATCCTCGTGGCCCCGAACCTGGGTTTGCGTGAAGATATTCTGATAGTCAGTCATGGTGTGTAATCCTCAATCGCGCCACAGGGGGATGTTCTGCCAATTATCCCACCAATTGACCCACGAGCCCTCATAGACCGGGCCAGAGATGAAAATGCAGACCGCGCTCCAGAAGCCCGCAGACAGGGCGAGGAACAGGCCCACCCTGTGGATGCCCAAGGTTCCGACGGAGTAACCCTGTATGTCTCGGAAGAACGAGTTCTCGTATTCGGGGTCCTTGACGGTTTCGCCCTTGCCGGGATTGACCGCCGATAGGACGGCTCCGCCATGGAGGGCCAGCGCCAGCGTCGTGGTGAAGAAGAAGGTGATCGCCACCATATGGGCCGGATTGTAGTGGAAATTCCCGTACTGGTATCCCGTGTAAGAGACCCAATCGAGGTGGCTCATGATGCCATAGGGGAAGCCATGACCCCAGGCGCCCATGAAGAAGGGCCGGAAGATCACCAGTGTGACGTAGGCAAATACCGCGGTGCCGAAGGCGAAGGGGACGTGGTAGCCCATGCCCAGCTTCCTCGAGATCTCCACTTCCCGGAAGATCCACGAGACGAATGCCCCGGTCGCGCAGAATGTGATGACTTGCCAGAGGCCGCCTTCCGCCAAGGGGGCAAAGCCCAATCCGTAGCTGATATCTGGTGGGTCGATCGAGATCAGCCAGGGATTCCACGTGTCTTCGAGGGCTGCGCCATAGAAGATCAAAACCGTGCCGAGCACGGCACAGAAAGCGGCGGTTACGCCGAAGAAACCGACGTAGAATGGACCAATCCAGTAGTCGAACAGATCGCCGCCGATCAGCGTGCCGCCGCGCACGCGATATTTGCGTTCATAGCTTAAAAGCGCCACGGGTCAGCACTCCTATCATGTCCGGACCGGTGACTGGGAACACGTCGCTCCTCTTCGCTGAAGGAGGTTGGACGGCCCGAAAGGCCCAGTTTTGTTTCAAGAAAGGCAAGGGCGGCGGTCTCACCGCCCCTGCCGGTTAGGTCATGCCTGTCCGATAATGTCCTGCACGTCCAAGCTGATGGACGCCGTTGGCGCAGGCGCAGTGCCGAACCAATTGTAGCGCGGCGTGCTCAGCAGGATGAAGTGGATGAAGATCGCCAGCGTGAATAGGAAGATGGCTAGTGCCACCAGCATCCTGCGGGGATCAAAAAGAAGCCAAAGTCTCCACATGGTGCTGTCTCTCCTAAACGAGGTGCTGGATGAATTGCGCGAGCTGTGTGAGGCCTTCGACCGACGAAACATCGGTGTAGCCCTCTGGGCCTGGAACCCATGGTCGCCACATCCAGACCAGGAAGTGGGCGACGCAGGCGATGAGCGTGAAGATGATCGTGCTCATCATGAACGCCTTATGGAATTCCTGCGCTTCTGACGCTGTCAAACCCGACATCGTCTCAGGGGTAGAATCACTGGCCATTCGTAGAATTCTCCTATGCTCGTGATTGGCCGATGCCGCTTAGAAACCCTGCGACTTGGGGTGTATGCGGGCGCGAAGGCGCCGCTACTCTCTGTGTGTCTGCCATGTCCTCCAATTCTTGTTTTCGCGGTCAGACCTTGGCTGTGACGGCCACTCTGGGGCGCCGCGGCGTATCTGCCGGTAGGTGTTTTGATGGACGCGCCGCCCGCGAGAAAAGGAGGGCGAGCGCATAGCGGAAAGCGGTTCTCATATCGAACGCAGCGTAGAGCCCTAGCGCCGATGATCGTTGCGCCAGCCGGGTCGAAGCGATGGGAAGGGGGTGTGTCATTCAGATATCCTCTCCTTGGCTGGGCCTCAGGCCGCTGGCCTGTGTTTGAAGTCCTGGTGGGTCATGCGGACGTGCTCGGGCGTGACAATGGGATCGTCATTGGCGCGTGCGGCTGCTTCGATGGCGTCGCGCAGGCGTTTTGCCGCCGAAATCCTTGCGAGAACGGGATAGGTGCCGACGATGTCGTCGAGGGTCTGGCTGGCCTCGGGCTCCCATTCGAGGGCCCGGGGGAGATTTGACGGGGTCGCGTCGAGGCGATCCATTTCTCCGGCCAGCGGCAGGATGTGGAAAAGCGTATCGAAGAGCGCGTTGCAGACTTCCTGGAGTAGGTAGACCGCGCCGGAGTAACCCATGAACGGCGTGCCGGTGTGTCGCCGGATTGCCGCGCCAGGAAACGATGCAGGGATATAGCTGGCCTTCGAGCCCGCTTCGGCGAGGTACATCCGCTCATTGAAACTTCCGAAGACGACAAGTGGGGGGGCGTCTTCGATCGCTGCTTTCACGGTATCGTTGTCGGTTTTCTGACCGGAAATGCGCGCGTGGGAGAAATGGCAGGGCAGGCCGAGATCGCTCTCGAGATAGTTTCTCACGCCGCGCACATAGGTCTCGTTGGCAACGATGCCGAAGCTCGCCGTTCCGAAAAAGTCCTGGGTGACCGAGCGCCAGAGATCCCACAGCGGTTTCAGCGTTGTGTGCTTTTCCCTGGCGATAAAGGGTTCGGCATCGATGCCCGTCAGTTCGCCAAGGGTTTGCAGGAATTTCGTTGTCGAATGTAGGCCGATGGGTGCCTGCAGATACGGCTTGTCCATGGCTTCGCAGAGGGTGCGGCCAAATTCGCGATAGAGGCAGATATTGACGTCTGCGTTGGCCAGCTTGCGCACATCTTCGATGTGGTAGCCCAATGGGAAAACGGCATTTATCCTGATGCCGAGCCCTTCCACCAAGCGCCGGATTTCGGCGAGGTCGGAAGCCATGTTAAACATGCCATAGGCGGGACCGATGATGTTCACCGAAGGTGGGTCACCGTCGGCCTTGCGGCGCGGTTTGGGGTTCCGGCCCTTGGTCTGGGCAAACTCGGTCCAGAGCCAGAGAAGGGCCCGGTCCGCGCTTTGCCACTGGTCTTCGTCAATCGTGCGGGGGAGAAACCGCATGATGTTTGCGCCCTCGGGGGTCACGCCGCCGCCGATCATTTCAGCGATCGAACCGGTGACCACAACGGCGGGGAGATCGGGGTCGAGCGCTGTCCGCGCCCGTTTCATGGCGTCCTCCGTACCGTGCTGGCCGAGCTCCTCTTCCCCAAGGCCCGTCACGACGATGGGAAGCTCATGGGGCGGAAGGCCGTCTGTGTAATGGAGCACCGAGGTCACTGGCAGGTTCTCGCATCCCACGGGACCATCGATCACGACCTGCAAGCCCTTGATCGCTGTGAACACGTAGACAGAGCCCCAATAGCCCCCGGCCCGATCATGGTCCTGGATCAGCATCCCACGGGCCTTTCCAGATCGGCGGCGCGCTTGGCTTTCACGGCCAGTTTGCGCCTTTGCTTGTCGCGGAAAGCGGTATGGGGGTCTGGTACGTCTTCCCAGATGCCGGCGGAGTCGCCTTCTCCGACCCCTTCGAAGAACGCTTTCATCTCGTCGAAGCGAGGCTTGGACGTCAGCGCGGCGTTGACCACCTGGGCGAGGCTGCCCGCGCCGGCTGGACCCATGAGGGGGCGGGCCGAGATCAGGTTGGTGAAGTAGAGTGCCGGGGTTCCCGACTGCTTTGCATGTTGAACAACTGGCGTCGTGCCGATTGCGAGGTCTGGTTTGTAGGCGCCGATGGCGGCGATGTCGGTTTCGAGCGAGGCGCGGAAGCGGACATCGACGCCGCGCGCGGTGAGCCATTCCAAATCGGCGGCAGACCAGGGCGTCTTGGGGCAGGCGCTGCCGACATAACGGACATCCGCTCCGCTCTCGACGAGGAGGCGAGCGACGATGAGCTCCGATCCTTCGTACCCGGAAAGGGTGATCCGGCCCTTGATGGGCATGGCCTCAAGCGCAGCCCGGGTGGCGGGGATGGCCGCGTTCTGGGCCGCAGCGATCTTCTTCTGGGAGATGCCGCATGCCTCGCCAATGGCGGACAGCCAGTCTGCCGTTCCATCGGTGCCCACCGGGGCCGATCCGACGATTGGACGCCGGATCGCCTCGAATGTTCGGATGGAGGCGGTGTAGAAGGGATGGATGGCCGCAACGGCGGCGCAATCGAGCGCGCTGTAAAGGTCGCGCCATTCCCGGGTCGGCACCTGGGCGCCCGCTGTGAGGCCCATTGGCGCGAGGAGTTGGCCGATGATCATCGGATCGGCCGGGAACATCTCGCCGATCAGCGTGATCTGCGGTTTGTCCGCCTGCGGACCAGCGGGCCGTGGGACAGCGCCTTGCTCGGCCTCCTGGCGCGCGAAGTCGAGCATGGCGCCCGCGAGTACATCCTTGGCCTCGGCATGGGTGGGGATGCCAAACCCCGGCACGTCTATGCCGATGATCCGTACGCCATTGATCGTTTTTGGCAGGAGGCGGAGCGGCACCCCGGATGCCGTCGGTACACAGAGGTTTGTAACGACGATGGCGTCATACTTTTCAGGATCGGCGGTGGCTTCGACCGCGGCCTTGATGTCTTCGAAGAGTTTTCCGGTGACGAGTGTTTCGGAATTGAAAGGCACATAGCCGACGCTGCGCCTTGCCCCGTAGAAATGGGATGTGAACGTCAAGCCATAGACGCAGCAGGCCGAGCCCGAGAGGATCGTGGCGGTGCGCTTCATACGCAGACCGACCCGCAAGGAGCCAAAGGCGGGGCACATGCTCTGCGGCTGGTCGTGCGGGCCTTTTGGGTAGTCCTTTGCATAGCGGTCAAGCAGCGTGGACTTGCCGCTGGCGCGAGCGGCCGCTTCAAGCGTTGCAGCGCCCGCATGGCAACCGGCATCGGCGATTTCGGGCGGTGTCTTCGCCTTCGCGCTTGCTGGCTTTGCCTCGCTCTTGGATGCGCCCTTCCGCCCCATTTCGGCTAGATCTCCTCGTATATGACTTCGAGCGACGTTTTCTCCGTCGCATCCACGCCGCACATGTCTTCAATGGTGGCTGGCTCGAGTTCCCAGTCAGCGCCGGTTTCTTCAGCGGAGAAGAGGTCGAGCAGGCCGTCCTGGGTGAGCGGTGTGGGGTGGATCGGGGGAGCGGTCGCGACATTCATGCCGAGTTCTTCGAACAGCGGCGCCCACGGGCTACCGGGCCGGCCCACGATCTGGTAGTTGGCGGACTTGCGGCGGATGTCTTCATCGGCCGGGATGGCAGACAGGATGGGGATGCCGACCTTGGTTGCGAAGGCATGGGCCTCGCCGGTGCCGTCATCCTTGTTCACAACCATGCCAGCGACGCCGACATTGCCGCCGAGGCGCCGGAAGTATTCAACCGCCGAGCAGACATTGTTGGCCACATAAAGGGACTGCAGATCATTCGATCCGACGACGATCACTTTCTGGCACATGTCCCGTGCGATCGGCAGGCCAAAGCCGCCGCAGACCACGTCGCCCAGGAAGTCCAGCAGGACGTAATCGAAATCCCACTCGTGGAAGCCGAGCTTCTCCAGTAATTCAAAGCCGTGGATGATGCCGCGCCCGCCGCAGCCGCGCCCGACTTCCGGCCCGCCGAGTTCCATCGCGAAAACGCCGTCGCGCTTGAAGCAGACATCCGAGATGGAGACGTCTTCACCAGCATCCTTCTTCTTCGAGGATGTTTCGATGATGGTGGGGCAAGCTTTCCCGCCGAAGAGCAGGGAGGTCGTGTCGCTCTTCGGATCGCAGCCGATGAGCAGGACTTTCTTACCCTGTTGGGCCATCATGTAGCTGAGATTGGCGAGGGTAAACGACTTGCCGATGCCGCCCTTGCCATAGATGGCAATGATCTGGGTTTCCTTGGTGACTTCACCGGTTTCAGGCGGTTCGATCTCCATGTTGGCTTCTTCGCGCAGGGCGGTGTCGGCCTCGGCGATGGACTTTGAACGGCGATCGAGCAGGATGGTCATGGGCGCTGCCTCCAATCGAGGATGAGTTTCAGGCAGGCTGGATCTTCGAAGGCCGTGCGATAGGCCGTGTCGGCATTATCGGGCGTATCGATGTGCGTAATCAGCCCGCCCAAGGACAACTGGCCTCGCCTGACAAGATCCAGAACCCCTGCGAGATCAGCCTCAGTCCACTCAGCTGCCACGTGCAGGGTTGCTTCCTTGATGAAGGCCGGTGGGAAATTGAAACTGGGGCGGTCGTGGTAGAAACCGGCGAGGGTTACCGAGACCCGTTTCTGGCCATGGGCGATCGCGGTGTCGATGACACGGCTATCGCCGCTCAAATCCATGATCGTGCGATAATCCATTCTCGGGTCGTCGCGTGGATCGAGGATGGCGTAATCCTGAGCGTCCATCCGTTCGGGCCTGATCTCCCAAACCGTAGGAGGCGGGCCATCGAGGGCGAGGGTGAGGCGCGCAGCGAGCCGTCCAAGAACGCCGTGTCCGATGATCAATTCCGGCGTGCCGCCGCGCTCAATGGCGTGGTGGGCGGTGGCAGCGAGGGCAAGAAGGCTCCAGCTTGGATCCTCGTCACCATCAATGCGTGTCGCCCGATGACCCGGGACGATCA
Organism: Pseudomonadota bacterium; assembly: GCA_038745855.1. Classification (GTDB taxonomy): domain Bacteria; phylum Pseudomonadota; class Alphaproteobacteria; order Caulobacterales; family Hyphomonadaceae; genus UBA5336. Next base: position 62,426 of record JBCDLC010000013.1, on the reverse strand, counting down.
GGGTTGAGGCGCTGGCGCCGAAGAGGCCCGACGCGTTCTCATAGCAGTTTGCGCCGGGTACGAAGACAAGGTCTCCCGGCTTGTGGCTTGGGCTGTCGCTCTCGACGACACGTCCGACAGCCTCATAACCCGGCACCAGAGGATATCCCATGCCTGGAAAGGGCGGCATCTCGCCAGACCAGAACAGCCGTTCGGTGCCTGTGCTCACGCCGCTCCAAATGGTCTTGACGATAACATCGCCCGCCGCCGGCGATTTGAGCGCCAGGGGCTCAAGGTGCGCCTGCCGATCGCCGTGCAAGACAATCGCGTCAGCCTGCGTTTGGCGGGCGCCTTTTGACTGAGGGCCCGTGAATTCTCGAGACGGTTCGGCGAGCGTGACAACCATGAGTGTCACTATAAATTGACATTAAGCAGTGTCAAACACTTAGTAGCTCAGCCTGGGGAATAATGCTCGTATTGCGAGTAGAGCGACTGTCTCGGTGAGCGGGTCCAGGCGGCTTGGTCGTCAGCTCGCGACGGGGCGCCTGCTTTGCCGGTGGCGCCGATTCTGTAGCGCCGAAATTGACCGGCGGTGATAGAGAATGATGGACAGCCCAACCAGGAGTGGGGCGGACCAGAGCGCCGGTGTCAGCGCCGCTTCCGGCAGGAGGCGAACGGCGCCAAAGGCGAAAAAGGCGGTGTAGACGGAGATCCCGGTGCCGACGAGTGCCTTGATATGCTCGAATAGCCATTCCATCGGGCCCGGTGACGGCCGGTAGAGATACCAGAGATTCGTGCCGACCGTGGCGAATCCCACCGCGGAGATGCCAATCATCAGGGGCATGTCGACGAGCACCCCTTTGACAGCACAGATTGCGGATGTGACGAACAGGAGCCCGTGGAGGGTGAAATTGGTTGGCGTCTTGTAGGCCTCTCTGTCCCGCTTGTGCCGGACAGAGAGGTTTCCGTACCACGCCAGCGTCACGGTGAGTGTTGCGAGGTAGAGCATCATCCAGCCGAAGATGGCCGCGATCATCTCCGCGCCGCCGAAATCCTCGTGGCGAGCAAGGTGCGGGTGGGTTGCGACAGGGGCGGACAGGGTGCAGAGGCTTATCCCGACGGCGAAGCTGCCGGTGGCGAGCATGGACCAGAGAAAGATGCGTCCTGCCTTGCGGTGGAGCGGGCTGCCTTTGCGCCCGAGCACCGGGATCCAGAATACAACCAATCCGATAGTGCCTGTCACGATATGACAGATGATCAGCGCGTGGAAGAGGTAATCGATTGTCACGTCGCTTGCAACTCCAGCAATAGTCTCGCAAACTAGACATATATAAATGTAAAGCCAAGGAGGCTGTCATGTTTGTCCCGCCTCGGCCACGGTCTCTTCCTGCGGTTGCAGCGCTGATCCGGTCTGCGGCAATGCGGGACGGTGACCTTTTGAGCTTGCTCCCGGATTTCGCCTACCGGGATCCTGTCCGCTTCATTGGCGTTTCGCGCCGGCAAATCCTGATCGTGAACGATCCGGACCTCGTGAAGCAGGTGATGGTCACCGATGCCGATATCTTTCCGAAGAGCGATCTGATGGTCGGGGCGCTCGAACCGCTCGTGGGCAATTCGCTTTTCGTCTCCTCTGGGCCGGTCTGGCAGCGGCAGCGGCGGATGGTGGACCCTGCCTTCTCCCAGCTCAGGATTGACCGGGCGTTCAAGGCCATGCGCGGCGCCGTTGATGATTATGAGACCTCGCTCGAGGCCAAGGCAGCGCGTGGTGAACCCGTGTCGCTTGACCTGGCGATGAGCCACCTTACGGCCGATATCATCTGCCGGACTGTCTTCTCCACATCGCTTGAATCCTCGATTGCCCGGGAGGTGTTCGAGGATTTCCTCGTGTTTGAACGCGCGGTGGCGCATGTGGAAATCCGCCGCTTGATCATGGGCAAGGCGTGGACCGAAATTCCGCAACCGCCCGATGTCCTTGCAGCCTGCCAGCGGATACGCGGCCATATCGGCACCTTGCTCGACCCCCATCTGGAAGAGGGCGGCAATGGCTATGACGATATCGCCTCGGTGATTTCCGAGACCGCTGACCCGGGTGATGGCGAGCGGTTCACGCGGGAGGAATTGATCGACCAGCTCGGCGTCTTTTTCCTGGCCGGGCATGAGACGACCGCCAGCGCGCTGACCTGGTGTTTCTACATTCTCTCCCAAGCGCCTGAACACCTTGCGCGGCTGCGGGCGGAGATCGAGGCGGTGAGCGGGGGCGGACCGCTCATGTTGCAGCATGTGAAGGCGATGCCGTTTGCGCGCGCGGTGTTCAAGGAAGCGCTGCGTCTCTATCCGCCGATTACCTTTATTCCGCGCGTTGCGCTCGAAGCTACGCGGATCGGCCCCTACAAGATCCGCAAGGGCGCCATGGTGATGATCGCGCCCTGGTCGATCCATCGCCACCATGCCCTCTGGGATCATCCGGACGTGTTCGACCCTGACCGATTCGCCCCGGGGTCTGACCGGACACGGCGGCCTGGGACGTATCTGCCCTTTGGGTACGGATCCCGGGTCTGCATCGGCGCGGGGTTTGCGGCGGTCGAAAGCGCGCTGATCCTGGCACGGCTGGCCCGGCGCTTTGACTTTGCCGTGGAGGACCCTGCTGCTGTCCGGCCCGTCGCGCGGCTGACGACACGGCCGAAAGAACAGATCACCGTTCGGGTCTTCGACAGGGGGCTGCCGGAGGGGGCCATTGCCCCTGTTACGCCCTCGGGCCATGAAGAGAGACTGAGCGCGCACGCAGGCAGAGTGTCTGAGCCGCTGGCATCCTGAGAGCCCTTGAGCCGGATGACAGGGGCTGGCGACTGGCCGGGCGCTTTCCGTCTTCTTCATGCCCGGCCGAGGCCTTGCGCCAGCACGTTTGCCCGGCCCGCGCCGTGGCGCGTCCGGTTCTGCTTTCAAGTTTTACCGCGGTCTGAGGAGGTCAGGGGGCCGCGGGGTGGCCTGGTTCGGCGCGTTGGCCGACCAAGCCTGTCATGATTGCCCGCGTATGCTTCAGGTGAAGCGATCGCAGACCCATGTCTCCTTCTCGTGGAGCCAGCCATTGGCCGACCCGTTCGATTCCAACGATTAGCTGCCCGAAACAGCCGCTGCCCAAACCCAATCCGAACCCAGGCCCAGCCCAATAAGCCTGATCAGACGTATGTCTCTTCCGTTCATCGCTGACACGTCTGTCACCCGCGTCAGCTGACCGGCCGTCGGGGCTAACCCAAATCCCTGATGGCTGGTCTTCGTATTCTGCAGAGGTTTCACGCACGCCAAAGGCTGCCGAACGGGCAGAGGGCCCGGCGGCAGGTATGGCGAGGAGAAAAGCCCAAGCGAGAAGATAGAGGATGAGAAGATCCATGGGCGTAGAATACCATGGGTCCAGGGGGTGGGGATTGGGAACCGTGATTTTCTTTTAGAGCGCAGATATTGTTGAGCTATTGTATGGCATAGGTGTTGGATAAGTCTGAATTTAAGGCGGGATTGAGCGGCCAGCCGTTGGGCTTTGTTGACCGAGTGTTTCTGCCGAAGACGACACGGCCCTAATGCGGCCCCGTATAGGCGATATCGGCCACGGCTGCTTCTCCGAAACTTTCGCCCTTGAGGATCGAGCGTTTCAGGATCGCCCAACTATTGGGCGTCATCATCACGAGGGGCCATGGGTCTTTCCGATCCCAGGTGACGTCTCGGGACCGGGTGAGAAAGTGCCAGTTGTTCTTCCGTTTTTCCCGGTTGAAGATGTTGCCTTGGGTTTCGGTGAGGCAGGGGAGGAATTGCTGGAGCAGGCGCTCGGGACGGTGGCCGATAACTGGCGCCGTTTCGGGGGCGATGAGCGCGTTTGCCAGGCCCGCGGGGTCGAAAAAGTGGACCCCGCTATTGGCCCTCGGGTTACATTCGATCGCATGGGGCACGCCTGCGGCGTCATCGATGAAGTCGAAGGCAATGAAGCCGGTGTGCCCCTGGGCCTCAATGAAGCGGCCGCACCAGGCGGCCAGGTCTGGCGCGTCGATCCGCCGGAATGCGACTGCAACCGTATGGGAGAAGACGGTGCCCTCGTAGAAAACATGGCCGAGGACACGGCCCCCATGGGCGAGCGACAGGCTCGACCGGTGGCGGCCGGGCAGCCGGGCCTGGACGATGACAGGTGCGCCGGTCGGGGCGGGGAGCCTTGCGCCCTGGCTGATCATGTCGACCCCCACACCGGCGCTGGAGAATACCCGTTTCGCGACACAATCGGTTCGGTCGGCGAGTGCTTGTGCGTCGGCGTCGCCCAGATGGTACGTCTCCGGCACGGCCAATCCGAGCGCGGCGGCCATCGTGACGAAAGCGTGCTTGTCATGCAGGCGCCGGATCGTCTCAAGGTCTGGGCCGAAGAAGCGGACCGATGATGGAAGCTGTGCCTTCAACGCCGCGGCGTACATCGCCTCTTCGGAGATGGGCACGACGCAATCGGCCGCCTCTTGCGCGCAGATGGCCAGGAGATCATCGATATAACCTTGGGGATCTTCGGCGGGCGCACGAACCTGGATGCACCGGGCCACAACCTTCGACGCGCTGCACAGGTGGCGGCGAAAGGGATCGGCAATCACCACCCGCCAGCCCGCCCCATGGAGGGCGCGGGCAATGTCGAGGGCCTTAGGCAGCCGGCCAAGCGTCAGCAGCGCGGTTTTGGCCATGGGGGTTCCTGCCGATTGGAGCGTGTGGTGCCACTGCCGATCATAGGCAAGGCGCCGGTCAAAAGCAGAGCTCCGGAGCCCCGGCGCTTATCGTGCGACGAGGCAGCGGACAAGAACCGGATGCCAAGTTTTGGCTTCTCGCACGGAGCGGAAGCCGGCGTGACGGAGCATATCCTTGAGTTCATCCCGCGTGCGCGGACGGCCGCTGCCCATGGCCCAAAGGTAAAGCCCGAAATAGCTGTCGCCCATTGCCTCGGCGCCCTTTGTGCCGGCCATGGGCTCCGCCACGAGCAAGGTGCCGCCCGGGGGCAGAGCCTTGCGGATATTGGCGAGGATCGCGCAGGCACGGTCGTCGTCATGGTCGTGGAGGATCCTGATCAGGGTCACAAGGTCTGCGCCCGTGGGCAAGGGATCGGCGGCTGCGTCGAGGCCAAACACCTGGAGACGGTCCGCATGGCCGCCTGCCTGCTGCGTATCCTGCGCCAGCGCCGCAACGGCCGGGAGATCGCAGAGCATAAGCCCCAGATCCGGGTGGGCTTTTCCGGCGGCGGCCAGGAAGGCCCCGCGTCCGCCGCCGATATCCATGATCTTCCGGTGGCGGCCGAACGGGTAAGCGGCGAGGACCTGCTCGGCGATAAAGTCCTGGGTGTGGGCCATTAATTCGGAATAGGCGGCGACCTCGCCTGGGGCGGCGGATTTGGGCGCGTCGCTCTGGCTGTATCGCCAATAGCGGGCGAGCTGTGTGTCCGCCGTTCGCTGCTTCAGGAGGACCACGGGGTCGGCGAGGTCCTGGTAGAGCACGGCATGGTGGCGGATCATCGAGAAGACGGATGGGTTGCCGAGGAGGGCTGCGCCCCGGTCGCCCAAGGTGTAGCGTCCTCCGGGGAGCGGTGTGAAAAGGTCGAGGGCTGCACCTGCTTTCATGAGGCGCTCTGCACCCTCCTGGGGGAGACCGGACAGCGCCGCCACCTCTTCCGCCGAGCGAGGCTCTGCCTCGACGAAGTGAAAGAGGTCGAGTTGCACGCACGCTTGCAGAACCTGGCTGTGCACGAAGCCGGTGCAGAGGCCGAAGAGGTCCACCGCCTTGGTTCGGGCGATGGGCCGCGAGAAGGGGAGACGTGCGGACCATTTCTGGAAGCGCGGGCTCGCGAGGAGCTTGTTTCGCCAGTGCCTCAGCAGGGGTGGCCGGGCAGGGGAGGCGGGTTTTGCGAAGTCGCCAGAACGGGCGGCGCGCGCCTCCCGGTTGCTGGAGACGATTGTGCTCACGCGGACGCGGCGGCGGCGAGCGGCGTTGGGATCAATCGCGCGGCCTGGGCGCGGACGAGCTGTCTCAACCCATCGCTGCCATCGCAATCTGGAATCGAATCGACAGCCGCGCTGACGAGGGTTTCGAGCCGGTTCAACGCGCCGGAGACGCCGTAGCTGGCAACGGCGCTTGGCCGTCCGAGGCGAATGTCCTGTCCGGCGGGCTTGCCAAGGGCGTCGCCATCCATCGCCATGTCCCGGAGGTCGTCGGCAACCTGGTAGGCCTCGCCCAGCCGTTCGCCCAGCGCCTTCCAGGGGGCAGGGTCACACTGCATGGCCGCTGCGCCGCCCATCGCTGCGCCGACGAACAAGGCGCCCGTCTTCGATCGGTGGTAGGTCTTGAGGTTGACTGTCTCCTCACTCTCCCAGGCCTGGCCAGCAACGATGCCGTGGGGCATGCCAACGCTTTCCACGAGGATGCGTGTCAACTCGACCATGCGGTCGGGCGCGCGGGCAAACCCGTCGGCGAGGGCGCTGAAAGCGGTGACGATCAGGGCATCCCCTGCGAGCAGCGCGATCGGCTCGCCGTATGTGATGTGGACAGAAGGCTTGCCGCGCCGGGTGTCTGCGCCATCAAAGCAGGGGAGATCGTCATGGACGAGCGACGCGCAATGGAGCAGTTCGATGGCGGCTGCGACGCCGGTGGCCGGGGAGAGATCGGCCTCGGGTGCGCAGGATCGTGCGACGGCGAGGCAGAGTTGCGGGCGGACGCGCGCGCCGCCGGGGAAGACCGCATGTCGAACCGCTGCCCGGAGCGATGGGGGAGAATGGGTATCGTCGGCCCCGGCCAAGGCCCGCTCCAGCGTCCACTCGATCAGTGCGTCAACTTCCATGGTCGATCCCTTCATCGCGTTTGTCAGCGTAGATGGACATTTGATTTTGTCAAACAAAATGGCCAATATCTCTCCGAGGAAGGACCATCGACACCATGCGCGAAGCGAAACGGATCGCCATTATCGGTGCAGGCATGGGCGGGCTCTCGGCCGCTGCCATCCTGGCGCGCCAGGCCCGTGTCACCGTGTTCGAGCGTGCGGACGGCCCGGGGGGGAAAATTCGGCAGAATGAAGCCGGTGCGCACCGGATCGATTCGGGGCCGACCGTCTTCACCATGCGCTGGGCCTTGGAAAACGTGTTCGAGGCAGCTGGCGCCCGGATGGATGAGCACCTGGTGCTCGAGCCCCAGGAAACGCTTGCAAGGCACTACTGGCCCGATGGAACAACGCTCGACCTGTTCGCCGATACCGGCCGCTCGGCAGAAGAGATTACCCGTGTCTTTTCCCGTCAGGAAGGGGACCGGTACCGCGCGTTCTGCGAAAGGGCGCAGCGTGTCTTCGAAACGCTCAAAGGGCCCTTCATCGAAGCTGACCGGCCGAGTTTCCTGGGGCTCATGTCGCAGCGATCGCCCCTCGCGCTGTTGGAGACGGCTCCTTTTTCCACGCTGTGGTCCTACTTAAGCAGCGCCTTTTCCGAACCGAAACTCCAGCAACTGTTTGGCCGCTATGCAACCTATTGCGGGGCATCGCCCTTTGCGGCGCCGGCGACGCTGATGCTGGTCGCCCATGTGGAGCAGGCTGGCGTGTGGTCGCTTGAGGGCGGCATGCAAGCGTTGCCAACGGCCCTTGAGACCGTGGCGAAGCAGAACGGTGCGGCAGTCAACTATGGTGCGGACGTCACCGAAATTATCGAGACCGATGGCGCCGTTCGCGGGGTTCGCGTCGATGGGCGCGTCCAGCCGTTCGACACGGTGGTCATGAACGGGGATGTTGCCGCCCTGAGATCTGGGAACATGGGGCAGACCGGTTCGGCGGCTGTACCACGAACATCACCGCCGGCGCGCTCGCAGTCCGCGATGACCTGGACGGGGCTCGCCCGCCCGACCGGTAAACCGCTTTCTTATCACACGGTTTGTTTCTCGGACGATTATGGGGCCGAGTTCGACGCGGTTTTCAAACAGCGCACCGTGCCGCTAGCGCCGACGGTTTACCTCTGCGCACCCGACCGCGCTTCGGGACGTCAGCCCGACGGGCCAGAGCGTATCTTCTGCCTGATCAACGCGCCCGCAAATGGTGACACCAGGGCCTATTCCCCCGAGGAGATCGACCAATGTCACAAGAGGATGGAGCGGGCCCTGGAGCGTTGCGGCATCGCGTTGAAACTGTTGCCGGAGACGGTTACGGCGATCACGCCGGAGACCTTTGCAGACCGATTTCCCCAGACGGGCGGCGCGCTGTATGGGATGGCGAGCCACGGTTGGCGCGCGTCGTTCCAGAGACCGGGGATCCGCACGCGGCTGAAGGGGCTATACCTGGCGGGCGGGAGCGTCCATCCCGGGCCGGGCGTACCGATGGCAGCCCTGTCGGGGCGGGCGGCAGCCACGGCCATCCTCAAGGATTACGGTTTGACCAGCGGGTTCCCAAAGGCGGTTACCGCTGGTGGTATCTCGACGCCCTCAGTTCAGACGGCGCCCACGGGCTGACCATCATTGCTTTTGTCGGCAGTGTCTTCTCGCCGTACTACGCCTGGTCTCGAACAAAGGATCCTGAGGCGCACTGCGCGTTGAACGTCGCCCTCTATGGTGGTCCGGAAGCGCGTTGGTCGATGACCGAACGCACGGGCGACCGGGTGATGCGGGGGGGCAATCAATTCGTGATCGGGCCGAGCCAGCTTGATTGGCGAGACGGCGAGTTGACCATAACGATTGACGAGCGGGGGGCACCGCGGCCACGCCCGGTGCGGGGGCGGGTCACGGTCCAGACCGGCCCGCTTGGCCAGCAGGCTTTCAGTCTGGATGACACGGGCCGTCATACGTGGCAGCCCCTCTCTCCGGCGGCGCAGGTGTTGGTGGACTTCGATCAGCCGAAGCTGCGATGGTCAGGCCGGGGTTATTTCGATAGCAATTGGGGAAGCGAACCCCTGGAGGAGGGGTTCAGATTCTGGGATTGGGCGCGGTTCGAGTTGGGTGACCATGAAGCGGCGATCCTCTACCGGACCCAACCTCGGTCCGGAGCGGGCAAGACGCTGGGTCTTCGCTACGGCCCCGAAGGCGGTATTGAGCCGTTTAGGCCCGTTGATGCAGGGACGTTGCGGCCGACCCGGTATTGGCGGATCCGTCGGCCTGTTCAGTCAGGAGGCCAGTCAGGAGACCAGTCCGAGGACCAGAGCCGGGTTCACCTTATCCGGACGTTTGAAGACACGCCGTTCTATAGCCGCTCTCAAATTGAAGCGACGCTTTTTGGCGCACGGCGCAGGGGGGTCCACGAGACCTTTGATGGTGACCGGTTGCGCCGGAACATCGTGCGCGCACTGCTGCCCGTGCGCATGCCGCGCCGGCGTTGACCGCAATACTGGCTTGAACAAGACGGTGCAGCCTGGCCTATCGTTAGCTCCTGCGGACGCGCCCTGCCGCAAGCGCATACGTCAGCAGGGCGGAATAGCCGAGAAAAAGGAAGCCTGAATAGGCGCCTGCGGTCTCTGCTGCGAGGGCTGGAACCAGCTTGGGGAAGGTCATCATTACCGGTATCTCTCCCAGCATGCCTGCAATACTGAATGTGACCGCAGCCTGTAGCACGATCTTCCCCCTGAGCTTGCGCATGTGTGCGACGATCCCGAACAACGAGACGGCAGCACTGCAAACGAACCCGATGAATACAGCGTAAACAATCGCACCGCGTTCAAAAAAGAGATCCCCAATTAGTGCGAAGGCGATCGTTGCAGCTAGCCATACAACGAAGCCAAAGACGAACCAGAATGCGAACTCCGCGTGCTGGGCTATGTCTTTGCCTTGATGCCCCACCTTCGGCGCAGCGTCGTGCAAGTCTTCTCGGCCCATAACAATTCCTCGTATGAAGCAAGTGCTACATATAGCGAGATGAGAGAATTGGATCAACTCCGTTGTTTCCGATACCCTATCCCCATGCTTGATCCCCGATCCAAGGCCCTTGCTTCGTGCGTCGACGCGGCCATCGCCGCCGGGCGCATCGATCTGGGTCTCCGGGCCTACGAACGACAGACCGCGATCAGTGCGCGTATGCTTGCACACCATTTCGGTGGCAACGCGGGCATCAAGATCGCGGTTCTGGAAGAGATTGAGGCCCGACTACGTTCCGAGGTCGCTGAGGCGTTGGCGGAAAGCGGTATGGCGCCCATCGACGTCGCACGGACCTTCGCCGCGCCCGAGCGCAGAGAATTGCGTCGTCTACTGCAGATTATCCTGCACGGCGCCCTTGGCGAAGACGCTGCGGCGGTAGAGGTCCTGGCAGATGAGCGCCAGCGCTGGCGGGACATGTTGGGTTCGCTGATACCCGAAGAAGACGTCGAGCAAGCACTCTTCATTCTCGTTGGCGGCGCTGTGGATGCCATGCTCGGCGATGCGGAGGGGTCGATAGGCCCTGCATAACGCAGCCGCCCGGATTTGTTGGCTCATAGGGCGTCCTCTGGGTGCGTACCGTGCACCGCATGCAGGACATTCGGAAAAGCTTCAGCGTTTGGTCAGCAGGTCGAAGATGTCGTCCATGGCGCTGCCGTCCTTGTCGGCGTCCAGCAGGTTGCCCAGCATCCCGGCCATGCCGCCACCACCGGCCGCTTGCGCCTTGTTCCTGCCGCCCATGACCGAGCCGAGGATGCCGCCGAGAAGGCCCCCGCCGCCGGATTGAGCTTGACCCGCGCCGCCGGAAAGTGCGGCTGAAAGGATGCCGCCCACGTTGGGGTCGCGCTTCTGTTTCGAGAGCGCGCCCATGGCCATTGAGGCGACTAGCGGCAGCATTTGCTTCATGATGCCGTCGGAGATCCCGGTCTTCTGCGACGCCCTTGCCGCCGCAGCCCGGCTGACATCCTTTGATCCAAGAAGATGGCCGAGGATCGCATTCCCATCGGCGACCGTCTCCGAACGCTCCAAGATTTCGGGCCGGTCTAGATATTGCTCATGTTTGCCCCCTTCGAGGGCGCCGAGCAGGGCCTCCAGCCCGCCGGGCCGGCTGACATTTCGCTTGAGCCCCGATGAGAGCGCCGGCAACAGCGCCGATATCGCTTGGCTCGCCTGCCGCTCATCCAGTCCGAATTGCTGTCCGACCTGTGACACAGCGCCTTGCCCGGCCGCGCCTGTCAGCATGTCCATCAAATTCAGGCCCGCCATGTCTACCTCCAGAATGCGTGTTCTCCCGGACTGGAGCTTAGTCCGAGAATTCCACAGCTGTCGAGGGACCGCCTGATTGCGGAATGCAGCGCCTTAGCCTGCGCCGCCCACGGTGAGCCCTTCAACCCGGAGAGTGGGCTGGCCGACGCCCACGGGCACCGATTGGCCGGATTTCCCGCACGTGCCGACACCGTCATCCATGGCGAAGTCGTTGCCGATCATCGTCACGTTTTCCATCGCCGTCGGGCCATGTCCAATGAGCGTGGCGTTTTTCACGGGCGCGATGACTTTTCCGTCCTCGACGAGATAGGCTTCGGTGCATTGGAACACGAAATTCCCGGACGTGATATCGACCTGACCGCCGCCAAAATCGACGGCCCAGATGCCGCGCTTGATGGAGGAGACGATCTCGCCTGGATCCATCTCACCGCCGAGCATCACCGTGTTGGTCATGCGCGGCATGACGGTGGCGTCGTAGCTCTCGCGGCGTCCATTTCCCGTTGGCGCCACACCCATGAGGCGTGCATTCTGCCGATCCTGCATGTAACCCTTCAGGATCCCGTCCTCGATCAGAACGTTTTTCTGCGTCGGTGTGCCTTCGTCGTCGAAGGAAAGCGAGCCGCGCCGGGCGTCTATCGTGCCATCATCAATGATTGTTACGCCTTTTGCGGCCACCCGCTCGCCGATCTTCCCGGAATAAACGCTGGTCCCCTTGCGGTTGAAATCGCCTTCGAGACCATGGCCGACCGCTTCGTGTAGAAGTACGGCAGGCCAGCCCGGACCGAGCACCACATCCATCTCTCCGGCGGGGGTATCGATGCTTTCCAGGTTGATGGAGGCCTTGGCGATGGCGCGGTTCACCAGGGCCTGCCAACGCGCCGGTTCAATCCATTGGTCATAGGCGTCCCGGCCGCCCGCACCCGCCGATGCCGTTTCCCGGCGCCCGTTCTGTTCGAGGGTCACGGAAACATTTACCCGAACCAGGGGGCGCACATCGTGGAACTGCTCGCCGCCAGGGCGGAGCACATCGATTTCTTTCCTTGAGCCGGAAAGGGAGACCGAGACCTGCACCACCCGGGGGTCCTTGGCGCGCGTCCAGGCATCGATCTCGGCCAGCAACCCGGTCTTTGCCGTAAAGTCAGGCGTATCCGTCGGATCGATGGGCCGATAGAGCTGTCGATTGGTGGGCGTTGGGCCGATATCCAACTTGCCCGAATAGCCGCGCTTGGCCTGCCGCGCTGTATCGGCCGCCCGGGCAATGGCACTTTCGGAGAATTCGGATGCGAACCCGTGTCCGGACGCTTCGCCTGCGATCACGCGGAGTCCGAAGCCCTGGTGGGTGTCGAACGCTGCGGATTTCAGGCGCCCATCATCGAAAACAAAACTTTCGGACCTCGAGCGTTCGAAATAGAGATCGCCATCATCGGCGCCTTTGACGGCATCGGAAAGGATAGCGGCGGCCCGCTGGCGATCGATCGGAAGGGTGCTGTCATTCATGCGAGGGAGATGTGCTTTCTGCCCGGGCCCGGCAAGACCCCGTTCGAACCGGGTCGCCCGGAGCGGATATCAGCCGCCAAGTATGCGCTGAACGGCGCCGATCACGCCGGTGAATTTCAGCCCGCCATCGCGAACGGAAAGCGCATAGCAGACCTCACCCATATCCGCGACGGGGCGGTGGACATGTTCGGGGCCCTTCACCGACAGATCACCGGGACCGTAAGATCCCGTTTCATCGGCGAAGCGGCCGGTGACGACCAAGGTGAATTCGCTTCCGGCGTGTGTGTGGCGCGGGACGGTGACGCCTGGTTCAAGCCGGTAGAGCTCTGTCTCTGCGTCTCCGCCTGTCTCCAGCGTGAGCCGGCGAATTCCGGGCGTGGTGAATTGCCAGCTCTGTCGTTCCATCGTGTCGATGACCCGGTCGCGGAGCGGGCTTGGCAGGTCAACGATCTCGGTCAGCCCGCCGCTGGCGACGTCCGCTGCGTGGCCATTCAGACCCTCGTCTACGTCCAGTTCTTCTATGGCCGCCAACGCACGTTCGACCGCATCGTTCCGCATGGCGGCTGGCGGCTCAGCCTCCAGCATGGCAGCTGCGATCACTTCACCGCGATGAACAGCCTCTGCAATATCATTGCGCAGGGCCGCTTGTGTCTCGACAAGCAGAGCGAATGCCGGATCGAGGCACCCTGCAGCGTATGCGCTGTACAACTCGCCAAAAGCAGTTGTCTCTTTTCCCAAGCTCAAAGAACGCTCCGCGTACATGCCTTTATTCCAAGAAATATTGTGGAGTGGGTGGTTTGGTCAAGCAATCGCAGCCGCCGATTGCGACCAAGAGGTCAGGGGTCGCTTTCCAATTGTCCCCTCAATTTGTTGAACGCCAAGCGTATCCTGGACTTTACCGTGCCGAGCGGCAGGTCGAACCGTTCGGCGATGTCGCTATGGGACAAGCCGTCATAGAATGCGGCCTGGAGAAGTATGAGCTGTTCCTTTGGCAATTTCGTCAGGGCCTCTCTTACAATCACCTCGGTCTGCGCTCGATTGACGATGTGATCGGGCTGCTCAGGCTCTTCCGGCCGTAGCATTGGCTCGTCAGGTTCGAGTTGAGGCTTGGTCTGACGGCGATGCGCGTCGATCCGCCGGTTTCGAGCGATTCGGAATATCCACGTCGATACCGATGCCTTCGCGGGATCGTATTGGTGGGCCTTTCGCCAGACGGTCACCATGACTTCTTGGGCGAGTTCCTCCGCCTGGCTATCCTCGGCGCCCAGCCGCAGCATGTAGCTTTTCAGCCGCGGGGCGTAGTATTCAAACAGGTCTGAGAAGGATGCCTTGCATTGCCGGCGCGCGATCTCGCCCAGCATGTGAGACATGCGGGCCCGCTCATCACTCGGCGAAGACGTATGCTGGGCGGTATCTGTCAATGAGGGGCTCGTGTGATCATCGCTCCGACAGTGTACTGGCTTATGGTACTTTATCAACCATTACGTTGGTAAGACTCCCGTCACACCCGTAATAGCTGTTGATCTTTCAGCGGAAGAAGGGGTCATGGGGATGTTTCGCAACCTCTTCATCCCCTGTTGGAATCTTAGGACATATGATTTCCGCAGTTTCAGGGCCTTATGGCGTAGCGCGATCTTCGGGAGATACTCGGTGACATCCACTTCGACCTCTATTCTGGTTGCCCTTGTGACGAGCCTCACCCTGGCATTGCCGGCGGCCGCAGCGCCCCAGGCCGTGGCCCAATACAAGGATTGGCAGGTCTTCATCCAAAGCCACCAGGGTGAGACGCTGTGCTTTGCGGCAACCCAAGCCACCGATAAGGCCCCGCGATCTGCGGACCACGGCGATGTCTGGTTTTATGTCACCCAGTCCAAATCAGGCCGGGCGCGCAACCAGCCCAGCCTCAGGGTTGGGTATGACCTCCGTGAGGATTTGCCATCGAAAGCACGTGTCGGCCGCTCGGCTTGGAGCCTTTTCAATGTCGGGAACGAAGCGTTTGCCGATGACTCCGATGATTCGCGCATCGTCCGCGCCCTAGAGCGGGGCAGCGAGCTGCGGGTGGAAGGGGTAAGCGCCAGGGATACCGCTGTTGCTTACCATTTCTCCCTGAGCGGCTCGGCCAACGCCATTCGCAAAGCGCGGGAATCCTGTCGCTAGCGCGCCTGCAAACGGGCGAGGCGGCGGCTCCCAAGATCCGATTTCAGGCTGGGCGTCCGCCTTACGAGCGCATATGACACCGCCATGGCCGATCTCTTCGCTGCTGCCGGGCTTGAAACCAGCGCGCCCCGTCCCCTTGCGGATAAGCTGCGCCCGACGGCCCTGGCCGATGTTGTTGGGCAAGATCATCTGCTTGGCCCAGACGGTAAATTGACGCGTTTGCTGGCCAGCGGATCCCTACCGTCAATTATCCTGTGGGGACCGCCCGGCGTTGGTAAGACGACGATCGCCCAGCTTCTCGCCGAGGAGACTGCTCTCCATTTCGAAGCGCTGAGTGCGGTCTTTTCCGGCGTAAAGGATCTGCGTGCTGCGTTCGATCGGGCGGAGGGGCGACGCGCCAGCGGTCAAGGCACGTTACTGTTCGTGGATGAAATCCACCGGTTCAATCGGGCCCAGCAGGACGGCTTTCTTCCATTTGTCGAGCGCGGGACCGTCACGCTCGTGGGGGCAACGACTGAAAACCCCAGCTTCGAAGTGAACGGCGCGCTGCTGTCCCGATGCGCCGTCCTGACCCTTCGCGCGCTCGATGCGCCCGCCCTTGCGACCCTCCTCCAACGTGCGGAAGCGGCCGTCGGCCAGCGCCTCGCGCTCGATAGTGGTGCACGCGCAGGTCTCCTCGCCATGGCCGGGGGTGATGGCCGCTACCTCCTCAACCTGGCTGAACAGGTTTTTGCGCTGGCGACCGACGGGAACAATCTCGACCGCAAAGGGCTAGAGACCGTACTCCAGCGCCGTGCAGCGGCCTATGACAAAGACCGAGACAGCCACTACGACCTGATCTCGGCGCTGCATAAATCTGTTCGCGGGTCTGACCCGGACGCGGCACTCTACTGGTTCGCGCGCATGCTTGAGGGGGGCGAAGAGCCGTTGTTTCTCGCGCGGCGGCTGGTCCGTATGGCCAGCGAGGACATAGGCCTGGCCGATCCGACCGCACTGCTCATTGCAGGGGAAGCTGCCCGCGCCTACGAGCGTCTTGGTTCACCCGAAGGAGAACTGGCACTGGCCCAGGCCGTGATCCATCTCGCTACGGCGCCGAAATCGAACGCAGCGTACACCGCCTACAAAGCGGCACGGGCGACCGCTCGCGAGACGGGCCACGTCGGCCCGCCCAAACATATCCGCAACGCGCCCACCGATCTCATGAGGTCGGAGGGCTATGGTGCAGGCTATGTCTATGATCACGACACGAATGAGGGTTTCTCGGGGCAGGACTATTTCCCCGATGGCATGGACCGCCAGGTTTTCTACGCGCCAAAAGGCGAAGGCGAAGAGGAACCCATAGCCCGACGTCTTGCGGCGTGGGCCAAACTCCGAACGAAACGCAACCACGAGCCCGATGCGTAACAAGCCCATTACGATCCTCACGCCGGAGGAGGACAAGGTGGCCCGATCCATGGTCATCGCGCGCGACGATGCGATCATCGCCTTTAACAAGCCTCCCGGGCTGGCGTGCCAGACGCGTTCGACGGCCGATCATACGCTCGACCGGTTGTTGTGGGCCTTTGCGAAATCGAACGGCAAGCGGCCCCATCTTGTGCACCGGCTCGATCGGGAGACGTCAGGGGTCATCGTCGCTGCCCACACGAAACCAGCGGCCGCAGCGCTGCATGGTGCATTCGAGGCGCGCTGCGTTCAGAAGACCTATCTGGCGCTGGTCCAGCGACCGACAAACGATTGTGCCTGTGATGAAGGGACGATTACCCAGCCATTGGCGACCGTTCGGGATGGAACTGGGACCCGAACGGCTGCTGTTGAGCCCGGAACAGAAGGTGCGAAGCCCGCAAAAACCCATTGGAAGTGCCTGGGGCAGTCCCAGCAGGCAGCGCTTTTGTCGATCCGTCCAACGACGGGCCGCATGCACCAGATCAGGGTCCACCTCGCCCTAGCAGACATGCCTATCCTTGGTGACCGGCAATACGGTCTCGGCGCCGCAGATGATACCGCGTGGACGGATCCAATCCCGAGGACGATGCTCCATGCATTCAGTCTGCGGTTTCCGCACCCGAGCGGTACCCAATCCACGGTCAAAGCTGATCCGCCCCAGGATTTCCGGGACGTTGCTCAGGCGATGGAGTTGGCGAATTCGCTGGAGAGGGTGCTGGTCGACGCAGCAGAAGCACGGTAGGGCAGCGCGATGATCGGCATCCTCATGGTCACAGTCGGCGGCGGTATCGGCGCAGCGCTTCGCTACGGCTGCGGGCTGGTGGTCGCCCGTCATGTGGATGTGGGCGTAAGCCTTTGGGCCACGCTCGGTGTGAATGTGCTCGGCAGCCTGTTGATGGGCGTGGCCGTGGCTTGGTTTGCGGCCAGGGGTGAGGCTGCCAGCCAAACCGCCCAACTTCTGGTCACGACGGGTATTCTCGGCGGATTTACCACCTATTCAGCCTACGCCATGGAAACGGTGCGGTTGGTTGAGCGGGGCGCTTGGCCCGCGGCAGCGGCCTATGCGCTTGGGACGATGGTCCTCTGCATTGGTGTATTTTTTGCCGGCGCCGCGCTTTTCTCGAAGGCCGCCGCATGAGTGGGGCAGGAGAGGAAGTCGTCACCGCGGAGGAAGCGGGCGCCCGGCTTGATCGCTGGATCAAGCGGCGCGCCAGCCTGACCCAGGGCGAAATCGAGAAGCTCCTGCGGACGGGCGACGTCCGCGTCGACGGCACGAAAGTCAAGGCGAACCACCGCTTGCAGTTGGGCGAAACCGTGCGCTTGCCTCCCGCGATTACCAAGCCTGCCGTTTCGGCCAAACCGGCGAGGTCAAGGCCCACAGACGCGGCGGATGCAGAATTCCTCAGGGGCCTGATCATCCATGAAGATGACGAGATGATTGCGCTCAACAAGCCCGCCGGGCTCGCCGTACAGGGCGGCACACGGCAAGGACGGCATATTGATGGTTTGACCGAGGCGCTTTCCCACAAGGGTCACCGTCCTCGCCTGGTCCATCGCCTCGACAAGGATACGTCCGGAGTCTTGGTCCTGGCGCGCACGCCGGCGGCAGCTGCGCGTCTGGGCAACCTGTTCCGCGGGCGCGACATCCAGAAAGTGTACTGGGCCGTGACAGTCGGTGTGCCATCCCCCCGCGAGGGACAGGTTCGAAGCTGGATGGTGAAGGGGACAGGCCGCGGCGAACAAAAGGAAATGATGCGAGCCGCGCGCCAGGGGGAGCCTGGCGCACGCCATGCGATCACAGACTATGTGCTGGTCTCACAGGCTGCCCAGCGCGCCGCCTGGTTGGCCCTGAAACCAGAAACCGGACGCACCCATCAATTGCGATTTCACATGCAGGAAATCGGGACAGCCATTCTCGGCGATCGCAAGTACAAGACGGCGCGTGAGGTGCCCACCGGTTGTGCGCCCGGTCTTCACTTGCATGCGCGCGCGCTGGTGCTGCCTGGCGGTGCGGCCACTGGCCGTCGCCGACCCTTGACCCTCACCGCACCGCTGCCCCCTCATATGGCCCAGACCTTCAACACGCTTGGTTTCATCGAATCAGAAGCGGGTACCGATCCACTGGCTCTCTTTTAACGAGCCCAATCGCCTGGAGAGCGACATGCTGAAACTTGCGATCTGGGACATGGATGGGACGATTGTGGACTCCCGTGAGGTGATCACGATGGCCATGGCGCGGGCCTTCGAAACGTGCGGCCTGCCGCCACCCGGCTATGACGAGACGCGGACCATTGTCGGCCTGGATCTCGCCGAGGCGTGCCGCCGGCTGGCGCCTCCTGACGTAAAGGCCGCCCTCCTGGGCCGTCTCGTCGAGGCGTATCGGAATGCCTTCATAGCGCGTCGCAAGGAGCCGGGTTTCAAGGAACCGCTCTACGAAGGCGCGTTGGAGACGCTTCAGCGAATGCGGGATGACAATTGGCTCATTGCCATGGCGACGGGCAAGTCCAAAAGAGGTATCGAGGCCGTTTTCAGCATGCATCCGCTGGCCCAGTACTTCGATACGGTCCATTGCGCCGACGATGGACCGGGAAAACCGAACCCGGCAATGGTCAACGCCGCCATGGACCGAATGGGGGCCGATGCCGACCGGTCGGTGATGATCGGGGACGCTGTTTTCGATATGCAGATGGGCCGCGCGGCGGGTGTTCACTGCCTCGGCGTGTCTTGGGGCTTCGGTGAGACCGGTGAGCTCGAAAACGCCGGTGCCCATGCTGTCCACCACGATTTCCGTGGCTTGAACAAGGGCCTCACCGATTTCGCAGAGCGTGTTGAGGCGGCAGCGCTTGGGGGCACGCCGTGACCGACGCATCCGCGAAGCAGCGTCCAAAGCGCTTCTACGAAGCGGTCTCTGTCGTGGCGGACGGCGCGGCTTGGCGCGTCCATCTCGATGGCCGGCCCATCCGGACACCGGCCGGCGCCTTCCTTGTCCTGCCCACCGAAGGGCTGGCAAGAGCGGTGGCAGGCGAGTGGGAAAGCCAGGGTTCACATCTTGATATCCAGGGCATGCACCTCACTCGACTTGCGAATGTCGCCATCGACCGGACACCGGAAACGCGGGAAGCGCTCGCCGAGAACATCGTTAAATACTGCGAGACAGACCTCACGTGTTTCCTCGCCGAAGACGCCACCGTGCGGCAACGCCAGGATACGCTTTGGAAACCCTGGCGAGCGTGGGCAGGCCAGACACTGGGCGTCTTACTGGTGCCCGTCGAAGGGCTTCTCGCGAGCCCACAGCCCGCAGCGTCCCTAAACGCCGCCCGTGCTTATGCGCTCGGTGCAAATAACTTCGCGCTGACGGGCCTCGCCTTCGGATGCGGCCTCTATGGATCGGCCCTTCTGACGTTTGCCGTTGCTGAAGGCGCACTCGATGCCCAAGCTGCTTTCGCTGCCTCGATTATCGATGAAACGATCCAGGCAGAGCAGTGGGGTGAAGACGCTGAGGCCATGGCCGCGCAAGCTGCCAGGGCCGCTGAATCAGATGCCCTCGGGCAGTGGTTAGGCGCGCTTTCATCCGGAAATGCGTCTATTCTGCAAAGATGAACCGCGCGCGACGCAGCGGTTCAGCACCGGTTACAAGACCCCATGGTCTATTCAGGGTATGGCAATCTACTTGTTCAAATCTGGAGCGGCGGTCGCAGCGGTGGCAGCGTCTTCCCTCTTCGCTGAAAGCCCCATGGCGACGCCTGCACACGCTGAAAGCACCCGGTTTCATATAGGCGCCGCAAGCGCCGATGCGCACATCTCGGTCCATTTAGGAGATGTACATAAGATCCATCACCGCTCTCGCAGTCGGCGAAGCGGGTACTACTATGATGATCGTGCCCAGCGCCGGTTCTTACGCCGAGCCTGCCGAGCGGCTATTCGAGACAAGGCCCATTATATCGGTTTTCGCGCTGTCGATTTTGATAGCCGCGGACGCGTCAATCAAATCGGCCCGCGCCGCTTCGAGGTCTTCTTCGGCGATGTCGACTTCGAGGGCCGCCGCAGGATTCTTGAACGCAGCGTTCGGTGTGAGGTGGCCCGCGGCCAGGTTCGTTTTGTGGAGGGTGTGCCAAAGCCTCGCCGCCGCGCGTATCGGGGCTACGGTTACTGACATACCAAGCCCTCGGATTGCCGCGAGGTTTGGCGGCCGTACTCAGGTCTGCCTGGGTTGGAAGCGCGGATCGTCGATGCAGGCTTTGTAATCAGCGTGCAGAGCCGCCGTGCGCGCTTCAATAGCAGGGAGCATTTCGGGATGCGTGAAGATATACATCCGCCCCGCCAGCATGCTTTGGATCGTCCACTCGCCGACCATTTCTGGCGACAGACCGGATTTGAGGACCGCCGCTATCTGCTGGAAATCCGCCGACTCCAAGACATCGCTTGCATCCGTTCCGGCGCGGGAGGGTGCCCTCATTCCGCTTAAATGGATGTCGGTATCGACCCAGCCGGGGCAAAGGACGCTGCATCCTATGGAGTCACCTTGCAATTGGGCTCTGAGTGTCTCCGAGTATCCGACGACAGCAAACTTGGTCGCATTATAGGGGCCACCCGTTTGTGCCGACCCAACGTGACCAGCCATCGATGCCGTATTGACCACATAGCCGCCTTCCCCGTGGGACCGGATGAGCGGAACAAAGGTCTCGACGCCGTAGACGACCCCCATAAGGTTGATATCAACCACCCAGCGCCAATCTTCGAGCGGCGTTTGACCCGGATCGCCACCCCCACCAACGCCCGCATTATTGAAAACCATGTGCACCTTGCCGAACCGGTCGGTTGTCGCCTGCGCAGCCGCTTGAACCGCTTGCGCATCTCTCACATCACACACGACGCTGCCCGCCTGCATGCCAAATGGCGCTGCGGCCTCAGTCAACAAATCCCCATCGATGTCGGCCAACATCACATTCGCGCCACGCGCACAGAGTGCCTTGGCGATCCCAAGACCGATTCCCTTGGCGCCCCCGGTGATAAAGGCGGTTTTCCCCTCGAGCGATGTCAGCGCCATGGCTTGTATGTCCTTCCTGTGATCAACGGTGAGATCATAACGCCCTGCTTTTGGCCTGTCAGTGATTTCAACGATCAAGGGTCAGCCCGCAGCCTGCAGCGCCCGTTTGCTTGCCGTTCCCGAATAATCGGCCTATGCGCAGAGCACCATCTATCGACCCAGACCCAAGGGGCACCAATGACCGACATCGCCGATATTTTCGCCCGCGAGATCCTCGACAGTCGGGGCAATCCAACCGTCGAAGTCGACGTCACCCTCGAAGATGGATCCTTTGGCAGGGCCGCCGTGCCATCGGGCGCATCCACTGGCGCCTATGAGGCGCATGAGCTCCGCGATGGGGAGCCGGCACGCTATGGCGGCAAGGGCGTCGAAAAGGCCGTTGAGGCCGTGAATGGCGAGATTTTTCAAGCGCTCGAGGGGCTCGATGCCACGGACCAGCGCATGGTCGACGCGCTGATGATCGAGGTCGACGGGACTGACAACAAGTCCCGACTGGGCGCCAATGCCATGCTCGGTGTCTCGCTCGCGGTTGCCAAGGCGGCCGCCGAGGCCAGTGGCCTTCCGCTCTACCGCTATGTCGGCGGTGCCAATGCGCGCATTCTTCCAACGCCGATGATGAACATCATCAATGGGGGTGAGCATGCGGACAACCCGATCGACATCCAGGAATTCATGATCATGCCGGTCAGCGCCCCCACCTTGGCCGACGCGGTGCGTATGGGGGCGGAAGTGTTCCACGCCTTGAAGAAGCAACTCGTTTCAGCGGGCCACAATACCAATGTGGGCGACGAGGGCGGCTTTGCGCCCAATCTCAGCTCGACCGATGAGGCCATCGGTTTCATCATGAAGGGCATCGAAGCGGCCGGATATACACCGGGCGACGATGTTGCGCTCGCGCTCGATGCGGCTTCTACGGAGTTCTACAAGGACGGTCAGTATGTGTTGGCCGGCGAGGGCAAGACCCTCGGGGCTGAGGCCATGGCCAAATATCTTGAGGACCTGGTCGACCGCTACCCCATCCTGTCCATCGAGGACGGGATGGCCGAGGACGATTGGGACGGCTGGAAGACGCTCACCGAAACGATCGGCGACAAATGCCAGCTTGTGGGCGATGACCTCTTCGTGACCAATCCCGAGAGGCTCTCCATGGGACTGGAACGCGGCGCGGCGAACTCAATTCTCGTCAAGGTCAACCAGATTGGAACGTTAACCGAAACGCTCGATGCGGTCGACCTGGCGCACCGGCATGCCTACACCGCCGTGATGTCACATCGTTCTGGTGAAACGGAAGATACGACCATCGCGGACCTTGCGGTCGCCACCAATTGCGGGCAGATCAAGACGGGCTCCCTGGCCCGCTCTGACAGGCTCGCGAAATACAACCAACTCATCCGTATCGAGGAAGAACTTGGCGGTGCAGCGGCCTACGCAGGCCGCGCCTTCATCAATGCCTGAAACAGGTTCTGGGCAAAAGAGGCCGGTCCCACTAACCCGGCCTTAGATGTCGAGCGCTTCAACGAAGCTTGCATTTTCTTGGATGAACTGGAAACGCAGCTCGGGTTTTCGGCCCATCAGGGTTTCGATGAGGTCGGCCGGTTTGACCTCGTCGAGATCATCGACGCCGTTGGGCAAGGTCACGCGGGCCAGGGTTCGGGTTGCCGGATCCATGGTGGTTTCCTTGAGCTGGCCAGGGTTCATTTCACCGAGACCCTTGAAGCGGCCTATTTCAAGCTTGGCATTGGAGGGGAATTCGGCGGCGATCTTCTCAACCCGCTCCTCGTCATCCATGGCGTAGATGGTCTTGCCCTTGTGACTAATCCGATAAAGCGGGGGCAGGGCCATGAACAGGCGTCCGCTTTCGATCAGGCCGGGGCACATCTTGTAGAAGAACGTGATCAGGAGCGCTGCAATGTGGGCGCCGTCGACATCGGCGTCGGTCATGATGATGATCCGCTCATAGCGCAACGCATCGGTGTCGAACGAACGTCCCAGCGGTGTACCAAGCGCGAGGGAGAGGTCCCCAAGCTCGGCGTTCTTCATCAGTTTGTCGTCGGAGGCGGAGGCGACATTCAGGATTTTGCCGCGGAGGGGCAGGATGGCCTGGGTCTTCCGGTTGCGGGCCTGCTTGGCAGAACCGCCGGCGGAGTCGCCCTCGACGAGGAACAGTTCCGTGCCGTCGGGGCCGCGGTCGGCGCAGTCTGCCAGCTTGCCGGGCAGCCGTAGGCGCTTTGTGGCCGTCTTGCGCTCGACTTCCTTGGCCTTGCGGCGTCGCGCCCGCTCTTCGGCCCGGTCCATCGCCCAGGTGAAGAGTTTTTCGGCTTCCTTCGGAGAGGCGGTGAGCCAGTGGTCGAACCGGTCGCGGACAGCATTTTCGACAAGCCGGAACGCAGCCGTGGTCGAGAGTTTGTCTTTCGTTTGGCCGACAAATTCCGGATTACGAATGAAGACCGACAGAAGTAGGCCGGCATGGCTCATAATGTCGTCGGCGGTGATCGTGGTATTCTTCTTCTGCCCCGTCAGCTCGCCGAAGTTGCGGATGCCCTTTGTGATCGCCGATCGAATGCCCGCCTCATGGGTACCGCCATCGGGTGTCGGGATCGTGTTGCAGTAGGATCGGGCAAAGCCATCGGCCTCGCCAAAGCCGGCGTAGGTCCAGGAGATGGCCCATTCGACTTTGCCTTCGCTGGTTTCGACCAGGCCGGTGAACGGGGTCTCCGTGATCGTCGCCTTATCGCCGAAGACCTCCGCCAGCTGGTCCGCGAGCCCGTTTGGATAGGAGAGGACCGCTTCGGTGGGGACCTTGGAATTCTCTAGCAGGCATTCGGGATCAACCGACCAGCGGACCTCGACGCCGCGGAAGAGATAGGCCTTGGAGCGAGCCATCTGGAACAGGCGCGCCGGCTTGAATTTCAGCTTCTCGCCGAAGATTTCATGGTCTGGCTTGAACCGCACCGAAGTACCGCGCCGGTTGGGCGCCGGGCCGACCTTCTCGAGTTTGCCGGCTGGAAGGCCGCGCTTGAAGACCTGGCGATGCAGGATCCTGTTGCGGGCCACTTCAACGATCACCTCCTCGGACAGCGCGTTCACCACAGACACGCCGACCCCGTGCAGGCCACCTGCAGTCTCATAGGCCTTATTCGAGAATTTCCCGCCCGCGTGCAGCGTCGTCATGATGACTTCGAGCGCGGACTTCTTGGGAAATTTCGGATGCGGATCGACGGGAATACCGCGTCCATTGTCGGCGACGGTCAGGTATCCATCCTTGCCGAGATGTACTTCGATACGCGAAGCGTGACCGGCGGTGGCCTCGTCCATCGAGTTGTCGAGGATTTCGGCGAACAGGTGGTGATAGGCCCGCTCATCGGTGCCGCCGATGTACATGCCAGGCCGTTTCCGGACAGGCTCCAGCCCTTCGAGGACTTCGATATCCTTGGCGGAATAGCCGCCTGCTTTCTGCGTAGTCATGTCGTTGGGCAGGTCTTTCTTCACAGCAGACACGAGATTGAAGTCTCCTTAGCAGAGGTCAACGCAGACGCAGAAGCACTGGCTGGAGAAAATCGCCGAAACCCTAAACAGGAGATTAATCTTGCCGGGGTGCGAGCGCTTATCCATCACGCCCAAAGGGGCCCCGACTCGCCGCCCCTCGCAACCAGAACAGGCATGGATCGGCGGCGGTTATGGCGTCGGCGGAAGGTGAGCCTGCGGGCTTGAACCGCTGGGGTCAGACCGCTTATCCCGTAGTACGAGCAATAGGTTCCGTGATGAGAGACTGCCCCATGGCTGATACCGAAACCCGGCCAAACCTCAGCATCGAGGCGCCGTTGACGCTGCCCTCGGGGCTGGTGATACCGAACCGGCTGGCGAAGGCCGCAATGACCGAGGGGCTGGCTGACCCGCAAAACCGGGCGACGCTGCGCCATGTGACGCTTTACCGGCGCTGGGCCGAGGGCGGCATCGGCCTGCAGATCACCGGCAATGTGCTGGTCGATCCGAACCACCTGGAAAAACCCGGCAATGTGGTGATCCACGGGCCCCAGTCGAACATGCAGAAGATGGCGCTGGCCGACTATGCCAAGGCGGCCAAGTCGGGCGGCGCGCCGGTGCTGATGCAGCTCAGCCATGCCGGGCGGCAGACGCCGATCTCGATCAATCCGGAACCGGCGGCGCCGAGTGCCGTGCCGCTGGACCTGCCGGGAAAGTTCTTCGGCACGCCGCGCGCAATGACGGGGGAAGAGATCGGGGCGCTGGTCGAAGCCTTTGCCGATGCGGCGGCGGTGGCGATGCAGACCGGTTTTGACGGCGTCCAGGTGCATGCGGCCCATGGTTATCTGATTTCGTCCTTCCTGAACCCGCTGGCCAACCGGCGCACCGATGCATGGGGCGGCAGCCTTGATGGGCGGGCGCGGCTCCTGTGCGACGTGGTGACGGCGATCCGCGCGCGCTGCGGCGCCGGGTTCACGGTATCGGTGAAGCTCAACTCGTCCGACTTCCAGAAGGGCGGGTTCAGCGATGAGGATTGCCTGGCGGTGGTCGGCAAGCTGAACGGGCTCGGCGTGGACCTTCTGGAGGTGTCTGGCGGCTCCTATGAACAGCCGAAGATGATGGGGAATGAGGGCATGAAGCCAGCCTATGAGGTGCGTGAGAGCACCCGTAAGCGCGAGGCCTATTTCCTCGACTATGCGAAGGCTGTGAAGGCCGAGGCGACGATGCCGGTGATGGTCACGGGCGGGTTCCGCAGCCGGGCCGCCATGGATGAGGCCCTGGCCGCGGGCGAAGCGGACGTGGTCGGCCTCGCCCGGCCCCTGTGCGTCGACACGGGGCTGCCGGCCGCGCTCCTCTCTGGCGAAACCGCGGAAGCAGACCGCTGGGAACAGACCCTCCGGCTCGGCCCGACAAAGCTCCTCGGCCCGACGTCGCCCATCGGTCTCGTCAAGGCCCTCAACGGCTTCGGCATCCAGGCCTGGTTCTGCGAACAGCTCTACCGCATGGCCGACGGCCACGAGCCCAACCGCACCCTCGGCGTCTTCACCGCCTTCCAAAAAGGCCAAGCTCACGACAAACGCGCCGCGAAAGCGATGATTGCAGCGCGGGGTGGGGGGTAGGTCGCGCAAGCAGTTGACGCGCGTCTCAGTCCTGAGAGCGGTATGGCTTCAGGAGAAGCCCCCCTGCCTCGGCAAAAGTCTTGAATAGGTCCATAATCATTTGTTGGCTTTGATTGATCCGTCTCGCGCGTCGAAGCCAAAGCTGCCTCACCTATAGTCGCAAGGTTACAATGATATGAGCCCCGAAATCGAATTCTCCGATATGCATGGTGTACTGCGTGTTTGGGATCGTGAGAAAAGTTTCGAACATATGCTGTTTATCGGAACAAGTGGCAGGAAGCCGGACTATGGGTTCACCGCGTTTGGCACTTTCTGGTATTTCAACTTCCACGGTGAGCTCGCAGTTCACAATACTCTCACAGGTCAGCTCAAACGATCAATTCGATTGATACCGGGAAATGTATGGTGGTATTCAGATGGCAAGAAAATCCGCCTCGATGTCTTCCATTATCACACTAAAGTTTTTGCAAGCGCAGACGAAAAAATACTCAATGTCGCTCGGTGTGTTGACGGTAGCAATCATCAAGTGGATGTGATTGACCTCGAATCACTAGAAATAATTGATAAATTAAAGGACTTGCCAGGTGAGGGCCTTCACGATCCGGTAGATCAGCCAGACGCTATACTTTATTGGCCCTCGGCTCAGAATAGTGCTGTGCGCCTCCTGCGATATTGTAAACTTACCGGAGAAATTGAAGTATCGATATATTCTGATAAATGCGGAGGAGATTTATTAACACCTCATACTCCTACGCACCCTAGTCCATGTGGTAAATATTGGCTAATGCCTGACAACACGCTCCCTATCCAAACCATTGGCGGCGATTTATATTTTGGACTTTCTCTCCAAGTTTGGGAAGCATTTCCACTTCGCTTCCTCAGGAGAGTGACCTGTGCATGGTTACCCAAGGAAGCCTTCTTTGCATCCGTGAAGTATCGCGAGAATATTGAAAGTCGATTTATCGCTATTTCCAGAGCATTGGAAGAGTATGTTACAGATCCTCGTGACGTGTTAGAACGTTCATGGCTAGAAAGCTCTTTTGTGAGAACGGACGAAGACTGGCAGTCACTCAGCCAGCAGTGGCGTGAACTACAGTTCTTTGCGAAACACAAAGGGTGGCAACCTGACAGCGAGGCCTTTTGGCTCGACACACTGAATTACTTTTCCTGCATCGGAGTCGATGGAACGGCCTCGCCGCGACTTTTTTGTTCGCAGATCGCTAATCAGCGCGATAAACAGAGCTCGTTTACTGGATTGTATAAAGATATTCGAATTTATAATGATCGCAAGGCGCGAGTGTTATACGAACCTTGGTACAAGGTGCCCGAGGGAGGATATTGCAGACTGGATGGTTCTCCTGCGGATGATTTTTGGAGAAAGGTAGGGCAGGGCGGGGAGCCCGGAGACTGGCTGGCATTGAGCGCTGGAGACCGTTTTGACTTTACGGGTCTTCGTGCATACGATTTCCTCGCGCGCCAAAGTGTGATAAGAATACCGCTCAAATCTCAATCGCCGTCCGATTGCATTAAAGCTATTGAGAAGCTTCGAGGTAAAGTTCGCCCTCATATGGAAAGTATATCCTGCGATGGTGAAATAAAGATTATTTTTGAGGCTGATGCGTATGCAATGTCAGAAAAGGATTTTTTTATACTTATAATGGAAGATGTTCCTAGCGCGAAAGAGGCGTTGTTTGCATTGATAGAGACTTATTGCAAGAACTGTTGGGAACCGATTTTCTCTAACGAGGCGGAGGCCGAAGGGCTGCTTGCTTATGCTGCGCTTGCCTTGGCAACACATGATGAGGAATCGTTTTTGTTGCTGGAGCAATTTGGATTGCGGTGTCACTACGAAGTAGAATATGTTTATCCAAAGCAGGTTGTGCGAAAGTTATTATCGGTTAGAGAGTATACTGAAGAGCGGCATCGTTTTGCACTTAGGTTTATGGATTTAGATTACCGGAATTGCCATTCCAGCCATGAGGTTTGGGAGGGCTTTGGGGTAAAAAATGCGGCTATTCGTCAATATAGTCCGGATGAGTACGCAGCTCTCGTTAAGGATGAGTTCGCCGATCAAAATGAAACCCTAGCGGAAGATCCGAGATTTATCACAAGATGTTTTGAGGACATACATCATGATCTAGAAAAATTGGGGTTCAGCAAATGGGAGCGTCAGTTTTACGAAGCGCTCCTCCGGTGAAATGGACCCGGGGAGCGATACGTTTTGACTGAGTAAGGCGGTGTTACAGACCACAGTGCTGTTTTCTTCTGTCCAATCTTGGGCGCCGTTATCACCCCCCTAAACAATCCGGCTCTCTGACTTCCCCCAATACCGATCACGGATCAGGCGTTTGTAGAGTTTGCCCGTCGGGTGGCGGGGGAGTTCGGGGTCGAAGTCTATGCTTTTAGGGCATTTGATCTTCGAGAGATTGTCCTGGCAGAACAGCATGAGTTCGTCGGCGAGGGCGTCGTCGGCGGGGAAGCCGTCCATGGGCTGGACCACCGCTTTCACGGCCTCACCGAAATCGGGGTCGGGGACGCCGATGACGGCGCAGTCGGCCACCTTCGGGTGGGTGATGAGGATGTTCTCGGTCTCCTGGGGATAGACGTTCACCCCGCCCGAGATGATCATGAAGGCCTTGCGGTCGGTAAGGTAGAGAAAGCCGTCCCCGTCGAGCTTGCCCACATCGCCCAACGAGGACCAGTCGTCATGCTTGGGGTTGCGGGCGCCGAGGGTTTTCTCGGTGTCGTTGTGGTAGGTCGGCGCAGGCGTGCCGCCGAAATAGATCTGCCCTTCATCGCCGACCGGGACCTCGTCGCCCGCCTCGTCGCAGATGTGGAGCTCGCCCCAGATCGCAGGGCCGACGCTGCCCTTGTGGCTGAGCCATTGCTCGGTGTTGATCCAGCACATGCCGTTGCCTTCGGAGCCGGCATAGTACTCCTCAATCACCGGTCCCCACCATTCAATCATCTGCTCCTTTACGGGGACGGGGCAGGGCGCGGCCGCATGGATGGCGCATTCCAGGGAGCTGACGTTGTAGCGGGTGCGGGCCTCTTCCGGCAGCTTGAGCATGCGGACGAACATGGTCGGCACGAGTTGGGTGTGGGTGATCCGGTAGCGCTCGACGGCCGCCAGATAGGCCTCTGGGTCGAACTTCTCCATGATCACCAGCGTGTTGCCGGTCCGCGTGAAGGCCATGCACCAACGCAGCGGCGCAGCATGGTAGAGCGGCGCTGGCGAGAGATAGATCGAGTCCGCCGTAACCCGGCACAGCGCCCGGGAAATCTGGCCCAGCACGTTGTCGTCATCGATCGGCAAGCCCGGCTCCAGCGGTGGCCGGATGCCCTTTGGCCGACCCGTCGTGCCCGAGGAATAGAGCATGTCCGTACCCGCCATCTCGTCGGCGATCGGTGTCGTCGGAAACGCGGCGGTATGGGTTTCCAGCGGCTTGAACCCTTCAATCTCCCCGCCCAGCGACCAGGCATGATCGATCCCCGCCTCGGCCTTCGCCGCGATGGCTATGCTGCCCAGTCCCGCGCTCGCCACCATCAGGCTCGCTCCACTGTCCTTGAGAATATAGGCCACCTCCGGCGCCGTCAGCCTTGAGGACACGCAAACGAAATAGAGCCCCGACCGCTGCGCCGCCCAGCAGACATCGAAGAAAGCAAGGCTGTTAGCGGCGAAAAGCGCGATCGTATCGCCCGGCCCAAGCCCCGCTTCCCGGAAGCTGTGGGCGATCTGGTTCGAGCGTGCGTCGAGCTGTTTGAACGTCACCGTCTCGCCGGTGCTTGCCAGGATCAAGGCAGGCTTGTCGGGTGTCGCGTTCGCATGGTGGCATGGGTGAAAACCTGTCATCGATCCCTCCCGGATATTTTCTGTCTTTGGTTATGTGATCTGCGCCCAACCTTATGCATTCCTGGGGGCAGGGGAAGGCCCCCCGCGCCTCACGCGCGCATTTACCCAGAGCGCCCTCCGCGCGCATTTACCCAGATCCAGATCCATGGTGTCTGGTGGCGCGCGAGTGTTTCGAGCGCCCCTCAGTCCTGTGAACCCGTCCATACGCCCAGGAGGTCCCATGCAGACCGTTACGTTCTACGGCTCGGAAATGAGCCTCTTCAGCGGCAAGGCCCGGGGCTACCTGCGCTGGAAGGGCGTCCCGTTCGAAGAGGTACAGCCCACCCAGGCGGTGATGAAGGAAGAGCTGCTACCCGCCATCGGCTGGCCGGTCATTCCGGTCATCCGATTGCCCGATGGTACATATGTCCAGGATACGGCCGACATTATCGACACGTTGGAGAAGGCCCATGACGGCCCCAGCGTCTGGCCAGAAGGGCCGACGCAACGGTTCGTCTCCCTACTGTTGCAACTCTACGCCGATGAGTGGCTTGTCCTGCCTGCGATGCACTACCGATGGAACCGCAATCTCGATTGGATCTTCGGCGAGTTTGGCCGGAACTCGGCGCCAGAGGCAGAGCCCGAACAGCAATACGAGATCGGCAAGCGCGTGGGCGGAAACTTCCAGGCTTTCGTCCCCGCCTTGGGTATCAATGACGCGACCATTCCAGGGGTCGAGGCCAGCTATGAGGCCTTCCTCGCCGATTTCTCAGCGCACCTGGAACACTATCCCTACGTGTTCGGAGGTCGGCCCTCCTTCGCCGATTTCGCCTTGCTCGGCCCGCTCTACGCCCACCTCTACCGCGATCCTGCTTCCGGTGATCTCATGAAACGTCTCGCCCCCCGGGTCGCCGATTGGACCGAGCGCACGATCGCAGGGGGCACACCCGAAGACGGCCCGTTACTCGGCGGCGACGAGATCCCCCAAACGCTCCTGCCGATCTTGCGTCGGCACCTGTCCGAACACCTGCCCGTGCTGCAGGCGACCGATACCGCGTTCGGTGCCTGGGCCGAAAACGCCGAGCCCGGGGCAGAGGTGCCAAGGGGCTTCCCGCCAATCCCGTTCGAAATCGGTGGCCACAAAGGCACGCAGATGGCGCGCACCTTCTCCCTCTTCAGGCTGCAAGCGGCCCTCGATGCTCTCCCAGCCGTACCCGGCGAGAAAAGAGCGGCGCTGCTCGACGCCATCGGCGCGCAATCGCTCGAACATCTGACTTTGTCGCGGCGCCTCGAACGGCGCAATTACAGGCTCCACCTCGCCTTCGAATAGCCCCCATGCAGACACCCACGCTCCGCCAGCTCCAGTTCCTCACCGCTATCGCCGAAACCGGGTCGTTCTCACGGGCGGCAGAGCACTGTCACGTCACCCAACCCACGCTCTCGAACGCCATCAAGGAGGTTGAAACGCTCCTGGGGATCCAACTCGTCGAGCGCCATGCCCGCGGCATCGAACTTACGGCTGCCGGGGAAATCGCCGCGGATCGCGCCAAGACCATCCTCGCTTCCGCGCAAGATCTCGTGGCGGCGACCCGCCAGACCGCACGGCCACTCTCCTCCACCTTCCGGCTCGGCGCCATTCCGACCATCGCGCCGTTCCTTCTGCCCTCGGTCCTCAAGCCCCTACGCAACCAGTATCCGGACCTGCGTCTGTTCATCAGTGAAGACATCACAGAGCGGCTCCTCGAAAGTCTCCGCGCGCGCACGCTCGATGCGGCGATCATCGCACTGCCCTGGCCATCCCACGGTATCGAAACCCAGACCCTGTTTGATGACGAATTCGTCGTGATCGCCCCTGCCGGTCACGCGCTGGAACAGGCCAACCTGACAGCGCCGTCGGACCTGTTGGGGGAAGATCTGCTCCTGCTCGACGACGGGCACTGTCTCCGCGAGCAGACGGTGACCCTTTGCAAACTAGGCTCAGATTGCGACCGAACGGATGTCACGGCGAGTTCGCTCCTCACCTTGGCGTACATGGTCGAGGGCGGTTTGGGCGTCTCGATGCTTCCCCGCCTTGCGGTCGACGCGGGGCTCACCAAGGGTATGGACCTCTTCATGAAGGGCTTCGCACAGTCCGCGGTGGGTCGGCAGATCGGCATCGCATGGCGAGCGGGCAGTCCTCGCCAGGAAGAGGCGCGCCTGATCGGGGAGATGTGCGTGCAGCACCGGCCCAGCGTTTAGAGGCCCGAACCAGCGCCCCAGCGCCACGGGACGAATGATAGACTTATCCCCGCTCAATTAAAAATAATAATGCGTTATTACAACGCCTTAAAAGAAAATTGCCCGTCCCAATCCCCACCCCTCTGACCCGTGGTAATCTACGGGAATGGAATATCTCATCCTTCTCTCATGGTTCGCAGCGCTCGCTGTCTTTGTAACGGAGCAGGTGTCGTTTTGTGCACACCGGTCTCCGAGTAATGACGTGCGCCGTGTGGCACCGGCGAATGCTTTGAGCGCGTTCGGAATCCATAGTGGTTCGGAAGACTGGGATACCATCGGCGATGGGGTGCCGGGGCGGATGCGGTCGATGGGTTTGGTAGGGCCCATATACGGATCGTTGGCGCCCCAAGACTGTGGCCAGGGCGTGGCGCGCGAAGGCGCGTCTCAGACGACCGGAGTGTGTGGTGGCGAAACCGGTCAGTCAGACGCCTGTATGCGCGGGAACAATTCGGCTGGCAGGAACGTGACCCGCCGAAGTGACGCTTTCAGCTTACCCGCGGGCCCCTAAGGGCCAGCCCCACGCTCATCGGGCATTCTGGTGCGCGTTGGGCACAAAAACAGACTTGTACGAACCGGACGCGCTGTGGCGCGGGCCGGGCAAAGGTGCTGGCATCAATACATGGTGCAATCCGATGGGCCGCCCCGTTGGCCCCAAGCGCGCGGAATGCCTGCATTTTGACTGCAGCGACGTCACAGACCTAAAGCGCTTCCAGGCGAAGTGTGCACGGTCCGCCGCCCGGGAAGCGCATAAAAACAAGACTCTAAAGCAGCGCCACGAGTCCAGTTGAAAAGTCGCCGCTTTAGGCAGCGAGGCTTTTGACCCGGTTGCGGCCTTCGCTTTTGGCAGCGTACAGCGCATCGTCAGCCCGTTTCATCAAGGCCGCAGGCGTGTCGTCCTGGCCTGTGGTCGTCGAGACGCCCGCTGAGATGGTCACATCGATCGGCGCCTCAGAAGGATCGACCTCGAAGGGCGCCTCGGCCACAGCTTGCCGCAACCGTTCGGCGGCAACGCACGCAAGGTCGCCACCCGTTTCCGGCAGGATGACGATGAACTCCTCACCCCCTGGCCGGCAGACGATATCCCTCGGTCGCACATGGGTAGTGAGCCGGTCCGCAATTTCCTGAAGAACGCTGTCGCCGGCGGGATGGCCCCAGGTGTCATTCACGCGCTTGAAATGGTCGATGTCCAGCGCGATCAGGGAAACGGGCTCGTCGCCCATGCTCGAACGTTGCAACCATTTCTGGAGCTGGGCGACCATGTAGCGCCGGTTATGCAGTCCAGTCAGCTGGTCGATAACTGAGAGCTCGAGCCCGCGATCCACCCGGCGGCGCATGATCTCGATATAACGGCTGCGGCGCGCTTGGGTTCGCACGCGGGCGATGAGTTCCTCGGCATCAACCGGCATGAGGATCATGTCCGATGCGCCGATCTTCATCGCTTCGGCGGCCAGATCCTGTTCGTATTCTTCGGCGGCCGCGATGATCGAGATCGCACGGGTCTGCTCGCTCATCTTGAAATGGGCGCACAACTTGAGGGGCGGAAAGCTCTGGCCGGACATGGCCATGATGATGATGTCGACACCGGTCTCGCCAAGATCGCCCATGCCGTCGGCTTCCGCCAGGGTCATCACGGTATGGCCCGCATCTCGGAGGATAGCGGCTGTGCGGTTCGCACGGCGGGCCACCTCGTCGAGAACGAAAATTCGGACCGGGCGACCCAATTCAATGGTCTCTTGTTCATCGAGGGCGCCAAGTGCAGTCCCAGTGGCCTGTCGCTGGCGCAGCTCATCAGCAACCGCATTGAACCGGGAAAGCGCATCGATCCGCGAGGACAGGGCCAAGTCGTCAATCGGCTTGGTCAGGAAATCCTCGGCGCCAGCCTCAAGCCCCTTCACCTTGTGCTCGGCATCGGAGAGGGCTGTCACCATGACCACCGGAATATGAGCCGTCGCCGCATCGGCCTTCAAACGCCGGCAGGTCTCATACCCGTCTATGCCAGGCATCATGACATCCAGGAGAATGATGCTGGGCTTCTGCTCAATGGCGCTCTTGATGCCCGCAAGACCGCTCTCGGCTTCGATTACATCGTGATAGGCCGCTTCCAGCCGCGCCCTGAGGACACGGCGGTTCTGCTCGATATCGTCGACGATGAGGATACGGGAACTCATGCGGCGGCTGTTCCCGGCATCAGGCCTTCCACCGTGCGGATGAAAGACGACATCTGGATCGGCTTGGAAAGGTATCCCTCGCAACCGGCTTCGCGGACCCGCTGTTCGTCCGTCCGCATGGCAAACGCCGTGACGGCCAGCACGGGTATGGCCTTCAACGCCTCGTCGTCCTTGATCCAGCGCGTGATTTCGAGGCCGGACACCTCAGGCAGCTGGATGTCCATGATGATAAGATCAGGTTTGCTGTCCCGCGCCATATCAAGCGCGCGCACGCCCTCGCGGCACTCAATGGTCTGATAGCCGAAGGAGTCGAGCAGGTCGCAGAACAGGCGCATGTTCAGTTCGTTGTCCTCGACAACGAGCACTGAACGCCCTGGAGCTGTATCTGTCTTTTCAACCATCACAGGGTCCCGTTTTTACCGGGTCGCCGCCAAAAGGCTTTGCCACACGTTCCTCCCGGTCCTCCATAGCGGAAGAGTCTTAAGTCTTGTTTACGGCTGGTCCATGACCATGTTACGACGACCGCGAACAAGCCGGGAACGGGAGCGGCCACTGCCAGGTCTATGTCGAGACTGTATGGCACGGGATAATCCGGTGCCTCGCGAGGCGAGTGGCGCGGGGCCCCAGGCGCCAGAACCCCTGTGCCGACAGTGCGGAAGCGCCCGAATCCTTCGCCACAGCGCTCTCTTCGACCTGACGATCGCGCACATCGATTGCGACGCGTTTTTTGCGGCCATCGAGAAACGCGATGATCCGGCGCTCAAACACAAACCCGTGATCGTCGGCGGTGGCCAGCGGGGTGTTGTGTCCACGTGCTGCTATACGGCCAGGCTTTACGGGGTTCGGTCCGCGATGCCGATGTTCAAGGCGCTCAAGGCCTGTCCGGATGCCGTAGTGATCAAACCCAACTTCGAGAAGTATGCGGCCGCGGCCCGAAAGATCCGTGAAAAGATGGACCGGCTTTCTCCTCTGGTGGAGCCCGTTTCGATCGACGAGGCCTACCTCGATCTTTCCGGCACAGAGGTCCTGCATGGCGCCTCGCCAGCGGAATTGCTTGTCCGTCTCGCCGCCGAAATCGAGTGTGATGTCGGAATTACCGTCTCCATTGGTTTGTCGGTAAACAAGTTCCTCGCAAAGACTGCCAGCGAATTGGACAAACCCCGAGGCTTTGCCGTGATCGACGGCGACGAGGCTGCGCGTCTGCTGGCTCCCCGGCCGGTCGCAGCGCTCCATGGGGTTGGACCCAAGCTCGCTGCACGCCTGGCCCGGGATGGGTTGGAAACCGTCGGCGATGTTCAGGCCCTCGATGCCAAGGCACTGGTCGGCCGGTATGGCGAAACGGGTATCTACCTAAACAATCGCGCGCGCGGTATCGACAACCGGCCCGTCCAGCCGGGACAGGGACGCAAATCGGTCTCCTCGGAAACAACGTTCAACACCGACGTCGCTGATCCAGCAACGCTCGAGGATCTCCTCTGGCGGGTCTGCGAGAAAACGGCGGCCCGCGCGAAGACAGCAAATGTCGAGGGTGCGGTTGTCACCTTGAAACTCAAGACAAAGGGGTTCCGATCATTGACCCGGCGTGCCACGCTTGCGCAGCCGACCCAGTTGGCCCAAGCTTTGTTCCGGGCGGCGAGACCCCTGTTGTCGCGTGAGATGGTGCGCGGCGATGCCTATCGGCTGATCGGGGTCGGCCTCTCTGATCTCTCAGAAGCCCGTGCCGATGACCGGGACTTGCTGGATCCTCGGATAGAGAAACGGGCGGCCGCTGAGCGCGCTGGAGACAAGGCCCGCGCCCGTTTCGGCATCGGCGCCATACAGACGGGGCGGGCATTGCGAATGGAAGCCAAAAGCCAGAAGAGGCCTGCCAAGCGATGACCGGCGTTCTCCACGATTACGAAGCTCGGGTTGCAGAAGGTCTTCTCATGCGAGACGGAGCCCAGGTGCGGGCCGCCGAACAACTGGACGCCCTCGGGCAGCGGCTCGCGGGTGCAGCGGCCGCCTCCAGCGGTTGGTTCTCGAAGAAAACAAAAGCTGTCCAAGGGCTCTACATGTGGGGCGGCGTTGGGCGCGGAAAATCCATGTTGATGGACATGTTTCTCGAGCACGCGCCGGCGGAAACGAAGTGGCGGGTCCATTTCCATGCCTTCATGGCCACCGTGCATCGTCGTCTCGATGCCTGGCGGTCCATGTCACCGGCTGAGCGGAAGCGTGCGCCGAACCGGGTGAAGGGCGGTGGTGATGATCCGATCGCCCCGGTCGCAAAAGCGATCGCAGAGCAGGCCTCGCTCCTGTGTTTCGACGAATTCCAGGTCACCCAGATTGCCGACGCGATGATCCTCTCCAGGCTGTTCGAGCAGCTTTTCTCGAGGGGAGTGACCGTGGTTGCCACGTCCAACCGCCATCCGCGCGATCTCTACAAGGACGGGATCAACCGCCAGCTTTTTCTGCCGTTCATCGACCGGCTCATGGAACACTGCCTTGTCCATGAATTGGCCTCGGATGAGGATTACCGGCTGAAACACCTCAGCACGGCACGCGTTTGGCACAGCCCGCTAGGAGCCGGAGCCGATGGCGCCATGGATGCGGCCTGGAACCGGCTCACACTTGGGGCAACGCCGGAAGCGGGCGCCCTCAAGGTGCAGGGGAGGACACTGGATGTTGAACGGCAAGCGGCGGGTGTTGCCCGAATGACCTTCGAGGCGCTTTGCGCGCGTCCGCTGGGACCGTCCGATTACCTGGCCCTCGCATCGGCCTATCACACCCTGATGCTCGATCGTGTTCCGACGCTATCACCCAGTAACCGCAATGAAGCGATCCGTTTCACCAATCTGATCGATGCGCTGTACGAAGCGAAGGTGAAACTCGTTGCGAGTGCCGCAGCCGAGCCCGATGATCTTTACCCATCGGGCGATGGCAGTTTCGAATTTCAACGGACGGCGTCGCGGCTCCACGAGATGCGGTCTGAAGCCTATCTCGCAGCTGAACATATCGTCACCGCAGAAACCGTTTGAGGATCCCGGCTCCCGACACCGCCTGAGGCCTAGAAGTCGTAGGCGATGCCCTTGCGTTCCCAGTCGCCATAACGGGTGGGTTCGATGGATTTCGGGCCACCCTTCTCACCTTCCCTTTCTGCTTCGAGGCGCGCGAGTTCAGCGGCGCGCTCAGCCTTGCGCACGTCCGCCTCTTCAAGGGCACGCCTCGCCGCGGCGGGCAGCTTTTCCCGCCTGAGCCGTTCTTCTTCGCTGATCTCCGGCACATCGCCCATGAAAACGGGACTCCCAACTACGACTCTCCCTACCAATATAGGCTTTGTCGAAGGGTGGTACGAGCCGCCCGATGACGCAGGCTCGCGCCCCCGTGAATGAGCGGCTTTGAATGGAGACAAAACGAGCGATGGGATTGGCAAGGACCTTTGTGCTGATGGCTGCGATGACCGGCCTGTTCCTCGCGATCGGTTTTCTGACCGGGGGAAGCGGCGGCATGCTCATCGC
Source organism: Pseudomonadota bacterium (assembly GCA_038745855.1). Classification (GTDB taxonomy): domain Bacteria; phylum Pseudomonadota; class Alphaproteobacteria; order Caulobacterales; family Hyphomonadaceae; genus UBA5336. Next base: position 24,291 of record JBCDLC010000013.1, on the reverse strand, counting down.
TTTTGGCGTCGCTGTGGCGATGAACCTCTTCACCTATTGGAATGCTGACAAGATTGTTCTGAAGATGCAGGGCGCCCGGCAGGTTACGGGAAATGAGCGCCACCAGGTGGTGCGGACCTATGTCCAGGACACGCAGCAGCTTGCACGTGATGCTGGGCTGCCCGAGCCGAAAATCTACATCATCGACACACCCCAACCGAATGCGTTTGCGACGGGCCGGAACCCCCAGAATGCAGCAGTGGCGGCGACTACCGGCCTTTTGCGAACCCTGACGCGAGAGGAAGTCGCCGGTGTCATGGCCCATGAACTGGCCCACGTGCAGAACCGTGACAGTCTCACCATGACCGTCACCGCAACCCTCGCCGGTGCGATCGGTATGCTGGCCAATTTTGCCTTGTTCTTTGGTTCGCGAGAGCGGGGCGGGATGCTGACATCTCTCGCGGTTATGATCTTTGCGCCAATGGCCGCTTCGCTCGTGCAGATGGCCATCTCGCGCTCGCGGGAGTACGAAGCGGACCGGCGCGGTGCCGAGATCTGCGGTCATCCGGAGTGGCTGGCTTCAGCCCTCGAGCGGATTGAGCGCGGAGCCCGGTCAAACGTCAACGCAGCGGCGGAACAGAGCCCGGCCATGGCGCATATGTACATCATCAATCCGCTGAAGGGGGCCAGCTTCGGCAACCTCTTCTCGACGCACCCACCCACCGAGGAACGGGTCGCCCGGTTGCGGGCCATGGCGCCGATGGACCGCCGTCAGGTGCTGCCCCAGCGCTCAGTGTCTTCAATCGAAGACCAATCCAGCCCGTGGGCCCAGGCTGTGCGTGACGCCAAGCGTCAGTCCGCGGGCCGCGGGTCGCCGTCTGATACGGATGGGTCGCAGTCTGGCGGTCCGTGGGGGTGAGCCAGAGCGATGCGGCCGGACGAGCCTCCCGATTGGCTGCGGCGAGGGTGCTCTCGAGCGTCTTGAAGTCCAGGCGGACATTGGACGATACGCTCCTGACCGAGGCCGACTACTCCGCGCTCAAGGGCCCCGACCGGGCTTTTGCCCGTACGATGGTGAGCGCGGCGCTTCGGCATCTCGGGCGGATCGATGCCGTCCTGTTGCCTCTGGTGGATCGGCCAGCCGACCGGATTGGCATTGAAGTCGCGTCCCTTTTGCGGATCGGTGCCGCCCAATTCTGGGTCCTCGATACACCGGACCATGCTGCTGTCGGCGAGACGGTCGCCGCAGCCAAGCGATGGCCGGCCACGGCACCGGCGACCGGGCTGGTCAACGCTGTCCTGCGAAAGGCTGCGGGTATGCGAGATATGTTTGATCAGCAACCGGCTTTTCGGACCTGGCCCGATTGGCTTCGCGCCGACTTCGCGAGCGACCTGGGCGAGGCGGACGCTGAACGGCTCGCCGCGGTACAATTGGAAACGCCGGACCTCCACCTGACCGCCAAGTCGGATGATGCGGCCGACGCCATTGCTGCGGCGGTCGCTGGCCGCGTCATCGCGGCCGGAAGCGTTGCCCTGGCGCCCGGCGCTGTCACGGGCCTCGCTGGATATGAGGCGGGCGATTGGTGGGTGCAGGATGGTGCGGCGGCCCTTGCAGCGCGCCTGTTGGCTGTGCGGCCGGGTGAAACGGTGTTCGACCTTTGCGCGGCGCCAGGCGGGAAAACGTTGCAACTGGCGGCCGCCGGGGCTGATATTATCGCCGTGGATCGATCGAAGGCGCGGCTGAAGCGTTTGAAGGAAAACCTGGCGCGGACGGGCCTTGGCGAACGGGTGGAGGTGATCGCCGCCGAAATCGAGGCATGGTCGCCGCCGGTTCAGGCCGATGCGATCCTCCTCGATGCGCCATGCTCGGCCCTCGGGACACTTCGGCGACATCCGGAAGGCGCATGGATCAAGTCGGCAAAGGATGTTGCCCGGTTTCCAGCGGTCCAGGCGCGGTTTCTGAAGGCGGCTGCCCAGTGGCTCAAGCCGGGGGGCCGGCTAGTCTACTGCGTTTGCACCCCGCGCGCCGAAGAAGGGCGGGACGTGATTGCGGCCGGGCTTGCATCGGGCACCTGGCAGCGCATGCCCATTACGGCGCACGAGGTCCCGGCATTCGAACACGGGCTGACAGAGACGGGGGACTTGCTGACATTGCCAGCAGAAGGCCAACGCCCTTTCAGCCATGACGCGTTCTTTATCGCCCGGTTGCAGAAGCTCTGAGCCGGTCGCGCAAGACACGTCTTCGCCGGCTTGCGGCGGGGCGCGCCATTGAAATGCCCCATGAAATTCATGTGCTATTCAGTGCGAAGCGTGCATAGAGCGCCTAATGCCCGACTCGGGCGGCTCGTATGGAAGGATACACGGATGAGCACAGAACTTGCCAAGCGTCCCGCGCCCCGCCGCATGATGGCCGGAGCCGTTGCGGGCTTGACCCTGGCGCTGGCGGGATGCGCTGGCAGCTTTGGCGCCAATGAAGTCTCCACCGCTGGCGTCCGGGAAGCGGCGACCGTGCGCGAGGGAACAGTCACGGCGGTCCGTGAAGTGACGATCCAGAACGACAATTCCGTTCTTGGCGCTGCAACAGGCGCAGTGCTCGGCGGGATCGCCGGTGCCCAGATCGGAGGCGGGGACGCAGCGAATACCGCTGGCGGAGTGGCCGGTGCGGTTCTCGGCGGCGTTGCGGGCAACCAGGCCGGCAAGGCGCTTAACCGCCGTAGAGGCTTTGCTTATACGGTTCGGTTCGCGTCCGGCGAGCTGAAGGAAATCGTTCAGGGTGCAGATATCTACATCGCACCCGGCACTCCGGTGAATGTGGTCTTCCGGACTGACGGCGTTGTGGTGACGCCATCATCGGGCGGAGCGCCTGCTTTCTAGGCAGTTCTGCACAGGGACTTTCTGAACCATCGTCCATAAACCGCCGCTCGCCTTGTGTGGGCGGTGGTTCCAATTTAAGCGAGACGCATGAGTCGCGTCCAGATTGCCCCTTCCATTCTCTCTGCGGATTTCGCCTGTCTGGGCGACGAAGTTCGGGCCATCGACGCCGCTGGCGCAGACATGATCCACATCGATGTGATGGACGGACACTTTGTGCCGAACCTGACGTTTGGTCCGCCCGTTATCAAATGCTTGCGTCCGCACACGGCAAAGCCGTTCGATGTGCACCTCATGATCGCGCCTGTCGATGCCTATATCGCGGCTTTCGCGGATGCCGGCGCGGATATCCTAACGGTCCACGCGGAGGCGGGACCGCATCTCCATCGCAGCCTTCAAGCGATCCATGGCCACGGGATGAAGGCCGGTGTTGCCCTTAATCCGGGTACGCCTGTGGAAGCGGTGGATCCTGTCATTGATATGCTCGACTTGATCCTTGTCATGTCCGTGAACCCGGGGTTTGGCGGGCAGAGCTTCATCGAGAGTTCGATCACGAAAATACGCCAACTGCGGGAGCGCATTGACGCCAGCGGCCGGGACATCATTCTGGAGGTGGATGGGGGAATTAATGCGCGTACGGCGCCCAAGGTGATCGATGCCGGTGTGACGGCCATCGTGGCTGGGTCGGCCGTGTTCAAAGGGGATGCGAGTGCTTACGCTGAGAATATCGACGCGCTTCGGCCTAGGGCTTTCGTCTAGGAGGGCTTTTTGATCGCGCCATGAGTGCCCAATCGTCTCCCGATCCCCAGGCGCGCGAGCGTTCGGCTACTGAAGATGCAGCGCTTTGGGCGCGCTTCCGGGGCCTTGCAGGAGAGCCGGTGAAACCGGCGGGCAAGTCGTGGCTGAAGCTCGTTCCGTCCACACCGCCCCGTTTCGATTGGACGGCTTTTTCGCCCATTTTGCCTGAGATCTCATCGGCCAACGGGCATTCTTCTACGAACATCTGGACATATGGGCTGGAGCGGAAAGCCTTGGAGACGGGCCAGCTCCCTTGGACTGTGGATGGTGTCAGCCATCATTTTCTGGATCGCGTTCACCGGTTTGATTGGCTCCCTGGGTGGATCGCCGGCGATCGTGGCGATCAGGCAGAAGCGCTGGCCCTTGTGGATGCCTGGATTGCCAGCCATGGCAAGTTTGACGGCTTTTCCTGGCGCAGCGGGCCCAGTGCCGATCGGATCTGGCATTGGATGGCCTGCGGGACCGCGCTCTTCCGAACCGATGGCGACGAGATCGTCCACGATCGCCAGGACTGTCTTCTGCGCCAGGTCGATCATCTGGAAGGGTTGATCGATCGCGGTCAGACCCCGCGAGCTGTTCTTCGCGGGCGGTGCATTCTCGCCGTGATGGCTGCGCTGCAAGATGATGCTGGTGCGCTTGAGGCGGCGCTGTCGCACTTGGATGCGGCCTATGGTGCACAAATTCTTCCCGATGGGGGGCATTGCTCCCGCGCGCCGGAAGATCTTCTCTGGGCGGCTGCCGATCTTCTGGCCGTCCGATCCACCCTTGAGGCCCGGGACAAGACCATCCCAAGCTGGGTCGGCAAATGGCTCTCGCGAATGGGCGCCATGTTGACCTTCTTCCAGGCGCGTGATGGCGCTTTGTTCCCATTCAATGGGAGTAGTGAGAGCCGGGCCGACATGGTCAACCGCGTGGTCGAAGCGATCGATCCTGCAATCCGGAAATTCAGTTTCAGTCCGAAGTCCGGGTACCAGAAACTTGAACGTGGCCAGTTGCGCCTGTTGCTGGACGTTGGCGCGGCGCCGGAAGGAATTTTTGCAGATAGATCCCACGCGGGTGCCTTGGCGTTCGAGGTTTGCGACGGGCCGGATCGGCTCGTGACGTCCTGCGGGTATTGCGATGCGGTGAACGTGGATTGGCAGGCCGCTGTGCGGCGGACGAGTGCCCATTCGACCCTCGTTCTGGGCGGGCGAGACAGTGCACAGTTCGAGAAAAATGCCGAGACGGCCTTGCTGTCGGCCAGCGGCCCTGTCGGGATTTCGGCGAAGCGCCTGGAAGAGGCGGATGAGATCTGGCTCGACGCCCAGCACAGCGGCTACAAGGTGGGCTTTGGCCTCTTGCACCGGCGGCGATTGTTCATGTCGGGCGACGGGGGACGACTGACGGGAGAGGACGCTTTGACCCGACCGGTGTCCGAGCCTGAGGCGGAGGATCCCCATCCGGTGACCTTCGACATTCGATTCCACCTGCACCCGGGTGTGAAAGCTGAAGCGGAAAGCGACTCCATCCGCCTGGAAACCGAATCGGGCAATAGATGGCGGTTCAAGACAAGCCATCCTGGCGCGACATTGGAGCCATCCATTTACCTGGGCCGCGGCACAGTCGAGCGAACACAACAGATCTTGCTGTCGGGGCGGGCTGACCCGAACGGCGATGGGAGTGCGCCCCCTAATTGTGTGCGGTGGGCGTTTGTGAGGGACGATCGCGTATGAGAAGTCCAAGACACCAAGCGCGCAGGGCCATGGCTCTGACCTTGTTTTTCGACATCGGAACATCCACACTGGCATTGGCCGCAGCCTATATCTTCCGATGGTGGTCAACAGCCGGTTTTCCCGAGGCCTGGCCGAGCATTGTGCTTGTCTCCTGCCTGCTGTTTGCCGGCTCAACCGGCATGGCTTTCTACCTGACCGGCGTCCATCGCCAGGTCTGGCGGCATATGGGCGCCAATGACGCGGTTCGCCTGGTTCAGGCCGTGGCCTTGTCGATGCTCATCTACCTGCCCCTGCAATTCCTTCTGAACCGATTGGACGGCATCCCGCGATCGGGACTCCTGATTGCCGCTGTCCTCTGGGTCGGCCTGCTCTTTGCCGGCCGGATGGTGGCCTTGTCCCGGTCGACTCATATGCCGTTCCAACTGTTCCGGCGCGTGCAGAAGGATGCACCGCCCGCGGTCCTGATTGGTGACCTCGAGTCCGTTGCGATGGCGCTTCACGGGCTCCAGACCTCTCCCGAGGGCGCGAATGTGCGGGTGCTCGGAATTGCCCAGACCGACTTCGCACAGCCAGGAAGAGCCGTGCGCGGGGTCGCTGTGATGGGCGGCGTGCAGGATCTGGAAATGATTCTCGGTATCCTCGAGGTGCGGTACGGAGAAGTGCCATGGGTTGCGGTGACGGGCGATGCGCGGATGCCAGCGATCATGAACGAGATCCTCGAGATTGCGGCCGAGAAGAAGACGAAGATCATGGCGCTGGGTTCGAAGGATGCGAGCCCCCGGCTGCACGATCTGCGGACCTCGGATCTCCTGGCCAGACCGAAGCACGAACTCGACATGACGGCTGCAGCGCGGCTCATCTCCGGCAAGCGAGTACTGGTCACCGGCGGCGGCGGCACGATCGGACTGGAGTTGGCCCGCCAGTGTGCAGCGCTTCAGCCGGCCCAACTCAGCATTCTCGACGCCTCCGAGTATAATGTTTACCGGGCCAACCTCTCACTGCGGCGGGAGTATCGCGGCTTGCCGCTCAATGCCGTGCTCGGCGATGTTCGAGACGCCACGCGGGTCGATGAACTTTTCCGGCAAATCCGACCGGAAATCGTCCTGCATGCGGCGGCGCTGAAGCACGTTCCGCTGATGGAACAGCACGTCTGCGAGGCGATTCTCACGAATGTCGCCGGGGCGACCAACATTGCCCGGGCGGCTTCGGCCGTGGGGACCGAGCGCATGGTGTTTATCTCGACCGACAAGGCGGTGGATCCCGATAACGTCATGGGCGCAACGAAACGGCTCGCTGAGATCGCGGTTGCGCGGGTCGCAAAGCAAAGCGGACTGACGCCTTCGCTCGTGCGCTTCGGCAACGTGCTGGGATCGTCCGGCTCTGTGGTGCCCCTGTTCAAGGAGCAGATCGAGGCGGGGGGACCGGTGACGGTGACCCATCCGGATGTCTCGCGCTATTTCATGACCGTTGATGAGGCCGCGTCGCTCACCCTCCAGGCCGCTGCACTGCAACAGCCGAGCGCGGCGGCAAAGCTGTTTGTGTTGGACATGGGCGAGCCGATCAAGATCCACGCCCTGGCCGAAGCGATGATCCGGATGCAGGGCAAGGTGCCAGGTGTCGACGTGGAAATCGAATACACCGGCCTGCGCCCAGGGGAGAAGCTGCACGAGGCCTTGGTCTATGACCACGAAAAGATCTCAAGGACCGAAATCGAAGGCATTCTCGAGGTGGCTGGCGTGAATGGTGTCGATGACAGTTTCGATCTCACCCTGGCTAGCCTGGTCCGGGCGGCGAGCAAGCGGGACCGGGTGGAGGCGCTCGCCCTGTTGGGCCGTCTAGTGCCCGAATACGGCGCGCGTGTCGCGGTCGACCGGCGGGAGGCCGCCGGGGCCTGAGGCGCCGGTCCACGGTACAGTGGGCCGAGCGAGCTGCGGACTGATGGCGCCGGGAGACGTTTGTGCTGTTTTCCTGGGGCCGCCACTTCTTGCGCGATTTTGGATTTCACGCAGCACTTTTGCCCGGCTCGCGCTGGGGCGCGTCCGGCAGGTCTTGCGGCCTCAGAGGACTGAAGCGGGCCTGACTCGCGTCAGGCGCCTGGTTCAGGACCCGTGATCAGGCCTTTTACGATTTTGAACGGGGCGGAGGCCAAATGGCCCTGTGCCCCACCCTGGAGGAGGCCATTCCTGGCCTCGCCCGTTATCAACGGCGTATACGCGCCGTCTGCCAAACGGGTTGCCGATACGGCACCCGCGTACATACCCGCGCCCAGACCCGCGCGTATGACCCCTTGACCACCCAAACCGTCGCCGTCGTCAAACCGGGTCCACGCCACCACACTATGGGCCCGGTCGGGATGATCCTTTTCGTGCGCAGAACCGGCACGGTTGGACGAGCGATGCCCGTATCCACCCAAGCCCAGTTTCCGGATTTCGCGCATGCCAAAGACGGCCCGGCTGGCATGGAGCCATGCCAAAGAGACCGTGAGGGCGAGCGCCCGGAGAAAGCGTATGAAAAGGTTCATGGGAAGAGGCTAACACAGGAATTCGGGGTGGGGATTGGGAAGGGCAACTTTCTTTCAATACGTTGATTATGTGAGAAATTTATTTCACAAGGTGTTGGATAAACATGGATTGCCGGTGCCGAGGCCTGACAGGCCCCTCGACCCGTGTTAGCCCGGGCGCGTTCCAAGGGCAGGGCAGGAAACCTGCCTCAATTGCTTTCAGGAGCTGTTCGATGTCGCCATCCGCAGACCCCATGGGCCCGGTCACGATCCGGCGGGCCTTGATATCGGTGTCCGACAAGGACGGGCTGGTGGAGCGGGCGAAGCGCCTCTCTGCGCTTGGCGTCGAATTGGTCTCGACGGGCGGCACGGCGAAGGCGCTCAAGGCGGCCGGCCTGGATGTGAAGGATGTGGCCGATCTCACGGGGTTCCCGGAGATGATGGATGGACGGGTCAAGACGCTGCATCCGGCCGTGCATGGGGGGCTGCTCTTCCGCCGCGACGATGCGGGGCATGTGGCCGATGCCGAGGCCCACGGCATTGGCGCGATCGATCTGGTTTACATCAATCTCTATCCGTTTGAGGCGACGATCGCTTCGGGCGCAGACGTCGACACGGCTATCGAGAATATCGATATTGGCGGGCCGGCCATGCTGCGGGCGGCGGCGAAGAATGCAGCGTTTGTTGCGGTCTGCACCGAGGGTGCGGATCTCGATGGTGTGCTGTCCGATATGGCGGGCTCGGAGGGCGCTGTATCGGCAGAAAGGCGCCGGGCGCTCGCGGCGAAGACCTACGCCCGGACGGCGGCCTATGATGCGGCCATTAGCGGGTGGTATGCCGACCAGATCGGCGAGGCGGTCCCCGCGTGGAGCACCTTGGGGGGCAGGCGCCATGAGACCTTGCGCTATGGCGAGAACCCGCACCAGAGGGCGGCGTTCTATGTCACCGGTGACGCCCGCCCAGGCGTGGCGACGGCGCGGCAGGTGCAGGGCAAGGCGCTCTCGTACAACAATATCAATGATACCGACGCGGCCTATGAGTTGATCGGCGAGCTTGGGACAGACCGCCCGGCGGCAGCGATCATCAAGCATGCCAATCCCTGCGGTGTGGCGCTGGGCGACAGCTTGCTGGATGCCTATGGCGCCGCGCTGGCGTGTGACAGCACCTCTGCGTTTGGCGGGATCGTGGCGCTGAATGGTCCGCTGACGGGGCCGTTGGCCGAGGCTATCACGGCGGTGTTCACCGAAGTGGTGATTGCGCCGGGCGCCGATGACGATGCGCTGGCGGTCTTTGCGAAAAAGAAGAACCTGCGGCTGTTGCTCACCGAAGGGCTGCCAGATCCGGCGGCGCCGGGCCGATTCGTGAAGACGGTGGCGGGCGGGTTCCTCGTGCAGGACCGCGACTTTGGCCAGGTTGGCGCGGGCGATCTCAAGACCGTGACGAAGAAGGCGCCGAGCGCGCAGGAGATGGATGACCTGCTGTTTGCCTGGCGGGTGGCCAAGCATGTGAAATCGAACACGATCGTTTATGCCAAGGACGGCGCGACGGCAGGGATCGGCGCCGGCCAGATGAGCCGTATTGACAGTGCGCGGATTGCGGCGCGCAAGGCGGAGGATGCGGCTGAGGTGGCCGGATGGGCGGCGCCCAAGACGGCCGGCTGTGTGGCAGCGTCGGACGCGTTTTTCCCATTCCCCGATGGTCTCCTGCAGGCGGCAGAAGCGGGGGCGACGGCGGTGATCCAACCGGGCGGTTCGATCCGGGATGACGCGGTGATCGAGGCGGCCGACGCTGCGGGACTGGCCATGGTGTTCACGGGCATGCGGCATTTCCGGCACTGAGGCGGCGACAGCCCTGGTTGGTGGAGAGGAGTGGAGAGGACTGGGCCCCGCGGAATTGACCGGTGCGCCGGGGCACTCCAGAACGGTGAAATGGGCGACGCAGCTTCCTCCTGCGCTGGGCCGGATACACCGGCGCCGGCGACGAAGATCCACCTGGTGGGGGAGTGGGTGTATCCCCTTGTTGAGGGCGGCTTGTGGTGGCCCGATCGGTCGGTGCTCGTGGTGTCTGACCTTCACCTGGAGAAGGGATCGAGTTTCGCACGGCGCGGGCAAATGCTGCCGCCCTATGACACGGGCGCGACGCTGGCCGTAGTCGAGGCGATGTGTGCTCGGCTCGCGCCTGAGACGGTGATTTCATTAGGGGACAGTTTCCATGACCGGGGTGCGGATGCGCGCTTGTCTGACCGCGATGCGGCACGGATCCGGTTGCTTACCGCAGCGCACAAGTGGGTATGGGTGGAGGGGAACCATGATCCGGATCCGCCGGCGCACCTGGGCGGCGAAGCGGCGCACGAATGGGTGATTGGGCCGATAACCTTCCGCCATGAGCCGACGGGCGCAGTTGGTGAGGTGGCGGGGCACCTGCATCCGGCGGCCAAGGTGCGGCGGCGGGGACGGTCTGTGCGGCGGCGGTCGTTTGTGTCCGACGGAGACCGGCTGGTGATGCCGGCGCTGGGGGCATTTACGGGTGGGCTCAATGTACACGATGCTGCGTTCTCGCCGATCTTCCCAGATGGGCTCATGGCTTTTGCAATGGGCGAGAGCCGGATCTTCGTGTTCGGAATGAACCAACTCGTCCCCGATAGACCACCCTCTGCCCAATGGCGCCTGTGAGGGTTTGAACAGTCAAATGAAGGTGTGTCCGCCCGGTCCGGGCTCGCGCGCCTAGCTGTCGCGGGCGGCGTTGGCGTTGAGGCGGTTGACCAGCTCTGGCGTGAGGGTTGCCGTAACGGCAAGACCGTTTGTTTCCTCGAAGCCAGCGATGGCCTCGGCTGTGGCGGTGTCCATGCGTCCGGTCGGGGTGACCGCCGGATAGCCGATGGCAGAGAGGGCCGCCTGGACGGCACGCACCTGGTTCGGTGCGCCAAAGCCCCAGCTTTTCTCGGCGAAGGTGCCGTTGGCCCGTTCGTCCATGGGCGACACCTGCCAGCGTTCCGCCCGGGCGACTGCTTCGGCATGGGCTTCGCTGGACATTTTTTCCCGGAGCGTTGCGAGCCGGGCGCCAGCGCCGCTATCGCCGGCCTGTTCAGCGGTGGCAAACCAGAAGGCCGCCTCGCTCAGGTTTTCCGTCACGCCGAGACCCCGTTCATAGAGGACGGCGAGATTGTACTGGCTGTCCATGACGCCGTGGGCCGCGGCCTTGCCAAACCACTCGGCGGCCTTTGCGTAGCTTTGCTCGCCGCCCTCGCCATCGGCGTAGAAGACGGCGAGATCGTGCATGGCCTTGACGTTGTTGCCGTTTGCGGCCCGTTCGGTCCAAGTGCGCGCCGTCTGGGTGTCGCGGGGGACGCCGAGACCTTTTTCGTGAAGCTTTGCGAGGCGGTATTGAGCGGCTGCCAGTCCGTCATTTGCCGCCGCACGGATCAGGGCGACCCCCTCTTCATAGACCCCGTCGGCAACGAGATCCTGCCCGTGAAGCAATTCTGCAACCGGATCGCCCGCTTCAACCGCAGCGGTTATGGGCCGACCCGCCGGAATAGGATCATAGGGGGCCGTGGACCCCGACGGCGCGACCGACGCATCGCTTGGCGCAACCGGTTGTAAGGCGGCAAGGGTAGGGACATCGGATCCCGCGGCATCACCGGCCTCAGTTGCGGGCGCAGCCGGCGCATCGAAGAGGACCGCTTCGAGATCATCAGAGGTTGGCTCACCGATCGAAGGCTCCGCGGCCGTGGCCGGTGTGTCGAGCAGGGCGGCCATGGCGTTGGCAGCTTCCGAAGCCGCGGGCGCTTGGCCCGTTTCCGGGCCCGAGACCGCAGGAGCGCTATTCTGGCCGGGTGTTTCAGACAGGACGGAGGGCGCAGGGCCCTGCTTGCCCCGCAGATAGAGATAGCCGGCAGTCCCCGCGGTTGCGAGACCGACAGCGGTGGCGACAGCATAAATTGGGAGCTTTGAGCCGCCACCTTTCGCGGCTTTTTTCTTTTTCTTGTCCGGATTTGCAGCTTCGGCGGCTGCAATGGCGGCGGCGCGTGCCTTGTTCAGATAGCCCTTATCCGCTTCGCCGAATGGGATGGCCTGGTCGGCAAGACTTGGGCGCGGCACGTCGAGCGGGCGGGCCTCGGCGCTCTCCCCGTTGAAAGGCCCATCATCGTTATCCGGTGCCGCCTGGTCTTCAGGTCCAGTATTGGCTTCGCCGCTGGAGGCGTTGGACCAGTTTTCGAGCTCCGCAATGGGGTCGTAGCGTTCACCTTCGTCAGGGCGGCTGCCACGACTATCGTTTTCAGGCGTGTAGCCTTCGGCAAAGTCCTCGGCGTAGCGCCCGATCGTGACATCGGGGGACAGGGGCTCTGCATCGAAATCCTTGTTGGCCTCGGGAGAAAACAGACTGTCCCATTTGCCGATCTCGACGCCTTCGGACTCTGCTTCCGCTTTCGCAGCTTCAGGATCAAGAATGGGCGGGGGCGCAGCAATGATGCTCTTCCGGATCTGCCCGGTCGACTCTGATGTTTCGGGCGCATCTGCCTCGGCACCAAGACCAGGCTCCAGGGCCTCGTCGGCATCTGCTGTCTCTTCGGGATCGAAGGGATTCGATGCCGCCGCCAGGGGTACATCCGTACCGGTATCCTGATCCCGTTCTTCGCCGATATGGGGCGCGAGGGCGAATGGATCGGTGTCTTCAGCGGAAGCGTCTTCCAGCATCGCCGGAGAGTCTACTACTTCTCGCTGGTCGAACGGCTGATCGTCTTCACGATGGTTGGCAGCGCCAATTTGCTCGGAGGCGCCGAACAGCGCGTCCTCGTCGAGCGTTTGTTCCGCGTCGGCTAGATCGGGCGCAGGATCGAGCGCCTCTTCGAGCCGCGCCGCACCCCCATCAGGCAGCACTTCGGTCATTGCCGGACGGTCCGTGGACGGGGTGCCGTCGCTCGCATTTTCCTCGCGCACCTTCCGGATGAGATCGAGACTGTGACGGAGGGACACGTTCAAGGGCGCGCCGCCGAAAACCGCTTCCGGCGCGAATGCGCTCGGATCTGTCTCCGGTATGGGGCTCATCGCCGGACCGGGACCGTCATCCTCAGCCGCTGGACTTTCCGAGGCGTCGTCATTGGGGGCAGCAGAGGCGGCATCGGGCTCAGCCAACTCCTCTGGTTCGCCAATTGGTGCGGGTTCGATGTCCAAGCCGGTTTCGTCAGAGGGGCCGTCTTCGAAGAGCGCATCATCGTCCGAGAACAGCGCCTCTTCCGGGACGCTGCTCGAGCCTTTATCCTGGAGTGCAGCGCCAGGGGCGTCATCCGACAACGCTTCCGCAAAATCTTCAGAGTTGAGTTCGGAACCGGCGTCGACCTCCGCCTCCGCGTTTGGGATAAGGTCGAGTGCTGCTTCGGGGGCATCCTCGAACATGCTGTCAGGACTCGGTGCGGCTGATGCTTTTGCGTCCGTGTCGCTGACAGTAGCAGCCTCTAGCTCATCTTGATCCGGACCCAGCTCGCCAACGTCGCGTGCCTCAGCAGCGACATCCTCGCCGAACAAACTGTCTTCAAGCGGTTCCGCCGATGTCTCATCAGCCGCATCTGCTTCTTCAGGGATATGGAAATCATCGCCGGCATGAAGGCCGTCGTCGCCCTGATCGGTGAGTTCGGGAGCAGCGGCCGCTTCAGCGGTGTGTTCGTCTTCAGAGCCGGTTTCCAGATCTGTGTCTTCTGTCGGAGCCGCCGAACGCGTGTCACCGTCCGGCGTTTCGACGAAAGGGCGGGGGAGCCCTCCACCCCGTTCCGGCGGCGTCTTGGGCGGGGCACCGAATGCCTCCTGCTCGACCGCTTCGTTGGTGAAGGGCGGGGCGTTGAAGGATTCAACTGCGTCGAGACGCGCAGCCAATGATGCGATCGCGCGCTGTACGGGAGACACATTTTCCCGTGATACCGACTGCATTTCCTCGAGCCTGGCATTTACCTGCTGGAGTACGTTCTGGAAGCGAGCATCCTGCTGCTCCTGGGCATCGCTGAGCTTGCGATCCATCCCCGCAAGGGCCTCGTTATGGCGCGCTTCCATGCGTTTGGTGATGTTGGCGACCGTCTGGCCAAGCTGTTCGATCGCGGAGGCGCTATTCCGCTCGCTTTCAACGATGCGCTGGTCCAGCGTATCGGTAATCCGCGTCAGGTGCTCACCCAATAGCGACGCGGTTTGGCTCTCGCGGGCTTCAACGCCGTCCAACCGTGTCGAGATGGTTTCCGCCAGTTTGGAGACTTCCTCTTGGACGGCGATGACATTGGCCTCGCCCATGCCTGAGACCCCAGCTTCCACGTAGGTGAGCCGTTGTTCCACGCTGGCGGCAAACTGGTCGAAATCCACCGCGGGCCCGCCAGACTTCATGTCGTCATCGAGGGCCGCGACGCGGGTTTCGATATCGCCGATGACCGTATCCAACCGGTCCGACAGGACTGAAAGGGTCTCAGACTGGCGAGCCTCGGTCTGCCCGAGCTTGACGCGCAGGCCATCAATGTCGCTGCGAAGGGACGTGAACATGGCCGGATCTGCCGCCGTAGCGGCTGCATCGATCTGGCTGGCGAGCTCGGTCCGTGTCCGGTCGATGGTGGAGCGGAGATCCTTGGCCAGGCCTTCGAAACGGGCCTCGAACTCAACCTTCATGGCCCGGCTGTCGTCTTTCACGGCCTGGGCGGCGACGGACTGGATCCGGTCGTCTAGGGTGCCCATGGTTGTCTGAAGCTTGCTGAGGGCGTCATTGGTGCCCGTTTCGGCGTTGGACAGCCGGCTTTGCAGTGTGCGCAGCGTGTCCTCGAGATTGCCAATCGCGTCGGACATGCCCGTCTCGAGGGCTTCGACCCGCTGGGTCAACTCCGAATTGTCGCCGATGGACTCCTCGGCCGACTGCAGGCGTTGGAGAACAGACTTTTCGAGCGTGGCGAAACGGTCTGCGAGGTGGTTTGCGGCGCCCTGGTTGCGCTGTTCGGCAGCCTGGACGGCGCTGTCGAAGGCCTCGCCGGCCTCTTTCATGCGGCGATTGACGGCCGCTTCCATTCCCTCGACCCGGTCGGTGAGTTCAGAAAAGCCCGCTTCCACCCGGGCCTTGATGGCGTCCGCGTCATTTTGCGCCGCCTCGCCCTCGCTGTAGACGTGGTCGGCCAGCTTTGCGACAGCGCCTTCGATGGCCCGCATGCCCTCAAGGGCGCGTTGGGTGCCATCGTCGGCTTCGATGCGTTCGATCGCAAGTTTAAGTTCATCGTGCGTCGCGCGGACATCATCCATGAGCGCATCGACGTGGCCGCCAAGCTCGCTGTTTGACTGATCGGCGTGCTCAAGCCTTTTCAGGAGGCCAACCACCGACTGGTCGATGCCGGAGATCGCGAGTGTGGACCGCGCCTCGACGGCCTCGATCCGGCGCGTCAGGCGTTGAAGCGCCTCCATCGGATTGTCGTCTGCGCCGTCATACTCGCCGTAACCAGGGGGGAGACGTCCGGCCGTTGGGCGCTCGACCTCGTTGGGCTGACGGCCGAACAAGGTTCCGCTTTCCTCGGTCAAAAGGCGGTTGAGGTACTCGCCGAGGGTCAGACCTTCCTGGCGCGCACGCTCGCGCGCGACATCTCGCGTCCGCGCGCTTGTCCCCTTAATATTCCACCCCGTGCGATCACTCATGCAACGCTCCGTTTTCAGCCATGCCTTGCCCAGCGCCAGTCGCGGGCACAGCTGCTTCACTCCAACCCCTTGGGCGTGGGCGGCTTTGGATTACCGAATAGTTAATTCGCTTCCGCGCCACCATCAGGGGACCCTTCAATCCTGTTCAGTGACCGTGCGAGTTCTGTTGACAGGTTGTGGAGGAGTACGCTGCATCCTCCTGTGGTTGCACGGATCGCTGAGGCATCATCGACTGAGCGGAGTGGTATCGCGATTCGTCACTTAGGCATGGCTCTGACCTGACGTTGACGTTCGCGTAAGGTTGGGTCATGTTTAGTTATGATGAAGTCACAGATGTCCCTGTCCGCCGCCGACAGCCGCACGTTCACCATCTCGGAGCTTGCCCGGGAGTTTGGCGTCACACCGCGTGCACTCCGGTTCTATGAAGACAAGGATATGCTGCACCCGGCCCGGGATGGGATGACCCGCGTCTACTCGAATCGCGACCGGGCCCGGCTGCGTTTGATCCTTCGTGGCAAGCGGGTAGGTCTGCCCCTCGCCGATATCCGCGAAATCCTGGATCTTTACGCCCTGGGCGATGGCCAGCGGACGCAGTTACGGCTCAGCCTCAAGAAGTTCGAGGAGCAGGCCATCCGGTTGCGGGAGCAGCGGAATGATATTGACCACGCGTTGGAAGAACTCGACCGGGGGATCGCCTGGGCGAAAGAGCAACTCTCGCGCGTTGGCCCCGGCGATGAAGATGCAGAGCGCGTGGCCGCCTATGGCAAGGTCGCGCGTGCTCGGCTGAACACTGAAGGCTAAAGCGTGTGGCGGCCGCTTGTGGTCTGACCCCCACATTGAGCGCGCTGGTTTCGCGCCCCTGACCACGAACGAAGACGTATGAGGTGATCCATGCCCCGTTACCAAGCGCCCACCCGTGACATGAAATTCGTGCTGAACGAGCTTCTGTCTATCCAGAACTACGCCAATCTCGAGGGCTTTTCCGATGCCAGTCCCGATGTGATCGATCAGATCCTCGAAGAAGGCGGAAAGTTTGCCAGCGAAGTCCTCTTTCCCCTCAACAAGGTCGGCGATCAGGAGGGCTGCGTTCGCAACGAGGATGCCTCGGTGAAGACGCCGACCGGCTTTCCGGAAGCCTACGGTCAATTGGTGGAGAATGGCTGGCCGCTCCTGTCGGCTGAGCCGGAAATGGGCGGGCAGGGCCTGCCGCATGTGTTGAACATCGCGTGGACGGAAATGGTGTCCTCCTCGAACATGGCGTTCGGGATGTATCCGGGGCTGACCCACGGAGCCTACCAGGCGCTGATGGCCGGTGGTTCGGACGCACAGAAGGCGAGGTATGGGCCGAAGATGGCATCGGGGGAGTGGGCCGGGACGATGAACCTGACGGAGCCCCATTGCGGGACCGATCTGGGGCTTATCAAGACGAAGGCCGCCCTCCAGGATGACGGGTCCTACAAGATCACCGGGCAGAAGATCTGGATCTCTGGCGGCGAGCAGGATCTGACCGATAATATCATCCACCTCGTACTCGCCCGGACCGAGGACGCACCCCAAGGCATCAAGGGGATCTCGCTCTTCGTGGTGCCGAAATTCATCGTCAACGAGGATGGCAGTTTGGGCGCGCGCAACGCCCTGTCCTGCGGTGGCCTGGAAGAGAAGATGGGCATTCACGGCAACGCGACATGCGTGATGAATTACGATGGCGCCACCGGCTGGCTCGTCGGTGAAGAGAACAAGGGCATGCGCACCATGTTCGTCATGATGAACGAGGCGCGCCTTGGGGTCGGGCTCCAGGGGCTCGCCCAGGCAGAGGCCGCCTACCAGAACGCGACCGATTTCGCCCGGGACCGCGTGCAGGGCAGGGCACTGTCAGGTGCGCAGGCCCCAGATAAGCCCGCAGATCCGATCATCGTGCATCCCGATGTGCGGCGCATGTTGATGGACCAGAAGGCCTTCATCGAGGGCGGCCGGGCCTTTGCCTACTGGACGGCGCTCTATGGTGACCTGCTGCACAAATCGCCGGACGAGAAAGTGCGCGAGAAGGCCGACGACTACATGGCCCTGATGACGCCCGTGGTGAAAGGCTTCCTCACCGATCGCGGTTTCAAGGCCTGCAATGATGGGCTGCAAGTGCATGGCGGGTCGGGCTTCACGAAGGAATGGGGCCTCGAGCAGTTCGTGCGCGATTGCCGGATCTCGCTCATCTATGAGGGCACAAATGGCATCCAGGCGCTCGACCTCGTGGGCCGCAAGCTCGCGCAGAATAACGGCCGGGCGATCTTCACCTTCTTCGCCGAGATCGACGATTACATCGCAGAGCACCAGGGCAACGAGGACATGGCGCCGTTCATCGAAGGGCTGAAGTCCGCGAAAGCGCAGCTCAGCGATGCGACGAGCTGGTTGATGCAGAACGGCATGGCGAATTTCGACAATGCCGCTGCCGCGTCCACCGACTACATGCAGCTCTTCGGGCTGGCAGCCCTGACATATATGTGGGCCCGGATGGCCGAGGTGTCGCTCACCAAGAAGGATACGGGCGACCCATTCTATGCCGACAAGCTTGTCACTGGCCGCTACTATATCGAGCGGATCCTGCCCGAGGCGGCGTCGCACTTGGCAAAGCTGAAGACCGGATCGGAGGCCATGATGGCGCTGCCGGCGGACCGGTTCTGATCGCGGATGGAACCGACCGTCGCTGAAGGGGGGAAAGCGGCGCCTGTTCTGGAAACGGAACGCTTAACGCTCAGGGCCTATGGCGCTCGTGATTTCGAGGCCTTTGCCAACTATTTTTCGTCCGAGCGATCCCGCCACACGGATGGCCCGATCGGCAGGTCGGCAGCCTGGGACAGGTTCTCGACAGGGGTCGGCAATTGGGCGCTCCTCGGTTACGGCGCCTGGTCGGTGCTGGACCGGTGGGATGGCAGGCTGATCGGGTTGGTCTCGCTCAATCCGCCGCTTCTGCTGCCAGAGCCCGAACTCGGCTGGATCCTGTATTTGGAGGCCGATGAAGGGAAGGGGCTCGCCCTCGAGGCGGCCAGGCGGGCGCGAACCTTTGCCTCGGACGCACTCGGACTGCAGGGCCTTTTGAGTTGCATTGACGCTGGCAATCCCCGCTCCGCAAACTTGGCAGAGCGTCTTGGCGCACGGCGGGACCGCACGCTTGTCGTGCCGGGAGAGCCGCAGACCCTGGTGTATAGGCATTGGTAAGCCTAGCCGCGCTCAAGGTCGATTCGGATTCAGATCGACAACAGATGTCTGGTTTGCAGCGCTCGCGATCGAGCGGGATGCGATACTCGTATCCTTTGATGGGGGCCTTTCGGCGTTCGAGACGTTTGGGTTGCGATGGAAACACGTCAATTCCTCGTAATTTCCGTTGCGGAACGGGTGGCGATCCTTCGACTTTCGTCGTAAGTTGACGTGAACGTAAACGAGAGGTCCGAGTGCTCGGGCCGTTGATCCACAATCGGAGCGATAAATGCTGCAGAGTCCCCTCGATGTGAAAACGCCGGCCTGGCGGGAAGATGAAGAAATCTCGATGTTCTCCGATGCGGTTGGACAGTTCTTCGAGAAGGAGTGCCAGCCCCATGTGCAGCAGTGGCGCAAGGACGGCGTGGTCGCCCGCGATGCGTGGTACAAGGCTGGCGAATTGGGTCTTCTCTGTGCGTCCATGCCAGAGGAATATGGCGGCGCGGGCGGTGACTTCCGCCACGAGGCTGTGATCATTGAGCAGCAGCAATGGAAGGGGATCGATGGCTTCGGCATCACGCTGCACAATGCGATCGTTGCGCCTTACATCCTGCACTACGGGTCGGAAGAGCAGAAGCAGCGCTGGTTGCCGAAGCTGGCGACAGGAGAGCTGGTCTGTGCCATTGCAATGACGGAGCCGGGCACCGGCTCTGATCTCCAGAACATCAAGACGACGGCGAAAAAGGATGGCAACGGGTACGTTATCAACGGCTCGAAAACCTTCATCACGAATGGACAGACGGCCAACCTGATCCTCGTTTGCGCCAAGACCAACCCCAATGAGGGAGCAAAGGGCATCTCGATCATGGTGGTCGAAACCGATGAGGTGGAAGGCTTTGAGCGGGGCCGGAACCTCGAAAAGGTTGGTCAGCACGCGGCCGACACGTCAGAGCTCTTTTTCAACGATGTGAAAGTGCCCGCGTCGGCGTTGCTCGGTCCGGAAGAGGGCCAGGGCTTCGTCCAACTCATGCAGCAACTCCCCCAGGAGCGGCACATCATCGGCCTGCAGGGCATTGGCATGATCGAGCGGGCAATCAATGAGACGGTCGCCTATGTGAAACAACGTAAGGCGTTCGGCCAGACGATCTTCGATTTCCAGAACACCCAGTTCAAGCTCGCCGAGTGCAAGACTGAAGCGACGGTGGCCCGCGTCTTCATGGACTACTGCACCGACCAACTCCTGAAGGGCGAGTTGGATGCGGCAACCGCATCGATGTCGAAGTACTGGGTGTCCGATCTCCAGTGCAAGATAATAGACGAATGCCTGCAGCTCCACGGCGGCTGGGGCTACATGGACGAGTATCCGATCGCCCAGATGTACGCCGACAGCCGCGTGCAGCGGATCTACGGCGGCGCCAACGAAGTCATGAAGCTTCTGATCGCAAGGACACTCTAGCAAAACGGAAGATGTCCGAGGATGAGCGCTATAACGAGATCCAGAAAGCAAGAGCGACCTTTTTCAACGCTCTTGCTGTTGGAGCAATCATCGCAGGCGGTCTGAGTTCCCTTGCAGATGGGCGCCTACTAGCTGCGTTCGCGTTTTCGCTGGCTGGGCTTATACTGCATGTGCTGGCGATTGGGCATCTGAGAACAATGAAGGTGGTAACCCATGAATGATCTATCCCTCGAAAACTGGATCGGTCTTGCCATCGTGCTGTCCGGGGTCCTCCTCGCTAACTGGATCGGCGGCCTTGTCGCTGCGTCTGTCGATCCGAACAAGACCAACCGATCCTCCCCACCTGCCGAATAATCAGACGCAAACAGAACACCCAAGGAGAAACATCCCATGGCCGAAGCCTATATCTACGATGCCGTGCGCACGCCGCGCGGGAAGGGCAAGCAGAGCGGGAGCCTGCACGAGATCACCGCGCTGAGCCTTGCAACTCAAGCGCTCCAGGCTGTGCGGGACCGGAATGAGCTCGACACGCGGGATGTGGACGACGTGGTATTGGGCTGTGTCAGCCCGGTGGGAGAGCAGGGTGCCGATATCGCCCGCGTCGCCGTTCTCAATGCCGACTATGCCGAGACCACCGCTGGCGTCCAGATCGACCGGTTCTGCGCGTCGGGCCTCGAAGCGTGCAACATGGCAGCCGCCAAGGTCATGACGGGCGAAGCGGACATGGCGATCGGCGGCGGCGTCGAAAGCATGTCCCGCGTGCCGATGGGTGCGTCCGGCGGCGCCTGGTCGGCCGACCCGACCGTGGCGATCAAAACCTACTTCGCGCCCCAGGGCATCGGCGCTGATACGATCGCAACGAAATACGGCTTCTCCCGCGACGACGTCGATGCCTATGCCGTGGAAAGCCAGAAGCGCGCCAAGCAGGCCTGGGATGAGGGCCGGTTCTCCAAGTCCATCGTCCCGGTAAAGGACCAGATGGGCGGCACCCAACTCGACCACGACGAACACATGCGCCCCGATGCCTCCATGCAGTCGCTGGCGTCCCTCAACCCGTCGTTCGCAGGCATGGGCGGCATGGGCTTCGACGAGGTCATCAAGCAGCGTTATCCCGAGCTGGAAGCGATCGACCACGTCCACCACGCCGGCAACTCGTCGGGCATCGTGGACGGCTCGTCGGCGGTCCTCTTCGGCTCAAAGGAGATGGGTGAAAAGCACGGTCTGAAGCCGCGCGCCCGCATCCGCGCCATGGCCTCCATCGGGTCCGAGCCGGGCATCATGCTCACCGGTCCGACCTACGTGACCCAGAAGGTGCTCAAGAAAGCCGGTATGGAAGTTGGCGACATTGACATCTACGAGCTCAACGAAGCGTTCGCATCCGTGCCGATGCTGATGATGCAACTGCTCGACATCCCCCACGACAAGATGAACGTGAACGGCGGCGCAATCGCCATGGGGCACCCCCTCGGGGCCACGGGCGGCATGCTGCTCGGGACGATGGTCGACGAGCTTGAGCGGACCGGCAAGGAGACCGCGCTGGTCACGCTGTGCGTCGGCGCCGGCATGGGTACAGCCACGATCATCGAGCGCGTCTAGCGGCAGCGCCCGGAACAAGGGGCGCCATCCAACACCACAAAAAACACTCAGGGGGTCCCGACCAGGGACAGGAAAAACGACATGAATCTCGAGACTTTCAAATGGGACGTCGACGCGGACGGCATCGCCCACGCAGCCTTTGACGTGCCCGGACGGTCGATGAACACGCTCACCGGCAAGGCCATTGCCGATATCATCGCGTTCACGAACGAAGTGGCCAGCAACGATGCGATCAAGGGGTTGGTGATCAGTTCAGCCAAGCCGAGCGGCTTCTGCGCCGGCGCCGATCTCGGCGAGATGGGCGAGCAGGCGGGCGGCAAGCCCCAAAGCGAGATGACCGAGGCCGAGCTCAAGGCGGCCCAGTTCGAGCGCGGCTTTGCCCTCAACAAGACGCTCCGCGAGTTGGAGACCTGCGGCAAGCCGATTGCGGTGGCGCTGAACGGCCTCGCCCTCGGTGGCGGCCTCGAAGTGGCCCTGGCCGGCCATTACCGTGTGGCTGCAAACGACAATCCGCGGATCCAGTTCGGCCTGCCGGAAGCCAAGATCGGGCTGCTGCCCGGTGCAGGCGGCACCCAGCGCCTGCCCCGCTTGATCGGTGTACAGGAAGCCCTCCCGCTGATCCTCGAAGGCAAGTCCTTCAGCGCCGAAAAAGCCCACAAGATGGGCGTCGTGAATGCGCTGGTTCCCGGCAAACAGACCGTCGAGGCGGCCAAGGCCTGGGTGAAAGCCAACCCGACAGCCAAGGCGCCCTGGGATGAGAAGGGCTACAGGGTGCCAGGCGGAACGCCCCACCGCAGCCCGGGCGCAGGCCAGGTGGCGACGATGGCCAACGCCATGCTCATGGCCAAGACCTACGGCAACTATCCCGCGCAGAAGAACATCCTGTCCTGCATCTACGAAGGCATCCAGGTGCCGATCGATGCCGGGCTTCGCATCGAGACCCGCTATTTCATCAACACCCAACAGCGGCCCGAAGCGAAAGCCATGATCCGTTCGCTGTTCCTTTCCATGCAGGCCCTGGGCAAGGGTGCGTCCCGTCCGGCGGGTTTCCCAAAATACACGCTCAACAAGGTCGCCGTGATCGGGGCCGGTCTCATGGGCGCAGGCATTGCCTATGAGCAGGCTCGGGCCGGCATCGAAACGGTGCTGATCGACGTCTCCACCGAGAACGCCGAGAAAGGGAAGGACTATTCCCGCCGGCTCGTCGAAAAGCAGGTCTCGCGCGGGAAAATGACCCAGGAGAAGGGCGACGCCCTCCTCGCGCGGATCCACCCGACCGACAATAACGACGACATGAAGGGCGCAGACCTGGTCGTCGAGGCGGTGTTCGAAAACCCTGAACTGAAGGCCGAAATCACCAAAAAAGCCGAGGCCCAGCTATCGGCCACGGCCGTCATGGGGTCGAACACCTCGACACTTCCGATCACAGGACTGGCCGAAGCCTCGGCCCGGCCGGAAAACTTCATCGGCATCCACTTCTTCTCACCGGTCGAGCGGATGGGCCTTGTCGAGATCATCATGGGTGAGAAAACCACCCAGGAGACCCTCGCCAAATCCATCGACTATGTCCTGGCGATCAAGAAGACGCCGATTGTCGTCAATGACAGCCGCGGCTTCTACACCTCACGGTGTTTCGGCACCTACACCCAGGAAGGCATGCAGATGCTGGGCGAGGGCATCAAGCCGGCCATCATCGAGAATGTCGGTCGCCAATCGGGCATGCCCATGGGGCCGCTCGAGGTGTCCGACAGCGTTGGCCTCGACACCGCGCTCAAGGTCGGTCGCCAGATGGCGGAAGCGGTCGGCGTCGACTATTCCGGCAACGAGCTTGGCCAGATGATGGCCTGGATTGTCGAGGATAAGGGCCGCGTGGGCCGGAAGGCCGGCAAGGGCTTCTACGACTATAATGAGAAGGGCAAGCCCGATCGTATCTGGCCCGACATCAACAGCCAGATCCAGGTCAAGGTGGACGAGTGCCCGCCAGACATGAAGAAGCATCTCATCAACCGGTTCCTGGTGCGCCAGGCCGTTGAGGTGGCCCGTTGCTTCGAGGAAGGCGTGATCACCGACGCCCGGGATGGCGATATCGGTTCGATTCTCGCCTGGGGCTTTGCGCCCTACACGGGCGGGTGCTGTTCCTATGTCGACTTGGTCTGGGGCGTCGGCCCATTCGTGGAAGAGGCCGACCGGCTTGCCGAACAGTATGGCGAGCGGTTCAAGGTACCAGACATGCTCCGCGACATGGCCGCGAAAGGGGAGGGGTTCTACGACCGCTTCCCACCGGCCGAGGCGGCAAAAGCGGCGGCTTGAACCGCACGCACTAGGCCCGTGTGACGAAAGCCAAACGCCCGTGCACGCGAAGTGACAAATGGCTGGTTCCGCGAGAGGTGGAGCCGGCCTTTTTGTAGGATAACTTCTCCCGTATCCACGCCCTGCGCCCTGTAATCGTTGCAAAAACCCAGCGCTTATCCGACCGGCCCGCGCCCGTGATACGCTCCCCTTAAATGTCGAACATCACCGACACCATCGAAGAGCTACGCCCCT
>JBCDLC010000012.1:0-76942 GCA_038745855.1 Pseudomonadota bacterium | reverse complement strand
GGCCGCGAGACGGTTCAGGAGGGGAGCGGCGTCTATGGGGCCGCTCGGCTGGGTGTGGCCGGGGTAGGTTTGGGATCTGACTTTTGCGGCGGCCTTGAGGGCTTCGATGCGGGTGCGGTCGAAGGGCTGGCCGTTGGAGAAGATGCGGAGGGCGTGTGTGGGTGGGCTGAGTTTGCGCTCGCGGGAGTAGCGGATGTGGGGGTGGTCGTCGTTGGAGAGCGTGGGCTCGATTTCCAGGGCGAGCAGGATCAGGACGCGGCGGATCCAGGACTCGAGCATCGCGATGCCGGCCTTCAGGCGTGCAGCCGCAGCCCGCGTGAGGAAAGCGGGCGCGAGATGGAGGTCATCTCGGCCGAGCACGCGGGTGTATAGCTGCTCGCCGAAGGGGCGGAGCTCTTCGATGGTGTCGGTGATGTTCGACATTTGATGGGCAGTATACCACCGCACCAGAGGGGGGCGGATAAGTTTAGGGGGACTTCAAGGATTACAGGGCGCTCGGCGAAAAAAGTGTGGGATAAGTCTTGATTGGGGGCTAGGCTGTACGCTGCTGGTGTGCGGGCGGTGACCCCGCCCCCTATCCGCGCTCGGGCGATCGATTTCATCGATCGCTGATCCTCGCACCCCGCAGGGAGGGAGAGGCGCGTTGGTTGAGACCGGGAGAGAACCCGCAGTCTTGAACCCGATCCATCGCGTCGCGAAAGGCGCAGCCCGCAGCACAGCGGGGGATCAAAGTGTAAAGCGTGATCAAAACATAAAGCTGCATTTGTGGCGTTGGCCAACTGCGGTAAACCCGGGCAATGAAAGCATTTGCACAGATGCCGTTTTCCACGGAAACGTGGCCCGCCTGGTTGGCGTCGATCGCGCCAGAGCTTTGGCTCGGGGTGATCGTTCTGGCGCTTGGCGGTGTTGCCTATCTCGCCGGCTACCTCGCGAAAGGCATCGTCCGGCGGGTGGGGCGCAAGCGGTATTCGTCCGAGGAACAATTTGTCGGGTCGAGTTGGGACCTGGCAGCGCCCGTTGTCCAACTCCTGGTGTTCCTCCTGGTAATCACCGCCGGCGCCGAGTTTGTGGGGTTCACCTTCGCTGCGCAGTTCGTCGGATACTGGCCGAAGATCTTCGCTTGCCTCGTCATCATCGTCGCGGCCGTTGTGCTAACGAGTTGGATCAACACGTCCCTCAGATCGATGGCGGAGCGGGCCCATGGCAGGAACGGCCTGGACGATACGCTGATCAGCTTTGCCGCCTCGATCATCCGGTATGCAATCCTCGGCATCGCGATCATCATGGCCATGATCCAGTTCGGCTTCGCCCCGGGCTCGCTCATCGCTGTGGTCGGTGCGGTCGGCCTGGCGATCGCGCTCGCGCTCCAGGACACACTGAAGGCGGTGGCCGCTGGGTTCATGATTGCCGCCTTCAGGCCGTTCAAGATCGGCGATTGGGTGCGGATTGCCGAACAAGAGGGCAAGGTCGCGCAGATCACGCCGTTCAACACGACGATTGAACAGGTGGACAACAAGGTGGTGCTTTATTCGAACGACCAGGTTTGGAGCGGCCCGATCGTCAACTACACCCGCAACACGCACCGGCGCCTCGATCTCTATTTTGGCGTCCATTACGACACTGATCTCGACCACGCTTCGGACGTGTTGCGAGACTTGGCCAACGAACACCCGCTCGTCACGATGCACTGGGACACTTGGGTCGGTGTCCATGAGTTGGGTGATTGGGCGATCACCCTGCGCCTCAGGGCATGGGTTCCGACCAAGGAGTTCATCCAGGTTCGGGCAGACCTGACGAAACGCGTGAAACAGGTCTTCGACCGGGAGGGTATCGAAATCCCCTATCCCCACCAGGTGGAATACATCCGCGAAGGCCTGTCCCTCAAACAGCCTTCCGGTGACTCTGGTGGTGCGCCTCCGGACTAGCCCTGGGTCATGCTGCGTCCATGAAGCGGCGGATGGCATCGGTGGCGAGCGCGAAGCGGGCGAAGCTCCAGCCGTGGCCCGCCGACAGCGCCTTGAGCTGGCCGAGGAGGTGCTTCTTTTCCGCCGAACGGTCGGCCATCCAGGCTTCAACGCCGCCGGCGGAGAGGGCGTCTCGAACCGCCCGGGTCTGGAGGTCCACAAGGTCGTCGACCATGCGGCGGGTGGCGATCCGGTCCCAATAGGCGATCTTGTCGGTTGCGGTATTGGCGCCTTCGATCAAGCGGTCGATCCGAAGCTGGTCGCCGATCTGGAACGCAGCGGTGCTGACCGCTTCAATCGCTGTCCCGCTTTCGATGGCCATCGGGACAAGGCGCAGGCCTTCGGCGAAAACCTCGATGGCCGACGCCCATTGGGCAAGACCGGTCGGCACGCCCGCGTCCTGGAATGTTCGGGCCTGGCGCTCGATCCGCACGGCGATGAAAGGCGATGCATTGCCCCGAAGCTGGGCCTTGAAGGCATCGAGAATGGGATGGACCTCGTCAATGATCGTCCCGAGTGGCGCATCGGGTCGATAGGTCACGAACCACTCCGTCGCCCGGATCAACGCACCGGCCAGGGAGAGGCGCAGGCGCGTTTGGACGGCGGCCGGAACCTCGTTGTCAAGGGCGATGACGGAATCGTCGAACTCCTCGGCACTGAGCACGGTCCGCGCGATTTCGAACGCTCGGCAGAGGGCCGCATTGGGCGCGCCCGTGCCTTCGCGCAAGCGCTGCAGAGCGGCGGGGCCAAGCGTGTCGAGCATGCGGTTGGAGAGGACAGTGGCGATGATTTCGCGCCGAAGCCGGTGGGCGTCCATGGCCGCTTCAAAGCCGCGTAGGGCTTCGGGGAAGTAGGCCTTTAGCGTTGCCTCGAAGGCGGGATCGTCGGGAACGTCCGATGCGACAAGGTCTTCGAACAGGGTGATCTTCGACCAGGCGAGAAGCACCGCCAGTTCGGGCCGGGTGAGCGGTTGCTCCTGCTCGGCGCGAACGGCCATCCTCGCCGTGTCTGGAACGCCTTCGATCGCGCGGTTGAGGACGCCGCGGGTTTCAAGCGCCACCATGAGGCGTTCGAGGGCGTTATGGTCATTATCAGCACGGGCCAAGGCGAGGCTGAGCGCGCTGGTCTGGCTGTAATTGTGGGCCAGGACGTGGGTTGCAACATCGATGGTCATGCTGGCGAGCAAGGCGTTGCGCTCTCCCCGGCTCAGGTCTCCCCGGCGGATCGCTTCGGCGGTGAGGATCTTGATGTTGACCTCATGGTCGGAACTGTCGACGCCGGCGGAGTTGTCGATGGCGTCGGTATTCACATGGCCGCCGCGCTGGGCGAAAGCGACGCGGCTGGCCTGGGTCATGCCGAGATTGGCGCCCTCGCCGATCACCTGAACGTTCAGGTCGCTGGCATCGATGCGGAGGAGGTCATTGGCCCGGTCGCCGACATCGGCATGGGTCTCATGGGCGGCTTTCACATAGGTGCCGATGCCGCCGAACCACATCAGCTCTGCCTGGCTCGCAAGCAGGGCCTTAATGAGTTGGTTCGGCGTGAGGGAATCCGCAGCCAGCCCTGTGAGCGCCTTGATCTCGGGGGTCAGGGTGACGGACTTGGCCGAGCGGTCGAAGACGCCGCCGCCTTTCGAGATGAGGTGGCGATTGTAGTCGTCCCAGGTGGAGCGGGGTTTCTGGAACAGTCGCTCACGCTCGTTGAAGGCGCTTTCGGTGTCCTGGGGATCGGGGTCGATGAAGATGTGGAGATGGTTGAAGGCAGCGAGGAGCTTGATCTGGCGGGAGAGGAGCATGCCGTTGCCGAAGACGTCGCCGGACATGTCGCCGACGCCGATCACGGTGAAGGGTTCGGACTGGATATCCTTGCCCAATTCCCGGAAGTGGCGCTTGACCGCTTCCCAGCCGCCGCGGGCCGTGATGCCCATCTTCTTGTGGTCATAGCCGGCAGAGCCGCCTGAAGCGAAGGCATCGCCGAGCCAGAAGCCCTGGGATTGGCTGATCTCATTGGCCGTATCGGAGAAGGTGGCTGTGCCCTTGTCGGCAGCGACGACGAGATAGGGGTCTTCGCCATCCCAGATGACGGTGCGCTCGGGGTGCTGGATATCGCCGCCCACGAGATTGTCGGTGACGCTGAGCATGCCGCCGATGAAGGTCTTGTAGGCCGCGGTCCCCATCTCTCGGAAGAGGTCGCGTTCTGTCGGGGCGGGCAGGCCCTTGGGATAGAAACCGCCCTTCGAGCCAGTTGGCACGATGACGGCGTTCTTGACCTGTTGGGCCTTGACCAGGCCAAGCACTTCGGTGCGGAAATCATCGCGCCGGTCGGACCAGCGCAGCCCGCCGCGGGAGACTGGTCCGAAACGGCAGTGGACGGCCTCGACCGTGGGGCTCGCCATGAAGATCTCGCGGAAGGGCTTTGGCTCTGGGAGGTGTTCGACCTCACGGCTGGCGATCTTGATGACGATCAGACCGTTCTCGGGGTCGTGGTAGTAACTCGTGCGCGTCATGGCCAGAACGAGATCTGCCAGGCGCCGGATGACGCGGTCATCATCCAGCGCCTCGACACTTTCGAGCCCATGCTCAATGTCTTCCCGGATCGCCTCGCAACGGGCCGTCCGGTCTTCGAGTGTGTCGGCGATGTCAGGGTCGAAACGGGCGGCGAACAGATCGAGGATCAGACGGGTGAGATCGGGATGGGCATTGACAGCATCGATCCGCGTCTGGCGCGCCGGGTCGAGCCCGGTCTGGTGCCGATAAGCCGAGAGCGTCCGGATCAGGGCCGCTTGCCGCCAAGTGGCTCCGGCGGAGATGACAAGCTGGTTGAAGCCGTCATTCTCAGCAACGCCATTCCAGATTGCGGCGAAGGCGTCCTGGAGCGGCGCTGCGACCGTGCCCAGGTCAATCGCGCCGCCATCGGGGCTCCACATGAAAAGATCATGGACCCAGTAGACCTCAGGAGCGCCCTCGGCCGGCGGCGTTTGTGGCCGAACCGGATAGCCCGTCTCGAACTTCACGCGCAGTCCCATATTTTCGAAAACCGGCACACAGTCCGACAGCGGAATCGCGCCGGTACGCGAATAGATCTTGGCCCGAACGGCGTCGTCACCGTCGCCGGCGTTACGATAGGCTCTTAACCGAACAGGTGTGTCCTGGCCGAGGAACGCCATTTCGCCGACGTCGACAATGGCCTCCTCCGGCGAAAAGGCCTCCCGATAAGCGGCGTTGAAACCACCGGCGAAGCCCAGCACGGCCGCGGTTTCACTCAATACGTCGCGATGTTCGATGACCGCGGTACGGAACGCATCATCCCAGGTTCGAGCGAGCGCTGCGATCTCGGCCTCTAGGGCTTCGGCATCAAGCTCGCCCCGCTTCTGGTGTTCGGGGTCGAGCGCGATATTGAACAGGACCCGCGTGACTGGCGCACTGTCGAAGCGCGGTTCGAACCGCGTGATCGATCCGCCGAGTTCGCGCTCCAGCACGGCTGAGATCTTTCGGCGAAGATCGGAATCGTACGCTTCGCGCGGCACGAAAACGACCGCCGTTGCAAACCGGTCAAACTCGTCCCAGCGCAAGAAAACGCGCGTGCGGGGCCGGCCAATGAGATGCAGGGCACCGAGCAACATGGGCGCGAGCGTTTCTGCGTCGGCCTGAAGCAGCTCGTCCCTTGGCCAGGTCTCGATGATGTTGGAGAGCGAATTGGCCGTGTGTCCGCGCGGAAGTGCGCCCGACTGCTTAACGATGCGCTTCACCCGATGGCGGACCAGGGGGATGGACTGGGCCGGCTCGTTATAGGTATCCGCCGTGAAAAGACCCAGGAAACGGGTTTCCCCGTTCACCATCCCCTTCGTGTTGTAGTGTTTTATCCCGACATAGTCCGCAAACACCCGCCGATGAACCCGGCTAATCACGGTGGATTTCGCAACAATGATCGGTGTTGGCCGCTGCAGGAACGCACCGACGGCGGCCGTAATTACCGTCGGCTCGTTGGAGCGGTGCAGAACGTTCAGTGCTTCATCGCGAAGAAGGCCGAGGTTCGACCCCTCGACCATGTCCGGCTCTTCGATGAGGAGTGCGCCCCTCTTATCGCTGGGATATTCATAGACGCGCCGCCCGAGGAAGACGAAATGATCATGGGCCAGCCACTCAAGGAAGGCGACCGCCTCGTCCCGCTCATCCTCCGGCAAGTGCGACAACGATCGCAATCGGTCGATCTCTTCCGACATCGCCTCGCGCATGGACGGATAATCGGAAACCGCCAGGGCCACATCTTCGAGAACCTGCCGGGCGGTCGCTGCGAGCTGTTCCGCTTCGGCATCGGCCAACAAGGGCAGATGGATCTGGATCGCCGATTGGGCCTCACCTTGTGGCCCGGTCACAATGGGGTGGAACAGGTTCAGCACCTCGAGGCCCGATGCGGTGCAGGCATTCAACAAACTGTCTACGATGAAGGGCATATCCGGGCCAGCCGCCTCGAGAAGCGTCCGCTTCAAGGCTTTATCGTTCGCCCCCAAGCCACGACTGACGCGAACAACCGAGGCCGGTTTACCGGTTTTCCCGGAAAGGTGGCCAGCCGCCCAATCGGCGAACCGTTGAACAAGCGCTTCAAGGTCTTCCGCCGCCAGACCGCCGACAGGCTCGGCTTTCATTTCCGCTTGGACCCCGGCAAGGATCTGGTCGTGTAATGGCGGTGAGGTCTGGCTGTCTGCGGCCATGGTGGCCCCCCTGGTCATGCAACACATCTTCTGCGTGTTATTTTCACACGCAAGTGTGGCGCGGTGCCAGTTCTTTTTTCGGCAGGAAAGAATTGAGCCCGCCAAACGGGGACATGTTTGGCGGGCTCAGCAGGCCTCATCCGCAGGCTGGGTGGGGGGACGCACGCGGAGGCCTGTTTTCGATGTGCGGATTGTCACAAACCCGACACAATCTGCACGTGCCTATGACTGACCCGAGGCAATAGGGCAAGGGGGTATCGCGGTAAATTGTGGAATTTTGTCTGTATAGGTGGCTTGCTTGCATCACCTAGCACACGCTTTCCGATTGTCGCTGCGTCAGGCGCGGCTTGCCATCCGCAGACAGCAGCACAGCGATCCATCGGGTGCTCTCGCTCTGGGCAAACAGGATCATCATGAGCACCGTCAGCGGGGCGGAAAGGAACATGCCCGGGATCCCCCAGATCGCCCCCCAGACGGCGAGGCCAACCAGCACCACCAGCGCCGACAGGTTAAGGCTTTCACCCATCATTCTCGGCTGCAGGAAATTTCCGATGGCGAATTGCCAGACGCTGATCGCTGCGAAAACCAGCGCCGCGTAGAAATACCCACTCGCCGGTGCATCGAACGGCACCCATACCGGCAGACTGGGCTGCACAAGCGCAAAGAGCGGCGGGACCAATGCGGCCACGATGGACCCAAGTGTCGGGATATAATTCAGCACGAAGATGAGGGCAGACAGGAACAAGGCGTTCTCAACGCCCAGAAGGACCAGGCTGCCATAGCTCAGGATCGTGGTGATCGCCGAGATGACGGTCTGGGTCCAGAGATAGGCCTCAATGCTGCGCCTGGCCTGGTCACCCACGGCCTTGACCTGGGTTCGCGCCTCGGTGCTTGGGAAGATCGCGTCGAGTTTGGCAGGCCATGTCGCTTCGGCGAGGAAGAGGAAGGCGACATAGATCAGGATCAGCACGAGGTCTCCACTGAGATCACCGAGCGCGCTGGCGAGGACCGCGAAGAAGCGTTGGCCTGTCTCGTTGAAGACCAGTTCCGTGAGGGTCGGCGCGTCGCCCATGCCGACAATGCCGTAGACGTCGCTGATGAGGCCATTGATCCGCTGCTCGTACTCGCCCGCCTGGGCCCCGCCGAACTGGGCCACACCCTGGGCCATCAGTACGACAAACCCGATAAACCCGCCGACGACCAGCAGGATCGATACGCTCCGCCCGATCCAGAGCCTGTCGAGATGGAACCGGCGGTCGATGCTCCGCGCGAAGCCCTCGATGATCAGGAACAGGAAGACCGCCAGGGCAAAGGGGGCGAGGATTTCTCGCCCGAGATAGAGGAAGGCAGTGATCACGCCAGCGGCGATGATCCAGACACCCGCTGTCAAACCGCGATCCATGCAGCCGCCCCCCTTTTCCAGCGCTTCAGGCGAATTCTTTCGCGATTTTCAGGTCATAAACCAGTCCCAGCTTCGCAAGCACCAGGATGGCTGTGCCGTTGTAATCGACAATCCGGTTCCACAGCCCGCGACGGGGCCGGTGCAACGCACTCACCGGCTCATCATGGTGGTGGTCGTGGAACGCTTCGCCGCCGGTGAGGAGGCCGACGAGATGGTCTGACCAGACCGGCGTTTTCAAGTGGCCGAGGACGTTGATGCCATAGGTGGTCGCGTGGAATTGGATCGCGCGACCGATCACGAAGCATGCGTGGAGGAAGGCCGTGAGCAGAAGCGATCCGCCGCTGGCCCAGACAACGAGATAGACCACTGCCGGGATCACAAGGTGAATGACAAGCGAGATTTCGCCGTAGAACCGATCCATCCAGACGATCACTGGCTGTTGCTTGATCCAGATCGCCATGGGCCGATCGGTGTCTTTCTGGTCCCGGAAGAGAATCCATCCGAACCAGGCCCAGCGCTTGGACTCAAATGGATTGTGCGGATCGCCAGGTCCGTCGGCGAAGCGATGGTGTTGGGAGTGATAATTGACCCACTCCTTCACCTCGCCCTGCATCGCAATCATCAGGTTGATCATGGTGAACACCTGTGCGGGCCAACGCATCTTGCCGGCGCGATGTTGCAGCAATCGGTGCAGGGGTCCGATCCCCATGTTGCAGACGAAAACGGTAGATAGCGTCACCGCAGCGCCAACGGGCACGTACCACCAATGGAAGGTGAGCGACGTGACGCCTACGCCGAGACCAATCGTGACGGCGAGGACTGTCAGGCCCAGTGCAGGATAGAGGAAAACAGAGAAGAAACTCGAAAAACAGAAGGTTTCCCAGGACTTTGGGATGGCGGCTGATCGAGGGGTCATCCGTGACTGCGCTCCTGTCGCGGTAATCGGGCAACGCCCGTAATGGGAACCACTCGCATTGATGGGCGAGATTTCCGGGGCATGCAATCGCGATTTTCCCCATCCCGGCTTTCAACGGATGCGTCCTCGAACGCCTGATACGCGAGCGTGCAATCATTTCGCTTGCGTCATGGTTGTGTAACGTGTACAAACATAGAACGAAAGGGCTGGTGTATGGGACGAGCTGGGGCCGAGCGAACGCCGCGTGATCTGATCACACAAGCGGGCTATGCGGACGTGTTTGGCGATGAGGCCAGCGCTTCGGTGCCCTGTGTGGAATGCGGTGCCCGCCCGCCCGATGGGGTGGAGATCAGGCTGGAAGACAATGTCGCGTTTTGCCGGACGTGCGACCTCTCCACCGGCGCAGGCGACTATCTCAGGCGTGTGGCCGGCGTCCTGAAACCGCGGTCACCAGCACAGGACACGGCGCTGGCGATTGCGTGCGACGAACAAGCCGGCGACGCGCCGACGATCGCGGGAACAGCCCCTCCACGCGGACAGCCGGGAACTGCAGCTTCGGCCGAACGCCTGTCAGAAGGCAGGTCGACGCCGTTGCCCCAGAGAGAGGCATCGCTCGGTGAGCGGCTCATCATCGGCGGGCTGGCGCTGTCATGCTTTCTGGCTGGGCTGATGGCGGTAGGGCTATCCGCGTGGGCCAATCACCAGGCTTTCGGGAGTATGGTGGATGATCCGCTGCAATCGCGGGTCTGGGCCTGGACAGGCGTCATCGCGTCCGTCTGCTCATTCGGCGGTTTCACGTTTGTATACTGGCATTTCGCGGATAGGCGCTGGAAGGAAGGTCTGCGCGCAGCGGTCTTTGCTGTGGCGGGTGCAGTCACCAGCATTGTCGGGACAGAAATGTTCATGGCGAATACGGAGATGGCCCGCAGTGCGGAGGCAGAAGCCCGGCAGGCCCAACGCCCCGTCATAGAAGCCCAGGTCGCAGATTGGCGCGACCAACTGGGGGCAATTCCCGCAGAAATTAGAACCGTCGATGGGCTAGAGGC
This sequence comes from Pseudomonadota bacterium, assembly GCA_038745855.1. Classification (GTDB taxonomy): domain Bacteria; phylum Pseudomonadota; class Alphaproteobacteria; order Caulobacterales; family Hyphomonadaceae; genus UBA5336. The sequence goes on along the minus strand of JBCDLC010000012.1, from coordinate 66,903 downwards.
CTACCTCGCCGAAGTCGAACGCGTGGGCCGCACGCACCAAAAGCCCTACCGCGATGCAAAGATCGAGCTTGGCCAGGCCAGACGCCGGGCAGAGCTTGAGGCCCAGATCGCGGACGGGCGAGCCGCGCTCCTTGCCTTGGATAATCAGCCTGGCTACGCATCCGCGCGTCCAGAGGCGCGCCGACCAATCCCAAGCATGTTCTTTGCGGTCATGCTCGAGGTTTTCGCATCGCAGGGCACGTCCGTCGGGCTGGTCGCGCTGCTGATCCTCCTTCGAAATGGAGGGAACAGACACCGACAACCTTTGGGATAGCTGTGCGTATTTGCAGCCTTGGAGCAACAAGTGTGCACGACCGCTGAGGAGATGAGTTCAACTGAAAAATCGAAAGGCCCAATCGGCGCCAAACAGACACTAAAGCGCTTTCGAGCGAAGTGTACCAGGGTTCGCCGCCCGGGAAGCGCGTAAAAACAAGACTCTAAAGCGGCGCCATGAGTCCAGTTGAAAAGTCGCCGCTTTAAGCGTGTCTCCGTAGCCAGCGCCCCTCTGAGGAGAATGGTTCGCCGGAGCTCCAAGTGGGCGATAACACTTGCCCTTTGGAATCGCTTACGACTCGAAAGTCTCGAATTGATTGCCGCGGACAACACCCGGCTGCCAGACGACCGGGGGCTTCCATCGCGCGACATCACTTTGCCAGCGTTTCGATATCCGCGTTGAGCTGCACAAAGCCGAGATCCGCTGAGAACGCGACGGTCGACAGCGTTTCGCCGTCCGGCGCCAGCATCTGCAACGTGAAAAAAGCGTCGGTTTGAAAAGGATCCATGGCTTGGGCGCTCAGGACTGCGGCGCTCGCAATGATCTGCTTCCATTCCCCGCGTTGGCCGTCGAAAGGGCACGCGGATAAGCGCTGCTCATCTCGTGTTTGGCAAAAGTGCTCCGTGAGAACGTAAGAGCCTTTCCAACGTCCCTCATCCACGCGAAGGTTCCATTCCACCATGACTTGGCCTGTTTCAGGATTGCGGGCAGCCCAATTGCCCGTAAAGAGCGCTTCGTTTTGGACAGGTGGAACAATTGTCTGAGACCCGCTGTTTGCCTCTTCCACTGGTTCTGAAGGGTCGATCGCAGCGGACGGATCACCGCACGCGCACATCAACAATATGCCTGACAACCGTGCCATCCAAATGGCCATAGCGGATCCTCTCGCGCGAAATCACTCGGAGCATCAATCGCGAAGTCCTGGCATCGTCTGCTCTTTTGCATTGGCATAGCCACCCCCGACGCCAATCCCTAATCCACCAGCGTCGCTTCAGTCTGGGAGACCACGTCACCATGCGAGACGCCCGGGGCAAGCTCAACCAGCTTCAACCCGCCTTCCACCACGTCGAACACACCGAGATTTGTGATGATCCGTTCAACAACGCCCTGTCCGGTGAGGGGGAGGGTGCAGGCTTTCAGAACCTTGGTTTCCCCGCGCTTGTTCGTGTGGTCCATGACCACGACAACGCGTTTCACACCGGCAACCAGATCCATGGCGCCGCCCATGCCCTTCACGAGCTTTCCAGGGATCATCCAGTTTGCGAGATCCCCGTTTTCAGCCACTTCCATGGCGCCGAGGATGGCCAGGTCGATGTGCCCGCCCCGAATCATCGAAAACGATGTCGACGACGAAAAGAAGGACGACCGGTCGAGCGTGGTAATGGTTTGCTTGCCGGCATTGATCAGGTCGGGGTCTTCGTCCCCTTCGAACGGGAATGGCCCCATGCCGAGCATGCCGTTTTCCGACTGCAGCGTGACATCGACCCCGGCGGGGATGTGATTGGCCACGAGCGTGGGAATGCCGATGCCTAGGTTCACGTAGAATCCGTCCTGCAGCTCGGTTGCTGCCTTGGCCGCCATGTCATCGCGTGTCCAAGCCATCACTCGGCCTCCATCTTGCGGACCGTTTTCTGCTCGATCCGTTTTTCGTGTTCACCCTGGATCATGCGTTGGATGAAAATTCCGGGCGTGTGGATCTGGTTGGGGTCGAGGCTGCCGACCGGCACGAGTTCCTCAACTTCGGCAATCGTGACTTTCCCGGCTGTCGCCATGTCGGGATTAAAGTTCCGAGCCGTCTTTCGATAAATGAGATTGCCTTGGGCATCGCCCTTCCATGCCTTGACGATGGCAATATCGGCCACCAGGCCGGTTTCTAGGATGTGGGTGTGCCCGTTAAACTCACGGTGCTCCTTCCCCTCGGCAACGAGGGTACCGACGCCTGTTCGAGTGTAGAAGCCAGGAATTCCGGCGCCGCCAGCCCGGCAGCGCTCGGCCAGGGTGCCCTGGGGATTGAATTCCAGCTCCAGCTCCCCGGCCAGGTATTGCCGCTCGAATTCGCGGTTCTCGCCCACGTAGGAGGAAACCATACGCTTGATCTGTCGGCTTTCGAGCAGGAGACCAAGACCGAACCCGTCAACTCCGGCATTGTTCGATATGACCGTGAGGTTGGAGGTGCCGGCTCGAACAAGGGCGGCAATGCATAATTCGGGAATGCCGCAGAGGCCGAAGCCTCCGGACATGATGGTCATGCCATCGAAGAGCAGCCCATCGAGAGCAGCATCCGCATCGGGATAGATCTTGTTTGCCATACACGCCTCTGTGTTCTGCAACGGGCTCGCCCAGAGCTGTCTATCTGCAGCAATTTCGCACCTGCCGCAATTATACATTAGGGGGAGAGAGGGCGCCTGCTTTTCGCGCCGAAGCGGGCAACCTTCGACCCACGCCGATTGGCGCGTATAGTGTGACACATGTCCAAGACTGTGCCTTCGCAAACCGCCAGCATTCCAGACTCAAATCCGCTCCGACTGGGCGATTTCCTGCCGTTTCGACTGTCGGTGCTTTCAAACACGATCTCCTCAGCGATTGCGGTCACCTACGAGAACCGATTCGGGCTGAACATCTGGCAGTGGCGCTGTATGGCCGTGCTCGGTGAAACGCCTGGCTTGACCGGGCGCGAATTGACGGCCCGAACAGCGATGGACAAGGTCGCCGTGAGCCGAGCGGTCTCGGGGTTGGAGGCAATGGGTCATGTTCACCGGAAGGCCGATACAGCAGATCGGCGGGCCAGCCGTTTGTCGCTGACGCCGTCGGGGCAACGGATTTACAGGGAAATCGTACCGCTGGCGCAGGCCTACGAAGCGCGTCTTCTCGAAGACTTTTCGCCAGAAGACCTCAGGGCGCTCCATGAATTGATGGAAAAGCTCGCCAAGGCTTCTGCGCCCGACGACACCCCGCTCTGGTAGCGCTTCGCCCCCTGTTGGCAGGGCTCTTGCCACCAAAAGCAGACACCGGACATCGCTGGCCCAGATCGGGCCACGCGATGGCAACGATCTGTGGAGGCGGTGCAGATGCACTGGGTTATCTTGCTGGCAGCCGGTCTGGCGCTCGTGATTGCCCACCTTGTCCGCTTCCCGAAGTCCACATCTGCGGTTTTGGCGGTGATATCGTTCAGCTTGGGGGCGTTGGTCACAGCGCTCGCGCTGCGGATTGTCACGGAGGCCATTGGGTTCGGGCGCGTGTCCGAATTCGACAGGATCGTGAACCGGGCCGTGGACCTGGCGCAGCGGGATCCGGCGCCTGTTATGGTGTTTACCGGCACGAGTCTTTCGAGACGGGGCATTGATGATACGCGGTTGACGGTCGCGCTTCGGGCGTCGGGCGTGCCCCATCGGGCGATCAATCTAAGCCTGGAAGCGGCCTCCCTTGAGGAGCGGGAGGCGCACCTTGCAGAGTTCATTGACCGTGCAGGACGTTTGCCCGACATCGTTTTCGTTGAGATCGCAGAGGCGGTTGCGGTTGGCCCGCTCGACCTCATTACCGATAAGCCGTTCAGTCCGCGTGCGATCGAGCATTACGACTTGCCAACGGCCCTGCGGGCGATTGCCGATGACGGGCGCACGCCCTGTACGGAATGGTCTTGCGAGCGCTTGCGTGCGGCGACGCTCGTGCATGGGTTGATGAACGGCTGGAATTTTGGCCTGCTGTCTCGCGGCGAGGTCGAGGCCCGTGCAGGAGAAGTTCCGGCCTACAGGCCAGGAACGGGATACGAGGACGCGCTTCAACCGGGCTTGGATGCCAATGACCGAAGCGAGGGGCTGTCGCTAAGAATTGGTGCGCGCGCTTTGGCAGAGATTTCCAGCGGCAGCGAAACGCGCCAGCGGCAGCGAAATGCGCTAAGCGCCCGGGGTGTTCGCCAGGTGGCGTATTACCTGCCGCCCGTCATCAATCCGGTGCAACGAACGCGTGCCGCAAGCCTCTGCACGAAGGAACTGCGGGGATCGCTTTGCATCCCTCCAAACGATCCGGCTCTATTGCAAGACCTCGACCAGCCCGTTTGGCTGGATGCCGATCACCTGCTGGATGACGGCGCCGGCGTCTATGCGCGATGGCTCGCAGACAGGATTGCGGATGCGCTGCTGGAGCGGCAAACCATTGCCGGCGTGGACGACACCCGAGGCGCGCTGGTGCCGGAGCCGGGGCGCACGCCATGAGCACGCTGACGGTTGTCATGGGACTGCTCGTGCTTCTCGCGATGTGCCTCTACTGGCGGCTGCGCAATCCGTTGCAGCAAAGGGACCTGGTCCTAGTGGTGACCCTGCTCGGTCTTGCCCTTTGGGATGTGCGGCTTCTTGGGCTGCTGCTGGGGCTATCGTGGGTCACCTGGGCGACGGCACGCCAAACGGAGCGATGGGAAAGCGATGCGCCCGAGCGGCGAGACTGGTTGTTTGCCGGCTTGGGAGGGGCTTTGGGGACGCTCTTGGCTCTAAAGGCCATGGGCTTCTTCGGGGCGAGCCTCGTCGCGCTTTTCGCGCGGCAGGGGTTTGAGCCGTCTTGGCCGATGTTGACGCTGCTCGTCCCCATCGGCCTAACGATTCCAGTATTGCAGGCGATCCGGTATTGCGTCGATGTTCACTGGGGAGACGTGCGTCCTGCGCGGACCCTTCGCCAGGTGGCATCGTTCATCCTGTTCTTTCCTGGACTAGCAGCGGGACCGATCATGCCCGCAGCGGCCTTGTTCAACCAGCTGAAGGCGCCCAAACAGCTTTCACGAAACCAAGCCAATGCGGCCTTGCGGGCCCTCGCCGTCGGGTTTGTCTTTAAGGTGGTTTTGGCGGACCATTTCGGGCGGACCACGGATCCAGTGTTTGCTGATCCTGGCGAGTGGACCAACCTTGCGGTGTTCGGCGCAAGTCTCGCCGTCGGTGCGCAGGTCTTCTTCGATGTTTGCGGGTGCGCACTCATCTCTGTCGGTGTGGCCCGCGCCTTAGGGTTCGCGATCCCGGATCCGTTTCGGTTCCCGATCGGCGCGCCAAACCTCAGGGATGCCGTGACCCGCGTGCACCCAACGCTAACCGCATGGGCGACGGACTACGTCACGCGCCCTTTGGCAGAGGTGCGCCCCAACGATCCCGTTCACTATCAACCCCTGGTCGCTGTCGGGACGCTCGGCGTCTTTTGGGCCATGGGGACAAGTCTTCTTCCGGCGTGGATCATCATGCTGACCATCATGACGATCCTGCACCAATTCCTGTTCAGGGATCCGGACATCACACTCCCTCAACCGGTGGGGATAGCGGCGACGATGGCAATCATTGTGTTTGCCATGCCCCTATTGCGCAGCGAGACGCTGGCGGACGCAATGGCAATGATGGCCGCTCTCTTGGGAGAGCGGACGGGGGGCCCAAACGCGCTTGGCTGGACAGTCTGGTCTGCCCCCATACTGCTCACTACTGCGTATTGGCTCGGGTCCGGCCGGCTGCCATCACCGGACGTGCATTCAGGACTGAGGACACCGGTGATGTACTGGGCCGGATTAGGGGCGATGGTTGCCCTCGCGCTTGCATTCTTCCCGCTTGGAAAGCTCGCCGGACTGGCCTGAAACGGCGACGGAAGGGTTCGACGCGATGGCTCTGTTCTTAGTAGCTCATAACGGTTTGCTGCTACGCACTGGGGGGATAAACACCGCGGATGCCCCGCCGTCCGCGCCTCTTTGTTATCGACGCCTATTCAGACCCTTCGGTGCTCGTTCCCAGGGCCAATGGTGAACCGCCGGCAATCCTTGATACGCTTCGTCACGTGCAGGAGGCGGATGGCTTCCCCGTGCTCGCCCCCGCCATACTCTGCACCGAAGACGGCGCGGCCCGGGCGCGGGGGGCGCTGCTGATCACCGATGACCAGGACGGGGTCGTCATCGTCCTACCGGAAGGGCTGGATGCTGCTGCACTGCCATCCATTGCGGCGGCCCATGCCTGGCGCATGAATGAGACCGCGCGGATAATGCTTCAACATGGTGGGCAACCCGATCTGCCCGCGCTGAGCCTCGATCCACGCCAGATCTGTGAACGTCCGCCGTTCCACGAGTCCCAGCTCAAGGGATGCATCGTGCCCAGCGAGTGGCTATTGCTGGCTGTTCAGACAGGGGATTGCCTATGAGTAACGGCTTTTTCGGCACCGATGGCATTCGCGGAAGGGTTGGTGACGGCCCCCTTTCTCCACCGCAGCTGCTCCGCATCGGGCTGGCCGCAGCAGGAGTTCTGGTTCCGTCCGTTCATGCTGGCGACCGTGTCGTCATAGGGATCGACACGAGGCAGTCGGGACCGGCGATTGCGGACATACTGGCGGCTGCGTTCGCAAATCTGGGGCTTGATGTCGTTCTCCTGGGTATTCTGCCGACGCCAGCCCTGTCCCGCGCAGTGCAGGAACATGGCGCACAATTCGGGGTGATGGTGACCGCCTCCCACAATCCGGCGGGGGACAATGGGCTGAAGTTCTTCGGCGCCGACGGTTTCAAATTGTCCGAAGCTAACGAATTGGCGATTGAAAGAGCAATTGGTTCCTCATTCCAAGACCTGGCCGAGGGCCCTACGCACACCGGCGCGGTCGGCCCGGATCCGAGCATCGATGTGCGGGCCAGCTATGCTGACGCAATGATCAAAAGCCTGCCCGAAGGTGCGTCTCTGGCAGGACTGTCGGTCGTGCTGGACGGCGCCCACGGTGCGGGCTTCGACATCGCGCCCTATGTCTTGCGGCGCCTCAGCGCCACAGTTCGGACCATCGGTTGCGCACCGAACGGACAGAACATCAACGACCAGGTGGGATCGACCCATCCAGCGGCTCTCGCCAAGGCCGTGAGGGCGTTTGGCGCTCATGCCGGTCTCGCGCTCGACGGAGACGGGGACCGCTTGATCATGGTCGATGAGCGCGGGGAAACCGTCGACGGAGACCAGTTGATCGGTCTGCTTGCGGGGCACCTGAAGGAAAGGGGATTGCTCACCGGCGAAACGGTGGTGGCGACGGTGATGTCCAATCTGGGGCTTGAGCGGCACCTGCGAGGCTTAGGCGTGTCGATGCTGCGGACGCCTGTGGGGGACAAGCATGTGGTGGAAGCGATGCGGGCAGGAGGATACGCCCTCGGCGGCGAGCCGTCTGGCCATATTGTCATGCTCGACCATGGCACGACCGGCGACGGCCTACTGGCAGCGGTGCAGGTCCTTGCGATCGCGAACGCTCGGGGCGGGGCGGTCTCTGAAGTTGCCTCAGTATTTGAGCCAGCGCCGCAAGCGCTGGAGAATATTCGCTTTGCCGGCGCAAACCCGCTGGATGACCCAGGCGTCCAGTCGGTCATCAAGGATGTCGAGGCCGGCCTCGGGGAAGCCGGGCGCCTCGTTGTCCGCAAATCAGGAACCGAGCCGAAGATCCGGGTCATGGCCGAAGCGCTCAATGCGGCGGAAATGGCTGCTGCCTTGGAGAGGGTGGTTGCGGCCGTGAAAGCCGTCGCCGAGCGGGGGGCCTAACCCAAACGGCTTCGGCGCCTGACGGCCCAGGCCATCAGGGGCAGGACAAAGAAATTGGCCAGTTTCGATGCCGGACCGCGCGCGAATTTACGGAAGTAGTAGACCAGGCTTTCGGCCTTAAAGGCTGCAACCTGGGGGCTCGGCATGTCCGCTGTGGATCCCTCGTGCATGGCGCCAGCGTTTGGTTGGTAGACCACCGTACCGCCTGCTTCCCTGACACGGCGGCAAAGATCGATATCCTCGACGTGCAGGAAATAGCGCTCATCGAAGCCGCCATCGAGCGCAAGGAACGCCCCCTTCGCCATCATGAAAAAGGCGCCGGAAACGACATCCATAGGGATAGGACCCGATGGGGGCGGTGCGGCTTCCAATGTCCACTGCGAAAGGCCGAGGGCGCGCGCCAAGGTCAGCTCGTGTCTACGCGCACCACGCTGTTCCTTGCCGTCTAGCCCAAAGATCCTGCCGCCAACCAACCAAGGAAGTGAATGCCCGGCTGAGGCCTCTAACATCGCCACTATCGCACCGCGCTTCATTATCGCATCGGGATTTATGAAGAGGAGGCGGTCATAACGCGCCGCCCTTGCACCGAGGTTACACGCGCGCCCAAAACCCAGATTTTCGCTCGGTTTGAGCAGCTTGACGCGCGGCCGATGCCTCTGGGCAAAGGTGCTGAGCCAGGCCTCATCCGAGGGTGGATTGCCGTTATCGACGACAATGACTTCGCTTACTTGGGGGTCGTGAATAAGCGCATGGAGCGCATCCTTCAGCCTTGGCCCGGTGTGGTAAGTCACAGTGATGGCAGAGACGACCGGTTTAGCCCCTGGCGTTACCGGCGCAGATTGGGCGCTGTCTACCGGCTCCGCTTTCGCCGTCATGGGCGTTTGAACGTACGGCCGACGATGACGCTGGCAACGGCTGCAATCATCACCGATGACCAGAACGCTTCATTCCAAAGGCTGTAGGCGAGGTTGAAATAGACGAGCGTTGCTCCGAAAACGCCGGCGAGCGCATAACGGGTTACCGGTGGTAGGCGGGCCGGCCTCGGCGCGGTGAAGCCGGTGACCAGAAGGGCCAAGGCGACAATTCCAGCGCCGATCATTCCGGTCTCGGCCCAAAGCTCTAGCGCCATATTGTGAGGGTGTCCGGGGACAACGCGATAGACGCTCCAGGCCGCTTCATCGCCGCCTTCTGCCACGATCTTGGCGAGCCAGTCAGGATAGTCAGAATAGGTCTCGCGCCAGTCTCCGCTGGCTTCCAAACCATATCCCAGAAGCGGCTGAAGCTGGATCTTCTCGGAGACGACCTGCCAACTCCAGGCCCTCGATTGGAACGAGCCCGGCAGGGTGATACCCGCGGACGCCGCGAGACCGGCCACGCGCCCAAGCACGAATGGCGCTGCGAGGACCATCGCTGCGGCGACAGTGAAAAGGATGCTATAACCCGATCGTGGGAACAACCGGACAAGGCCGATCGCGCCCAGTCCAGCCGCGACCGCCAAGAGAGCGGCCTGATTTCCCATCGCAACCGCACTGAGCATGGTGATAATCACACATCCCACAACGCCAATCCGGCGCGAAATATGCGGCGGTGTATGCCAGGCCCAAGCGAGGAGCAGCGGCATGATCAGGGTGAATGCGTTGATCGCCCTGAGGGCGTTCTGAAGCCCATCGCTGGCGGCCTCCTCAGGGGTGTAGATGAGGCTTGTTATGATCGGGAACAGCAGCGGCGTGAGGGCGACGAGCGCCAGGTGGACAAAACCCGTTCCGAGGATAACGCGCGCCGCATTTGGACCGTGAACATCCATCACAGAGCGAAGCGACAGCAGAAGCAAGTTCATGCAGAGCGCTGTGAGCGCGATGCGGAGCGCGGTGGCGTCGATCGAGAAATCTCCGGACCCGAAACCGCCGGTAACGACACCGCCGCCGGCTATGTTATCGATGGCCCAGGCCGAGGAAGTGGCGGCCCAGGCCACGGCTAGCCACCAGAGGCCGGGTGCGGTCCATTGGGGCCTGCGCAGGAATGACAAACCACCGATCGCCATGAGAGCCAGGAGCGGGGAATAGCCCTGGGCGCCCAGAACGGCGAGCAGAGGCCACAGGACGAACAGACCTGCGAAAACGGGAGCGAACTTTACCGCTGTCATGAAGATCCCTGGTCCCCACGCACACGAGACAAAGGTGCGACGACACCTACTCGCGTAGCCCATCGTCGGCGCATTCGTCCACCAGCAGAACTGTTACAAATTCACGGCGCGCTGCCCGGCAAGCCAAGGCGCTGGGCTACGGCTTTGAGACTGTTTCCAATTTCCATGTGCATGACGAGATCTGCGACCGGATCCTGGTCCGTCGGCTCGCGGTTGATGATGGCGAGCTTTCCGCCGCTTTGCTTCGTGATTAGCGGGATCTCCGCAGCAGGATAGACCACAAGCGACGAACCGAGCACGAGGCAGAGATCTGCATTCGCGGCTTCGTCCGCTGCGCGCTCCATTTCGTCGACGGGCATGGCCTGGCCAAACGAAATCGTGGCCGTCTTCAGGAGCCCCGTGCAAAAGTCACAGGTCAAGTCTTCCCCAGCCTCGAAGCGGGGCTCGAGGGCGTGAAGTTCATAGCGTTTGCCGCATTGAAGACACTTGGCATAGGTCGCATTGCCATGGACCTCGATGACCTTGTCAGCAGGGGCGCCGCCATCCTGGTGCAGGTTGTCGACATTCTGTGTGATCACGGCGGTGACCTTTCCGATCTTGACCAGTTCGGCAACGACCCGGTGCCCGTCATTCGGCGACGCGCCGACCCATCCTGCCGTCCTATTGAAGACGCGGGTCCAGGCTTCACGGCGGGCATCGCGGCTCTGAACGAAATCATCGAAATAGATTGGCTGCATCTTGCTCCAGACGCCGCCAGGACTTCGAAAATCGGGGATGCCGCTTTCGGTTGAGACGCCAGCGCCCGAGAAAACGATGACCCTGTCGGCGGCGTCGAGCATGCCTGCGAGGATTTCTATGTCGCTCATGACCACTGTCTAACTGAGAGGCGGCGGTGGAGCCAGCTTGATCGAAGGTCGCTCAGTCTAGGCCCAGCGACATTTGGTTGTCGGGTGCAGGGCTTTCAGCCTTGGTTTTTCGAGCCCTCGTACGCGCTGGTTTGGGTTTTTCGCCCCGGTTCGGGATACCCGACTTTCGACTGCCATGCTTAGTCTGGATCGCATCTGCCTTGTTGCGATACTGGCTGCCCTTGCGAACGCCGTAGATTTTCTGGCGCGCCTCTTTGGCGGCTTCCTTGTGATCAATGATCGGGAAAGGGTAAGCCTTGTCGAGGACGGAGTTGCACTCCGGCCATTCCCAGGGCGACTGGATGAAAGCGTCAGGGACCGCGCCAAGCTCAGGTAACCATCGGCGGACAAAACCTCCTGTCGGATCCTGATCATGCCCCTGTTTGACGGGGTTATAGATGCGAACGGTGTTGATGCCGGTCGTGCCGGATTGCATCTGTGTCTGGGGCCAGTGGATACCGGGTTCGTAGTCGGTGAATTGGCGGGCCAGATGCATGCCTGACGCACGCCAGGGCAGCCAGAGATGATAGCTGGCAACGGCCATGAGCATGGCCCGCATGCGGAAGTTCAGCCAGCCCGTTTCGTTCAGCGCGCGCATACACGCGTCGACGAAGGGCAAGCCGGTCTCGCCCTTGCACCAAGCTTCGAGGCGAACGGGATCCGGCTCCGTCGGTCGCATTCCCTTGTACGCGGGATGTAACTCCTCAAACTCCATGTTTGGCTGATCCTCCAGCTTCTGCATGAAGTGGCAGTGCCAGTGCAGCCGGCCGGAAAAGCTCCGCATGGAGGGCCGCCATCCGCCTGTCGTTCCAGAGGGCGCGTTTTTGAGTTCCCGCTGCCGGTCCCATGTGGCCTGCGTGATTTCCCGCATGGAGAGTGTGCCCCAGGCCAGATGGGGAGAGAGACGGGAACATCCCTCAAAACCCGTCACCGGGGAGGACATGTCCTTCCTGTAGTGCTCACCCCGCTGGTAAAGAAAACTCTGTAGGCAGGCCTCGCCATGCTGTCGGCCACCCGTCTGTCGCCCGGGGCACGGATCCGGTTCAAGGCCGATTGCCTTCGCAGTCGGGATAGGTCCGGGATCTATGCCGGCTATGGGCGGAAGGCCGCGCGGAGCATCGCAGGTCGGCTCACCCATCAAGGTGTCCCAGCGTTTGGCCCATCCGTTACGCGTATCGATCCGGCGAACCACTCCGTGCATCTGCACCTCAACCCAAGGAACACTGCGGGCCTTGCACCAGCGCGCGACCGCCTTGTCGCGCGCAAATGTCCAGCCATTACCCGTCTCCTCATGCGACCACATCTGGGCAATCCCATGGGTATCCACGATCTGATCCAGAATATCGGTGACCTGCCCTGTGCGTATGATCAGGGGCTGTCCAAGCGCTGCAAGATCCTCGCGGAGCCCTGCAAGACTTTCCGCGATAAATGCCCATTGCCGCCGGGACATGTCGGGCTGCTGCCACAGCTCAGGCTCCACGACATACAGCGGCAAGACGGGCCCCGCCAACGCTGCTCGGACAAGCGCGCGATGGTCCTCGACCCGCAGGTCCCGCTTGAACCAGACAAGCTGCAAAGGCGTTTTCGACGTCATACCCCGAGTGTATGGCGCGGCGATTACGGTGAAAAGCGGCAACACGCCTCCCCACCCGCCACAGCACATGCGCTTCGCCTCCCATCGCTGGGAGACGGTCTCTGCGCCTTTTATCAGTTACGGGTCAGAGCACACCCTTGGTGCTGGCCGGCTTGCCCGCCATCTTTTCATCGATACTCACAGCTTGGCGCAGCGCGCGAGCGGTTGCCTTGAAACAGCTCTCGACGATGTGGTGTTGATTTTCGCCATAAACGTTCTCGATGTGCAGGCACATCCCACCATTCCCCGCCAGAGCATGGAAAAACTCCTTGAAAAGTTCGGTGTCCATGGCGCCGACCTTGTCCCGCACGAACGACACCTTCCAGACGAGATAGGGGCGCCGGCACAAGTCGATAGCGGCCCGGGTCAAGGTTTCGTCCATCGGCAGATATGCATGGCCAAACCGCGTGATGCCTGAAAAATCGCCCAGCGCCTGCTGGATAGCCTGGCCGATAACGATGCCCGTATCTTCGACCGTGTGGTGCATATCCACATGGAGATCACCCTCGGTCCGCACCTTCAGATCGATCGCCGAATGCTTCGCCAGCGCTTCAAGCATGTGATCGAAAAACCCAATGCCCGTGGAGAGGTCAGACTGCCCCGTACCATCGAGATCGAGGCTCAACTCGATTTTCGTCTCACGCGTTTCGCGTTTGAGTGTTGCCGTGCGGTTTGCCATGCGTCCGGGTACTCCCTGGCGTGCGATTTGAAAAGCTGCATCCATCTTCACTGAATTCTAAATCTTGTTCCTTAACCCTTACGGCACTTGAGAACGGTAGGGCTGATCGGTCGCTGTGTCCGGAAAACGTCAATCCAGATCGCGTGCGTTCAGGATCAGCCTGGGCGTGACGCAAACGCTTGTCGCTGCAGCCCTGGCAACGATCCTCGTGGCCATGTTTATCGGCGTTTCGCTGGCGGCCAACGCCATCCGAGCCGATCGAATTTCACAGCAGCAGACTCAAGCCTACGCCGATCTTGCGGCGGTTCACATGTCATCTGGGCAAATCGACGTTCTGAGCAGGGCACTCAATCGCCACACCGGCGGCCGCTTTGCCTTGATCGGCGAGGACGGTGCGCTGATTGCCGGTGACGCGTCCTTGCTCAACGCCCGCGGCACAAACCAAGCACCGGTCGGATTTGAGGGCACCGTGCTCGGGACGCTTGTAACCCATCGGCTGGTACCCTTCAGCATTCCGATCCCGTGGCAGATCCTGGTCGCCCTCGTCGCTGTGTCGATCACAACGTCTTTCCTCGTGGGCCGCTTCTATACCCGCCGTGTGCTCAGCGGCCTGAATTCGATCAGCCTTGCTTTCAGTGATACGGCGAGCGGCTCAACGAGCTCGCCACAGACGACATTTACCGAATTCACGCGGCTGCGCCTGCAGATCCAGCGCCGGATTCGCGATCTTCACCGGACTGCGAAACATCTAGAGACGGCCGCCTACGAAAACCCCGATTCCGGCCTCCCGAACCTCAGGGCGTTCCATGAAGCAGCGAACACGCAATTGGCGGAAGCCGACTTCAATTCGCCGTTCTGCATCATCCGCATCAATGTCGACCATTTCCAACGCGCGAGCGATCTGGCCGGATTGGAAAAGGCACAGTCGCTCCTCAAGCTGACCACCGACCGCATAAGCGAGGAACTTCTCGAACAGCAGAAAGCCGGCTGCCTGGATGCCGAGCGATGTCTCCTCACTCACCTTCAAGGCGACGATTTCGCGTTGTTGCTGCCTGTCGGCGCAGGCAAGGATGTTGCCGGCCAGATCGCCCGCAATCTGCGCCGCGCATTTGTAGCGCCATTCAACATTTCCGGCCGATGGGTCAGTCTTGGATTGTCGGGAGGGATCGTTGCCGCACCTGAAGACGGTGACCAGGTTAACACCCTCCTGCGGCGCGCCGATGCCGCTCTGCGGAGCCTCAGGAACGACAAACGCGAGGGTTTCGCTTTCTATCAATCGAGGCTCGATCGTGTCGCCGAACAGCGCTTTGCGCTTGAATCCGATGTCCGGAAAGCGGTTGAGCAAAAGATCTTCCGTCCCGCATTCCAGGCGAAGATAAATCTCGAAACAGGCGCGATCAGCGGGTGCGAAGCGCTTGCCCGCTGGCCGAAGGACGATGGGACGTTTGTTTCCCCGGGAGCGTTTATTCCGATCGCGGAACAATCGGGCCTGATCGTCGAGATTGGCGACCTCATCATGCGCCAGGCCTGTGCGGCAGCGGCCGGCTGGGTCGCAGACGGCTTCCATGTGCCTGTGGCCGTAAATGTTTCAGCCGCCCAGCTCGACGATCCAACCTTTTGTGATCGGGTGCTGGACGCCATCGCCGATACCGGGTTGAGACCGGAGTTGCTCGAACTGGAAATCACCGAGTCGATGGCGGTGACGGATCCCGCCCACGTCGAGGCGGTGCTCAAACCGCTACGCAAGATGGGCGTGCGCGTCGCCATTGACGACTTCGGCACTGGCCACGCAAACCTGTCGATCCTCACGCGTCTCAACTTCGATGTCTTCAAGATCGATCGATCATTCGTTTCCGGGGTCGTAACCGACCCGTCGGCCGCCGCGATCGTCGATATGATCCTGGCCATGGCCCATACCCTGAAGCACGACACCGTTGCCGAGGGGATCGAAACGGCCGAGCAGGCCGCGTTTTTCAGAGACCGCGGCTGCACATGCGGGCAAGGATTTCATTATGCCCGTCCCCTCGATGAAGCGCGGTTTCGAAAACTCCTCCGCTCACGGCCGGGCCTTTCAGCGCCGTTCGAACAGCGGAAGCGCGCCTGAAATCACGGGCTTGCTTCCATGCAGCCCTGTGTTCAGCCACACCAGAAAAGGCCCTTGCGTCCCAAGCCTTCCTTGGCCACATGACAGCTGTGACCGATGATCGATCGACCCAATCCCCTTGGCACGGAACAACGATCCTCGCCGTAAGAACCGCTGACAAGGTGGTACTGGTCGGCGATGGACAGGTGTCGATGGGCCAGACGGTGATGAAGGGCAATGCCCGCAAGGTCCGGCGCATTGGGGATGGCAAAGTCCTCGCGGGGTTTGCTGGTGCAACAGCCGATGCGTTCACCTTGTTCGAACGGCTCGAGGAAAAGCTGGAGCGCTTCCCTGGTCAACTCCAGCGCGCCGCCGTCGAATTGGCAAAGGATTGGCGGACAGAAAAATACCTCCAGAAACTGGAGGCCATGCTGATCGTCGCCGATGCGAAAACAACGCTTGTCATCACCGGCAACGGCGACGTTCTGGAGCCCGAGTATAGCGTGGTGTCCATAGGATCGGGCGGCAACTATGCGCTATCGGCGGCCCGCGCCCTTGTCGAATACGAAACCGACGCGGAGACCCTGGCCCGGAAGGCGATGGCGATTGCCGCGGAAATCTGCGTTTATACCAACGTAAGCCTTACTATAGAGGCACTCGATGTTTGACCAGAACGACCTGCGTGCAGCGGTCGATTCAGGCGTTCTCACACGCGACCAGGCCAGACGGCTGGAAGGCTTTCTGGAGGCTCGCTCGGGCGGGGCCAGCGCCGGGGATCCCGAAACACTGCGCTTTCTGGCGAACTTCAATGACATATTCATCACAACAGGGCTCGTTCTGCTCGTCTCTGGGGTCCTGTTGCTGACGGGCCTCATGGGGTTCGGCTCGACCGGCGGCGGATCGCCCGCCTTTGCTGCAGCGGTGACTCTGCTTCCGGCCGCTGGCGTATCCTGGCTGCTGTCAGAGTACTTCTGCACGCGGCGACGCCTCTTACTGCCAAGTATGGCCCTCTGCGCCATGTTCACTTTGTTCATTGGTCTTACGGCGACGGCGATAACAGGACAGGATCGTACCTCACAGCTTCAGTCCATTTTCGGGATCTGGAATGCCGCTGGCAGCGTTGGCATGATCGGCGCGGGCGCAGCCGCAGCCGCAGCGATCGCCTACTTCCTACGCTTCAGATTACCGTTCTCCCTGTTCATCCTGGCGCTTTCCCTGGCATCCATGGCCTATGCGGGTATCAGCGTTTTCGGCGACATCGGCCTCGTGATCGGCGGGGGGCTGTCTGTCATCATCGGCGCGTTGACATTGGCCCTCGCGATATCCCTCGATATGACCGACCCGAAGCGCGCGACGCGGAAAGCGGATTATGCGTTTTGGCTCCACCTGGCTGCAGCGCCCCAGATCATCTTCGGATTGCGTCTCGTGATCTCTGGCTCGGGTGCAGGGAGCCAGTCCTATCAGGAGGCCCTGATTCTCCTCGTCGCGTTGATTGGTTTCGCGCTTCTTTCGCTCGCCCTCAATCGCAGGGCGCTCATCGCTTCAAGCCTACTAAGCTACGGTCTGGCGCTACAGGTCCTGGTCTCGTCGTCTGTGGACGGACCCTTGCAGACGACAATCGTCACCTTGCTTCTCCTTGGCGGCGCTGTTGTGCTGCTTGGCAGTGGCTGGTCGACCGCACGTCGCGCTGTTCTCAGCCTCTTCCCGCGCCATGGCATCTACGCCCGGCTTTTCCCGCCCGAACCCGCTTGACCGAAGCTGCGCCGCATCCGAGCGGCCCCGATCGGAGCCCCCATGTCAGACCTTACGCCTCGAGCAATCGTCACCGAATTGGACCGTCACATCATTGGGCAGTCTGACGCAAAGCGCGCCGTGGCGATCGCCCTAAGGAACCGTTGGCGCCGCAAACAGGCGCCTGAGGCTCTGCGGGACGAGATCACGCCGAAGAACATCCTGATGATTGGACCCACGGGTGTTGGCAAGACCGAGATCTCCCGGCGACTGGCGAAACTCGCAAATGCCCCGTTTCTCAAGGTAGAAGCCACGAAATTCACGGAGGTCGGCTATGTCGGCCGCGATGTGGAACAGATCATCCGCGACCTAGTGGAAGCGGCAATCTCCATGATCCGGGAACAGCGCCGCAAGGAGGTGGCTCCAGCGGCGGCAGACAAGGCCGAAGAACGGCTCCTCGATGCGCTCGTGGGCCCGGATGCGCAATCGTCAACGCGGGAAGCCTTCCGCCGAAAGCTGCGCGACGGCGAACTCGACGACAAGACCGTAGAGCTGGACCTCGCCGATACATCGAATCCGATGCAGATGATGGAAATGCCAGGCGCTGGGGGCTCCATGGGCATGATGAATCTCGGCGATTTGCTGGGTAAGGCCATGGGTGGGCGGACAAGGCGGGTCTCATCAACTGTCGCTGAAGCCCATCAGCCCCTCATGGACGAGGAAGCGGACAGGATGTTGGATGAGGAAACGCTTGTCCGGGAGGCTATCCACGCCGTGGAGCAGGACGGTATCGTGTTCCTCGACGAGGTCGACAAGGTCGCAGCCCGCAAGGAACGTGGCGGCGCAGATGTGTCCCGGGAGGGCGTGCAGCGCGATCTGCTGCCCCTGATCGAGGGCACGTCCGTGAGCACAAAGCGCGGCGTCGTAAAGACAGACCACATCCTGTTCATCGCTTCTGGAGCCTTCCATATCGCCAAACCGTCCGATCTGTTGCCCGAACTCCAGGGCCGCTTGCCGATCCGCGTCGAATTGAACGCCCTAAGCCGTGACGACATGCGCCGCATCCTGGTGGAGCCCGAAGCCAGCCTCATCAAACAGCATATTGCGTTGCTCGACGCCGAGTCCGTGACCCTGAAATTCACCGAGGACGCCATCGATCGGCTCGCCGATATCGCTGTGAACGTGAATGACACCGTAGAGAATATCGGTGCCCGTCGTCTCCAGACGGTTCTCGAGCGTTTGCTCGACGAGATCAGTTTCGAAGCGCCGGAGAAAGCGGGCGAGACCCTCGAGATTGACGCTGCCTACGTCAACGAGAGACTGGCGAACCTCGCGGGCAACACCGACCTCTCGAAATTCATCCTCTGAACTTTACGTCGCTGGCGTCTCCGGCGACTCGCCCGCGGGGCGACGGATGGGAAGGTGCGCCTTTCCAAAATCCCGAAGCGCCGACAGGGCGGGCCCGAGCGCCTGGCCCTTCGGCGTCAGGTGGTAATCATAGCGGCTCGGCCGCGTACTATAGGCGCGCTTTTCAAGAATACCCGCATCGACCAACAGTTTCAGCCGCGCGGCCAGGACATGCCGCGTGATACCAAGGCTTTCCGCGAACTGATCGAACCGGGTAAGGCCGAGAAAACAGTCGCGTAGGATCAGGAGGGTCCAGCGATCGCCGACCACCGAGAGGGTCCGAGCCACCGGACACCAATTATCTTGGAGGTTGGTCCATTTCATGGGTTCTCTTTTCAAACTCACACGATAGGCTCGCGCCTCTCATACCGCAAGTCCGGCCGAACCGGACTGCCGCAATCCGTCATCGGGAGGAGCAAGTTCAGTGCCGAAACAAATCGAGTTCCTTTATGATATCGTTAGCCCCACCGCGTATCTGGCGTGGTATGATGCTCCGAAGATCGCCGAGCGAATTGGCGCCGAGATCATCTACACGCCAGTTTTTCTTGGCGGAATCATGCAGGGAACCGGAAACAGACCGCCCGGCACGGTGCCCGCAAAGGCCAAGTATCTCGCCATCGATGTTCCGCGTTGCGCGGCGCATATCGGCATTCCGTTCCATTCCAATCCATATTTTCCGGTGAACACACTCGGTGTGCAACGGGCGGCGATTGGGATGGACGATCGCGATGAGCAATTGCGGTTCTCAAAAGCCTGCTTCGACCATTCCTGGGGCCGACCCGATCCCCTCAACCTGGGTGACGATGACGACCTTGGAAAATTCTGCGCGGCAGAGGGTTTTGATTTGGAACGGATAAAGGCCCTGTCGACCGATCCGCAAAACAAGGCCCGACTGAAAACCAATACCGACAGCGCGATTGAACGCGGCGCGTTTGGTGCCCCCACATTTTTTGTTGGTGACGAGATCTTCTTCGGCCATGACCGGCTCGACTACGTCGCCCGCGCCGTCGAAGCCTCCATGTAGAGACCGCTCGCACGACAGGCCAGCAAGCCCTTCCCAGCAACCCGTGGGCGGCCTAAGACGACGGCCATGGCATCCCTGGCCCTCATCGATTACGGCTCCGGCAACGTACACTCCGCCGCCCGCGCCCTCTCAGAGGCGGCGCGCACATCCGAGCGTGCGGTGTCCCTTACGCTGACCGCCGATCCAGACGTGATCGCCAAGGCCGACAGGATTGTCCTGCCAGGCGTTGGCCATTTCGGGGATTGCCGCCGGGCCGTTGATGAACGCACGGGACTGCTCGAAGCCATGGAAGAGGCTGTGCATCGCCGCGGCGTGCCCTTCCTTGGAATTTGCGTGGGGATGCAATTGCTGGCGGATTTCGGCCTTGAGGACGGGGAACACCGCGGCTTTGGGTGGATCCACGGGCAAGTCGAGCCGATGCGGGCTGCGCCCTCGGTCCGTATCCCACACATGGGCTGGAATACGCTTGAATTGCAGAGGCCCCACACCGTGATGGATGGCTTGAGCCGGGACGCACACGCATACTTCGTGCACTCCTTCGTATTCTCGCCCGAAGATGAATCGGTGATCATCGCCGCAAGTGAACACGGCTACCCGTTTGCTGCGGCGATCACGAAGGACACCGTGTTCGGCACGCAGTTCCACCCCGAAAAGAGCCAAGCCGTCGGCCTCAAGATCCTCGCGAACTTCCTGAGCTGGGCCCCGTAAGATGGCCGACTTTCAACTCTATCCCGCCATCGACCTGAAGGACGGCGCTTGCGTACGGCTCGTGCGCGGCGACATGGGCCGGGCGACGACGTTCAACGCTTCACCAGCCGACCAGGCAGTCGCGTTTCGGGCGATGGGGTTCGACCATCTGCACGTTGTCGACCTGAATGGGGCGTTTGCAGGAGAGAGCGCGAATGGCCATGCCGTCCGTGCGATCCTTGCAGCTACGGACGTACCCGTCCAGCTCGGCGGCGGCATTCGCAATCGCGCCCAGGTCGACGCGTGGCTCGAGGCGGGGATCGACCGGGTCATCCTGGGAACGGTGGCTGTCAGGGATCCAGGGCTTGTCCGCGAGGCGGCATCCGCGCTGCCGGGTAAAATCGTCGTCGGGATTGATGCCCGCAATGGAGAGGTCGCTGTCGAGGGCTGGGCCGAAACGTCCGACATGGATGCAATCGAGTTGGCAAAGGCTTTCGAGGGATGCGGCGTCGCCGCCATAATCGCCACTGATATCGGACGCGACGGCACGAAAACCGGCGTAAACGTCGCGTTCACCGCATCCTTGGCCGAGGCCGTTTCCATCCCGATCATCGCCAGCGGCGGCGTCGCATCCGTCGGCGACATACGACATTTGCGGCGCGCAAACTCCCGCCGACCAATCGCTGGCGCGATCCTCGGCCGGGCGCTTTACGATGGCGATATCGATCCAGAAGAGGCTATTTCGGCGGCAAGCCAAGGCGGTGAAGCGTGCTGAAGACCCGCATCATCCCCTGCCTCGATGTGAAGGATGGGCGCACCGTCAAGGGCGTGAATTTCGTCGACTTGCGAGACGCCGGCGACCCCGTGGAGCTGGCGGAGGCCTACTCGGAGGCCGGCGCGGATGAGCTCTGTTTTCTGGATATCACCGCGTCCCATGAGGATCGCGGCACCATGCTGGACGTGGTCACCCGCACGGCAGAGCGCTGTTTCATGCCTCTCACCGTGGGCGGCGGTGTGCGCTCGCCCGATGACATGGTCACATTGCTCCGGGCCGGGGCCGACAAGGTCGCCATCAATTCCGCGGCCGTTGCGAACCATGACCTGATAACCCAGTCCGCCATGCGATGCGGTCGCCAATGTGTGGTGGTCGCCATCGACGCCAGGGCGAGCGAACCCGGCAAGTGGTCCGTGTTCACCCATGGCGGCCGACGCGACACCGGTATCGATGCGGTCGATTATGCGCGTGAAGCGGAACGACGGGGCGCTGGCGAAATCCTGCTGACCAGCATGGATAAGGACGGAACGAAATCAGGCTTCGATCTGCCCTTGCTTAGTGCCGTGACGAGGGCCGTCTCCATCCCGGTGATCGCATCTGGCGGCGCCGGCTCTGCAGCCGATTTCGCACCCGCTGTTCTCGAGGGTGGGGCCAGCGCTGTCCTGGCGGCATCGATCTTCCATTTCGGTGAGGTTCCGCTGGCGGAGTGTCGCGCCGCCCTTGCCGAAGCGGGCGCGCCGGTGCGTCCCTTCCCGTAAAGCATCCATTCAAGCCGGAGGCCGGCGATGACCCAGACCACACCCCTCGGAGACGCCGCCCTCTTGGCGCAGGTACTGTCCCAACTATCAGGCACGATCGATGCGCGGGCAGGCGGCGACGAAACGGTGTCGTACACCACAAAGCTTATCGGAAAAGGCCCGATCGAGTGCGGCAAGAAACTTGGAGAGGAAGCGGTCGAACTGGCGCTCGCGCTCGCCGCACAGCCTGAGACCGAAATTGCAAACGAAGCCGCTGACCTCCTGTATCACCTGTTTGTTGGGCTCCGGTGCCGAGGTGTACCCCTGGATGCCGTCGCCCAGGCGCTCGCCGCGCGCCAAGGGCAGTCAGGTCTTGAGGAAAAAGCTTCCCGCGCGCCTGGGTAGCGTCGGCGCAGAGCCGCTCAACAGCGCCGAAGCCAGACATAGAACGCCCCGCTGCCGCCGTGCCGAGGGTGCGCCTCAGCAACACCGGACACCATGGCCCTGGCCGAGGGGCTTTCCAGCCAGGCGAGAAAGTTCCGTTTCAGAACGGACGTTCCGTCGCGACCTTTCCCCGTGATGACGAGAACACACCGCGCTCCGCTTTGTCGCTGTTGGGCGACGAAATGGCGAAGTGTTTGGTCTGCGCTTGATTGCGTGTGGCCGTGAAGGTCAAGCCTCGCGGCGATCGGCACTTGGCCCCGGCGCACCTTCCGCTCACGGCCCCGCTCCACAACGGCTGCGGCCGTGGCGCGCCGGTTGGGTGCGTTGGTCGCTTGCACCCGCGCCTCCGGAAGCGGCGCTTCATCGCTCCTCTGACGCCCGAACGCGCGTTCCATGTCGGCCGTTGACACCCCTTCATGCCGAACAGCCTCCTCAAAGTTGGGCATGGGCCCGTGCCGCCGCACCGAACGGGTGACGGCTGACCATATTCGCTGTTCAGATGAGGTGATCTTACGTCCGGCCATGGGGGGCAGGTACAGCGGTTTCGTGGAAAGTGAAGTCACGCGTTTTCAGGCCTTGCTCCTGCGCGCGCGAACAGGGAAGACTGCACAAATGTTTCAGGGTCCTTACAACACCCCGGTTTCGCTGGGTCGCGCACCAATTGCAGCGGTCTTCTGGCCAATCATCGCCCCGATCCTGTTTCTCAACGTGGGCGTTTTGCTTGCCGGGTTCCTCACCCAGGGGTGGGTCTTGGAGCAATTCGAAGAAGGCGGATCACCGCCGATGCAGTGGCTGATTCTGCTTGTGATCCAGGCGATCCTGTTTGCCGCCATGAGCTTCTGGAGCGACCGGGCTGGTGCCGGGCCCTTCGCGGGCTCGCTTAAGATCGAAAGTGACTGGATCGGGATCGCCGCGCTGACCGGTCCGCTCGTGCTCCTGGGCAGCACCTTGCTGATCGGTATCCTGGTCAGCCGTGACGATCCGAACTGGATGTTCCGCGATCCCCAGGCGAACCCCTTGCTGACAAGAGACGCCATCGGCCTGTCCATGATCGCCGCGGGTGGCATATTGATACCGATCACAGAGGAAATGGCGTTTCGCGGCATTGCGCTCGGATTTCTCCTCAATCGCGGCCTGACGCCCCTGTCAGCGGGGGTCGTGACCGCCGTCGTTTTTGCAGCGCTCCACCCACAGTACACGCTGCTGGGCATGGTCCCGGTCTTTATCATGGGCCTCTATCTCGCGTGGCTGCGGATTGCGACGGGATCGATCACCGCCCCGATCGTCGCCCACATGTCGGCTAACCTCGTATCCCTGACCCTCTTTATCGCCGCAAACGCATCCTAGCCTCCCAGGCGCCCGCTGGCTGACATGCGACCGTTGAGCGGTTACGGTCGACGCCTAGCCGGCGTGAAAGAGGTGCGGGCCATGGCAGATATCTTCATCAGCTATAAACGCGAGGACCAGGAGGAGCACGGCAGGGTGCGCCCCATCGCCGACGCCCTTCGCGCAGAGGGCTACGATGTCTTCTACGACGTGCAGGTCCCCCCGGGGTCCAAATGGGAAGACGTCTTGAAGGACAAGATCGGCCAGGCGCGGGCTGTCCTCGTCCTGTGGTCCGACGCTTCGGTCCGCTCGGACTGGGTGAAGGAAGAGGCGGAGATGGCCAAGGCAGCGGGTAAACTGATCCCCGTGCTTCTCGATCCCGTCGATCCCCCCTTTGGCTTTGCGCGTATCGAAAGCGCCAACCTGGCCGATTGGAACGGCGACCTCGGCAACACCGAGTGGAAAAACCTCGTTGCCGCCGTGAAGGCGCGCATTGGCGCAGGCGAGCGCGACACGCAACCCGGCGTCAGCGCTGTCAACTATCCGGCAAAGCAGGTCACCGTGACCAAGCATGCATCCGCTCCACCACGGAAACGGCGCAGCATGGCCGGCGTTCTGATTGGCGCTGCCGCGCTCGCGGTCGTGGCCGGCGGCCTGTTCGCGCTCCAGATGACAGGCGACGTGGACCAATCCCCCGCGCGTGCACCGAGCGAAGCCGTAGCCTCAGATGTCGCCTCAACCGCAATCGATACCGCCGTTACGGCCACACCACCTGCGCCAACGCCTCAACCGGAAAGCAATACAGCGGCTGAGGACGCCTTCGCCGAGGCCCGCCGCCTGAACACGCCCGAAGCCTATGAAGCGTTCGCCCGCCGCTACCGGACCCACCGCTTTGCCGAAGGCGCGTTGCAAAGGGCCAGGACCCTCAGGGCCCAGGCTGCGGAGACCAACTATGATCGGATATCGGAGCGGACGTTTCGCATTGCCGGTGTCACGATCAATGATGTGACCCTGACCCCCAAGCCCGGAACAACGATCGTAGAAGGCGAGCGCATCACCGTCACGTTCGACTACCGCCTTGGAACCATAGACCGCGCGCGGATCTGGGCGCGGCCCGTGCTGGACGGCAGTGGCCCATGCCGCGCCGGCAGTTCAGGCTCGCCGCTGCTTTCCGCCTCAGGCTCTGGCGAGCAGTGGTTTTCCTTCTCCGGCGGCGGCTGCGCGTCCCGGACGATCACGGGTCTGCGGCTATCGGTACGCCCAAATGAAGACCAGGACCGGGCCGATGACGCCGTCATCCCCATCCGGTATAGCTTCCGCTGACGCCATGGCCGACGATCTCCACGACACCCAAACCGCACCAGTGCCTGACGGTTACACAGTCTTGCCCTGGCATCGGGGCTTTGGTCGCCTCGTCGGCCCCCTCTACGAAGCGGCAGAGCCAGGCGGACACTACTGCCGGGCATTCCGGGTCGAGGAACACCACGTCAACGGCATGTCCAATGCCCATGGCGGCATGCTCATGACATTTGCCGATATGGCATGGGGCCATGCGGTCAGCGCATCCCACGACACCTGGTGGGTCACCGTCCGGCTCACATGTGACTTCCTCTCATCCGCAGCGCTCGGGGAATGGGTCGAAGGCACTGGAAAAATCATCGGGTCGACGGGCGACCTGCACACGGTTCGAGGCCGGATTTGGGCCGGCGACCGAACGCTGATGACGGGCACGGGGACATTCAAGGTGATACCCCGCCGCGACTAGCCTGTTCTTGTCATCACCGGGAACACATCCCGCGCAGGGGACGAATGCACCATGGATAAATCAATCGATCACGACCCCAGTGAACCGTTCAAGATCGAACACAATTGCGAGCAGATCTTCGCCGATGGGAAACTGGAGATGGAGTACAACTACCTCGTCTACAGTTTCAGGACAGATCAACACCTAATCACGGCGTGGGCTTACCTCGATGATATCGAACGCGTGCAGATCCGCTCGATTTGCGCACTGACGGATCCTTTCACGCCCCTCGAAGATGTCCACCTCGACCCGGATGTTCGGTCCTATCTCGAGCGGAGATATGATACCGTCGACTCGTAGATGAGACACGCACTGCGGCTTCAACGACGTTCATCGAAATTGTAGCGAGAGAAGGCGAGCTGGAATGAATTTCGAATTGCCAATGCCAGACACCGGCACGGCCCTGATCGATGTTCGCAGAGACGCAACCGGCCTCACAGGGGCGCTTTCAGCGTCGGCCGAGAAAGCAAGAAACCACGGCGCTGTCGGCGCGGCGGTCTATCGCTCGCTCGATGACGACAAGGTGCTCTCCTACGCGCAATGGTCCGATCCGGATGCGGCCACGGACTGGCTACAAGCCCATCGCGCGGAATTGGAGCGCATTGGCCGGTCAGATCGTTGGACGGGACGTCTTTTTCGGCTGGCGTCCAGCGCAAACAAGGGACCGCTCGCCCTG
The DNA here is from genome assembly GCA_038745855.1 of Pseudomonadota bacterium. Classification (GTDB taxonomy): domain Bacteria; phylum Pseudomonadota; class Alphaproteobacteria; order Caulobacterales; family Hyphomonadaceae; genus UBA5336. Next base: position 41,022 of record JBCDLC010000012.1, on the reverse strand, counting down.
GATGGACCGGATGCAGAAATCGCGCACACGGGCTTGTTTGAAATGCGGGATGCATCTCGGATCGCCGCGATGCTGGCCCTTGCGAAGGAGGCGGCGGAAACCGCGGTCACCAGAACGCCTGCCTTGCTCACCGCGAATTTCCACGTCAGCCTCGATAACGAGCGGGTCGTCAATCTCGGTTTCTGGTCCGAAGAAGCCGCGTTCCGCGCACTCGCAGCCAATCCTCCTTTTCAGAACAAATATTGGATCGATTTCGCTGATAACGAGCCGGGTTTTTACCGGCGCGTTTTCGTTGCATGAGACACGCAAAGCGAACGGGGTTGCCGGGACCCGATCCGTCACGCGACCAGGGACCACACTCGATAGCCCGCAGCCTCTCCTTGGCGGCTTATCCAACACCTCGAACCACACAAAACAAAAAAATTACAACGCCCTAAAAATAATTCGGCCCATCTTATCCCCACCCTCCAATCCAGTGGTATTCTACGCCCATGGATCTTCTCATCCTCCTTTTGATCTGGGCGACAGCCCTAGTGATTGCCGCCGCCGGGCTCCGCGCCCGTTCGGTGGCGAAAGCTATGGGTGACCCCCAGCCCGATGGAGCGACGTTTGACGACAGGATAGACCGGGAATGGGCCCCCGACGTCCGCTTGTCCGAAAACACGATCATTAGCGGGATAAAGCCGCCGGTGAACGATGAGCCGATCCATACACCAGCGCAGGCGCATTGGGCTGAGCCTGCGAACCGTTCGGATGCATTTGGGTTAGGTGCATCCGGATTTGGCCGGACTGGGTTTGAAAGCCGCTTCGGGCAGCCGCGGCATTCAATGGCGATGGGCAAGCAGAAGACAAATCGGACAAGCGGAGATCGCACGATCCCCGCCAATCCGTCCGCCGCGCCCTGAAACGGGGCGCCAGACGGCGGCATACCAGCAAGAAAGCACCGGACGCGCACCCGCGCGGGCCGGGCAGACGTGCTGGCCGCAACGTCAATTGCCCCATTGAGATCCCAGACGATCAGGATGGACCACCGCCGCCAGACGTACGCGATCGCGCCTCGCGGAGCGTGATGTACAACGTCGATGCAATAATGATGGCGGCCCCCAGCCACACGAACATCCCCGGCAACAGCTTGAAGAGCAGCCAGTCGGCACCGGCCGCCATGGGCAATCGCAGATAATCCATGGCTGAGAGGAAAGACGCATCCCCGATCGCCATCGCACGGACATAACAATACTGCGCGCCCAGCCCCGCTGCGGCCATGGCGGTGATCAAGAACCACTCCCACGCCGTCGGCATTGACCAGTACCATATCGCCAATGGCAGCAGCAGGATGGTCGACAAGACATTCGCCCATGCCAGCAACTGCCCCGCCGAATGGTGTGCCGAAAGGGACTTCACCAGGACAATGGCCCCGGCAAACGCAAACGCGCTGCCCAATGCCAGCACGGTCCCCATGTCGAGGGAAAGCGCAGAAGGGGTACGCCCAGGCAGCCAGAAGAAGATCTGGTCAGGCACCACCATGACAAGAACACCGACGAAGCCGATCGCGATCGCAATCCACCGCCTGGGCCCCACAAACTCTCGCAGCAAAACGGCCGCCAGGATCGCGACGAACAGCGGGCGGGAAAACGACACCGCATTGAATTGCGACAGCGGAAGATCGAAGAAATCCGAGATCGCCAGCAAGCTCAGAATAAAGCCCAATGTGCCGAACACACTGCGCAGGAGGATCAATCCCAACCGGTCGGTTGCGAAAAAGGAGGGACCATTGCGCACGATCAAAGGGGCCATGATCAGCACACCGAAAAAGGCCCGAAAGAAAGCGATGATCATGGGGTGCACGTCGCTGGAAATCAGCTTGGCCAAAACGACGTAGACCGTGAATCCAACGCCGGATGCGAGCATCCAGAGTGCACCCTTCAGGTTTCCACTGCGCCGACTGCTCGCCACAGCTTGGGCCTGGGCGGACGATACACCAGGCAGATCGGCATCAATCAGGCGGGGTTGCCGGGGGATCAACCGTCCTGAGCCTGGGCACCGGCAAGCTGCATCTGCACCATCTGCTCGGCCTGTTCCGGCGTAATCCCAAGGGCATCCAGAATTGGCCCGCCCTCATCCGTGCGCCAGCTATGGGTAGGACCAACGGTTATTCCGCCATCCACCACGAACTCTCCGCCCGTGATGAAACTCGCAGCATCTGAGGCCAGGAACGCGGCCATCTCCGCGATGTCCTTTCCTTCGCCCGTGCGACCAGCCGGTTGGATCTTGCCCCCATTCTGGGCCACGAGTTCCGCCATCTGTGCCGCCTGTTCCCTGCTCATCCCGAGAGACGAGCCGAAAATGGAGGTCGCAATAAACCCAGGCAAGATCGCGTTCACGCGCACCTTGTATTGTGACAGCTCAGCTGCGGCGAGCTTGGAAAAGTGCGCCACGCCTTTCTTGCAAACAGAGTATGTGATTGGCGCATAACCGGCTGAAATCGCACTGATCGACGAGGTATTCACGACACTTCCGCCGCCGCGCTTCTTGAAGTGCGGCAGCGCCAGATGGGTGCCCTCAAAGACAGATTTCAGGAGAAGAGAGATGGTCGCGTCGAAACCAGCCCCATCAAAGTCTTCAACGCCCGCCGGAGTTCCGCCGTGCCCAGCATTGTTGAAAAGGATATCCAGACCGCCAAAAGCCTCGTCAGCAAGCTGGAACATCGCCGAGAGATCTTCAGTTTGCGTCACATCGCATTTCGTAAACCGGACAGTATCGGCGCCGAACCGCTCCTCAAGCGCTTCGCCCTTGTCGACCTGGATATCGGCAGCGACAACTTTCGCTCCGCTGGCAACGAACGTCTCAACGCTTGCCAGCCCAATTCCGCTCGCAGCGCCCGTGATAACCGCGACTTTTCCCTCGAGTTGAGCCATGACTTCCCTCTCTTGTATCTTTTCCAGCCATTGGGGAACGGACACGGAGATGCGTCAAGGTGGATTGACCCTGCTCAAGTCATATAAAGCGTGGAAACCCCCTACCTGGGTATCGGCCGAAAGCGCCGATCCCCAGATTGCTCACAGGAATCCCTGCTCTGCACTTGCCAATCCTCCTAACCAATGCTGCTTGACGTCCGTTTGTCTCCGGAGGACCGAGAATGGCCGGTGTTGTCGTAGTGGGTGCCCAATGGGGCGACGAAGGCAAAGGCAAGATCGTCGACTGGCTGAGCCATCGAGCCGATGTGATTGCGCGGTTCCAGGGTGGCCATAATGCTGGGCACACACTTGTCATCGGGGACAAGACCTTCAAGCTGAACCTCCTGCCCTCAGGTGTCGTAAGGGGTGGAAAGCTGTCGATCATCGGCAATGGCGTCGTGGTTGACCCCTGGCAGTTCATTTCTGAAGTCGACAGCATGGCTCAAGCAGGCATCCATCTTGGACCTGGCGAGTTGGTCATTGCCGACAACGCAACCCTCATCCTCCCGTGGCACAAGGATCTGGACGCCGCCCGCGAAGGCGCAGCGACCGATGACGCGAAGATCGGAACGACGAAGCGCGGTATTGGTCCGGCCTATGAGGACAAAGTTGGCCGTCGCGCAATCCGCGTCGCCGATCTCGCGGACGAGGCCGCCCTCGATATGAAGCTGGATCGGCTGATTGCGCATCATGCGCCGCTCCGCACAGGTCTTGGACTCCCAGCGCCGGATGCGGCGCAGCTTAAGACCGACCTGCACGCCATTGCCGCCAGGATTCTGCCCTTCGCAGGACCGGCCTGGCGTCGGCTGAACGACAGTGCAAAACTCGGGCGACGTATCCTGTTCGAGGGCGCCCAAGGCGTCATGCTCGACGTGGACCACGGGACTTACCCCTTCGTCACATCGTCGAACACGGTCGCCGGGCAAGCAGCGGCCGGAACGGGCCTCGGTCCACGCGCTGTCTCCTATGTTCTGGGCTTGGCGAAAGCCTACACCACACGGGTTGGCGCCGGTCCTTTCCCAACCGAACAACAAAACAACATCGGCCAACGACTCGGCGAGCGTGGCCATGAATTTGGAACAGTGACCGGCCGGGCCCGCCGATGTGGCTGGTTTGACGCTGTCATGGTCCGGCAAGCGTGTGACGTTTCTGGTGTCACGGGCTTGGCGCTCACGAAACTGGATGTTCTGGACGGCTTCGAAACCATCAAGATCTGCACCGGATACAGGTCAGGCGACGCCGTGCTGGATCATCTACCGCCAACAGCTGCAGCCCAAGCAGCGATCGAACCGATCTACGAAACGATGACAGGCTGGTCGCAATCGACCCGCGGCGCGCGCAGTTGGAACGATCTTCCTGCGGAAGCGGTGAAATATGTCCGGCGACTTGAGGAACTGGTCGGAAAGCCTGCCGCACTGGTATCAACAAGCCCCGAGCGGGAGGACGTTATCCTGATGCGCGATCCCTTCGAAGGAAGCTGATCCCAGGCGTTTCCGCCGTGCGCGTCGGTCTATCCGTCGCGAGCACCAAACATGCCTGAACCGACCCGGACATGCGTCGCGCCCATCTGGGCGGCAAGCACATAGTCAGCACTCATACCCATCGACAGGAGCGGAACGCCCAGCGCCGCCCCAAGCTTTCCAAGAAGCGCGAAGTGCGGCGCCGCTGGCTCATCGGCGGGCGGTATGCACATCAATCCCGAAACCGTCAGTCCGCATTCCTCCGTGGCGATCGAGAAAAGCGCGTCCAATTCCAACGGCACAACACCCGATTTCTGCGGTTCTTCCCCGGTATTGACCTGGATCAGACACGGCAAGTCCCGGCCGGTCTTCTCCATGGCAGCAGCGAGGGTGCGCGCGAGCTTGGGGCGGTCGAGAGTTTCAATCACGTCAAAAAGGGCGACGGCATCTTCGGACTTGTTCGTCTGCAACGGTCCAATCAGGTGTAGTTTGAGATCGGGATATATTTCTCTCCGGTGAGACCAGCGTTGTTGTGCTTCCTGAACGCGGTTTTCACCGAAGCACCGATGTCCGGCCGCAAGAGCAGCGTTGATCCTGTCGTCCGGTTGGCGTTTGCTCGCAGCGACGAGCTGTACCACTCGTCCGGCCGCCGCTTCATCGAGGGCATCCTTGCATGCGCCGAGACGGCCCGCGACGTCGAATTCAGGCTGATGAGACACGATGGCTTCCCTTTCCAACCGAGATATCGTCGCCAATACAAAAACCAGAGCGTGCGCGGCAAGAACGGCAAGGCGGCGCTTCAAATCCGCTTCGCGGCGCGCATCCCTGGCCATGCCAAACCACCTGCCACCAATCCTCGTCCTGACCGATCCGGAGCGTTTGCCAGTTGATATGGCGCTCACGGCCGGCTTTGCGCCGGGATGGGGAGTTGTTTACAGGCACTTTGGGGCACCGGGCTGCGAAGGGTTGGCGATGAAGCTTGCCCGTGTCTGTCGCAATAAAGACTGGCGTCTTCTGATAGCAAATGACCCCGAGCTCGCACGACAGGTTGGCGCCGACGGCGTGCATTGGCCCGAGGCTCAAGCCCATTTGGCGAAGCGCTGGGCGGGAAAATTCAGGCTCATGACCATGAGTTGGCACCAGAGCAAACCGATCGCCAAACTGCCGCGCGGTATAGACGCGGCGCTAGTATCAACGATTTTTCCGTCGAAATCGAAAACAGCAACGTCCGCCCTCGGTCCACGTCGCGCCCGGAAAATCGCCAGAATGAGTCGGGCCCCGCTCTATGCGCTCGGCGGCATCAACGCCCGGAACGCCCACAGTGTAGCTGGGCACATGGGCATTGCTTTCGTCGAAAACAGCAGGGCCTTTCTGCGCTAATTCGCGGTTAGCTCAGGTGCATCTCTAAAATCTGAATGCCGACCGAAGCCGAATGCCAGCCTCGATATCCTGATTTTCCCACTCAGACTGATCATCGAGCTCCTGGGCGCCGACGCTCAGATCGCCGCCAACAGAAATGCGCGGTGTAATCTGGAAGGTCGCACCGGCGGCCATCTCTTCCCTAGGCAAGGCGGAAAGGTCATTACGGCTCGTCAAGTCCAATGTGAGTTCCCAACGCCCTGTTTTCAGCCATTGCAGCTTCAGATCTTTTTGAGTGTATCCCTCGAGCGCGGCTTCAGGTGTCACAAAACCAGGGTCCGTGACCGTGAATTGTTGATACCATGCTGGCGCTTCGTTCAACGATACGTTGCCAGCATCCACGAGATCGAGCGGTTCGGGAGCGGTCACCATTGCTTCGTCGGCAAACGCTATTGGCGTTGCCAGCATCAAAAATCCGCAGATTACGGATGTCCCGCGCATTTGTCCCACTCCTCTCATCTAGACATAGTCTCGAAGCTACGCCTGGACCACTGAAGAAACAGTCAACGATCCTTTTCTACAGGGACAGTGATAATTCGATCACAAGCCCCGCACGATTACGAGAGAAATAGCCGGCATCAGCAGAAGATGACGCCCGAATGTCTTGATAGCCAAAAGTAAATGTGCCGTACTTACCCACCTCGCGCGAAATACCCGCAGACAGTGCTTCTCCATCAAGGGCTGGGAGATTGGCTTCCGCACGTCCGAAATTGAGCGACCCGGTCCAATCGCGCCACTCATATGCGGCTCCCACCGACCAGGCCGTGTAGTCCCCGTCGCCAGATCCATCGTTCGAACTCAACAGAGATGCACCGAAGGCGACCGGACCGCGACTGATCTCGCCGCCGATGCTGGCGACATTCACCCGGTTTTCGAGCGTTTCTGTGGGCGAAGATCGGTCTACCGACGCGCTGGCATAGCCGGCCCCGGCTCTGACGCGGACGCCACTATCCCGAAAACGCCGGGACGCGTTAAGCGCCACCTCCCAGGCGTCGGCGATGTCCGGGCGATCGACACCGTCAGCGCTGAAGGCAAGATTCCGGTCCAACCCCGCTGCATTCGCTTCAGGCGTGTAGGAAACGCCGCCGCGCAGCCCGAGAATACGTGGGGTGGTATAGGTGATCTTCGTGGAAGGACCGGTGAGGTCCGCTCGTGTCCGAACGATATTCAGTCCTGAAACGTCGAGCCTGCTATCGCTGCCTCGCGCCAGGGTGAAAACGTCGACATTGCCTTCGAAAAACCGCGCCGCCACACCAGTATCCCGTCCGGCACTGACTTCGCCATAACCGCCGCGCAAGTAGATGAATGCCGACTCCACCGACCCTCTCGGGCCAACGTCGCCGCTGGAACCGGCAGACGATAAGCCTGAGAATACGCCGGCGACGTCACCCGCGCCTTGAATTGGGCTGCCAGTCCCACCAGGCCGATCCGGGTGATCGCGCTGTACTCTCCAAACCAGTCGCCCGCCCAGTTCTACGCCCGAGTCGAAAATATACTCAGCGCGGGCGCCTAAAGATATTTCGCCCAACCCGGCTTGAGCAGGCACCATGCCGTCGGCAGCGTTAGTGCCGTCAAAGCCGGGCGCCAGAACAACGGTGACCGAAGCAATCGGCTCGACTTGCAAGCGGTCTCCGACCGGCTGTGCCATTGCTTTGAGCGACAAGAGCGATGGCGCGGCGAAGACCAAGATCGGTGCCAGAAACCGGCCAGTCGTCTGTTCATCTGTCTTCCTGCGGCCCATGACGTGCTCCGAAACTCATATCCATACTGGCCGCTTCGGCGGCAGCTTGGTATAGCCCCGTTTCCAGGACACCCCAACTGATCGAGGTTCCAAGTTGAAGCGTCTCCTTTCCGCATCGATGATCGCCGCAGCATTGATGATGGTCCCAGCGGTATCTGCGCAACAGGTGCGCTCTGAAGCGGTCGCCCGGTCGCTCACCGGGGCGGTGAACCCGTTCCTTTGGCGCGCAAGCCTCGATACACTTGATGATCTCCCTCTCCAGGAACAGCCCGACCCGATTGGCGGCATCATCATCTATGACTGGCATGCCTTCGCCGATATTCCAGGCGAGCGGATCAAGGCGACGGTCTACATCCTCGACACCCGTCTTCGCGCCGATGGCGTAAAGGTCTCGCTTTTCCGACAGGAGCGAAACGAAGCGGGCGAGTGGATCGACGCTGCGATTGACCCGGCCACGCCAATCCAGATTGAAAACAAAATTCTAGAACGGGCCCGACTCCTGAAAAACGCAGAAATCCGCTAGGGACACCGGCGACGGAAACGGAAATGCCAACACGATATGATCCGCTGACAGCGGAGCCAAAATGGCGCGCAGCCTGGGCCGACGCTGACCTCTACCGGACGAAATCTCCCGAAGAGGCTGGCGACGCGCCGAAGGCTTTTATACTTGAAATGTTCCCCTACCCATCCGGACGGCTCCATATGGGCCACGTCCGGAACTATGCTATGGGCGACGTAATTGCGCGGCATCGCAGAGCGAAGGGGCACAACGTGCTTCATCCCATGGGGTGGGACGCATTCGGCATGCCGGCCGAGAACGCCGCCATGGAGAACAAGGTCCACCCCGGCGCTTGGACGTATGACAACATCGCGGCGATGAAATCCCAGTTCGAAAGGTTGGGCCTATCGCTAGACTGGAGCCGTGAATTCGCAACCTGCGACGCCGAATACTACGGAGAGCAGCAGAAGCTATTCTTGAAATTGCTGGATAAAGGCCTCGTCTATCGCAAGGCCTCGAAGGTGAATTGGGATCCCGTCGATCACACCGTGCTCGCGAATGAGCAAGTTATTGATGGCCGCGGCTGGCGCTCTGGCGCTCTCGTTGAACAGCGTGAACTCACCCAGTGGTTTTTCAAGATCACGGCCTACGCAGACGATCTCCTGACAGCCCTGGACGGGCTCGACCGTTGGCCTGAGAAAGTCAGGACCATGCAGGGGAACTGGATCGGCCGGTCTGAGGGCCTACAGATGCGGTTTTCGTTTGACCAACCGCCGACTTCCGTCCCGCCGGAATTCGAAGCAGGCATAGAGATCTACACGACGAGGCCGGACACGCTTTTCGGCGCGAGCTTCCTTGCCTTGTCGCCCGACCACCCCCTCACGAAACAGCTGGCCCAGCAGAACGCTGATATCGCCGCGTTCCGCGCCGCTTGCGCCAAAGTCGGAACGTCCGAGGAGGCGATCGAAAAAGCCGAAAAGGTCGGTATCGATACGGGCCTTTCCGTTTCTCATCCTTTCATCGACGGGAAAACGCTGCCAGTTTGGGTCGCGAATTTCGTGCTCATGGGATACGGGACTGGCGCGGTGTTCGCTTGCCCGGCGCACGATCAACGCGACCTCGATTTCGCAAGGAAGTACAACCTTCCCGTTCGCACCGTTGTGCTGCCTCCCGATGAAAAACCGGGCGATTTCGCAGTTGGTGACACCGCCTACGTAGGACCGGGAACCCTTTTCCAATCCGAATTCCTTGATGGCATGACGATCGAGGCGGCGAAATCGGCAACAATCGAGAAGATCGAGGCTATGGGCTGTGGCCAGCGAAGCGTGAATTATCGCCTTCGCGATTGGGGCGTTTCCCGGCAGAGGTATTGGGGTTGCCCAATTCCCATTATTCATTGCGATCAGTGCGGCGTCGTTCCTGTGCCGGAACGCGATCTCCCGGTCCGCCTTCCTGATGATGTATCGTTTGATAAGCCGGGCAATCCGCTCTCCCATCATCCGGATTGGGCAGATGTGGACTGCCCGAATTGCGGAAAAGCTGCCCGGCGCGAGACTGACACGTTGGACACATTCGTGGACAGCTCCTGGTACTTCGCGCGCTTCGCCTCCGCAAATGATCTCGATGAGCGGGCCTATTGGCTACCGGTAGACCAGTACATCGGCGGCGTTGAACACGCGATCCTGCATCTCCTCTATTCGCGCTTCTTTTCACGCGCGATGCGGGACGTGGGTGAGATGGATCTTCCATCGGGTGAGCCGTTCGCCGGCCTCTTTACCCAAGGCATGGTCACCCACGAAACGTACCGGTCTGACGATGGGCGTTGGGTATCTCCATCCGAAATCACCCGGGATGGCGATGCGGTGACGGAAATCTCGACCGGGAAACCCCTGACCGTTGGACCGGTTGAGAAGATGTCCAAGTCCAAACGAAACACCATCGATCCCGATACGATGATCGAAACGTTTGGGGCCGACGTCGCCCGTTTCTTTACACTGTCGGACAGCCCACCGGAACGCGATGTCGAATGGACGCAATCGGGCGTCGAAGGCGCCGCGCGATTCGCCCAGCGGGTCTGGTCGCTGTTCGATGCTATGCCTGAGGATGCGGCGACAGTCCAAGTCTCGGGAAAGTCCGATCTGCGCAAATACAATCACCGCGCCGTCGCTGCGATCGACAAAGCGGTCGAAGATTTCCGCTTCAACTCTGCCGTCGCCACGCTGTACGAGTGGGTCAGCACGCTCAAGAAATCCGAACAGCCAGACCAGCAAGCCGATCGGGCGGAGGGGTGCCAGCAATTGGCGCGCTGCCTTGTTCTTTTCATGCCCCACCTCGCAGAAGCCTGTTGGCACCGCATTGGGGGCAGCGGCCTGGTCGCAGCCGCCACCTGGCCGGATATCGATGCATCCTTGATCGTCGATGAAACCGTTACGCTACCGATACAAGTGAATGGCAAGCGCCGCTCACAACTCGAAATCGCCAAGGATGCTCCACAGACCGACATAGAGGCCGCAGCGCTTGCAGATGCCGACGCTGCCTCGTTTCTCCAAGGCAAGACGGTGAAGAAAGTCATTGTGGTGCCCGGCCGCATTGTGAATATCGTGGCCACGTGATGCGCAAACCACTGATCTCCGCCGCAATATTGAGTCTGTGTCTCTGGCCTTCAGCATGCGGATTTGAGCCCGTTTATCGGGGCGATCTCGCCTCGACCAGCGGCACCGTAACCGTACCGACGATCAACGGCCGCACAGGACATCTCCTCCGAAAATCCTTGTTGGAAGAAACGCGGATCGGGCTTCCCGGTATCGAAGATAAGGCAACGTTAGAGGTCGAACTCAAGGAATCAATCAATCGCCTGGCGTTTCGCGCCGATGGTGCAGCCGCGCGTTCAAGCGTCCGTTTGACCGCGCGGTACTCTGTCTTCCATGACGGCGAACCGATCCGCGGTGGTGCAGACTCAGAAATTTACTTCTTCGTTCCCAATCCGGTCTTTGGCGATATCTCAGCGCAGAACAATGCCTCTCGACAAGCGGCTGAGGATCTTGCCCGGCGCATCATCGAAGACATTCGGCTACAGCTCTCTTCCGAGACATGAAGTACGTCGGCGCCAAAGCGGTGGCCTTCGCCAAGAAGCCTGGACCATCAATATGGGCCGCCCTCGCCTTCTGCGAGGACGAGGGTGTCGCTAACGACGCGGCCCGCAAGATCGTCTCGGCCTGGGTTGGTGATGACCCGGACGCTGAGATCAATTCAGTCTCTGAAGATGATGTGCGAAAAGACCCGGGCGCCCTGTTCGACGCACTCGAAGCGCGCTCTCTGTTAGGCGCGAAACGCGTCATTCGCATCAGGACATCTGGCGACAAGATCGCTACCCTGCTCAAGGAAGTCGTCGAGGCCGGCGAAGACTCTAGGGACCGTTTTGAAGCCAAGTTGATCGTAACCGCTGGAAGCCTCCAAAAGAAATCCAAACTCCGAACCGCTTTTGAGGGAGCGAAAAACGCGGCAGCGCTTCAGCTTTTCCCGGATGAATTGGGCGATGTGTCTGACTTGATCCGTCAAACCATTGGGGAAGCCGGCCTGGAAATCGATGATATGGCCGTCTCGGCACTCGCCCTCCACCTCCCTGGTCACCGACGCATGATCCATGCTGAGCTTGAGAAACTGGCACTTTTTGCGCGGGACTTCGGCCGCCCAATAAGTCAGACAGACATCCAATCGGTCTGCATATCCAGCGTTGACTCGAACGGTGATGCCTATGTCGCTGCCATTTTCGATCGTGATCTTCCTGCCGCCCTCGCAACACTCGATCGATTAACGATCTCTGGCACCTCTGCGATCACACTCATCAGGGCGCTACAGAGGGAGACCCAACGGCTCCTCTCCGTCGCGGCGCTTGGTCCAGGCGTTGGGCCTGACGCTGGCATGAAGTTGCGACCCCCAGTCTACCGGTCCCAATGGGACACCGTGAGCCGACGGCTGAGGTCCTGGCCCGCCCCGGTGCTGAGCAGGATCTTGGAACGGATCTATGATCTTGAGCACCAGGCCAAGATGGCAGGGCCGATCGCAGACACGGCATTGCGGTATCTTACAATCCAAATGGCGAAGCCTTTACCGCGCAGATAAAATCCCGTGGCGCGGATGGTGTCGTTCCACTGTATCACAATCACTCTCTAACCCCCCGAACCCCATGCCTACGATCCACCGCGATACGATCTGCGCACTGGCGACAGGCGCCCTCCCTTCCGCGATCGCACTTATTCGTCTCTCCGGACCAGACGCATTCCACGTGGCCACCGCGATGGTACCTGCAGGAAGACCTCCTGATCGCAAAGCGACCGTAACTATCCTCAGGGACCAGGACGGACGAACGATTGATCAAGGCGTCGTCACGTGTTTCGCTTCACCACACTCATACACCGGCGAAGACGTCGTCGAATTTTCTCTCCACGGTGGACGCGCGACCGTAGAGTCGGCGCTTAGCGCTATTCTTCGCCACGCAAACGTCAGAATGGCTGAGCCCGGGGAGTTCACCCGGCGAGCCTTTGACTCCGGAAAGATCGATTTGACAGAGGCGGAGGCCGTCGCTGACCTCATCGAGGCAGATACGATCGGGCAAAGAGACTTGGCGCTCGCGCAATTGGCTGGCGCGCTCAAGACCGCCTACCAGGATTGGAAGCGCCAGCTTTTGGAATGCATTGCTCTCGTGGAAGTATCCGTCGACTTTCCCGATGAAGATGACGCGCCCACCGATACTGTTGATGCTATTTTAGAACGCTTGGTCAGGTTGGAAACAGAACTGACTACAGCCCTGCAAGATGGAGAAGTGGGCGAAAGTATCAGAGATGGGTTCCGCATTGTTCTTGTCGGCGCGCCCAATGCTGGTAAGTCCAGCCTGCTCAATCACCTTGCTGGCCGAGATGCAGCGATTGTCACGGATATTCCAGGCACAACGCGCGACGTGATCGAAGTAAGACTTCGCATTGGGAGCCACTTGGCCATCATTTCGGATACTGCCGGTATACGAGACAGCGACGATACCATCGAACGGGAGGGTATCCGCAGAACCTTGAGCGCAATTGATGAGGCAGACATCGTCTTGCTTGTGGTCGATGCAACATCGCCAAAGCTGAATCGCGCTCTTGAGAACGACGACAACACAATCGTCGTTCTTAACAAGGTGGACTTGTTGAAAGATCAGGGCCCCGCGCAACCAATCATCGATGTTTCACGTGAAACATTGCTTCTATCTGCGAAGACGGGGGTTGGCACTGAACATCTTCTTCAGGTCCTTGAGAGGAAGATATCGGAGACGGCAACCTACAAGACGCCACCCCTAATCACACGTGCCCGCCATCGGGCTGGACTGGAAAACGCGAGCGCACGTCTAGGCGCAGCAAGAGTGGCTTTATCGGAAGGGTACGGGGCGGAACTGGTGGCGGAAGACATCAGGCGTGCGGTTCGAGAGCTCTCAGCGCTGATGGGAGAGATAGATGTCGAAGCCGTTCTTGGCGCCATCTTTTCGGAATTCTGCATTGGGAAGTGACGCCTGCCGCTCTCTTCACTATATCGCATAGCTCTTCACGGACGGACGCGAGCATGCAGAACCAATTCGACGTGATTGTGGTCGGCGGCGGACACGCTGGGTGCGAAGCCGCATCGGCAGCTGCACGAGCGGGTGCGCGGACAGCACTGATTACACATTCACGGAGCACTATCGGGGAGATGTCCTGTAACCCCGCAATCGGCGGGTTGGGCAAGGGCCATCTTGTCAGGGAGATCGACGCCCTCGGTGGTCTTATGGGGCGGGTCGCCGACCATTCAGGTATTCAATTTCGGTTGCTCAATAGATCCAAAGGCCCCGCCGTCAGGGGCCCCCGCGCGCAGATCGATCGCTCCCTCTACCGAAAAGCGATGCAGACCGTGATTTCGTCACATGAGAACCTCGTTGTGCTCGAAGATGGCGCTGACGACCTTGTTGTGTCTAAGGGCGCCGTCGTTGGGATCAAATGCGGTAGTGGAGCGACGTTTCACGCAATCGCAGTCGTTGTGACGACCGGCACGTTCCTGAATGGAATGATACATCGCGGCGAAGAGCGGATACCCGCGGGCCGGATGGGCGCGAAACCGGCGATCGCCCTGGCAAATCGACTCTACGATCTACAGCTTCCGATGGGCCGACTGAAAACGGGCACGCCGCCGAGGCTGGATGGTCGAACGATTGACTGGGATGCCTGCGAAAAGCAGCCCGCAGATTCCGAGCCAGTTCCTTTTTCGCACCTGACGGACAAGATACGTGTGCCCCAAGTGTCCTGCGGCATCACCTTCACGACCCCGGCGACCCATCAAATCATCGAGGATAATCTCACCAGATCAGCCGTCTATTCAGGCGCAGTCAAGGGTATCGGACCGCGGTATTGCCCATCGATAGAAGACAAGGTTCACAGATTTCCAGACCGTGACAGACACCAGATCTTTCTGGAACCTGAGGGCCTCGACGACGATACCATCTATCCGAATGGCATCTCCACGTCCTTGCCGACAGGTGTGCAGGAAGCGTTCGTTCGGACGATCCCCGGTCTGGAAACCGCTGCTATTCTCCAACCTGGGTATGCGATCGAGTACGATTATGTCGATCCACGCGCACTCTCATCGGCTCTCGAGGTCAAGGCTCTTCCGGGCCTCTATCTCGCCGGGCAAATCAACGGCACGACCGGATATGAAGAGGCTGCCGCGCAAGGTCTCATGGCGGGCCTGAACGCAGCGCGAAAGTCCCAAAATTTATGTACACCCATTCTCGACCGAGCCGATGCATATATTGGCGTCCTCATCGATGACCTGGTCACCCGCGGCGTCACGGAGCCCTACCGCATGTTCACATCGAGGGCTGAGTACCGGCTTTCGCTTCGGTCTGATAATGCCGATCAGCGCCTGACCGCAAAAGGCATAGAGTGGGGGCTTGTGGGTGACGAGCAGGCCCAGATGTTTCACGTGAAACATCGCAAGCTGATCGAGGCTCGGGAATCCCTACAGAAGCTTTCGCTCGCACCATCAAAGGCCAAGGCGTTTGATTGGACCGTAAATCAGGACGGCCGCAAACGATCGGCTTTCGAGTACCTCGCTTACCCGTCTATTTCGTTTGATGACTTAAAAATAGCGTGGCCGGAGCTCCAAAGCACCCCAGACCACATCGCGGAGCAAATGGAGATAGAAGCGCTGTATTCCGGCTACATCGACCGACAGCAACAGGACGTAGCGGCCATGCGTCGGGACGAAGCGCTAACGATCCCTGACGGTCTGAACTACGGATCCATAGGCGGCCTTTCAAATGAGGTACGCAGTAAGCTCGAAACGGTTCGTCCCGCGACACTCGGTCAGGCATCTCGCATTGAGGGCATAACGCCAGGCGCTCTAACAGCGCTTCTTGGCCACATCCGACAGAAGCCAGTCGTCTCATCGGAAACGCCTTGATGGGCAGTTCCGATATCGACCACAGAGACCGCATCGCCAACAGTTACGATGTTTCACGTGAAACACTGCTGGCCCTCGACCAATTTGTTGATTTTGTCCGCGAGCAACAACGAACCTTGAACATCATCGGGCCAAAGGAACTCGACCGCATCTGGCCACGGCATATTGAGGATAGTCTTCAACTGCTCCCAGAGCTTCGAGACTCTAACCACGTCCTCGATCTCGGGTCTGGTGCAGGATTTCCGGGCCTCGTACTTGCAATCGCACTGAAAGGCCGGACACAGATAACTCTTACGGAAAGCATTGGGAAAAAGGCGGCTTTTCTCTCCAAAGCGATTGAAGCACTCGAGCTCGACGCTCGCGTTATCAATCACAGAATAGAGACACTTTCGCCGTTTCCCGTGCAACATCTGACTGCGCGCGCGTTTGCACCGCTGCCCAAACTCCTAGAGTATGCGCAATCATGGTTCGAATTTGGCGCTGTTGGACTCTTCCACAAAGGGAAATCATGGCAGGAAGAATTAGAGCGAGCAGCCCGCGAATGGCACTTTCGCCACGAGTTGTCTGCAAGCCGAACTGACCCTTCGGCTGTAATTCTGAAGCTTTCGGAGGTGCGCCGATATGGCTGATCCCACCCGTATTTTTGCCGTCGCCAACCAAAAGGGTGGCGTGGGGAAAACGACTACATCAATAAATCTCGGAACGGCGATGTCAGCCGTGGGAAACCGCGTATTGATAGTAGATTTCGACGCGCAAGGGAACGCTTCAACGGGCCTTGGTATCAACCGACAGGACCGATCTCTGACGAGCTATGATATCGTCGTGGACAAAATCCCCCTTGAAAATGCGATAATGCAAACGTCCGTACCGCGTTTGGATGTTGTCACTGGCGACGAAAACCTTTCCGGTGTCGAAACAGAACTCGCTCGAGACGCGCGCCGTTCTTATCGGCTGCGGGACTCCATCCGCTCGTATCTGCAACAGAAGCTAGCAGGCGGCGAAGACACTTATGATTTCGTCTTTATTGATTGTCCGCCGTCCCTTTCCTCCTTGACGATCAATGCAATGACCGCTGCCGATGCGATTTTAGTTCCGCTCCAGTGCGAATTTCTGGCGCTTGAAGGCCTTAGCCAACTCCTTCGAACCATAGAAGTTGTACGCGGAGGCCTTAATCCGGACCTGGAAATCCAAGGCGTTGTTCTGACAATGTATGATCGGCGGAACAATCTTTCAGACGAAGTTGCAGAGCAGGTTCGGTCCTTTTTCGGAACGAAGGTCTACGACACTGTTATCCCAAGAAATGTGCGTTTGTCCGAAGCACCGTCATTTGGCAAACCTGCGCTCCTCTACGACTATCGCTGTCCAGGCAGCGAAGCCTATATCAAGCTCGCCTCTGAGGTACTGGCGCGAGAAAAGTCTAGGCTGGTGACCTCATGAATATCCCAGAAGACCGCCGGAAACCGGCCCGACTCGGCCGAGGGCTCTCCTCCCTTATCGGAGAAGTTGAAGCGGTCGCAACAGAGCCCGCAACAACCGGCTCCTCAGCCGGCCCTTCTGAAATCGCTATCGTCGATATTCGGCCTAACCCAGCTCAGCCAAGGCAAACCTTCGAGCCCGTAGCGATGGAAGAACTCCTCGAATCCGTCAGGGCCAAGGGCGTGATCCAGCCCATCCTTGTTCGGCCTGATCCAAAATTGCCGGGAAAGTTCCAAATCGTCGCCGGTGAACGTAGATGGCGGGCGGCGAAGGCAGCAAACCTTTCCGCGATCCCAGCGACAGTCCGCAACGTGGATGAGCTCGAACTGTTAGAGGTCGGGATCATCGAAAACGTCCAGCGCTCAGATCTCAACCCGATGGAAGAAGCAGAAGCCTACGATGCGCTGATCAAACGTTTTGGGCGAACCCAGGAGGGTTTGGCCGAAAGCATCGGGAAAAGCCGCGCGCATATTTCCAACACCATGCGTTTGCTCAACCTTCCAGAACCTGTTCGCGAACACGTTCGAAACGGCCGGCTGACGGCTGGACACGCGCGCGCCGTGCTCACCGCACCGGATCCAGAGGCGCTCGCCAACCTAGCTGTCGAGAAGAAGTGGAGCGTGCGGGATGTTGAAATGCGCGCCAAATCCGCAAGGGATGGCGCCGATATCCGTAAAGGGGTTGCCCAGCTCGCTGCTCAGAAAGATGTAGACACACAGGCGCTCGAGGCTGATATCGCGCGCAATCTTGGTCTCGACGTTGATATCCGGCACGGCGCGAGAGGCGGAGAAATCCGCATCAAGTATCGTCAGCTCGACCAACTTGATGATGTTTGCCGACGCTTAACGGGAAAGGGTTCGGAACTCTAACCGGCGATAACTATCTGTCGCAGATCAGTTCTTCATTGCTTCGAAGAATTCGTCATTGGTCTTGGTTTGGCGAAGCTTATCCAGGAGAAAATCGATTGCGTCCGACGTACCCATTGGATTCAGGATGCGCCTAAGAACGTAGATTTTCTGAAGTTGTTCGCGCGGCGTGATCAGCTCTTCCTTCCGCGTTCCAGATTTCATTATGTCGATCGCTGGGAAAGTACGCTTGTCTGCAACCTTACGGTCGAGAACCACCTCGCAGTTACCCGTACCTTTGAACTCTTCGAAGATCACCTCATCCATGCGTGACCCGGTATCGATGAGCGCCGTCGAGATTATGGTGAGTGATCCGCCTTCTTCGAGATTTCGTGCAGCGCCGAAGAAACGTTTGGGCCGCTGAAGTGCATTCGCATCAACACCGCCTGTGAGAACCTTGCCAGACGATGGAACGACCGTGTTGTAAGCCCTGCCAAGGCGCGTGATTGAGTCAAGCAGGATCACGACATCTCGTCCGTGTTCGGACAATCGTTTCGCCTTCTCGATGACCATCTCGGCAACGGATACGTGACGTGTGGCAGGTTCGTCGAAAGTAGAGGATATGACCTCTCCTTTCACGGTCCGCTTCATGTCAGTAACTTCTTCCGGTCGCTCATCAATAAGCAAGACGATCAAATAACACTCAGGATGATTTTCCTCGATCGATGAAGCAATATTCTGCAGCAGGACGGTTTTACCCGTCCGCGGCGGGGCGACAATAAGGGCGCGTTGTCCTTTGCCAATCGGAGAAACAATATCGATGACCCGACCGGAGCGATCCTTCTTGGTCGGATCCTGACTCTCCATGCGCAAGCGAGCTTCAGGATAAAGCGGCGTAAGGTTATCGAAATGCACCTTCTGCCGGGCACGTTCAGGCTCTTCGAAATTTATCTGCGTGACGTCGCTCAGGGCGAAATAGCGCTCGTTCTCCCGCGGTTCCTTGATCGGGCCTTCGACCGTGTCACCTGTCCGAAGACCCGCTTTTCTCAACACATTGGGGCTGACATAAATGTCGTCAGGCCCGGGCAGGTAATTCGCTTCCGGTGAGCGGAGGAAGCCAAAACCGTCGGGCAGTACTTCAAGCACCCCTTCCCCGATGATCTCAATGTCCTGCTCTGCCAGCTCCTTCAGGATCGCGAAAAGCATATCCTGCATACGAAGGGACGAGGCATTCTCGATGTCCAACTCTTCGGCATACGCGAGGAGGGCCGTTGGACTTTTGGCTTTGAGTTCGTGCAGCGTCACACGGCTGACGGTATCGAGTGATGTGTCTGGCATGTTTTTCGGAAATCGATGCAAGCGCGGGGGATGGCGTTGCTATAAGAAGCGGAGCTTTAGCGGGCTATGCTCATTAGATTGGATCGAGGTCAAGCGAAGAATTCGCGATCTGTTCGGATTTCACCTAAAACGGCTTGGTTATCGCGAGGACGACAACGACGATCATCAGGAGAAACGGGGCCTCGTTGATCATCCGGAGTGTTTTCGCAGACACCGGAGATTGGCCATTGTCGATCTTCCGGCCCATTCCGACAAACCAGCCATGAATACCGGACAACACGACCAGAAGGAAGATTTTCGCATGGAGCCAGCCTTGTTGGAGAAGGCCAGGGTTCAACACGATCATCGTGATACCCAGGCCCCAGACCAGCAGCATAGCAGGCGTCATGATGATCCGCCTCAACCGTGTTGAAGCATCAGACATCGCGAGTGCCAGCTCGCCACCAGGAATACCCGTTAGCTGATGGATCTTGTACCGTGGGTAGATAAGAAGGCTCGCCATCCAGGCCACGACAAAAACAATGTGCGCAGATTTAACCGCGAGATAGATCATCCTGCCTCATACTCAGTGAACGGACAATCGCCGTACTCCTTCGGACATAGACGGCTACCCTGACACGATCGAAGAGTCGAGTTGCTGTTCAAGGTCTGCTCGACTTCGTCAGCCATACACTTGATGAAAAGGTCTTGGGTGCTCAAAGCCGGCACCGTGATGTACGTGTGCACCCCTAATTCTTCGGCGATCTCGCGATATTCGTAGTCGAGCTCGACAAGTGTCTCGATGTGTTCAGAAACAAAGGCGATCGGCGCGATCATGATGTTCTTGCCGTCTTTTGCGGCGCGCTCGATTTCTTCCTCCGTCGCCGGCCCGATCCATTTCAAAGGGCCCACGCGGGATTGATAACATACCTGGGTTTCAAACTGATCAGGCAAGTGTGCCACCAAGCGATCTGCCATTGCCTCGACTTGCCACTGATAGGGGTCACCATCCTCGACGACTTTTTCGGGCAATCCATGCGCAGACATCAGGATCCGGACATTCGAAGGCTTTCCAGCCTTTTCCCAAGCGCCCATTATTTTCGTGGCGTGGGACAGTATGAAATCGTCGTTGAAGGGATAACAGCACACCGACTTCGATGGGCCCGAGTACCACCGCTTCCATTCACCAAAAGAGGAACCCGTCGTCGTCGAGGAGAATTGAGGATAGAGCGGAAGCAGGACCGTTTCGTCCGGTTCCCATGCCGAAACCGCCTCAGCCGTATCTTTCGTGAGTGGATGCCAATAGCGCATCGCAATGAACACCTTGAAGATCTCGCCTGGCCGCCGGATGGATAGGGTCCCCTCCAGGGCCTCCGCTTGCGCCTCTGTTTCCGGAAGCAGAGGCGACCCGCCGCCCGGCTGCTTCATCAGCGCATAGTTTTCCTTCACGGACGGGGCGCGCAGCCGGGAAATAAGGCGCGCGAGAAGATAGCGGACAGGCGTCGGTACACGCAGAATCGCCGGATCGGCGAACAGGTTCTGCAGAAATGGCTGAACCGTCGCCTGGGAATCCGGACCGCCAAGATTGAACAGAACGATGGCGATCTTTCGGCCCATGGAACCTTTTACCTCTTTCCTAATCGGCGGAGGACCGCCTCCACATGCGCAACCGGTGTTTCCGGAAGGATGCCGTGTCCAAGATTAAAGATATGGGGACGATGGTCATAGGCGGCGAGGATCGTGTCCACTTCTGCGTCAAGTCGCGCACCCCCTGCCACAAGAGCAAGGGGGTCCAGGTGTCCTTGAACAGGGAAATTAGGCGGCAGCGCCTCGTTCACAAAAGCGGGAACAACGGCAGTGTCGAGCCCGCACGCGTTCACGCCAGTTTCCTCGACATAGGCAGGCAACATCGCTGCAGCTCCGCGGGGAAATCCGATGATTGGTTGGGTCACACCAAGAGCCCGTACTCTTTCAACCAGGGCTTTTGTTGGCCGGATAATCAGTTGCTCAAACTGAGACATTGAAAGGCCCTCAGCCCAGCTATCGAAGAGCATCAATGCGTCCGCGCCTGCCTCAGCTTGCCGAAACAAGTAGTGCGCCGTTGCTTCGATCAGATGTTCGAGTGCCTTGTCCATACTGTCTGGATCCCTGTAGGCCCAGAGTTTGGCCTTCGACCGATCCGTTTTACCGCGGCCCTCAATCGCATAAAGCAGGACCGTCCACGCCGAGCCCGCAAAACCAATCAACGTCGTTTCAGCGGGCAATTCAGCTTTCACCCGGGAGACGGTCTCGTAAACGGGGGACAACCGATCGGCCACCTTTTGCATTGGAACGGCGCCAAGATCCCCCGCTGTTTCAATCGCGTCCACGATAGGTCCCACACCGGGTTCAAACCGAACCGAACGGCCCATGGCATCGAGGATTAGGAGGATATCTGCAAAAAGGATTGCTCCATCCATACCGTAACGCCGAATAGGCTGCAGTGTCGCTTCCGCTGCAAGAGAGGGCGTGAAGCAAAAGTCCATGAAATTCTTTGCCCGCGACCGCAGTTCAAGGTATTCGGAAAGGTGGCGTCCAGCCTGCCGCATCATCCACACTGGAGGCCTATCTTGCCGTTGGCCATTCAGGACTGACAGCAGCGGTTTGTGAGGCGTGTCGGACAAGGAGCCCTCCAAAACGGGAATTGAAAATTCTACGCCTATGATGATTAGGCGGTGGGATTGGTTGGATTCAGCCCAGGTCGACCGGATTGAGTCCGTCATGAACGGCTCTTCCACAGGCCTGTCCAGAAACCAACCCCTATCGGAATGTGTTCAAATTCAACCCATGACGTCCTGGAAACCGTCTTTGATCTCCATGGCAGTGGAACAGATGGCTCAAATCCCCGTTGGTAATGCTGATCTGTGGATACTGGTGTGGCTCGAAAATGACGAAAAAAGAGTGCACAGCGTTTCCACAGCGTGGCCCCCAGATCCCCTGTTTACGGTACAGGGGTTGCCCGTGCTGCCCGCCCCAGGCAAGACGCTGATACCGCAATTCGATGGGTTCCATGTCGCTCAGCGTCTTCTTCAACATCCATCTCGTGTCCGACTCGACGGGAGAAACGCTCAATGCGGTGATGCGTGCGGCCAGTGCGCAGTTCGAGAACGTCTCCCCTCTCGAGCACAATTACTACCTGGTGCGATCTGACAAACAGCTCCGCCGTGTGTTGAACGAAATTCGCGGATTGCCTGGCGTCGTCTGGTATACACTCGCCGACGAAGGCCTTTGCCGTACCCTCGAGGACGAGTGCCGAAAGATGGGCATGCCGACCCTGCCCGTACTCGATCCGGCCGTGCACATGCTGTCGCGGCATCTGGGCCTCATGGCGAGTGAGCGGGTCGCGGGCCAGCATGCGCTGAACCAGGAATACTTTGACAGGATTGAAGCGATAGATTTCGCCCTACGCCATGATGACGGTCAGAATGTCGACGGTCTCGATGAAGCTGACGTCATTTTAGTCGGCGTTAGCCGGACGTCGAAGACACCGACCTGCGTTTATCTCGCCAACCGGGGTATAAGAGCAGGCAATGTTCCCCTCGTACCCGACATACCTTTGCCGCCTCAGCTTTCGAAGGTGCAGAAGCCGCTCGTGATCGGCCTCAAGATTTCCGCAGAACGGCTAGTCCAGATCCGTCGGCAGAGACTGCTTTCACTCCATGAGCGCCCAGACACCACCTATGCGGATGAAGACATGGTTCGCCGCGAGGTGACTGAAGCCAACCGCCTTTATCAACGCAACGACTGGAGCGTCATCGATGTATCCCGGCGGTCAGTCGAGGAGACCGCAGCCGCGATCCTAAACAAGCTCAGCGAGCGACGCGGCCATTGACACAGACACCTCTCACTCTCGCATCCGCAAGTAAGAGTCGGCAGGCGTTGCTGGCGGCCGCGGGTGTCGATGCGGCAGCTATGCCATCCCGTGTTGATGAGGACGTCGCGAAAGCTGGCATGCGAGAACAGGGTGTGAGCGTAGCAGCCCAAGCCATGGCGCTCGCTGAATTGAAAGCAAAAGACATTTCAAAGGCGCATTCCGGATTGGTCATCGGTGGAGACCAGATGCTCGGTCTTGGTGATCGCGCTTTTGACAAGCCGAAATCAGTGGAAGAAGCGCGCGGCCATCTGGAAGCTCTGTCTGGCCAGTCCCACAGACTGGAAACGGCTCTTGTTGTTTGCGAGCATGAGGAAGTCGTCTGGCGTCATTTATCGAGGCCAAAATTGACCATGCGGCCGCTGTCGTCGTCCTTTATCGATCGTTACCTTGATGAGGTTGGAGATCGAGTCCTGTCCACGGTCGGCGGCTATCAACTCGAAAGCCTTGGCGTGCAACTTTTCTCGGAAATAGAAGGCGATTATTTTTCGATCCTCGGACTACCGCTTCTTCCGCTGTTGGAGTTTCTTCGGCAGCGCGGCGTTCTGGAGCAATAGGTGGGTGGCCAGTACGGCGTCATCGGGGACCCCGTCGCCCATTCCCTGTCCCCTCTTATCCACCGTGGGTGGATGCGTGACCACGGCATTGATGGCGACTACCGCGCCTTTCGCATTCCCGCCGGCACCTTGCAAGCCGGTATCGCCGCTTTGGAGCGCGACGGTGTGCGCGGCCTGAACGTGACCCTCCCCCATAAGATCCATGTTGCGGCACTTTGCGACACGCGCTCGCCGCTGGCCGAGACCTTGGGTGCCGTCAACACACTCTCGCGCCAAGGTGATGGAGCGTGGTTCGGCGATAATACTGACTATCAGGGCTTTCTCGATGATTTCGACCGCGCTCACGCAGGACGCTTGCAGGCCTGTCCGATCCTTGTTCTTGGTGCGGGCGGTGCTGCACAGGCGATTGTGCGCGGTCTCAGTGCGAGAGGTTACGTAGTCAAAGTCGCCAACAGAACCGTCTCGCGCGCCGCGGCTCTCGTGCAGTCTTTGGGTCTCCCACAGGATGCAGCGACCAGCTTGGAGAGCACACCAGACGTAGCAGCGTATTCCGATGCCATCGTCAATACGCTCAGCCTCGGCCATGGCAACACCGGCACTCTAGACTTGGGTCAGGGCAACGGGCGGCTTTTCTACGATATCAGCTACGGTAAAGCTGCGGAGCAATCGCTCGCCCGAGCCGCGCGCGAAGGGTGGAAAACAGCCGATGGACTCGGGATGCTCGTGGCTCAGGCTGCGCTGTCTTTTGACATCTGGCACGGCGTCGCTCCGGACCGAACAGCAGCGTTGGCCCGGTGCCGCGACGCCTTGAGGCTCGTGTCATGATCATCCTTGGCCTCACCGGATCCATCGGCATGGGCAAGTCGGCGACGGCCGAAATGTTCCGAGAGGCGGGCGCGCCGGTCTATGATGCCGACGCTGCGGTTCACGCGATCTATGCGCCGGGCGGTTCGGCCGTCGCGCCGCTAGAGAGTGCTTTTCCAGGCTGCCTCAACGATGAAGGCGGCATCGATCGGGCAAAGCTCAGGGCGAGGGTTGTTTCAGATCCTGACGCGATGAAACGGCTTGAGACCATTGTTCACCCGCTCGTCGGCCTCACGCAGATGACCTTCCGACAGGATGCGCTCGCAACCGGCGCCGCCTGTGCAGTGCTCGATATACCGCTGCTCTTCGAAACCGGTGGCAACCAACGGTGCGACTATGTCTGCGTCGTCACTGCGCCGGCAGATGTGCAGCGTCAGCGCGTGCTTGACCGTGGTGAGATGAGCGAGGCTGACTTTGAAGCCATCCTCGCCAAACAGACCCCTGACGCAGAGAAACGAGCCCGCGCCGATTTCATCATAAACACCAATTTCGGTTTCAACTTTGCACGGGAGCAGGTTCGCGCCATCATGGCGCTCATGATTCGCCTCGATGGGGAGCAAAAGGATGGCACAAGCGGTTCGTGAAATCGCCTTTGACACCGAAACAACAGGGCTCGATCCTCATAGCGGCGACCGCATCATCGAGATGGGCGCGGTAGAACTTATCAACCATGTCGCGACCGGTCGGACATTCCGCCAGTTTGTAAATCCAGGGCGACCGGTCTCGGAAGCGACAATCAAGATTACAGGAATTACCGACGAAATACTGGCCGACAAACCGACCTTCGAGGACCCAGGGGTCGTGGATGCGTTCCTCGACTTCCTCGGGGACGCAACCATCGTCGCCCATAACGCGTCCTTTGACCGGGGCTTCCTGAACATGGAACTCGAACGGTGCGGCCGTCCTACGATACCGGAGGACCGGTGGATTGATACAGTCGCCATGGCACGCAAGCGCTACCCCGGCGCGCCAGCCAACTTGGATGCCTTGTGTCGCCGTTTTGATATCTCGCTCGAAAGCCGAACCTTGCATGGCGCGCTCCTCGACTCCCAGTTGCTTGCCGACGTTTACCTTGAACTTCTAGGCGGCCGCGCGCGCGCTTTCGACTTCTCGGGAGAAGGCGGCACCGGTAAAGGCAAGGACCGTCCGCCGGCAAAGCCGCGCCCGAAGCCGCTCAAACCGCTGATCACGTCCGCTGAGAAAAAAGCCCATGCAGCATTCATCGATAGTCTGCGCGGAACGCCACTTTGGAAGCAGGCGACCTGATACTTCCCAGTCAATCTGAACGGCAGTTTAGAGTGGTTAACAGGGCCTTAACACCGCCACATTCTTGCCGCGCCCTTGCCAGTCTCCGGCCCAGACGGTGCCTGGCGAAGCGGTTTCTCTATTCGTTGACGCGAGAGAACGCACGCGTCTTCGCGGTAGAGGAGAATGTCCAATGCAACAGATCCCCGAAATCGGTTCCCGAGTGCGGTATGTGGGCCCAACCCAGGCAGCCTATCACGCCTCTGGCGAAGGCGTTATCGGCACCGTCGTCGATCTTGTTCCGCTCTATCGCACTGACGCTGCGCGGACAGATATACCTCGGCCGCGCGATCAGTGGCACGTGAGGGTTGCCGTCGATGATATTCCCGGCGAGTGGTCTTACGTCGGACGAATGTTCAATCCCAAGGTCAGCGATGTCGAAGTAATCAACTGAGAGCGCTGCCAGCGGATATCCAACTGTCCGATCAGCCTAAGAAATGATCTCGACCGTCGTGCCAGGCACGCTCGTTTTTAACACGTGCAAAAGGTCTTCGCGGTCGAGCGCGACACAGCCCTCCGTGGGCGTTCTTTCAGGTCGGTTGAGGTGCATGAAAATCGCGCTTCCCCGGCCTGGGATAATGGGCTCTCTATTGTGTGACAGCACAACGATCAGGTCGTACACGCCATCGTCTCGCCATAGGTGTTCATGTGATGCATCGAACGGGCGATTGATAAGTTGATTGTAGAGCGTGTGGTCGGGATCATCGCACCAGCCATCACTCTCTTTGAGCGCGGTGAGCGGTAGCCCGGTTTCCGGCTGCGCAGCCCTGTCAGGCCGGTAATACACCCATAACAGGCGCCACGTCCCGGCAGGAGAATAACCGTCGCCCTCGCTTTTGGCATCGGCAGCGATCACACCCGAACGCCCCAAGATGCACCGCGTACGGATATCCGGCCCCTCAAACCGACCATCCGCATGCGCTTGAAATCGCGTGATCACTTCACACTCCCCAAACCGTGATCATAGAGTGACAGGCTCAATGCTTGTGCCAAGAAAGTGATTGTCACAAGTCTCTCGGCAACTGGAGACGAGACCATGACCCCTGACAAGACGATCCTTCTCATCGATGACGATGACGACCTGCGCGAAGCCCTGGCAGAACAATTCGAAATGTATGATGGCTTTGAGCCCGTTCAGGCGTCCACCGCCAGGGCGGGCATGCAAATCGCTGAAAGTAACCGGATCGATCTGATCCTTTTCGACGTCGACTTACCAGACATGGATGGTCGAGAAGCTTGCAAGCAGTTGCGGTCAAAAGGGGTCAACACGCCCGTCATCATGCTGACCGGTCAGGATACGGACGCCGATACAATCCTCGGCCTCGAATCCGGAGCCAACGATTACGTCACAAAACCTTTCCGCTTCTCCGTCTTGCTGGCGCGGGTCCGCGCACAGTTGCGTACGTTCGAACAGAGCGAGGATGCCACCTTCCAGGTCGGCCCTTACGAATTCAGACCAGCAATGAAGCTTCTGGTCACCGAAGAAGACAAGAAGATCCGCCTGACGGAGAAAGAAACCAACATTCTGAAGTATCTCTACAAGGCGAGCGGTAAATCCGTCGCCCGGGACGAGCTTCTTAAAGAGGTGTGGGGCTACAACGCGAATGTCACGACCCACACCCTTGAAACCCACGTCTATCGGCTGCGCCAGAAGATCGAGCCCGATCCCTCAAACGCGCGCATCCTGCTGACAGACGCTGGCGGTTACCGGCTACAGGCCTAAAGCGCTTCCAGGTGAAGTGTACACGGTTCGCCGCCCGGGAAGCGCGTAAAAACACGACTCTAAAGCGGCGCCATGGGTCTAGTTGAAAAGTCGCCGCTTTAGCCGGTTAAGCCAGGCTGAACGTATTGACTTCGTTCTCAGATGTCGCCGTAACCGGCCTCCCCACCTGGTTTTCATCTGCGGACAGCGCCTTGATAGAAGCATCGTCCCCCACGGCAATAAAGCGTTTGCCATCGCCGGTGCGGCAGAAAGCGATAGCTTCGCTGGGGCCCGATCGTCCGTGCACCACTGTGTAGGTTTCAAGCGTGCCTGAACGCGGCGCGTTTTCGATTTCCACGATGTCCTTGGCATAGGCTCCTGGCTCAACGGGGGAGAAGGCATTCGGGCGGCCTGTCGAATAGATCGCGGCGGCTTCCTTCGTCATCCAGCCCCCATTGGCCAGCACCAGACCAAACTGCCCGGGTGCCGCGCGCAACCGTTCCGCCATGCTTGCAATACCGTGCATGGAGTAGTTGTTCCCTGGTCCACCGAAGAAGGGTAGCCCCCCGGTCACCGTGAGCGGTCGCGGGTCGTTGGTTTCCTCGATGCCCATGACAGAGCAGGCGCTCATGACCGCGCAGGGAAAACATGAATAGAGGTCAAACAGCGCAATATCCGCTTGCGTTCGTCCAGCCTGATCGAAAGCGCGGTTGAGCGCCACATCCATTGCCCACGAACCATCGACTTTCGGCCGTTCCGAGATATTGCTGTCCGTGGCTTCACCCGCTCCATGCAAATAGACGCGTTTTTCCGCAGGAATGCCGAGCGCATCGGCTTTTTCCTCATCCATCAGAAGCACAGCCGCGCTCAGATTTACGGCGTCTTGGGCAACATGCCATTTTAGGAACGGGTCTGCGATGGGCCGGTTTTCCTGCGAAGGGGCTGCCAACCACTCGGCGGTCCGCTCTGTCGGGAACTGCGCATGGGGATTTCCGGCCGCGACCGCACTGAAAGGAGCGAAGAGGGCAGACATGGTTTTGCGGTGCGCCTCTCGGCCTTCACCACGGTTTTTCGCGATGGCTGTTTGGAAAAGCGCGTAGAAATAGGCGGGCACGACAAGGCCGTGCTTCGCCTCGTTCCTGTTGAGTAGCGGTGGACCATAGCCCCGATCATCGAGGGGCCGAGGGTCATCATCCTCCCAATTCAGAGCAATGCCGGCGCGGCGGGCGGTCTTGGTCGCGCCTATGGCCTCTGCCCCGACAACGAGCGTGCAGACGCTTTCTCCAGCGTGGATCCTGGCAGCCATTTCATTGACCAACGCTTGGGGACTCTGGCCGCCAGCGATCTCGTAAATCAACGTGGACGGTGTGGCGCCGATTTCGCGCGCCAGGGTGCCCGGGAGATTGGCATTGAGGCCAAAGGGCTGCACAGCCGCTGCGAAACTCGTCTCGTTCGTGCGGCCCATCGCGACGGTGTCGACAAGCGAAGCCGCGTCTTTCACGCCTGAATCCTTGAAAGCCCTCTGGCTGGCGGTAACCGAAAGAGACAGCGGCGACGGCGCCTTTTCCGCTCCATCCTCAGCGCGCCAGTGATCGACCACTTGTCCCACACCCACCAGGACGGGCATCTTGTTGCCAGGCATTCGGCTCTCCCATTCGTCTGTCTTGCTGCGGGGCTTAGCAAACCCGGTCGAAAAGGCGAGTATGAACGTTGGGGAAGCCGCTCCAGGAAGTTGTCCCGTGCGCGTCCTTCACAGCCGGTCAGCGCCGGGCTAGAGGTCTGATGGTCGGAGAACCTTCGGAAGAATGGCCTGATGAAAGTTCTGGTAACAGGTGCCGCTGGATTTATTGGCTTCCATACGGCGAAAGCGCTTGTTGCGGGCGGGCATTCCGTCGTCGGTGTAGACTCCCTGTCGCCCTATTACGGGATCGGCCTCAAGAAAGCGCGGTTGGCGGCGCTTGGCGACAGCATTTCCTTCCATGAGCGCAACGTCGCCGCGCGCGAGGTTTTTGGGTCCTTTGTTTCCGAGCAAGCGCCGGACGTTGTGGTGCATCTGGCCGCGCAACCGGGTGTGCGCCATTCCATCGATCATCCCTTCGATTATGCGGAGGCGAATCTGCTCGGGCACTTATCCGTGCTCGAAGCATGTCGCCACGCGCCTTCCGTAAGTCATCTTGTCTACGCGTCATCAAGCTCCGTCTACGGAGATACGAGCACTCTTCCGCTCAGCGAGGACCAGGCAGCGGCGGATCCGGTATCGCTGTATGCTGCGACCAAGCGGGCGGATGAGCTGATGAGCACTGCCTACGCCCACCTCTACGGCCTGAAGCAGATAGGGCTGCGCTTCTTTACCGTATACGGACCATGGGGCCGCCCCGATATGGCCTACTGGATGTTTACCCAAAGGATATTCGACGGGGAGCCTATCCGTGTCTTTAACGGCGGGCAGATGCGCCGTGATATGACCTACGTGGACGATGTGGTTTCGGGCCTCTGCGCAACCATCGAGGGTCCGCCAGAATTCGCGAGTGGAGCGACCACACACAAAGTCTATAACGTCGGCAATTCCCGTCCTGAAACCTTGATTGAGATGATAGAGGTGATTGAGCGTCTCGTCGGAAAACCGGCTAACAGGATCATGGAACCCATGCAGCCCGGGGATGTCACAGAGACGTATGCGGACATTCGTCGCTTCCAGGCCGATTACGGCTACACGCCGCAAACGCGGATGCAAGATGGTCTCGCCGTATTCGTTGACTGGTACAGGGATTGGAGAGGACGCGACTAATGGAATTCATTCCCCTGGAGATACCGGGGCTGTGCCTTATCAAGCCCCGGCAGTTCACGGACGGCCGGGGGGTGTTCTGGGAAAGCTTCAAGGCCGATCGTTACAAGGCAGAAGGCATCGAACCCGGGTTCGTTCAGGACAACACGTCAAGATCGGCCCGGGCAGGAACGGTGCGGGGTCTGCATTTCCAGGCACCGCCCGCAGCACAATCAAAACTGGTTCAGTGTATGAACGGCAGTATCTTCGACGTTGCTGTCGATATCCGAGCGCAATCACCGTATTACGGTCAGGCGGCGTGTGTCGAACTGACCGCTGAGAAAGGCGAGCAGCTTTACGTGCCTGCGGGATTTGCACACGGATTCATGACCCTCACCGACGAGGCCGTCGTCAGCTATAAGGTCAGCGCGCCCTATGCGCCGGAAACGGAAGGCGGCTTGCCATGGGATGATCCCACGTTGGCCATCCCATGGCCGAAGCAGTACGGCCCGGTTTCGCTGTCGGACCGCGACGGGACCTGGCCTGGTTTTAAGGAGTTCCGAACGCCGTTCGAGGACTTGGTGGTATGAGCGCCGATGCAACTTCGCAAATTCTGGTGGTTGGAAGACAAGGCCAGGCGGCGACGGCGTTGGCCCATGTTGCAAAGAAGCGGGGTGTCCCCCTCGTCTGTTCAGGTCGGCCACAACTTGATCTCTTGGATCCGCTAACGCTCAACCAAGTCCTTGATACCCTCCGTCCACGGTCAATCATCAACGCGGCAGCTTATACAGACCTTGACCGAGGGCAAACGGACATCGACACGGCTTTTGCCATCAATCAGACGGGTCCCGCTTTTCTTGCGCGGGAGGCCGAGCGGAGAAACATCCCGCTCATTCACATGTCGACAGATTGTGTCTTCGATGGCCGCGAAGAGCGCCCCTATACCGAAGCGGACGCGCCCAATCCGATTAGCGTTTATGGCGCATCGAAACTTTCGGGAGAACGGGCCGTTGCATCGGAATGCCGGCGTCATCTCATCGCCCGCGTGAGCTGGGTTTATAGTTCGTTCGGAGGCTCATTCGTTCGCACGATGCTTAGGTTGGCGGAAGGCCGGGACACAATTCGAGTCGTTTCCGATCAGATTGGCCACCCGACGCACTCTTTGGATATCGCTGCCGCATTATTGGATATGGAAGACGCTGCCCGACGCCCCGCGTTCGAGGGATGGGGCGTGTATCATCTCGCTGCCGATGCGCCGGTCGACCGGGCCAGCCAGGCGGCAGAGATCTTTGAAATGAGCGTCACTATGGGTGGTCAGACGGCAGCGGTGGAGCCCGTAAGTACCGCCGCCTTTGGTGCTGCGGCGCCCAGACCCGCCAACGCCCGCTTGGATGCATCCAAGGCGATTTCGACATTTGGTTTCTCGTTCCGCGACTGGCGTACCGGGACCCGGGAAACGGTATCGGCCATTCTGGCGGAGACGGATCGGCCACTTAGCTCCTGAAGAAGCGGAAAACCCCGATGGCACCACCGAGGATCGACCCGATACCGCCCAGCAGCATCACAATTGGATTTGCCTCATTCGCTGCGTTCACCAAACGACCAACCGTCGTCACCTGAACCGATATCGTGTCCCTGTAACTCCGCACCGGCAGCGCCCGCGCGCCATCCATGGCAAAAATCTCGAGCACCAGATCGTGCTGGCCCTCCGCCTGGGCCTTCACGCGCCAGCGCCATGTATTTGCTGCGAAATCCGACAGGGTTTGCGTTTCGGGCGACAAGCGCTCGATCTCGAAATTCGTGCCCGTCAGCAACGCCTTCGCTTCCTCGCCCACCATAGCCGTCCCCTCGACGACGCTCCCTTGCCCAGGCAGTGTGCGGCTTGCGCTGTCCGCACCCGTCGAATCGATCGCAAGGGTCACCTCGAACGCAGTATCCATGAGAACGGAGTCAGGCGTTTCATGCGCAATCGGAACTTCCCTGAGGGCGGTTGCTTTGTCCGCCTGCATGGTCGCGGTCTCGAAAGCGTATTCCGACACTGTTGGTGCTGGGACAGCTGCCGCTGACCGTGCAGTTTCGACGGCCGCGCTTTCCATCGGGGCCATTTCATCCGCAACGGGGGGCGGGTCGAGTGATACCTCGTTTGGCCCTGCAAGTTTGAGCCCTGCAAAAGCGGCCACGGCCAGCCCTGCGACAATCAGTAGGATCGAAATGAAACGCAACATGGCAACCCCGCAACTACGCCGTACGTCATAGCACCCAATCAATCCGGCGAAAATGCGTTGGTGAGAGGGACTGTTTCGCGCGCGATTGATGCTTTCGGTTCAGTTTTCGTCCGCCTGTCCGCGGAGCGCCTGGGCCGTTTCATAGAATGCGATGGCAGCGGCGTTCGACACGTTGAGGCTTTCCATCGTCTCTGCGATCGGGATCCCCGCCAAGATCGCACAGGCCTTCGCCACGGCGGGCCGCAAACCTGCGCCTTCAGCGCCTAGAACTAGGGCGATCCGACCGCCTTTTTCCATAGCAGCATCGACCGCTTTCGACAGCGTTTGGCTCGAACCGCTGCCGCCTGCGAGACCAACAGCGGTATATCCGACCGTTTGCAGAGACCCGATACTGCGAGCGATGTTGACCACGCGCACCTCTGGCACGGTTTCGACGGCACCTGCCGCGCTTTTCGCAACAATGCCTGTAATGGCGGGCGTATGTCGGGTCTGGAGGACAATCCCCTCAATATTGAAGGCTGCTGCCGAGCGCATGATGGCGCCCAGATTGTGGGGATCACTCACCTGGTCGAGGATGGCGACGACTCGCGGCTGACGTTCGATAAGCTCGTCAAGTGTAAGGCCGGGAAGCGGATGCACGCGAGCCGCAATCCCCTGGTGGACTGCGCCACTGGGCAGCGCGTGATCAATCGCCTTTGCCGTTGCGTGTTCTGCCGTTTCGACGCCGAGCCTCCGCGCAGCATTCTCGGTTGCCAGCACGGTCTCGATCTGCCGCGCAGGATTGGCCAGCGCAGCGGATACGGCGTGACTTCCCCAGATCCAGATCGGGGCTCCGGTATCCTGCTGGGGCCGGTTGCGCGGGGATCGCTTCATCCCTATAAGACCGGTTCCGTTCTGCAGGGGGCGTTACAAACGCGCTCTGCAAAGCGGATCTGCGGCGCCTTCCGGGCAATGCGGAAGCCAGCCCCCGCACGAAGATGGCGAGGGCTTCGGAGGGATGGGAGAGTGGTTAAATCCACCAGACTGTAAATCTGGCCGCTATGCGTACGCTGGTTCGAATCCAGCTCCCTCCACCACCCGCTTCCGTATCCGACCGGCCAGCGCCCAGCGCGGGTATAGCACAACGGTAGTGCAGCAGCCTTCCAAGCTGAGGATCTCGGTTCGATTCCGTGTACCCGCTCCAGTCCCTCCGCCAGCCCTTCGAAGATCAGGTCTGCCATACGGTAACCCCGCCTGGATCGAGAGCCGTACTACCGATAACGATCCTTGCGCCATCGCCCATGAGCTTCGCCGGCAGCAATCGCTTCTCCGCTGCGTAGTTGAACGCAAATGTATACCTGCCTCGCCTTCGAAGGCGCACGCCATCCGGCAGCTCTTGCCGCTCTATTCCTGCTAGACCCAGCACGTGATTGGCAATCTTTCGAAGAAAGACAGCCGATGGCACCGTTGCGACATAGGTGAAGCGGCCGGAATGATAGAGCA
Organism: Pseudomonadota bacterium; assembly: GCA_038745855.1. Classification (GTDB taxonomy): domain Bacteria; phylum Pseudomonadota; class Alphaproteobacteria; order Caulobacterales; family Hyphomonadaceae; genus UBA5336. The sequence goes on along the minus strand of JBCDLC010000012.1, from coordinate 7,035 downwards.
AACCAACGCCCTCTTCCGTGCGGACGAGCGGCCGGCTCTTCGCCTCGACATGGTCCAGCCAAACGGTTCCTGAAATGGGCTGTCCCTCCCAGGTCGCGGTTTCCTCGTGGCCTGGTGGGAAGCTCTCACTCCTGTCGATCTTGAGCCCCAGCACATCGATCAAGGGCCCGGGCGACAGGCTTGGTGGGATGGCACCATTCCGTGTACGGGAGAACGTTCGTGGGCCGAATACGAATTGGGCATCTGTCCCCTTGATCGACGCCAACAGCGCGTCGCTGATATGTGGGAGCGACGGCACGAAGACCGCAGAATAACCCGTGAGTTCGTCCGACGGAGAGAGAATATCCACATCCAGGCCCAGCTGCCGCAACGCGCCATACCAGTCCATCAGTATACGGTCAAACGACCATGTCCGACCCTGGGGCTGCGTTTGGAAATACCAGTGGGACTCATAATCCATGATCAGTGCGACGGGCGCCTTTGCCCTTGGCGGTAACGGGCCAAGCGTTTCCAGGTCCTGCGACGCCGCGGCGACTTCGGCGTGTGCTTCAGCTGGAGAGCCGTCGATCCGTTGCAAGCCCGCATGCATCTGCTCCTGTGCGATGGGAACCTGTCGCCAGCGGAAGTATTGTACCGCTTCGGCGCCGTGGGCAGCGGCCTCCAGTGTCCAAAGTCGAACCATGCCGGGCAAGGGCGCGGGATTGTGCCGGGCCCAATTCACGGGACCGGGTTGCTGCTCGATAACCTGAAACCGGCCCTTTCCGCACCGGGAGAAGAGGTCGTGATGGAAGCCAGCAAAGTCCGGATGACCCTGACGCATGTGGGCCCGTTGCTCCTCGGCCGTATACGGACCAACATCGAGAAAGCCGAGAGGGTAGCTGTCCCATCCCATCGCATCGAGGTCTTCGCCCAGGGCATAATGATCAAACTGGAAGAAATTTCCCATCCCGTTATGGAGAAGGGTCGCATCCGGGGCGTGTGTACGGATGATTTCGGCCTTCATCTGGTTAAAGGCGATAACGACGTCTGAAGAAAACCGATAGAAATCCATCACATGGGCGGGGTTCGCCTCGGTCACGGTGAGGTTCGGGAGATCGACCGCTTCGAAGCTGTCATAGGTCTGGCTCCAGAACACCGTACCCCACGCCTTGTTGAGCGCTTCCACGGTGCCGTATCGCGCCGCCAGCCAGGTGCGGAATGCGCGCTCTGCCTCCTGGGAATAGCTCCGAACCGTGTCGTGGCACCCATATTCATTATCGAGCTGCCAGTGTGTAACCGCCAGGTGGTGGCCGTATCTTTTGACCAGCTCGCCGGTGATCCGGGCCGCTTCCCGCGCATAGGTTCGGGAGGAGAAACAGTAGTGACGGCGCGATCCAAACCGCCTTGGACGGCCTTGCCGGTCGACCGATAGGATATCGGGATACCGATCGACGAGCCATTTCGGCGGTGTCGCCGTCGGTGTGCCCAACATGACTTCCAGGCCAACCTTTGCGCAGGCGTCTATCGCAGCATCGAGCCATTCCCAGTCGAATTGGCCGGCCTGTGGTTCGATCTTTGCCCAGGCAAACTCGCCAATGCGCACCCGTTTGAGACCCAGGGCCGCCATCTGTTCGGCGTCCCGAGCCCATACCGACGGATCCCAGTGTTCCGGATAATAACAGACGCCAAGCGCGGGTATTTGGGACATGTACAGCTTCCTGAACGGAGGGTCTTAAAGGCCCCGCGCGCTGCAGGACGGTCAAGGGGAACAAACACTGGAAGTGTTCGCTTAGACCCTTGCCGAGCGGTCCGATTGATCTTCGCGCGATGACGAACAAACCCCGCCAGTGCCGGCGGGGTTTTTCTCGCGATCATCGCAATGCCTACTGTCCTTTGCGCTGTTTCACTGCCTCTTCACCGGCTGCAGCGCGGTCTTCCTCGTCGAAGATCACTTCGGCCTGCTCGCCTTTGCCATAGGCGCGGCTTTGCTTGGCGAGCCGTTCCATTGAGGTGCTGAGCTGCCCTGATCCGATCGCCATGGACTTCGACGCTGACACGCCAACGGCGCCCGCATCATCAAAGCGCGCGAATTCTGCGCCCAGGAAAACCACATCCCATCCCTTGGCCCGCACCCTGTCCAGCGCGGCCTTGGCACCGTCCTTCGTGATCTCGCGAGATGCGTTCTCATGGCCGTCTGTCATGATCACGATAACGGCCTTGTCGGGCGCGTCCGCTTCGGCAACCGCAACCATCCGGCCGATTGCATCAAACAGGGGGGTCATACCCCGGGGGTGCGCTTCCGACTGGCTGACGGGCGTCCACGCATCTGCATTGACGCCCTTCCTCAGAAGATCGAACTGAAGCCCTTCCTGGGCATCGAACACCGCAACCGTCACCTGTGTGTCCAATGTGTCAAATCCGCCATCTTCCTCCTCTGCGACCGAAGCAGCATAGGCGTTCACCGAAGAAAGGGCTTCATCCCAGATCGAGGACATGGAGCCGGTTCGGTCGAGCAGGATGTAGGAATGCACGGCGCTGTCCTCCTGGCTGGTTGCCGGTGTCGATGTGGGCTCTGCAGGTTTTGCCTCGGCTGGCGTCTGGCTGGCGATTGGCCCCAGCGCAGCGGCGATGCCGATGGCAATGGCTCCAATGGAACGGATCATTTCTATCTCCCTCGTGTCTCTATTGTGAGCGAACGCTCGCGCCTAATTGGGGCGGCGGCGAGGCGTCACTGCGGAGACACGGAGGTCTTTCGTCGAGCCTAGGCGCTATGCGCCTGGCCGCAACCGCTCCGCAACGACAGGCGGCAACAGGGCCCACATCCGACCGGGCGCGTTCATAGTGCCTGCGCGGTCCCCAGCTTCTGCGCCCGTGCCGAAGTATATATCCCCCCGGACCGGGCCCTTGATGGCGCCGCCTGTATCCTGGGCCACAAGCACCCCGCGCCACAGACCACCGAGCCCCGGCGCCGTTGTCTCTACCACATAGGGTACGCCCAACGCGTGGAATTCAGGGTCCACCGCCATCGCGCCGAGCGCTGTCAGTGGCACCCCTAGCGCGCCGGCAGGCCCTTCATTTGGCCTGTCGATCGGCTGGGCTTCAAAGAACACGTAGCGCGGATTGGCGTTGATCGCTTGGCGCAACCGGGCGGGCGAGGCCGATGCCATCCAGCTCCGGATGCCCTGCATCGAGGCTTGTCCTTTGGGGATCTCGCCATTCTGGACGAGCCAATTGGCGGTCGAGACGAAGTCGCGGCCATTGTGGGCGTGGTACGCAGCCCGAATTATGCGCCCATCCTCGAACACGAGCCGGCCGGACCCCTGGATCTGCAGGAAGAACAGGTCGGCCGGATCGGCGTAGCCAAGGATGGTCGCCGGGTTCGGCCGGATATTCGCACGCGCTGGATAGGGCCGGGTCCTGCCGTTTGGCAGACGTTGGAGCCGCCGTTCGCCGGACACGAGCAGGTCGCCAGGTGGGCCGGGGATCGCGTCGGTAAACCGGCCCGACGGACGGTCGCGGGCGTCGATGACCGGTTCGAAATAGCCGGTGAACTTCCCATTACCGGCCGGGTCGACCACTTCCACGGGCACAAATCGCGCCTCGAGCACGGCCCTGGCGCTTTCGGCGTCGGGCGCAACCACGAGACCGGTACATGCTTGTTGCCATTCGTCTATGGTCCCGGCCCAGGCGGCTCGTGTGGAAACAAGCGCCCCAGGTTCTGGCCGAGCAAGCAGGGCTTCGCAGCTTCGCTTCAGCGCGGACAACCCAGCCCGGGGGTCAACTGCGGTCCACTCAGGCACAGACGGGAACAAGGGCGCCGGCGCAAGTCCAACCGGTGCCGCGTAGGGATCGGGTTGTGCACTTTCGACGATTGTGGCGGGCGGCGTCGGAACCGGCAGCCTCGGCGGCTGCTCTGGCGCGCTGGGCGGAGAGACGGGCGCCGGAGAATTGGCGCAGGCACCAAGCAGGAGCAGAGCAGCGAGGAGGCTGGCGGCGGAAGAAACGAGACGGCCGAACATGACGGGAGGCTGGCCCAGTCCGAGCCACATCGCCAAGTTAAATCTCAGCTTGCGGGCTCCACATCGTCCAGGAGCCAATTCGGATCTGCGCTGTCCACATCCCGCTTGAAGATCCAGATTTCCTTCGCCGTCCGTGTCCGCTCGCCATCACCCAGATCGGATTCATAGCGTACCGAAACCCGCGCAGTCCTGCCCGAGAGCTCGCCACTCTCGATCTCGGCCTTCTTCAACCGCAACAAGCGCATTGGCTCCTCGCCACTTTCCTCGCGGTCGGTGATGGCCTGGTTCCATGCGGCGTAGACATCGTCATCGAGCAGGGGCTGTAGCGTCTTGCGGTCACCATCGGCAAAGGCCTCGACGATCATCTCGTAGGCAGAGCGCGCGCCCGTGAGGAAACCCCGGGGCTCGAAACTGGGGTCGACTTCGTGGATGTCTTCCAACCCGGGAATGCCGCCACTGGAGAAGATCGGCCGGTCTTCTGCGGCCCGTTCTTCGTTCGGTACGGCGGAAGGCTCCGTCGCCAGCGGTGCGCCGCGGCTGCGGCCATCCGGCGGTCCGTCGTCGCGGCCGAGGGCGACATAGAGGCGGGAAAGGACGAAGAGGGCGATTGCCGCGAGGATCAGAACTTCCACAACCATTCCTAATTCTGCTTTTGAGCCAGGAGACAAGACACATAGGCGCAATGCGACGATGATGCCAGTTCTGCGCAATGTCGCGCCACAAGCGGCGGATTGCACCCACTAGCAGCCCCATGGTAGCGCGAACCCGATCAAACGTCAGGAGCAAGCCATGACAGACCAGAGCGCACCCCCGGCCCCGACGCTTCGCGCCCTGTCGCAATTCGTCAAGGATCTCTCCTTCGAAAATCCCGCCAGCCAACTTCCTGAAGGACAGCCAAACATCGATATCGGTATCGATGTGTCTGCGGCGCCGCGCGACGGCGGACAGGGTGTTTACGAGACAAGTCTCAAGATGAAGGCGCGCGCCCATATTGGTGAAGCGACCCTGTTCCTGATGGAACTCGACTATTGCGGCCTGTTCCAGGTCGTTGGGTTGGGCGAAGAAGAAACCGAAGCGGCCCTTCTGATCGAGTGCCCGCGCATGCTGTTTCCCTTTGCCCGGCGGCTTGTGGCCGATGTCACCCGTGAGGGCGGTTTCCCGCCTCTTCTGATAGACCCGGTCGATTTCGTTCAGCTCTACCGCCAACAGAAACAACGACAGTCTGCCGCCGTTTCGACCGAGCCTATCCCCACGCCGGCGCCCCAGACTGTTGCGACCGATGTCGCGCCAGTCGCAGCTCCGGCCACAACCCAGGTCGCGCCGGCTGCAACGCCAGCCCCGCCAGCGCCAATCCCAGCGCCCATACCCTCTCCCACCCCTGCTGAAGCCAAACCGGCCGCCCCTGAGCCGGCATCGGCACCATCCCCTACCCTGGCGCCCGAGCCGGCACCTGCGAGCCCGCAGCCGATCCCACCGATCCAAACCCAACCCACTGAAACCCCGAGCCTGAGCCCTCACACGCCGTCCCCGGACAAGCCGCAAATGGGTGATACCTGACTGGACATCCGGGGCGTGTTGGGCGCCTAGTTCTGTCCCACTGTCACTCACTTGCACGATAAAGAGCACACCATGGCGACGCTGACCTACCTCACGACCACCCACTTCGACTTCGGCGCGCTCGAAAAGCTCCCGGGCGAATTGAAGCGCACCGGTGTCTCGCGGCCCCTGATTGCCACGGATAAGGGCGTTCGGGCCGCTGGACTGGTCGACAAGGTGCTCGGCGCAATCGGGGATGGGGCGGTTTCCTTCATCTATGATAGCACGCCCGGCAATCCGACCGAGGCGGCCGTGCTCGAGGCCTTCGCGCTCTACAAGGCCGAGGGGTGTGACGGTGTCATCGCCCTGGGCGGCGGCTCTTCGATGGACCTCGGCAAGGCCGTGGCGCTCCTTGCTGGCAGTGGCGGACCGCTGGCCCAGTACGACCCGATGGCTGGCGGCGGAAAGCGCATCAAGGATGTGGCGCCCGTGATCGCCGTTCCCACAACATCCGGGACGGGCAGTGAGGTGTCCGTAGGTTTCGTGATCGTGATGGAGGATGGCCGGAAGCTCACCTTCGCCAATCCGCGCCTGATCCCGCCGGTGGCCATTTGCGACCCGGAATTGACGTTCGGCTTGCCGAGCGGGCTGACGGCAGCGACCGGGATGGATGCGATTACCCATTGTATCGAGGCCTTTCTCACCCCCTCGGTCAATCCGCCCGCCGATGGCGTTGCGCTGGATGGTCTCTGGCGGGGGTGGCAGAACCTGCCCCGCGCAGTGAAGGATGGCGGTGACCGCGACGCACGGTGGGAGATGATGATGTGCTCCACCGAGGGCGCAATGGCGTTCATCCAGGGCCTCGGCGCGGTCCACGCGATGAGCCATGCGATCGGGCGGATCCAGCGGCTCAACCTGCACCACGGCACGCTGAACGCGGTGCTTTTGCCGACGGTCCTGCGCTTCAATGCGCCGGTCTGCGCCGATAAGTATGACCGGCTGCGCCAGGCCATGGGTCTTGCACCGGGGCGCGACCTCGATGCCGCGATCGTAGAGCTCAACGGCGTGCTCGGCATGCCCTCGGGGCTTGGAGAAATGGGCGTCACCGAGGAAGATGTGCCCGACATCATCGCCTACGCCCTGAAGGATCTGGCCGCGTTCTCAAACCCGCGAAAAGCCGAAGCCGCCGACTACGAAGCCATGATCCAGGAGGCGTTCTAGCTGGATCGCCCGCTGGGCTTCGGGCTGTCGCCCTTCGCTACGCGATGGATCGGGTTCAGGACTGTGGGGTTTTCTCCGTTGCTCCTTCTCGGCTTGTAGCCTGTTGATATCGCTCACGGCAGGTTTGGCTTTCGCCAAACGCCTCCGCGGGGGCGGCGCAGTTGCGCCGGCGGCCGGTCGGCCTTGCGACGCTTTGCGTCGATACGGGGCGCTGGTTTGGATTCTGGCCCTTTTTTCGCGTGGACGCGGGCTCAGGACTGTAGTTTTAGCTCCGCTTCGG
>JBCDLC010000011.1:0-77252 GCA_038745855.1 Pseudomonadota bacterium | reverse complement strand
CGGCTCGCAAATGCTGAGACAGTGGACAGCCCAAGAATCCCGAAAACCGCAGGCGGGCGGGCCAAACCGAAGCCCCGCAAAAGCTGAGAACAGCCCCGCCGCGGATAAAAAGAAGAACACCAGAAGATCCATGACCGGGACTATACCACGGCGGGGAAGGGGGAGGATTGGCGGCGGCCACTTTTTTATAGCGCGCTGATTACGCTCAGGATTTTTCGCGCGCGCTGTTGGATAAACTCTGTTTGGGCCGTTTTCGCGATTGATGGAACAGCCTCATGGGATCGCCGGTCGCGCTTGCCGGAGACGTCTTTCCGTCAACGCCGAAAACGCTGTAACCTCAATAAAATGTTTGTCGAAGAACTTGCGGTTTTTCCGGGACGCTACACCGGGCATCTGGTCCTCTCTTTCGCAGCGCTGCTGACGGGGCTCGCGGTCTCGGTTCCCCTGGGTGTTGTGGCGGCCCGGTCGGAGCGGTTGGCCGGTCCAGCGCTTGGGTTTGCCAGCATCGTGCAGACCATCCCGGGATTGGCCCTGCTGGCGCTCATGGTTCCGCTTCTGGGTGGGCGGATCGGCTTCTGGCCCGCCTATCTGGCCCTTGCGCTCTATTCTGTCCTTCCGATCCTTCGGAACACGATTGTGGGCCTTCGCGGGGTGCCGGGCCCGCTTAGGGAAGCCGCATTCGGCGTTGGGATGACCGAACGCCAGCGGCTTCTCCAGGTCGATTTGCCCCTCGCTGCGCCGGTGATCGTCGCCGGAGTTCGGACAGCCGCCGTTTGGGTTGTGGGGGCGGCGACCTTGTCAACGCCCGTGGGCGCGGAAAGCCTCGGCAACTACATCTTCCAGGGGTTGCAGACGCGCAATTGGGGGGCCGTGCTGTTCGGGTGTCTCGTCTCGGCAGCCCTTGCCATGGCGCTCGACCAGGTGATCCGCGCGTTCGAAGTTTCGGCAGAGACCCGCAACCGCCGGTTTGTGATGTTTGGTACGGTTGGGCTGATCGCGATCATCCTGCCGGCACTCTCGGTTTTCCGTGCGCCGCCGGCGGGCACACCGCAAGACCGAACCTTTATCGGGGGCGCAGCGCCGCTTGAAGGGCGCACCATCACCCTCGCCACGAAGGCCTTCACCGAACAGTACATCCTCGCCGGGGTCATTGTCCGATATCTCGAGGCGGAAGGCGCGATCGTCGATGTGCGCGAAGGGCTCGGTTCGACCGTGGCCTTCGACGCGCTCACCCGGGGGGAGATCGATCTTTACGTCGACTATACCGGTACGCTCTGGGCGACGATCATGGAGCGAGAAGACGTGCCGCCCCGGGCCGTCATGTATGCGGAAACGTCTGCCTATCTGTGGGATGTCCATGGCGTGCTGGCCTATGCGCCATTGGGGTTTGAGAACGCCTATGCCTATGCGGTGACCGGGGAGACGGCCGCGCGCGAGCAGTTGTCAGCAGTCAGTGACCTGGCGGGCAAGCGCCTGTCGGTGGCGAGCGATCCTGAGTTCTTCGGCCGGCCCGAATGGACGCGCACGCGGGACCTTTACGGTCTGCAATCGCTCGACGTGCGCGGCATGGATTCGACGTTCATGTATGAGGCCGTCCAGGCGGGAGAGGTGGATGTGATCACCGCGTATACGACCGATGGCCGTATCGATGCCTATTCGCTTGTCCTGCTGGACGAGCCGGCCGGCGCCCTGCCGCCCTATGATGCGGTCATGTTGCTGGCGCCGGGGCGGGCCGAGGATCGTGCCCTCCAGCGCGCGCTTGAGCCCTTGCGGCACGCCATTTCCAGCCAGGCGATGCGGACGGCCAATGGCAAGGTCGATCTTGAGCGCGAGTCCGTGGGGACCGCTGCAGAATGGCTCATTGGCGAGATTGCCGGCGAGTGAGCGGACCTTGTCGTGACCGGCGCGTTCCGGCGCTGTCTCGGCGTGCGCGCCAGTCGAGGATCGCTTGCGCAAGGGCTTTTGGATAGAGCCGATGCTCTTCGGGGAGGATGCGCGCGGCGAGCGTGTCCGGGGTATCGCCCTCGACAATGGGCACGCGTGCCTGCCCGATGATGTTGCCCTCATCGACCCCCTCTGACACCCAATGCACGGTACACCCCGCTTCCCGGTCGCCTGCTTCGATGGCGCGGGCATGGGTGTCGAGCCCCTTGTATTTCGGGAGGAGGGAGGGGTGGATGTTGACCATCCGGCCGGACCACTGGTGCACGAACCACGGGGTCAAAACCCGCATGAAACCGGCGAGCGCCACGAATTCGGTGCCATGGGCGAGCAGGACGTCCTGCATGGCGCGTTCGAAGGCTTCGCGGTCCTTGCCATGGGGTTTGTGGTCGATCGCCACGGCTGCGATGCCAGCTTCCGCAGCGATCTCCAGCCCCTTCGCGCCCGGGCGATTTGCGAGAACGAGCACCGGCTCTGCAGGATAGGCCGGGTCCTTGGCCGCTTCCAGCACCGCCGACATGTTTGATCCGCGGCCGGAGATCAGAATGGCGAGCCGGGTCCTGTCTGCCGCGTCGCTCATTCCGGTGCCAGGGCGCCGATCACGACCGGATCCTCGCCCATCTCGGAGAGGGCGTCGAGGATGCTGGCCGCATCGCTTTCAGCGGCGCAAAGGACCATTCCGATCCCCATGTTGAACGTGCGGCGCATGTCCTCGTCCGGGATCTGTCCGGTGTCTTGCAACCACTGGAACACGGCGGGCGGGGTCCACGCTGTCTCGTCAATTTTCGCGACCAGGGATTGGGGGTCACCCTGAGGCAGCATGCGCGGGATGTTCTCTGTCAGGCCGCCACCGGTGATGTGGGCGAGGCCCTTGAGGCTCTTTGACTTGATGAGGGGGAGGACGCTGCCGGCGTAGAGCCGTGTCGGTTCGAGCAGCGCGTCGCCGACAGCTGCATTGGTCCAGGGTGCCGGGTCGGAATAGGCGAGCCCGGCCCGCTCGACGCATCGCCGGATCAGGGAATATCCGTTCGAGTGGGGACCGGAACTGCCTAGGCCGATGAGAACGTCGCCGGCGGTCATCGCCTGGGTTGCCGGCAGGAGGGTACCGCGCTCTGCCGCGCCGACGACGAAGCCCGCGAGGTCGTAGTGACCTTCGGGATACATGCCGGGCATTTCGGCTGTTTCGCCACCGACGAGGGCGCAGCCGGCGCGCTTGCAGCCCTCTGCGATGCCTGAGATGACGGCTTCTGCGATGCCGGATTCGAGGCGTCCGGTGGCGAAATAGTCGAGGAAGAACAGGGGTTCGGCGCCCTGGCAGAGGACATCGTTTGCGCACATGGCGACGAGGTCGATCCCGATTGTATCGTGGCGACCGGTTGCGAAGGCGAGCATGAGCTTTGTGCCAACACCGTCGGTTCCTGAGACGAGGACGGGGTCTTTGAAGCCTGCACCTTTCGGGTCGAAGAGGGCGCCAAACCCGCCTAGCGCGCCCATGACGCCTGCCCGCGCGGTGGTCTTGGCCATGGGCCCGATGGCGTCGACCAGTGCGTTCCCGGCCGCGATGTCGACACCCGATGACTGGTAGGTGAGTGGTGCCGCTCCAGGCGTTTTGGCGTTCGTGTCTGTCATGGCAGGCGCCTATCATGGCGCTCTGCCCGGCGCCAAGGGTTCGGCGGGTGTTTGCCGGTTCATTGCCTTATCTGCGCCGACATCTGTGGACACGGTCCACCGGCGGTTCCGGCGACGGGACGAGACTGCTAGAAGCTCGAGAAAAGAGAGGGCTCACAGACATGATTCGCACTTGGGTTCGTTTGCTGGTGGCCTGCACCGCTCTTGGCTTGTGGGCCACCCACGCCGTTCCGGCTGCCGAGGCCGATATCCGGTCGGTCTACACGGTGAAGGGAATACCTGTGGATGAAACGGCGCCGAGCGTGATCGAGGCGCAGCGACAGGCCCTTGCGGCGGCGCGGCTCGAGGGCTCGAGGCGGTTCATCCAGAAGATCACGCTCTTTGAGGACCGACAGGCCAATGGCGGGCTGTTCATCGATCAGACCGTGGCCGAGACGTTGACCGCTGCGGTGGACGTGGAAGAGGAGACCCGTGGGGGCGGGCGGTACGTCGGGGTCATGTCTGTCGTGCTGAACCCGAGGACGGTGAGGGCCTTTCTCGACGAGCGCGGCGTTCCCTATCTCGACCGCCAGGCGCCCCTGGCCCTGATGGTTCCGGTGGGCGGCGGAGAGGCTGTCACCGATTGGCAGGCGAGTTGGCCCGAAGCCGATCCCGGTGCTCTGGCCCAGTACATAACCGCGGCAGGGCTGTTCTATGGGCCCCGTTCGACCTGGACAGACCTGAAGCCCGAAATCGATGCGGCATCGGCCAAACGCGCAATCATGGCGCAGCTATTGGGCGAGGAGGGCGCTTACAGGGTCCGTTTGTCACTCATTACGCCCCAGGGGCAGCGGGCGTTGGGAACGACCAACCCTGTCCTCACCCTTGAGGAGGCGGTGACCGCTTCCACGGCCTATCTGGGCGAGATCTGGAAACGCGAAGCCATCATCCGATCGGATGTGAAATCTCTCGCCAGTGCCAGCATCCTCTACACATCGATCGCCGAATGGAACGCCCTTCGCGGCGCTCTGATCCGCTCGCCGCTTGTCTCCGACTTCCAGACGCTTGCCATTGCGAGGGATGGGGCCATGGTCCGCTTTGCCTTTGCTGGCGAGGACGTCACCCGCCTGCAGAGCGAACTCCGCCAGCGCGGCGTGGCGCTGGATCCCGATCCTTCGGGCTGGGTGCTGACCTCGTCGACTGTGGGTGCGCCTTAAGCTGGCCTTGGCAAAAGGATGCAACTGACGGATCCGAAGACAACCATCCCGCCGCCAATGCAGTACGCGTTCGATTTTTCATCGATAGAGCCGAGCTTCGGTGACCTCGTCATTGGCCCTGCAAACCGTCAGGCGGTCGATCAGATCCAGTCCACCGAGACGTGGCCGCTGCCGTGGCTTTGCCTGGTAGGTCCAGAGCGGTCTGGCCGTTCGACCCTCGCGGCCGCGTGGGCCTATCGCTACAATGGCGAGGTGATTGGCCCGCAAGCCTTCAACGCCGCTCCGCTCGCCGAACTCGACGCCTTTGCGAGAAGGGCGACTGCTCTTGATGACGCCGATACCGGGCTGGATGATGACCGCCTGCTACACCTACTCAACCAGGCGCGTTCGAACGGTGCCCGCGTGCTTTTGACGGCGGCAGCATCGCCCATCGCCTGGACAGCGCGCCAGCCTGACCTTGTGTCCAGGCTGAAAGCCATGACCGTTGCCCATCTCGACCTGCCGGGAGAGAGCATGGTGCGAGATCTCATCGAAACGGCTTGTCACGCCCGGCATGTTGGCTTGCCCGACGATGTCTGGACCTACCTCGAAAAGCGCGTGCCCCGCGACTATGCCGCGATCGAAACCCTGGCACTCGAATTGTGCGCGGCGGTCTCTGGCACCGGTAGAAGCCTTACGGTACCGATAGCGCGCGAGGTTTTGGGCGACACGGGCGATCTGGGCGAGGATGGCGAAGAAGCGGATGAGTGATCGAGAGCTGGCGGTAAGCGAGAAGGAGCGGCCTACGGCGGCGGCGATCATGGCGTCGCCCGGCCGGTTCATAAATCGCGAATTGTCCTGGCTAGCTTTCAATGAGCGCGTCCTGGAAGAGGCGGCCAACCCTGCGCACCCCCTTCTTGAACGGCTGCGTTTCCTGTCGATTTCGGCAAGCAACCTCGATGAATTCTACATGGTCCGGTATGCGGGTCTTCGCGAACAGGTGCGCGCCGGTATCACGCGGCCAAGCCAGGATGGCATGACGCCTGCCGAACAGGTGGCAGCCGTGGAAGCTGCGGCGGCAGACCTGATGAAGGCCCAGCAAAAGCGCTGGAAGACACTGAAAACCGAATTGGCAGGCGCCGGCATCCATGTGCTGGACAACAGCCATCTGACGAAGGCCGATCATAGCTTTTTGAAGACGTATTTTGAGCAGCGATTGTTTCCGATCGTAACGCCCCTGGCCGTCGACCCCGCCCACCCCTTTCCATTCATTCCCAACCTGGGGTTCGCAGTTGCCGTCTCGCTAGAAGGCGCTGACGAGGGCCGCCAATTGACCGGTCTTCTTCCCCTGCCGGCTTTTGCGCCCCGGTTTGTGAAGCTGCCTTCCAAGAAACCCCGGGAGAGCCGCTATCTCCCGCTTGAGTCCTTGCTGCTCCTCTTCACTGACCAGTTTTTCCCGGGCTATGAGCGGACCGGTCAATGCGTTTTCCGTGTGGTGCGCGACAGCGATATCGAAATCGAAGAAGAGGCCGAAGACCTGCTTCAGGAGTTCGCGATCCTGCTCAAGCAACGGCGGCGGGGCCGGATTGTCCGGATCAAGCTTGAGGCCGGTGCGCCAGAAGACCTGCGGGAGCTCATCCTGCGGGAGATCGAGAGCGAGCCCCAGGACCTGGTGCTTACGGACGGTATACTTGGTATGTCGAGCCTTAGCGAATTGATCACCGACGACTATCCGGAACTCCTGTTTCCACCCTTCGAGCCCCGGTATCCGGAACGGATCCGGGAAATGGGTGGGGACTGTTTCGCCGCCATTCGCGCCAAGGATATTCTGGTGCATCACCCTTATGAGAGCTTCGATGTTGTCGTTGAATTCGTTCGCCAGGCCGCCAAGGATCCGAACGTTGTTTCGATCAAGCAGACGCTTTATCGGACGAACGCGAATTCGCCCATTGTCGCGGCGCTGATCGAGGCCGCAGAAGCAGGCAAGAACGTCACGGCCCTAGTGGAGATCAAGGCGCGGTTCGACGAGGAAGCGAACTTGCGTCTTGCGCGGGATCTGGAGCGGGCTGGCGTGCAGGTCGTCTACGGCTTCATCGAGTACAAGACCCACGCAAAAGTCGCCCAGGTCGTCCGGAAAGAGGGGGACGCGCTCCGGTACTACACCCACTACGGCACCGGGAATTACCATCCCATCACCGCCAGGATCTACACAGACCTCTCATTGTTCACTGCTGACGAAGCGCTGGGCCGGGACGCGACGAAGCTCTTCAACTTTGTGACGGCCTATCGCGAGCCGCCGGAGATCGGGCCCGATTTCGAGGAAATCGCCATGTCGCCGATCACGCTAGAGCGCGACCTGATCGAGATGATCGAGGCTGAGGCGGAAAATGCTCGTGAAGGGAAGCCGTCTGGGATCTGGGCCAAGATGAACTCTCTCGTCGATAATGACGTCATCGACGCGCTCTACCGGGCGAGCCAGTCAGGGGTTCCGATTACACTCATCATCCGCGGGATTTGCGGGCTGCGCCCCGGAGTGCCCGGATTATCCGAGACCATTCTCGTGAAATCGATCGTTGGCCGCTTCCTTGAGCATGCACGGATCGTCTGCTTTGCGAATGGTGCGGCGTTGCCCTCTTCGAAGGCCAAGGTGTTCATCTCTTCAGCGGATTGGATGCAGCGCAATCTCAAACGCCGGGTCGAGTCGCTCATTCCGGTCCTCACCCCCACCGTCCACCGCCAAGTTCTCAACCAGATCATGGTCGCCAACATCAACGACGACGCCCAAAGTTGGATCATGAAAGGGGATGGCACCTATGCGCGAATGCGCCCGCCGAAGGCCAGGGAAGAGGCCCAAGGCGGCACGGATGGAGCCGGTCCGGCGGCGGCGTTCAGCGCCCACGAGCATTTCATGGAAAACCCAAGCTTATCGGGCCGGGGGAACGCAATTGAAGTTTCGCTGCCGCCCCGACTGGCGCCCAAGAGTCCCACCAAGCGCCGGTCATGACGAGCCAAGGCCGGGTCGCCGTTGTCGATATCGGATCGAACACGGTCCGAATGGTCATCTTCGAGACCTGGCGGGCAGCGATCTTGCCGCGTTTCAATGAGAAGGTGATGGCTGGGCTGGGGGCAGGGCTTGCCTGGACCCTGCGCCTTTCTCCAACCGGCTGGATCTCGGCGATAAAGGCCCTGCACCGGTTTCGGCGCATTCTCGACGGGCTAGGCGTCTCGGAGGTGCGGGTGGTGGCAACGGCTGCTGTCCGGGTGGCTGTGGATGGCGCAGATTTCACCCGGCAAGCCGAAGCGGCGATCGGGGCCCCCGTCACTGTTTTGTCCGGACCGGATGAGGGGCGGATCTCGGCCCTGGGGGTCAAGGCCGGTTTCCACGCGCCTAAAGGGTTGGTGGCAGACCTTGGCGGCTCCAGCATGGAACTTTTTCCCGTAGGTCATGCTGAGCATATTTCGGGAGAGACGCATATGCTCGGCCCGCTCGCCATCGAGCATTTGCTCGACGCGTCGGAGCGCGACATCCGCAAGAAAATTCGTACAGTCATCAAGGCATCTGATCTTGTCTCGACCGAACCGCAGACGCTTTATGTCGTTGGCGGTGCATGGCGGTCGATGGCAAAGGTTGCCATGCATCTGCAGGGGTATCCCCTCAAGGTGCTGCACGCCTACACGCTGGATGCAAAGGCGGTGTCCGATACCGTCGCGCATATTTTTGACGTAAGGAAAGCGGATCCGAGCATGGAGCCTCTGAAGCAGGCGATTGCCGGACGGCGAAGCGCGAAGTTGCCGCTTTCTGCGACAGTCCTGGATGAACTCATGCGCCAGTCGGGTGCCAAGCGTGCGGTCATCTCATCGATGGGCCTGCGCGAGGGCGTCGTTCGGGAGCATCTGGGCGAGACACAGTCCGAAACGCTCCACGCTGACCCGCTGCACGATGGGGCGGCAGCGTTCCTGCGGCTCGACACGCACCAAGTCGATTTCGGGCAGGCCCTTTATGCGTTTCTCTCCCATGTGTTCGAGGTTGAAGCGCCTTGCTTCGGCAGCCGGCGTCGCGACGCACGGCTCTACAAGGTCGCGTGCCTGCTGGCCGATAGTGCGGGCCGGTACCATCCCGATCACAGGGCCGACATGGCCTATGAGCAAGCGCTCTGGGCGTCCTATGCGGGAATTGACCACACCGAGCGCGCCTTCGTGGCTTACGCCGTTGGTATTCGGTATCGGCGCCGGTTTGTCCCTCCAAAGGCGCACCGGGGTCTCATGGACGATAGCCAGAAAGCGCGTGCACGGCAGCTTGGCCGTATCATGCGGCTGGGGGCGATCTTCTCGGGTCGTTCGGCCGCGATACTCGCGCGTGCAAAGCTCGGCCGCATGGGTGGAGACTTCACGCTCATCGTGAGCGCTGGGGACCGGGATATGGTTTCGGAAACGGTGGTCGACCGGCACGCACAGGCTGCAAAGGAGCTCGGGCTCGTCCCGCGCATTATCTTTCGGTGAAAGGTGTTCAGAGGCGCTTCGATCAGGCCTTGATGAGACCGATTTCCCGAAGCCGTTCCAGAAGATAGTCGTTTGCGGTGATCGGCGGTTCGGCCCGCCCGCCCTCTGCAAGGCACTGGGGCAGGGTCTGCAGGACGACACCAGGTGCAAAGTGCAGGAAGAACGGCATGGAATAGCGGGCGTGGCCGAGACGGTCCTGCGTTGGGTTGACAACGCGGTGTGTGGTTGACGGCAATACGCCCCCGGTCAACCGGTCCAGCATATCGCCGATGTTCACGACCAATGCACCAGGCGGCGGATTGATGGCCAGCCACGCGCCAGACCGGTGCTTGACTTCGAGCCCCGCTTCTTCGGCGCCGAGCAGGAGCGTGATGACATTGATGTCTTCGTGGGCTGCAGCCCGGACAGCGCCCTTCGGCGCAGGTTCGGTCTGAGGCGGATAGTGCAGGAGCCTCAGGATGGAATTGCCTTCGATGACGCGCGGCGTGAACCAGTCGGAGTCCAGACCGAGATGGCGGGCGACCGCGGTGAGGAGATCGAGCCCCATCGCGTCGAGGGCTTGGAAAAGCTCTGCGGTTGCAGTGTCAAAGCCGTCGACTTCCGGGACCGGCGGGGTCGGCCGCATCACACCTTCCATGTCGTGGCCCGGTGGCGCTGTTCGGCCCCTGTGCCAGAATTCCTTGAGGTCCGCGCGCGTTTCTCCCTTCGCATTCTCGGTTCCGAACGCGGTGTAGCCGCGCTGCCCACCGTTTGCCTTGTCGTCATACTGCGCCTTCACATGCGCAGGCAGGGCGAAGAACGCTTTCGCCGCAGTGGTTGCCCGATCGATGATGGATGGGCTGACCGGATGGTCGGCAATCACGGCAAAGCCCGTCTCCCTGAAAGACGACCCGAGCAAATCGGCAAATGCTTCGGGGTGATCGTGGTGGCCGTGAAAGGAAATCGGTTGGAAGTGAGGTGCCATGGCGCGTCTTCGTGGCTTGCATGCTGATGTGTGACGCGGCTGACCCGCGTTGCCTTCACCCATGCCAGCATCGCCGGTGAAGTTCCAGTCAATGAAACCGGCCGATCTGTTAACCAAAAACCGTCCGGGCAACCTGGAAATTAACCATACCGAAAAAACAAGACGGCATGCTTGGGCTTGTCACCGGATGGGCGGTGGCAGGGTGCGGCTCACAGCACATGGCCAAGAGGCCAGGCGGAGCCCGGGTGTTGAAGGAAGACGAACATGCCGTTCGCAGAGATGAGTATCGAGTTGCCCTGCGGGGGGCTGGACGGGACATCAGAGCCCGAAGCGCTTTACCAGGCTGGCCTGGCATATTCCCTTGGGGAAGATGTCGCGATGGACCTGATTGCTGCACACAAATGGTTCAATCTTGCAGCGTCAAAGGGCGTTGAGGAAGCCAAAGTCCTGCGCCAGGAAATAGCAGACCAGATGAGCGACGGTGAAATACGTGAAGCCCAAAAAGCTGCGCGTGAATGGCTCAAGCTGATGAACTAATCCGGGGCAGAGCTATCAGCTCAACCTTAGCGCTGTATTGACGGCCCCCAGCAGCCGTTCGCTGTCAGGCGTCCCGTCGCGGATTGATGGCGCAGGTAACGCCCAGATCGGCGAGCCAAGGACCGTCTCGCCAATAGGGACGCTCGGCAATGATCTCCACACCGGCATTGGAGGCGGCTTCGATGCTGTCCTCCAGGGAACGATCGTGTTCAATCGCCCAGCCGCGTATCGTGATCCGCTCGACCAGCAGGCCAATCCCATCCGCATGGGGCGCATCCCACGTCTGTCGTGCGTCGATCCCGATGCGAAATCCCAGACCATGCAACGCGTACAGTCGCGCCATGACATCGGTGTTTCTATGAAAAATGGCGCTGTCGACAACATCGAGGACAAGCTCCTGTGGGCACAAGCATGACCGTTCGGCAGCACGTCTGCAGGCAGCGGCAAAGCCTCTCGACGTAAGCGCCGTCAGCGGAACGGGGACGTGGATCGGCCTGTCATCCTTCGCGCTGGAACGCGAAAGGGCAGCTGCGTCAGCAATCAGACTGACGACATGATTCTGAGGTGTATTGGCGATGGGATCAAGGCAGGCCAGCCCGAACCGCGCCGCGTCTTCGTAGGCAAGATCGCGCCCGGCCATCATGCCGACGGTATCACCGCTCAGCAGGTTCAGAACAGGATTGAGACGGATGCCAAATCCGGCTTTCCGGGATGCGTTGGTGCGCGAGAAACGGGCAGTCTGTTGCATCTCGCGGCATCCTTCTGGACAATGGCCCCTGAAATCACTCCGTCAGAGCCTATTCCATCGGCTTGAAGATACGGCGTAATTCGGCGCTCCATTTTTTGGGGATGCGGTAAGATCTTGGAGAGAACCATGTCAGATCAGGCAAACGGGAACGGATCTGGACCGTCATCGAAGAGGTCTGCGGGGGAGCCGCCGCAACCGCGCCTGTCTGCCACGATCCTGCTTCTTCGAGACCAACCCGGTCTCGAGGTCCTGATGGTGAAGCGCCATTATGAGATCGATTTCGCCTCGGGTGCGCTTGTGTTTCCGGGAGGCAAAGCTGTTGCGGCCGATGGCGCGCCGGAATGGGCAAGCCGCATCGATGGGGATTTCGAGGGTGATGCGTTAGCGGCCCGCGTGAGTGCTGTTCGCGAAGCCTTTGAGGAAGCAGGTGTACTGCTCGCGCGGAAAGCCACGAGCCGCGGCGCGGATGCCCCCCTCGTCGGCCAGGACGTGACGGAGGCACTTAGCCCGATGCGCGGCCCCATAGACCGTGGCGACGCTGATTTCCTCGAGCTGATGAGGGAGCATGACCTTGTCCTCGCGCTCGACCGTCTGGTCCATTTTGGGCACTGGATCACGCCAACGATGATGCCGAAGCGCTTCGATACGCATTTCTACTTGGCGGCGACGCCGCCTAACCAGATCGCAGAGCAGGACGGCCGGGAAACAACGGAAGCCGTTTGGCTCACGCCGCAGGCTGCGTTGGATGCAGAGGCTGCCGGTACGTCAACCATCATCTTTCCGACCCGGATGAATTTGAAGCGGCTCGCGATGGCGGCGGATACGTCCGGAGCCCTTGCCCGCTTTTCTTCGCTGCCAGTCCCGACGGTCCTGCCGGAAGTCAGCACGGATGCCGAGGGGAAACCTTGCCTGCGGATTCCGGAGGTTGAAGGCTACGGTCAGACCATCGAGCCACTGGAGAACGTCAAGAACGTTGCGAAACCGCGCTAGGGTGGGGGCGGCTCAAAAACCGCGGGGAGCGCTTATCCCCAGCCCGTCAGCCGGGCTGACACCTGATCTTCGAGCGCCGTGCAAACGGCATCTGAGAGGTCGGCAGAGGCCTTGGAGTCGTTGGTATTCACGGCGGCGCGGCAGGCTTCCACGTGCAGGTTTACCAGAGGTGCGGCGGTGCTGATCTCGGTACTTTGCTCTAGCAATAGGCAGAGCGAACTGGTGATCCGTTCAATGACGGGATATCCGTAAGCGCCCGCCGCACCGCGCATGTTGTGGGAGACGAGGAACAGGGCACGCTTTTTAGCGTCAGAGCCAAGGTCTGAGAGGAGCGTGGATGCAGAGTTGCGCAGGGCCTCTAGATCGGTTTTCAGCCAGGCTTCGCTGGTGACTTTTTCCTCTGATGGTTCCCCTGTGAGCGCTGTTAGAACTGGTTTTCCGTCGGCCTCGCCTTCGTCGATTTTCGGCGGGTCGATACGATCGCGCTCTCCCAAAAGGAGTGGAGCGTCAGGATTATCTGACTCTGCCGATAAAGGCTGCTGGTCTGGAGATGCCTCATCGGCTTGTGCGGGCTGGGCGGTGTCTTGACTGAGCGACGCTTTCGGCACGACGCGGGCGGTCCCTTGATCGTAGCCGGGGACAACCCGAGAAATATCTGGCGTGGAGCCGTCGGGCACAGAAGCGTTCTTGGGCTTTCCTAGCAGGGACTTAAACATAACGCGTCGGCTCACTCGTAAACTCTACTCAACCGGATTACGCATTAGTCATAGAGCGATAACCTTTTCAGAAACTAAACTGCTCCCGAAGAATTCGTTCGTCGAGTGCGTGACCGGGATCGAAGAGTAGGGTCAGGTGCCGACTGGAGTCCTCTGCCAGATCCAAAGATACGATGTTTCGGACTTCCTGATTGTCAGCGGAGGCCGACACCGGACGCCGGCGCGGGGCCAGCACATCAATGTGCACCTGGGCGTCGTGGCGGAGTAGCGCGCCCCGCCAGCGGCGCGGGCGGAAAGGGCTTATTGGTGTGAGCGCCAAGAGGTTTGCGCCAATGGGGAGGATCGGTCCGTGGGCAGAAAGATTGTAGGCCGTTGATCCGGCGGGTGTTGCGACCATGACGCCGTCGCAACTCAACGACGGCATACGCTCCTTGCCATCGACCTGGATGCGGAGCTGCGCCGTCTGTGCCGTCTGGCGGAGAAGGGAGACCTCGTTGATGGCGATCCGCTTGTGAACCTCGCCATCGACGTCGATGGCTTCCATGCGGAGGGGGTTCACCGTTATTTTCTCGGCTGCTTTGACCCTCGCATAGAGGTCATCCTCGTCGTACTCGTTCATGAGGAAACCAACGGTGCCGCGGTTCATGCCATAAACCGGTTTGTGATCGGCAAACCGGCGCCGAAGTGCGTCGAGGATTGCTCCATCCCCACCTAGGGCGACGATGATGTCGGCGTCTTCTTCGGCGACCTGTCCATACCTTTCAGACAAGTGGTCCCGTGCATCCTGGGCCTCTGGACGTTCCGATGCGGAAAACGCGATGCGGGGCTCGTTCATGCCGCCTTTTCGTCTCTTGCTCGTGCAAACGTCAAGCTTGGGATTTTCTTGCGGTTCGTGGGACGTTTCTATTTCCGGCTCCAACTCGTCTCTGGCCGGTTGGCGCTGCTTCCGATACACTTACTCAAAATTAGATAATCCAAGGGAGACGCGCATGGCAGACGGCATGCTGATCAATAGCCTGAAAGGGCAGGTGAGCGAAGAGGAATGGGCGGCTCGATTGGATCTCGCCGCCATGTATCGGCTAACAGCACTCTATGGTTGGGACGATCTCATCTTCACCCACATCTCCCATCGGGTGCCCGGGCCTGAGCACCATTTCCTCATCAACCCCTACGGCATGCTGTTCGAGGAAATCACCGCGTCGTCTCTCGTGAAGGTCGATCTCGATGGGAATGTGGTCCAGGAGACGCCTTATTTTATCAATCCCGCAGGTTTCACGATCCACTCAGCCGTCCATGCCGCAGCGGACGACCACCACGTCGTGATGCACCTGCACACCGATGACGGCGTGGCTGTTTCGGCCCAGGCTCACGGCTTACTCCCCATCACGCAAACGGGAATGATTGCGTCCCATGATCTCGCCTACCACGGCTATGAGGGGGTGGCGCTCAACCACGATGAACGTGAACGCATCGTTGCGGATCTTGGCGACAAACACCTTTTGATGCTGCGTAATCATGGCACGCTCACCGTTGGCTCCACCGCTGGCGAATGTTTCCTGCGAATGTTCTTTCTGGAACGCGCATGCTCCATGCAGATCCGGGCGCTCTCGGCGGGACGTGAAAACCTGACGACGCCAGACGACGAAGTGCAGTCGATGGTCCAAGGTCAATCCAACCCTGCAGGTCTCGCTGTGCTGGCCAATCAACTGGCTTGGCCCGCCCTTTTGCGGAAACTTGATAGGACGTGCCCAGAGTTTCGAGATTAGAGGGCGTACTGACTGAAAATCAGTCGCAAAATCAGGTCTTTCGGTCGCAGCGAAAAGTCATTTCCAAGTCGACCGGTGAAAACTACTTAGAAAGTTGCGCGGGGGATCATACCCGCGTCAGAGACCTGTCCGGCGCACCCAGGAGGCCGCACGATGAAGCATCTCAAAGCCTTTGAAGACGCCTTGTCGACGATTCACGGCGAGGGTCGCTATCGGGTCTTCGTCGATCTGCACCGCCACAAGGGGCGCTTTCCGAAGGCGACAGCCAGGTTCGAAGATGGCGAGCGCGAAATCACGGTTTGGTGTTCCAACGACTACCTGGGAATGGGCCAAGACGACGGCGTTGCCCAGGCAATGCACGATGCTGTCGATAGCTTTGGGGCCGGGTCGGGCGGAACGCGAAACATTTCCGGCACCACGCGGTACCATGTCGACCTAGAGCGTGAGCTTGCTTCCCTCCATGGAAAGTCGGGCGCACTGCTTTTTACGTCGGGCTACGTTGCCAATGACGCAACGCTGTCGACACTTGGGAAAATCCTGCCCAACCTGATCATCTATTCCGACGCTCTGAACCATGCCTCGATGATCGAAGGCATCCGCCGTTCAGGCTGCGATCGCCGCATCTTTCGCCACAACGATGTGGACCATCTCAGGGCGCTGATGGCCAATGATGATCCCGATCGGCCGAAGCTCATTGCGTTTGAAAGCGTCTATTCGATGGACGGCGATTTCGGTCCGATCGAAGCGATATGTGATCTGGCCGACGAGTTCGATGCCATCACCTATCTGGATGAAGTCCATGCTGTTGGGCTCTATGGCGATGAGGGTGCTGGCGTTGCCGAGCGCGACGGGCTCAAAGACCGGGTCGACATCATTGAAGGCACGCTCGGCAAGGCATTCGGCGTCATGGGCGGTTACATCGCGGCCAACGCTCTCGTGATTGACGCCATCCGGTCCATGGCATCGGGGTTCATCTTCACAACATCGACCTGTCCTGTCATGGCGGCGGGGGCTCTGTCGAGCGTTCGAAAGCTGCGCACGGAAGAAGGACGAGCGCTTCGCGCGGACCATCAGGCAAAAGCAGAGCTTCTGAAGCAGAAGTTTGAAGACGCTGGTTTGCCGGTGATGGAAAGTCCAAGCCACATCGTGCCTTTGCTCGTTGGAGATCCCGAACGGTGTAAGGCATTGTCCGATACGCTTTTGTTCGATTTCGGCCTTTACGTGCAGCCGATCAACTATCCGACCGTCCCCAAGGGGACAGAGCGGTTACGTTTCACGCCAAGCCCTGTCCACGATGAAGTGATGATGGACGAATTGGTGTCGGCTATCCTCGCAATCTGGAAGCAGTTGGGCATGGACGGTAAAAAGGTCGCCTAGGCCCCTTTTTCAGTTCCGCTCTCAACGACGCGAGCGCGTCGTTCGACTTCAGTTACCCGCCGATAGGGGGCGGTATTGAAGACGATAAAACGCTCGGCCATGGCCGGTCTCTTCGAAGTTCCGCAGAAAAGCTATCGCCGTTCACAGATCGCAAGGCGATTGGCCCGAACGGCTTTATCCAGCCGCCTTTCGTCCAAGGCCGATTTCCTTGGCAAAATCAGAACGGCGCTTGGCATAGTTCGGAGCGACCATGGGATAGTCGTTCGGCAGGTTCCAGCGCGCCCTGTATTCCTCCGGCGTCATGGCATACCGGGACCTGAGATAGCGCTTCAGCATTTTGAGCTTCCGTCCATCTTCAAGGCATATGAGGTAGTCAGGCGTGACGGACTTGTTCACCGGCACCACAGGTTTAGGCCTCGGCGAGGGACCAGGGGTTCCGTGGGAAATGTCTGACAGGGTCTCGTGGACGGACCGGATAAGCTCTGGCAGGCCGGCGCTGGGAACGGGGTTTTTAGCCACGAAAGCAGAGACGATTTCAGTGGTCAGCTCAATGAGGTGCGATGGTTTGTGATCGCCCATGACTATCCTCGCGCGCACCGAATCTATTGGTTTCGATCATCGTCGGGAATACCATCGGCGACAAACGAATTCGAAGAAGCAATCCGCTCGATACTGTCTGGGCGTCTCGAAGACTGATGGACTGCAAGTCTATATGCTATTGCGGGCAGAATTTAAAGCTGGAAATCGGTATTTTTAGCATGGATACTTTCGCCTTGATTCTTATTGGGGGCGTAGCGTGGAAGAGGCGATGGGCTCTCGTCATTCGGGCGAGATCTTCCCACTGGGACATGGCGTCACCCCCCGTAGCTGTCCCGTCGCTTGCCGGGCTGGGCGGTCACCGCTAGGACCACCAATGCCCCCTAGGAGTCTCACCCATGCCAGATACTGCCGTCCAATCCCTGTCCGCGCCCACCGGTTTTTTTTCCAATTCCCTTGAGGGTCAGGATCCCGAGATTGCAAAGGCCATTCAGAACGAATTGGTTCGACAGCAAGACCAGATCGAATTGATCGCGTCTGAAAACATTGTCTCAACAGCAGTGCTCGAAGCGCAAGGTTCGGTGCTGACGAACAAGTACGCGGAGGGCTATCCCGGTAAGCGGTATTATGGCGGGTGCGAATTCGTGGATGTTGCTGAGCGCATCGCGATCGATCGGGCGAAGGAACTCTTTGGTGCGACTTGGGCCAACGTCCAGCCGCACTCCGGTGCCAATGCGAACCAGGCTGTCTTTTTTACGCTTCTGCAGCCGGGCGACACGTTCATGGGCATGGATCTGGCGGCCGGAGGGCATCTCACGCATGGCAGTCCCGTGAATCAATCGGGGAAGTGGTTCAACGTGGTCAGCTATGGGGTCGATCCTGAGACACACCTCATTGATTATGACGAGATGGAACGGCTGGCACTGGAGCATAAACCCAAATTGATCATCGGTGGTGCCACCGCGTATTTCCGCTTTGTCGATTTCAAGCGGATGCGCGCGATCGCTGACAAGGTAGGGGCCTACCTCATGGCCGATATGAGCCACTTCTCAGGTCTTGTTGCCGGTGGTGTGTACCCCAACCCGCTCGACCATGTGCACGTTGCAACCACAACGACCCATAAGGCCCTACGCGGACCGCGCGGCGGTATTATACTAACGCGGGACGAAGAACTCGGAAAGAAGATCAACTTTGCGGTCTTTCCCGGCCTCCAAGGCGGACCGCTGATGCATGTGATTGCCGCCAAGGCGGTGGCGTTCGGTGAGGCCTTGCAGCCCGATTTCAGAGCCTATGTGCAGCAGGTCGTTTCCAATGCAGCGGCGTTGTCCAGCATCCTCTTGGAACGCGGGCTGGATATCGTCTCGGGCGGCACCGATAGCCACGCCATGTTGGTCGACCTCAGGCCCAAGGGCGTGACAGGCAAGGTGGCCGAGCATGCCCTCGATCGGGCTGGGATCACATGCAACAAAAATGCGATCCCGAACGATCCAGAGAAACCGTTCGTGACGTCAGGGATTCGCGTCGGCACGCCCGCGGGCACAACGCGGGGCTTTGGCGAAACGGAGTTCCAGCAAATCGCCCATTGGATTGCCGACGTATTGGAAGCGCAGGCCGGCGACGAAGCAGGGGCGGTCGAACAGCGCGTTCGCGGCGAAGTCAAAGCCATGACGGCTGATTTCCCGATCTACCCTGGCCTTAGCGGCTGAGGCGCACCGATGCGCTGCCCGTTTTGCGGCGCCGAGAACACGGCGGTGAAGGACAGTCGTCCGGCCGAGGACAATACGGCTGTACGGCGGCGACGCCTTTGCGACCGATGCGGTGGCCGCTTCACGACGTTTGAGCGGGTGCAGCTGCGGGAATTGTTCGTGATCAAGCGCGACGGCAAACGCTCAATCTTTCAGCGCGACAAGATCATCCGCACCGTCCAGTTGGCCCTGCGCAAACGGCCCGTCTCTGAAGAGCAGGTTGAGCAGATGGTATCCGGAATCATCCGACAGCTCGAGAGCGGGGGTGAAACCGAAGTGCCCTCATCGCAGATCGGCGACATGGTGATGGCAGCCCTCAGGGATGTCGATCCCGTCGGCTATGTGCGTTACGCCAGTGTTTACAAGGACTTCAACGATCCCAGGGACTTTGCGCAATTCATCGACACCGCTGATTTCGAGGAAGAGGCGTTGGTCGACGGAGAGCGTCCGGAATGACCGCCGTATCCGTGACCCTCAAGATTGCGACCTCGATGGATGGACGGATTGCCCTCGCCGATGGGACCAGCCAATGGATCACGGGCGCTCCGGCCCGGGCGCGGAGCCATCAGCTTCGTGCCGAGCATGACGCGGTTCTAGTGGGCGTCGGCACAGTCCTCGCAGACGATCCTCTGCTTACGGCGCGAACGGTTCCCGCGCCGGACGACCAGCCGACGCGCATTGTGATGGATAGCTATGGACGTACGCCGCTGGACGGCCGCTTGATGACATCGATCGCGGTGGCGCCAGTGGTGATCGCCACGGCCGGTAATGCGGGCGCGCCCCATGGCAGCCGCGGCGCATCGGTTTGGCCCTGTCCCGGTGACGAGGGCCGGGTCAGTCCCAGAGAAGTCGTTCGAAGGGCAGCGGTTGAGGGGATTGGCTCGATCATGGTTGAAGGCGGTGGTCAGGTTGCAGCCTCTTTCCTCAGGGCTGGTCTGGTCAATCGGATCGAATGGTTCACCGCTCCGATCATAATCGGTGGGGACGGGTTGCCCGCCGTTTCAGCGTTGCAGCTCGCGGTGATGGACAATGCTCCGTCGTTCTCGCTTCACGCCACGGAACGGATTGGGGCAGACGTTCTTTCCACCTATGTTCAGAGCTGAAGGAAGACAGGTCAGCATGTTTACAGGTCTCGTCACAGATGTCGGCACCATTCGAAAAGCCGAAGACCGGAACGGCCTGCGCCGCTTCGAAGTGGTTTGCGGATTCGATGCCACGCGTATCGAGACCGGCGCTTCGATCTTGCATTCCGGCGTGTGTCTGACCGTTGTTGACCATGGGTCCTGCACCACGTCGGATGGGTCGCCCGGTGCTTGGTTTGCCGTTGAAGCGGTTCCGGAAACGCTTTCGAGGACGATCCTTGGGGAGTGGTCTGAGGGCACCCGGGTCAATCTCGAACCGTCACTCAAGCTGGGCGATGAACTCGGCGGACATTTTGTTTTCGGTCATGTGGATGGGGTTGGCGAGGTTGTCTCGGTCAATGCCGAGGGCGAAAGCTGGCGTATCACCATTCGGCCCCCGGCCGATATTGCCCGTTATTTTGCCACCAAGGGCTCTGCGGCGGTCGACGGGGTCTCACTTACCATTGCATCGGCGCTGCCGAACGGAGACTTCGAACTTGCGATCATCCCCCATACCTGGGACGTCACAACGCTCTCAGCGCTTGAACGTGGCTCGAGGGTGAATCTCGAGATCGACATGCTTGCACGCTACGTCGCCCGTATGATCGGTCAGGATGCATTGGAACGACCAGGGCAGGCCCACACCGATGGCTGATGACTTTTCCGCAGCGATCTCTTCCATTGATGAGATCATCGAGGACGCTCGTAACGGCAGGATGTATATCCTTGTCGACGCAGAGGACCGGGAGAACGAGGGTGACCTGATTATCCCCTCCACCTTTGCCACCCCAGAAGCGGTCAACTTCATGGCGAAGTACGGCCGCGGGCTGATCTGTTTGGCGATCACCCAGGAGCGGGGCAGGGCGCTCAATCTCGATATGATGGCGCGGGAGAACCGCGAGAGCATGGGCACCGCCTTCACCGTTTCGATCGAAGCGGCCGAGGGTGTCACCACGGGAATTTCGGCAGCCGATCGCGCCAGAACGATCGCGGTGGCGACCGATCCGATGAAGGACCACCACGACATCGTCTCACCGGGCCACGTGTTTCCCCTGATTGCGAGGGATGGCGGTAGCCTCGTCCGAGCCGGTCATACCGAAGCCGCGGTCGATATCTCGCGGATGGCGGGGCTCTACCCGGCCGGGGTGATCTGCGAGATCATGAACGATGATGGCACCATGGCTCGCCTTCCCGAGCTTGTGACGTTCGCCCAGTTCCATGGCCTCAAGATCGGCACCATAGCCGATCTGATCGCCTGGCGCCGTGCCAATGACAGATACCTTGAGCGCCGAGTAGAAGCCCCGCTGGCGAGTGAATATGGCGAAGGCTTCAAGACGGTCGTGTTTCGCAATGCCATCGACGGCGCCGAGCATATCGCCATCGTCCACGGAAAGATCTCTCCGGACGATACAACACTGGTCCGGGTGCACAGGACCGATGTCCTGGCAGATATCCTCGGCGAGCAGGGGCCGCGGCAAGGACTGGTCCAGAAAGCGATGCAGACCATCGCAGCCTCCGACGAGCCAGGCGTGGTCGTGTTCGTCAATACCATGCGCCCGAATGCATTGGCCGAACGGCTTGGGGCCAAGACAGAGCAGCCAGCCGATCCATCGACCCCCTTGCGAGAGTATGGCGTTGGCGCGCAGATCCTTCGCGAACTTGGCGTACAGCGGATGATCTTTCTTTCCGATACCGCGCCGACCCGTGTGGCAGGGCTTGACGGGTATGGCTTGACCATAGAGGGCTGGCGGCCCCTGAACCGTAAGGAGACCTGAGATATGGCCCGTGTGCTGATCGCCACCTCGCGATACTATGAAAAGGTCTCCCGTGAACTGGAGGCCGGTGCCCAGGCCGTTCTGGATGCTGCCAATTGCAAGACGGAAACGATCGTCGTGCCGGGCGCGTTCGAGCTGCCGGGCATCATCGCTATGGCCGCCGACAGCGCCCAGTGGGACGGCTATATCGCCCTGGGATGTGTGATCCGGGGTGAGACATCTCATTATGATTACGTCTGCGGGGAGAGTGCACGTGGCCTTATGGACCTGGCGGTTGGGCGACGGCTGGCGATCGGCTACGGGATCCTGACGGTGGAAAATCAGGATCAGGCCTGGGTCAGGGCCGACCGGTCGCAGAAGAACAAGGGCAAGGATGCTGCTGAAGCTTGCCTCGCCATGCTGGAGTTCCGGAAGAAATTCGTCCGATGAGCGATGTCGGCGGCGATCCCATAAATAAAGTCCCCTTCGAAGTCACCCGGGCCCGCCGCGCCGGTGCAAGACTGGCTGCTGTCCAGGCCCTTTATGAAATGGAGCAGACGGGAAAGTCCGCACGCGCCGTCATTCGGGAATTCATGGAAGACCGGCTTGGACTGGGCCCCGAAGGCGAGCCCGTCGAAGAGGCTGACCCAGACCTTTTCAAGCGTATTCTGAGCGGCGTCGTGGACCGTCAAAGCACCATTGATCCAGCCATCGTGGCCCGCTTGGCGGAGGGCTGGAAGCTGGCCCGGCTTGACGCCACGACGCGCGCGATCCTTCGCGCAGGCGCCGCCGAATTCCTCGTTCATGGGGAACTGTCAAACGCTGTTATCGTCGACGAATACGTCTCGCTCGCCAGCGATTTCTTCGATGGCAACGAGACCCGTTTCGTAAACGGTGTCCTTGATCGGCTTGGTAAAGATCTCCGCGATTGAGCATCTACGCCTCAAATAACGCGAATTCGCCTATCTTGCCTCTGGCGATACGAGGAAACGCACGGTATGGCCGAAATTGAGCAAACGGAGCGATGCCAGATGAGCCAGTCATTCAATACGCTGAAGTTTGCGAAGGATGGGCGGATCGCAAGCGTCACACTCAATCGGCCCGATGCACTCAATGCGCTGAACGCCGAAGTTATGGCCGAGATCGCCGAAACTGCGCGGATCGTCGACACCGATCCGGCCGTCGCCGTGACGATCCTGACCGGGGAAGGCCGGGCCTTCGCCGCTGGTGCGGATATCAAGGAGATGCAGCCCCAGGGTTTCTCCGACATGTATCTTGCGGACTATTTCGCAGGCTGGGACCGGTTTGCTGCGTGCCGGAAGCCGTGGATTGCAGCTGTGAACGGCTTCGCACTCGGTGGCGGATGCGAACTTGCGCTCATGTGCGATATCGTTCTTGCGTCCGACAAGGCCAAGTTCGGGCAACCCGAAATCAAGCTCGGCGTGACGCCCGGCATGGGCGGTTCACAGCGCCTTACCAAGGCTGTGGGCAAGGCAAAGGCCATGGATATGGTTCTCACGGGCCGTATGGTTGAGCCTGAAGAAGCTGAACGCTGCGGTATGGTCTCGCGGATCGTGCCCCATGAGGACCTCCAGGCTGTGGCGAGAGATGTGGCCGATACGATCGCCGGTTATTCGATCCCGGCTGTCATGGCCGCCAAGGAAATGGTCGCGCGCTCTCTCGAATTGCCCACGACAGAGGGCGTCCGTTTTGAGCGGCGGCTGTTCCAGGCGCTGTTCTCCACTCAGGATCAGAAAGAGGGCATGGAAGCCTTCGTCGAAAAGCGCAGTCCCCACTTCAACGACCGGTAAGCCTGTTCAGGTCCGACCAGCGTCGGCCCTCACACGGGCGTTTCTTCAACGTCGTTAAACCGGTCTGCCCGGGCAAGTTGAGGAAACAGCCGCATCCAGACCCCGGCGGCCCCAACAGCGACCACGCCGCCAAGGATAACCGCGCCGACGGGTCCCAGAAAGCGCGTGGCCACCCCGCTCTGGAACTCGCCGAACTCGTTCGACCCCGCGATGAATATGAATGAAACCGAGGTCACCCGGCCCTTCATCGCATCCGGCGTTGCAAGCTGGATTAGGGATTGTCGGACATAAACCGAGATCATGTCGGCACCGCCATGGATGACAAGGGCAGCAAAGGACAGCCAGAATATTCGTGATAACCCGAAAACGATGATCGAGACCCCGAACAAGGCCACGGCGCCGAACATCCACAATCCGACCCGCCGGCTTAGCGGTTTCGTCGCCAGCACCACGGCTACGATGGCGGCCCCGATCGCTGTCGCTGACCAGAGCAGTCCGTATCCTTGTGGCCCCACCTCCAGGATATCCCGGGCATAGACCGGCAGCAGCGCCACCGATCCGGCGAAGAAAACGGCCACCAGATCGAGGGAGATCGCTCCGAAGACGGTTCGGTTGGACATGACATAGCGCAGCCCATCGGCGACCATGGCGAGGCCTCGCGCATTCATTTGTTTGACGTGCGGCGGCGTTTCGACGGAAGCAATACCGGCGGTTGCTCCCAGGCACATGACCATGCCGAGCCCGTAGACCAGGGGGACACTCACTGTGAGCAATACCCCCGCCAGAGCTGGGCCAAGGATCGACGCGGCTTGGTAGCCCAGGGAGTTCCAGGCAATCGCCTGGGGCAGTTCGTCCCGCGGAACGAGTGTTGGAAAGAGCGCGTTCGACGCAGCCGGCACAAAGGCATAGACGACGCCGAGCACCGTAACAGAACAGAAGATCACCCATAGCGCCACATCGGTCGCGAGAAACACCGACGCCAGGAGCGCTCCGAAGGCAAGGAACCGGATCATGTGCGCCGTGATCAGGATCTGCTTTTTGTCGAGCCGATCGGCGGCTTGGCCGCCGGGGAGAGAAAAAAGCAAGACGGGTACAAATATCGCCAGCCCAATCAGACCGGTGAGGAAGGTCGACCCACTCTCATCCCAGCCGAGCCCACCCTCCTGGACCGGCGTGCGCGCCAGCCCGTAGACCTGCCAGGCCAGTGCCACCATGACCATTTGCCGTGAGGCCGAAATAAGCTGGCGCATGATCCAGTAGCGCCGATAACCGGTGTGGCGGAACACGGAAAGCGAAGGAGCAAGGGCCATGGCCCAGTCCATAGGGTATGACAGCGGATCACGCGAGCATCGGGGAGTGCATTCAGGTGTTGCGCCGATCGGATATGGCCAACCTGGCTTCGCTATTCATTTCATTGTCAGCGGAGATGCTGGATCAGCTGCCGCTATGGGCCGTCAACTAGAGACTGTCCCGTGCAGCAGCGCTTGAGGTCACCGGCACCTTCGCGCTTCCCCGCTCGAGCTCGTCAGCAAAACGGTGGTTGGTGTCGCGATGGTGCGCCTCATCCTGGCGGACCTTCTCGACAACATCGCGTAACGTGGCGGTGAATGGCAGCTCCCAGTACTCGATAGCAATCTTTGGGGCCTTGGTGTTCTCAAGGCGGCCGGTATCGATTTCCTCCAGATAGTGGGTGTAGCTCACCACGGCTTCCTCCTCGAGATAGGCCACAAAACGGTGGGCCGTGCGAGGGAAGAAGAGGTACATCCAGAAGTAGACGTTGAAGAAGATCGCCTGGGCGATCATGATCACGCCACGTTCGAACAGCGAGGGCTTGGCCACCTCGATAAATGTCATGAGGTGCATGCGCTCGTTATCGGCTTCTTCGAGCAGTTCCTTGATCCAACCCTGGTCGTCGCGGATGTGACGGAGCGCCTTGAGATGCTGAAGCATGCCACCGACCATACCCGGAACGGCGGCGACGGTTTCGAGCACGACGGCGCGGTGGCCATAACGCGTGCGGAAGAACATGTCGGCGAAGACCCGCATGAACTTTACGAGACCAAATGCAAAGTGACCACTGACACCTTTCGGTGCCCGGCGGACATGGATGGATGGCTCGAGGCTCATGGCGCGGGTCTCCCGTCTTCTGCCTGTACGTACAAGACATATACCCAATCATGACGATTGCGATATGTGGCAGGCTGACCCTGCGGCAGGGTGTGCCGCAACTCCCCGCTGAGGTGAGGCTGGTTAAGGCTCCACCTGACGAAACACGAGGGTGACCTGTCCGATCTCGACGCCAAAACGGGTCACGTAAGCCCGGTTCAGCAGTACGCCGTCCTCGAGCAGGTACATCCAGTCATCGAAACCGACATTCCAGGTGCTGTCACCGACCTTGAGATCGACCTTGTAGGTCCAGTTGAAGGCATTGCCGTTGATCTCGCCAGTGGCGATGCCCGGGACGTCGCCGGCGGTGCCGCTATACTTGCCGTCACCGAGGATATCGATGACCCACACACGGGTGTCCCGTTCGCCATCATCGTAGATGAAGCGCTCATCAAGGGTGAGTTGGCCGTTCTCGACGGTACCGGTGATGTCGACCTTGAATTGGCGGCGGACCTTTCCGAACCGGTCCTCGAAGATCCCGTGGGCGGTGGTTTGGCCTTCGAAATAGTCCTCGAGCACGAAGGTGCGGGGAGCGTTGTCGAATTGGGTGAGGTCCTGGGAGACGCAGCCGGCCGAGAGTGTCGCAGCGACGGCAGGGGCAAAGAGGCGGGAAAAGCGCATGGGAAGCTCCGGGGGAAAGGATACAACGTTATACGCGCAGAGCGCGCGAGCGGTTCTCACGTGTTGGAGAGCAATGCCCCTTCAGGGGGCTCCGGGCGTGCTCGCGGACCATTGGAGAGGATCGTCCCTGCAACCGGCCCAGAAGACGAGGTTGGCTGAACGTGCGCCGAGGCCTTCGGAGAGTTTCGAGACAGGGATTGCGTGGGTCTCGAGGGCAGCTGGTCCCCGGTCGAGGGGATAGCTGCCCGACAGCAAATACGTTTCCCGGTCCAGCCCAATGCCGTGGCCCGTCGAATAGATCAGGGCCACGTCAGCGCCTTGGGATTTCTGGCGGAACGCGTCCAAGCCCGATGCGAGCGCTTCGCTTGAAACGTCGAGAAGCGTTGTTGTGTCATAGCCCGCGTCTTCAAGCGCGGTGGCGATCCGTTCGGCGTCACGTCTGGCGCCGGGTAGGGAGGCGGCTTCCGAGCGCGAATAGTCGGACTGGATCAGGACAAGGGCGATCCGGGAGCCGTCAAAAGCGCCGTCCACGGGGAGATCTTCCTGAATGGGAACTTGCGGTACTTCGGGATCCTGGACGCCTTGGCTCAGCGAAAGCGTCTTGCCCTTCAGGTAGCGCGGCAGGGCGTCCAGGGCTTCAACGTCGCCAGAAAAGCCTGCGATGAAAGCGGTGGCGAAGGGATTGCCGCCACCGCTTGAGCGATCGAGGGTGGGTTGGCCATATTGGGCTGCGAAGATCGTTGCAGACGCTGGCGTTTCGGGTGCCGGGGGATTGGCCGGCGCATCGCTCGGGGTTTGCGCGCAGCCAGCCATCGCAAGCGCCAAGCCCAAGGCGGCGAGGCGGTTGATGACCGCAGATTGCTCGTGCCGCATGGGCCCTCAGGCCTTCTTCAGGAACGCGTTGACGCGGTCGTGCATGTCGGGGCCGACGCCTTCATTTTCCATGATTTCCCACTGGAGCCCTGCATCCAGGGCGTCATTGTCCGTCGCTTCGAGGAGGCGTTTGTTCGCCGCGTGGGAGAAGGGCGAATTGGCGAGCGTTTGCCTGGCGTAGGCCTCGACGTCGGCCCAGAAAGTGTCTTCGGGGTAGACCAGCTCTGCGAGGCCGAGACGCAGGGCCTCGTCGGCGCGGACGGTTTCAGCGGTAAACATCAGACGCTTGGCCGTCGCGGCGCCCACCCGACGAGGTAGGCGCTGGCTCATACCCCAGATTGGCGTGAGGGCCCATTTAGCGTGGGTGTCGGCGAACTTCGCGCTGCTGCTTGCGAGGATGAAGTCAGCGGCGAGCGCGACTTCCAGGGCGCCGGTGTAGCAATGGCCATGGACTGCGGCGATGACAGGTTTGGGCAGCTTTTCCATGAGGCGCAGGGTTTCCGAGTGCCAGCCTGGAGAGGGGACGTGTTCGCCTTCCGAGATGTCGGCCAGGTCGTGACCCGCCGAAAAGCAGCGTCCCGCGCCGCGGAGAATAACGCAGTGGATGGCGTCATCGCGCTTCAGGTCGAGAATGTGCTGGCGAAGCGCCTGGAAGACACCGACCGTGAGCGCGTTGAGCTTCTCGGGGCGGTTGAGAGTGAGCCAGCAGAGGCCATCTGCGTCTTCGCGGGTGACAAGATCGGTCATGGGGAGCGTGCCTTAATCGGGCCAGAGGGTGCCGAGTTTGAAGGGGACGGCATCAAAGGGAGCGAGGGCGACCTCGTCATTTTCCTTGACGGCGCCAATGCGGGTCCAGGCGCTTTCAGCTGCTTTCGCGCTGGCGCTGAACGCTTCGAGGTAGCGGGCTTCGGGATCGAGAAGCCACATGTGGGAGACGCCCCAGTCGAGGTAGATCTGGGACTTCAGGACCCGGTCTTTCTGGGCGGTCGAAGGGGAAAGGACTTCGCCGACCCAGTCAGGCGCACGCTCGAAATAAGCGGTCTCAGGCATCACC
The DNA here is from genome assembly GCA_038745855.1 of Pseudomonadota bacterium. Taxonomy (GTDB): domain Bacteria; phylum Pseudomonadota; class Alphaproteobacteria; order Caulobacterales; family Hyphomonadaceae; genus UBA5336. Next base: position 49,227 of record JBCDLC010000011.1, on the reverse strand, counting down.
CAGTTTTCGGTGCGCCAGCCCGCGATGTCGGGGACAAGGACGTTTCCATCGCGGTGGAGTTCCGGTTCTACAAGAATGACCCAGCCGCCAGGACCATGACCGCTGCCCCCTAAATCACCAAAGGCTGAGACCAGTTTGCTACCGAGAAACGTATTCGCCATTGCGTGCCGCGGTCGTGGCCGGGGTTGGGTGTAAAGCGCGCCATGGATGATCTCGCCAACCAGCGTTTCCGGCAGGTCGAGGATGTCCTTATAGGTGACGAGTTTGTGGGCGGTGTCGGCAGCCATGGGGTCAGTATAGCACCTTGAGGGCCGAGGCGTCATAGTCGGAAAGCTCCTCCATGCGGCCATGCTTGACCTTCTCGGCCCAGAGCGGGTCTTGCAGGAGTGCGCGACCGACAGCCATGAGGTCGTATTCGCCGCGGTCCAGCCGTTCAATGGCGTCGGCGATGGGACGGGTCTTGCTATCCTCGCCGCGGAACGCGCCAATGAAGTCAGAGCTGAGCCCGACCGAGCCGACGGTGATCGACGGTAGCCCCGTGAGTTTCTTGCACCAGCCTGCGAGGTTGAGGCCGTTCTCGCCATCGATCTCGGGAAACTCTGCTTCCCAGAACCGGCGCTGGGAGGCGTGGAGTATGTCGACACCGGCATCGACGAAGACGCGGAGGAAGGCTTCCATTTCCCGGGGCGTTTCCGCCAGGCGCGCGGCGTAATCCTGCTGTTTCCACTGGCTCCAGCGGAGAATGATCGGCATGTCCCGACCCACGGCCTTGCGGCACTCGGCAATGACTTCTCCGGCAAAAGTCGCCCGTTGGATAAGGTCACCGCCATAGCGGTCGGAGCGGGTGTTCATGATGCCCCAGAAGAACTCGTCGATCAGATAGCCATGGGCGCCATGGATCTCGATACAGTCGAAGCCAAGCCGCTTCGCTTCACGAGCCGCCCGGGCATAGGCGGCAACCATGTCTGCCACGTCGCGCTCGGTGGGTTCAGGTTGGACCTGCTTGCCCTTGTGGGTCTTGCCCGAGGGGCCATCGGAGACGGCGTCTGGATCCGGCCCTGTGCCGGGTTTGCGCATCATGCCCACATGCCAGAGTTGCGGAGCGATCTTGCCGCCCTCTGCATGCACCGCGTCGACCACGTGCTGCCAGCCCTGGAGGCTGTCCTCGGCATGGAAATTGGGCACGTTCGGATCGTTCGATGCGCCCGGCCGATCGGTGGTCGTCCCTTCTGTGATGAGCAGTCCGACATCGGCGGCTGCGCGGCGGGCATAATATTCGGCGACGTTTTCCCCGGGGATTCCGCCGGGAGAAAAAGAGCGGGTCATGGGCGCCATGGCGATACGATTGGGGACCGTCATGGACCGGCACGTGAAGGGCTGGAACAGGGGGGCTGCGTCGGGATGGACGGTTTCGGTCATTAGGTGATGGCCTCCTGGGGTCTCTTTCTTGCCGAGGTTTGTTCCGCCCCGATCGCTTCGCGCCGAACCGTAGCGCGCAATGTGCGGTCTTTGAAAGAAGGGAGTGGGGAAGTACAGCCTGGTTCAGGCCGTGTTCAAACCGTGGGGCTGATGGTTGGGCCTGACCAAAGGAGATATTCCCGTGGGACGGACACTTGGCAGGATAGCAAGCGTCGCCGCGCTGAGCCTTTTGGCGGCGGCCTGCAGCACGCCAGGCATCAGCTATCTGGCGCGCGTGCCCGCCGGAGCGCCCGAGGCTGCAGCCTATAGGACCGTGTCGGTGGGCTATTTCGCGGGTCCCCAGGGCGATTGGTACGCGGGCGCTCTTGAGGGCATGTTGCTGAACGCCGATTTCGATGGCGGGCCGTGGTTCATCGTCCATGATCCGGCAGCGCCCGAAGGAACCTATGGCGGCCGCTATTCCGGGACTGTAGATATCCTCGCGGTGGACGTGGACGAATACACGAGAACCAAGAAGAAATGCGTCGAGTGGGATGGCCTCTTCGACTGTGAACACCGGGCCGAAGTGCTGCAGGCCTGCATCGACGTGGATGTCGACGCTGCGGTGCGTATCCGTTTGACCGATGTGCGGGATGGTGCGGTCGTTTTCTACGAGACCTATCAGGGCCATGCCGGTGAGCATGACTGCGATGATGTGAAAATCATCACGGGGAAATACGCCGGCAAGAGAAAGCGGGGCTATGGACCCTATCGCGATTATTACGACCGGTTTGGTGGCTCGTCCGGATATCTGACCCACGACCTTGTGCAGCAGGCACTTCGGGACACACTGTCTGACATTCGGCTTGATATTGCCCCTTACAATAATCGCGCGAAGGCGCCACTGGTGGCAGAGGCGATCGATCCGGAAGCGCGGGCCGATCCCAGGTTTGCTCAAGCCGTCGAGGCCGCGGGCGATGGCAACCAGGACATGAGCTGCCGCATCTGGACCGACCTTGTGGTCGCCTATCCCCAGGCGCCTGGCGTTCGGCACAATGCGGGAGCCTGCGCTGAGGCGTCTGGCAACCTCGAAGCGGCCCAGTTGCTCTACGCAGAAGCCGTCGATGCCATGGCGTTTCACCGGCGCGATGGAGACACCTTCGACCGGCTGGTCAAAGCCCTCAACCGGATTTCATCCATCCGCACCGGGGAAGCGGCGCTGTCAGAGCTGGTCTCGGGCGGTTCCGATGGGACGGATGGGCGTCCTGTGTGCCCCGATTGCATCACATCTGGCTCCGAATCGGTGCGCGTGGTACCTGACGGTTTCATCGGGGATGACGAACCCCTATGACATCGGCTCGAACTTTCGGCGCCTGTGTGATCTTCAACGAATTGTGCTCGCGCAGGGAATGAAGCGGATTGATGGCTGTGGGGCAGGCGCCTAGTTTGCTGTTCCATAGTGCACGGAGGGGTGCTTGACGGATTTCATTGGGTATGAGGGCTTAACCCAGGCGGCGCTGCGCGGGGTCATTCGGGAAGCCCTGCGCAAGATCGAAGGCAATGGCGGAATGCTGGGCGACCACCATTTCTACATCACCTTCGTGACCAAGGCGCCTGGCGTGAAGATGGCTGACCACCTGGTCGAGCGGTTCCCCCACGAAATGACGATCGTGATCCAGCACCAGTTCTGGGACCTGGAAATCAGCGATAGCCACTTCGAAGTGGTGCTCAAATTCGCCGGCGTGCCGCAACACCTGTATATCCCGTTCTCCGCCGTGTCCCGATTTGTCGACCCATCTGTCAATTTCGGCCTGACATTCGAAAACGGATCCGGCGGCGATAACGATGTGCTTGGCCCCGTGGGCGAGCCCGACATGGTGGACGCTAGCAACATGGTGAGTGAGACTGGGGACACCGTGGTGAACCTCGACGCTTTCCGGAAACGCTAGAGCCGTGGCGGATCGCCCGCCTGATCTAGGGGACAGCGCTGCGGGTCCAGCTCGGGTGAGCGATGCCGACATGCTCGCCCGGTTCCAGGGATCGAAGAAACGCCCGCCCTGCTCCGATACGTTGGGCATGCGCTTGACCGGCGTGAACCAAACGAACCAGGCGCTAACCATGGCCTTCGAGGTCAGCCCAAGCTTTTCCAACCCAACCGGCGCGATACAGGGCGGCTTCATCTCCGCAATGCTCGATGAGGCGATGAGCACCTGCGTGATCATTGCGTCAAACGTCACGATGACCGCGCCGACGCTGGAGCTGAAAACTTCCTTCCTGAGACCGCTTTTCCCAGGGCCCGCCCGTGTCGAGGCGCGGATCCTGAAAATGGGCAAGAGCGCGGCCTTTATGGAAGCGGAATGCTTCGACCCCGACGGCAAGTTGGTGGCGAAAGCAACCGCGACCGCCGCCCCCAAACCGTTTCGCCGGATCGACAAGGGAACGGTGACATAGGCTATTCTTGTCGCTCACGCCAGATCCGCTTCGCGGATGGCTCCGCGGGGGCGGCGCAGTTGCGCCGGCGGGCTTGATGCCTTGATCTCCCGCTGGGCTGCGCGCTGGCGTGCTCCGCTACGCGATGGATCGAGTTCAAGACTGTGGGGCTTTCTGAATTTCTCCCTCTCGGCTTGGGGCAGTTTATGTCGCTCGCGGCGCGTGGCGCCTCCGCGGGGGCGGCGCAGTTGCGCCGGCGGGCTTTATGTTTGGATCGCCCGCTGGGCTGCGCGCTGGCGCGCTTCGCTACGCGATGGATCGGGTTTTGGCCTTGCGACGCTGCGCGTCGGGGCGGGGCGCTGGTTGTTAAGTGGGATTTGAGCGCAAGCTAGCCGTTTTGGGCGGTGTCCTTTGTTTTTGCCAGCGGGTTTGGCCGCCGGGGCGAAGCCGCGTCGGTTATCGGGTTGGGTTTTGCCGCATTTCGGACGCGTCTAGTCAGGTGTGGGGGAGCGGTAGGCCTGCGCTGAGGTAGGTGGCGCGGCGGCGGGGGGCTGGACGGAAGGATTGGGTCCAGGCCTTTTGGGCCGTGCGCAGGGCGTTGGGGCGCCAGTAGATGATGTTGAGCGCGGCGATGTCGGGGGTGGGGTTTTGGTCTTGCTGGAGCGGGGACAACGGTTCGAGCTGGTCGTAGGCGCCGGCGCGGGCGTAGAGGCCGTGGCGCCAGTCGTGGGCCCACGAGGTGCGTGTGATCTTGATGGTGCCCCACGCGTTGATGGTGATTTCCATGATGTAGATCCCGCGCGCGTTCAGCGCTTTGGCGACGCGGTGAAAGCGCCCGCAGGCCCACAGGAAGAGCGGCCAGAACACGGGCCACACGACATCCTTGTGCCGGAGAAACATGGGATCATTGATCATTTGACCGGGAGTATACCACCGCCCCAGAGGGGGAGGATAAGTTTTCCGGGAGTCCAATAATTACAATGCGTTGGCCGATTTTTCTGGGGGATAAGTTCTTTTCGGGTGCCTAGGATGGCAACCGATCCGGCAGCCAGAACGGAACGCAGCAGGCGACGATCGACGTCAACGGGGCGTCGCCTCAAACATCCTGACAGGGCGCTCGCACAAGGCGGAAATGGTTTCCGCCACGAGAACAGCACCCCGCTGTTTTCCCTGCGCCGATAGCCTGCACGTTCTGGACAAAGGCGGCACGGGCCACGCAAGCGGGCGAGTCTTGCCTGGGACGCGTTTCCGCCAGGGCTGGAAAAGCGTTACTCGTAGCGGCGGATGAGGGCGACCAGTCGGCCCTGGATGCGGACGCGGTCTGGCCCGAAGATGCGTGTTTCGAAAGCCGGGTTCGCAGCCTCCAGGGCGACGGACGCGCCTTTCTTTCTGAGCCGCTTCAGGGTCGCCTCTTCTTCGTCGATCAAGGCCACCACGATGTCGCCGGTGTTCGCGTCATCAGTCTTCTTGAGAATGATGTAGTCACCGTCCTGGATGCCCGCCTCGATCATCGACTCACCCTCGACCTGGAGCGCGTAGTGATCGTCATTGTCGGTATATTCGGTGGGAACCTGGATCCGGTCCTGTTCGTGCTGGATCGCTGCAATCGGGACACCCGCAGCGATCTTGCCCAGAACCGGCAGCATCATCTGACTGGGCCCTGCGACCGGCGCACCCCCATCGATAACGCTAGGGCGGAAGGGATAGCGGCCACCGGGAGGGGCAGACGGTGTTGCCGACTCCGGCAGCTTCACCACTTCCAGCGCGCGCGCCCGGTTCGGCAATCTGCGAATGAACCCTCTCTCTTCCAGCGCTGTGATCAAGCGATGGATGCCTGACTTGGACGCAAGGTTGAGCGCTTCCTTCATCTCATCAAACGATGGAGAAACCCCATCCTGTTTGATCCGCTCATGGATAAAAAGCAGCAGTTCTTTCTGTTTAGCCGTCAACACAGGCGTCACCTCCAGCAGATCATTTGTTCACGTGTGTTCTGCCATCGTTCCCGTTGTGGGTCAAGCGTAAATCGCCTCAAGCCGCTCTCAGGCGGGCTGTAGAGGCGCGGCGATCGGGAGAGAGCATGAGGCTCTCGCCCACCAGGAACCTTCGGGCGCCGGCGGCTTTGAGGCGCTGGATATCGGCAGCCGACTTCACGCCGCTTTCGGCGACGAATGGCCGGCCGGATGGGATAAGTGGGGCGAGCGACTCGGTCGTGGAAAGATCGGTAATCATTCTGGTGAGATCACGGTTGTTCACGCCGATCAGTCCGCGCGAATCGAGGTCGAGGGCGCGTGTCAGTTCCGCCTTGTTGTGGGTCTCGACCAGAACATCCATGCCGAGGTCGAACGCGGCGGCCATGAGATCTGTGGCATGGGTATCTGGCAGTGCGGCCATGATCACGAGGATGGCGTCGGCACCATGGGCCCGCGCTTCGTAGACCTGGTACGGATCGACCATGAAATCCTTGCGCAGTACGGGAAGCGTCACCGCTGACCGGATTGCTGAGAGGTCGGCCAGGGATCCTCCAAAGCTTGGGCCGTCCGTGAGGATGGAAAGGCAGGCGGCGCCGCCGGCCTCGTAATCCTTCGCGATCGCCACCGGATCGGCTCCCGGTAGGATGTCACCGGCGGACGGGCTTTTGCGTTTGAGCTCGCAGATCAGGCCGTTTTCACCGCGTGCGACCACCGCATCGAGGGCGGCTTTGAAGCCCCGCGGTGGGGGCGCATCGCCCAGCCGGGCCTTGATCTCTGACAGCGGCGTCTTCGTGCTTGCGGCGGCCACTTCATCGGCCTTGTAGGCGAGAATGGCGTCCAGCGCGGTGCCGGTTGCGGGGCCGGTTTGGGAGACTGTCATCGTGTCAGCCCCCGCGTCCGTGGGAGGCGTCGACCAGGGCCGCGAGCGTTGCACGGGCCTTTCCGCCATCGATTGCCGCTGCGGCTTGGCGGACGCCTGTTTCGAGGTCGGGCGCGGCGTCACAGACGACCAGTCCTGCGGCGACGTTGAGGCAGACCGCATCCCGGAAAGGGCTCGTCTCGCCGCCGAAAAGCGCGGTGATCGCGGCCGCATTTGCCTCCGGGCTGCTGCCTTCCAGCGCTTTGAGGGGCGTTCGGGGAAGGCCCGCTTGCTCCGGCGTCAGGGTGAAGCGCCGGGGCCGTGTGTCACCCTTTTGGATCTCGGCGACCTGGGTCTCTCCGGCAATGGACACCTCGTCGATCCCATCGGTACCGTGGACAACCCAGGCGCGCTCGACCCCGAGTGCCAGGAGTGCTTCGGCCATCGGGTCCACCCATTCTGGAGCGAACACGCCGAGCACCTGGCGATTGGCCCCGGCCGGGTTCGACAGGGGGCCGAGCAGGTTGAACAGCGTCCGGATGCCGAGCTTCGCGCGAACCGGCGCCACATGGCGCATGGCGCTGTGATGGCTGCGGGCATAGAGGAACGTGACCCCGGCGGTCTCGATGCAAAGCCGCTCGCGCGCCGCATCCATGTCGAGATCGACGCCTAGCGCCTCGAGCACGTCAGCGGAGCCGGTTTTCGGCGGCACCGACCGATTGCCATGCTTAGCGACGCGGACACCGCAGGCGGCCAGGACGATGGCACTGGCCGTAGACGTGTTGAGCGATGTCCAGGTTAGCCCGCCCGTTCCGCAGGTATCCAGCAGGGGCTGGTCCGCGCTGGCGTTGAGATCGGCCTTGTGGGCGGAGGACCGCATGGCCCGCGCACCGGCGATGAGTTCGGCGGCCGTCTCTCCCCTCACGGCCAGCCCGGTCAGAAATGCGCCCACCTGTTCGGGGGCAGCCTTTCCGGCCAGCAATTCGCCGATGGCCGCTTCCACCGTCTCGGGCACGAGCGTCTCGCCGCGGGCAATCGCCCTTATGGCAGCGGCAAGTCTCGGCGCGTCATCGGTGGCAGTGTCCATGGCCCGTGGAGTACCGGCTCATCCCGCCCCAGGGAAGGGGGGGATTATCTTTGTTCCTGCCAGCACGTTCGGCCGCCGGGGCGGGGGCCACGTCGGTTGGGGGCTGGATTTTCAAGTCTGTGGGATGGGGCTGGTCAGGTGTGAGGGAGGGGGAGGCCGGCGCTGAGGTAGGTGGAGAGGCGCCGGTCGGCCGGACGGTAGGTTTGGGTCCAGGCCTTGAGGGCCGTGCGCAGGAGGTTTACGTGCACGAAGACGACGTTGAGCGACGCGATGTCGGGGTCGGGCTTCCGGTAGTGTTCGAGGGGAGGAGTAAGGGGCGCGAGTTCATCGAAGGCGCCGGCGCGGGTGTAGAGGCCGTAGCGCCAACCGGGGCCGAACGTGGTTCTTGTGATCTTGATGCCGCCCCAAGGGGTGATCTTGTAGTCGATGAAGGTCATGCCTCGGGCGTTGAGGCTTGCGACGAAGCGGTTGAAGCGCGCAATGGCCCACAGGAAGTAGGGCCAGAAAATCGGCCATACGGCATCCCTGTGCCGGAGGAACATCGGTTCGTTGATCATTTGACCGGAAGTATACCACCGCCGCAGAGGGGGAGGATAAGTTATTTGGGATCGTAATGATTACAAGGCTTTAGGCGATAAATTTGGGGGATAAGTTTTCAATTGGAGGAGGCGCGCTCCGGAGCCTGCTCTTTGGCTCAGCAGGGGGTGTTCACTCCACGAAGTCTTCGAGCTTAACCGCGCGCAGGTCGATCTTGTAATAGGTCTTGAACGATTGCCACGTCTCGTCGGAAAGCTGTTTTTCTGCGGCGGGATCACCTCGGGTCGCCTGCCATTTCTCTTGCAGGGCTTCGAATTCCCTGCGGGTGAAAACCATGAAATCGATATCGAGGTTTCGGCTATCGAAGACACCCGCCGCTTCGAGGGATTGATCGGCGTGTTGCATCATCGAGTCGAGCAATAGGCCGTTGGGGACGGTATCTTCCTGGTTGGCGACCATCCAGTTGAGCACAAGAAGCGATGTGAAATTCTTGACGGTCGTGTTGAACCGGGCGGTCGTCGGACCCTGGTTATTCTGCCTGCGGATCAAGAGCTGATTATGAAGGTTCTTCATGGCCATGTCGGGCGCCAGGTCTTTGAATGCCTGTGCGCTCGCGACGTGTGCCGTGCTTTGCAATATCAAGAGAGTTGCAAGGATCCCTCGCATCACCGCTCCCACTGAACACCCTGGCTGCATGGCGCGTTTCGCCCGTTCTGATGGCGTATGAAGCCGCGGCACAATAAGAGGGTCAAGCCAGAGCCCCTAGTTTGCGATGTTGGCCTTCAGCCGGTAGCGACCCTTGTCGGTCTGGTCGAAGATGTCCGGGATGTCGGGGTGGTTGACCGGTTCGGGACTGTCGTCCGGCAGCAGGTTCTGCTCTGATACGTAGGCGACGTAATGGGTGCGGTCGTTCTCGGCGAAAAGGTGATAGTAGGGCTGGGCCTTGTGGGGGCGGACCTCTTCGGGGATCGATTCATACCATTCGTCGGTGTTGTTGAACTCGGGGTCGACATCGAAGATCACGCCGCGAAAGGGGAACATTCTGTGGCGGACCACCTGCCCGATCTGGAACTTGGCCACCCGGGCACCCTCATTTCGGGGTTTCTCGTTCCGCCCTTCATGCGCCGGAACCAAGCTGGAAACAGTCTCGGTTGGCGTGGGCGCTGAACGCCCGAACGCGGTGCCGATACGGCGGAACAGTTTCGATAGACGACTCATGGCTCTCGCTTGTGCTACAGCTTTCTCTAACGAACAAGATTTAGGCCAAGCCATGGCAGCGGAAAAAGTCAGACGGACGCGCAAAGGCGCGCGGCGTCGGCAAAAGGGCCAGGGCGATGCCCCGCTTTATGCGGCGGTCGACCTGGGCACGAATAATTGCAGGCTGCTGGTTGCGCAGCCCCATGGGCGCACGTTCCGTGTGATGGACAGCTATGCCCAGATCGCCCGCTTGGGAGAGGGGCTGGCGGCCACCGGCCAATTGTCGGATGCGTCCATGGAGCGGGCATTCTCTGCGCTGTCGAAGATCCGTGACAAGCTCAGGTCGCGGCGGGTGTCCCATATCCGCTGTATCGCAACGGAGGCCTGCCGGCGGGCCAGCAATGGCCGCGCCTTCATCGATCGGGTCAAGGACGAGTTGGGGCTAAGCTTCAAGATCATCGGCCCCAAGGAAGAAGCCAAGCTGGCCCTGATCGCGTGTCATAATCTGGTGAGCGCGGATGCGCGGCACATCCTGGTTTTCGATGTGGGCGGCGGATCAACGGAGCTGTCGCTGGTGGAAACATCGGCCTTGCCCGAGGCCGGCCGGGTCGGCGCGCTGATCCGCTCGGCGCCGATGGTTGCGTGGGGGTCGCTGCCACTCGGGGTGGTCACGCTCTATGAGGCGTTTCCAGCAGCCAGCGAAGCGGAGGCCTACGCAGCGATGAAAGCCCATGCCATCGAGGTGTTTCGGGGGTGGCGGGGCTATGAGGAGACGAGGGCAGCGCTCGAGGCTCCGGGCGCGCACATCATCGGCACATCCGGCACGGTGACGTGCCTGGCGGGGGTGCACCTGAAACTGGAGAAGTATCGCCGGGACGCGGTCGATGGGGCCTGGATGGACCGGGACGAGACCCATGAAGCGGTGGCCCTACTGAACAGCCTGGGGCCGGAGGGGCGGGCGAAACTGCCGACGATTGGTGAGGAGCGGGCACACCTGATGCTGTCGGGCTGTGCAATCCTGGATGCTGCGCTGGAGGTCTTCCCGGCCCAGAGGCTACGGGTGGCGGACCGGGGGCTGCGCGAAGGCTTGCTGCTATCGATGATGTATGGACCGAAGAAGAAGCGGCGGCGGACGGTTCGGAAGAAGGCCAGCTCTGGCGGCGAGGACAAGGCGCCGGCGGGCGAGGGAGCGCGCGGCCATGGCGGATGATGGGAAGCGGCGCTGGTCGGGGCCCAAGAGCCCCGGGAAGGGTAGGGGTCAGGGTAAAGGCGCCAATTCCGGGCGCCGGATGGGGGAGCGCAAGGTGATCGCGCGCAGGGCGCAGTCCGAAAGCTCGAAGCGATGGATCGAGCGGCAGCTTTCGGACCCCTATGTTCAGAAGGCGCGGGCCGAAGGCTACCGGGCGCGTGCGGCGTACAAGCTGCTGGAGCTGGACGAAAAGGCGAAGCTGTTGGTGCCTGGACAGCGGGTTGTCGATCTTGGCTGCGCGCCGGGCGGGTGGCTGCAGGTGGTGCAAGGGGCCGGTGCCCGGGAGCTGGCAGGCATTGATTTGCTGCCGGTTGAGCCCGTGCCCGGCGTCCACATCGTCGAGGGCGACGTTACTCAATCGGCTGATGTGGCAAGGCTGATGGCGGGGCTGTCGGGGCCGCCCGATCTTGTGCTGTCGGACATGGCGGCGAATACGACCGGTCACAAGCAGACCGACCATTTGCGCACGATCGCGCTGGTGGAGCTTGCGCTGGCGTTTGCGTTGGAGCACCTGGCGGAGGGCGGGCATTTCGCGTCCAAGGTTTTCCAAGGCGGGGCCACGAAGGCCGTGCTGGACGGGCTGAAGGCGAATTTCGCCGAGGTCAAGCATATCAAACCCCCGGCGAGCCGGACGGGGAGCCCCGAGATTTACGTTGTCGCCAAGGGCTTCAGGGGGCGGTGACAGGCGAGCGCGGATGGCAGCGCGGGGCCAGGCAGGGTGAATTCGCACTTTCCAAGCCTGATTAACTCCCTTAGGAGGCCAAAAAGGGAGCCGCCCCCATGAAAATCCGACAGGCCATCACCTTCGACGACGTGCTGCTCCAGCCCGGCGCCAGCGAAGTCATTCCCGCAGAGGTCAGCGTGACGACGAAGCTGACGAAGACGGTGGGCGTGAACATTCCGCTCCTGTCGGCGGCGATGGACACGGTGACCGAAGCGCGGCTGGCGATCGCCATGGCCCAGGCCGGCGGCATCGGTGTGATCCACCGGAACCTCTCCGTCGAGGAACAGGCCGGCGAGGTGGCGCAGGTCAAAAAATACGAGAGCGGCGTGGTGATGAACCCGATCACGATCGGGCCCGATGAAACGCTCGGCGACCTCAAGTCCCTCAAGGAGCGGATGGGGTTTTCCGGCATCCCGGTCGTCAAGGAGGACGGCACGGTGGTGGGGATCGTGACCAATCGCGACACTCGGTTTGCCGATGACCTGAACCAGCCGGTTTCGAGCCTGATGACCCAGGCGCTGGTCACCGTGAAGATGGATACCGACCTCTCGACGGCGCGCCAGCTCTTGCACAAGCATCGCATCGAGCGGCTGATCATCGTTGACGAGGACAATAAGTGCATCGGCCTTCTCACCGTGAAGGATATGGACAAGGCGGCTGTCCACCCGAACGCGGCGAAGGATGAAGCGGGCCGCTTGCGGGTGGCGGCGGCTTCGACCGTCGGCGATGCCGGGTTCGAACGGACGGAGGCTCTGGTCGCTGCGGGGGCCGATGTTGTCGTGATCGACACCGCCCACGGCCACTCGAAGGCGGTGCTCGATGCCGTCAGCCGGGCGAAAACGCTCTCGAATGCGGTGCAGATCATCGCGGGCAATGTGGCGACCGGGGAGGCGACGCGGGCGCTGATCGATGCAGGCGCCGATGCGGTCAAGGTGGGGATCGGTCCGGGCTCGATCTGTACGACGCGGGTCGTCGCCGGGGTCGGTGTGCCTCAACTCACGGCGATTTCCGATTGCGCGGAGGCCGCTGCAGCAACGGGCACGCCGGTGATTGCCGATGGCGGCATCAAATTCTCAGGAGACTTTGCCAAGGCGATCGCTGCGGGCGCATCGACTGCGATGATGGGATCGATCTTTGCCGGCACCGAGGAGGCGCCCGGCGAGGTGTTCCTGTTCCAGGGGCGGAGCTACAAGGCGTACCGCGGCATGGGCAGCCTGGGCGCCATGGGCCGGGGCTCATCTGACCGGTATTTCCAGAAGGACGTCGCGGCTGAGAAACTGGTGCCGGAAGGGATCGAAGGGCAGGTGCCGTTCAAGGGGCCCGTCGCGCCGATCGTGCACCAGATGGTCGGCGGTTTGCGGGCTGCCATGGGCTATGTCGGGGCCGGGACGATCGCTGACCTGCATGAGAAGGCCGAGTTCCTGCAGATTACGGGCGCCGGGCTGAATGAGAGCCATGTCCATGATGTGATGATGACGCGGGAGGCGCCGAATTACTCGCTGCCGAGGGGATAGGCGCGTCGGTGTTTTGCACGGGACCTCTGTATGGCTTGGCGAGCAGGAGCCACGAGAGCGGACGAGGCGAACGGGTTAGGGCTATTCAAGTCCCATCTCTATCCTGTACCTGCGCCGCAGCAAGTCGATCGGTTTGAGCCCCTCTTCCACTTCATAATGCCAGAATGTCCAGCCATTGCAGGCAGGTGCGCGCATCAGTTGGGCGCCGACCCGGTGGATCGAACCTGTGGCGTGACCCGTGGTGAGAGAGCCATCGACCCGAATGCGGGCTTCGTGTTTGCGCCCTCGCGACCAGAGCCTGTCGCCGGGCCGGAGAAACCCGTTCTCCAGCAGGGCGCCAAAGGGAACGCGCGGCAGCGCTTTTGAGCTCTTCATGGTCTCGAGCGTGTCGCTGTCATGGGGCGCAACGGCCGAGAGGCGGGCCCGCGCCAGCGCGACGTACTCGGGATCTTGCTCGATGCCGATGAAATCCCTGCCCAGGGCCTTTGCGGCAGCGGCCGTTGTTCCTGTGCCCGAAAACGGATCGAGGACGAGATCGCCCGTCCGCGATGTTGCCAGCAATATCCGGTTCAAGAGCGCTTCGGGTTTCTGCGTCGGGTGCGCCTTTTTCCCATCTGGGCCCTTGAGCCGTTCAGAGCCTGTGCAGATTGGCAGAGTCCAATCTGACCGCATCTGTTTGTCTTCATTGAAGGTTTTCAGCGCGTCATAATTGAAAGTCGGTTTTGATCGTTCCGATTTGCTGGCCCAGATCAGGGTCTCATGGGCGTTTTGGAACCGGGTGCCCTTGAAATTGGGCATGGGATTGGTTTTCAGCCAAACCACGTCGTTCTGGATCCAGAACCCCGTATCCTGCAGGATTGTGCCGACCCGGAAGATGTTGTGATAGGACCCGATGACCCAGATGGCGCCGTCGGGTTTGAGGACGCGCCGGGCCTGTTCGAGCCACTGGTGCGTAAAAAGATCGTAAGCGTCGAAACTGTCGAATTGGTCCCAGTCATCGGTCACGCCGTCCACGTGGGACTGGTCCGGCCGGGTCAACTGTCCGCCAAGCTGGAGATTGTAGGGCGGATCGGCGAACACCAGATCGACAGAAGCGTCTGGCAGGCCCGATAGCACATCGATGCAATTGCCCTGGACGATCGTGTTGCGCGGCAAACCCATGCCTGAATCTCCAAAACTCTACTGATTCGTTGTAAGTTATGAGCGGCGATTTGGTTAAGAGAGTTTTGCATGACTTGACTCGCGAGTCAGCATCGATTCTCGAGTGGGCGTGGGTTGAAAGATCCAACCGATCAGAAGTCCAAAAGATATTGGCCGCCGGGCAAGGGAAGCGGTCTGAAAAGATCTGTCCTGAGCTGGGGGCGCTCCCCGTCTAGGCCAAGCTTTCGGATCGCCTTCGTAAACCGCTGCGCGATCAAATCGGCGTAGGGGCCCCTTCCGCGCCCCCGCTCAAACCATCGCGGATCGTAGTCCTTCCCGCCGCGCATCTCCCGCATCAGGTTGATCACTTTGGCCGCGCGGTCAGGAAAGTGTTCGACAAGCCATTCATGGAACAAGTCCTTGATCTCATGGGGTAGCCGCAGGAGCACGTAGTCGGCATAGCGCGCACCAGCGGCCTGGCATGCTTCCAGGAGGGCCTCGATTTCCGCGTCATTGATGGCCGGGATGATCGGCGCGGTCATAGCGATGACCGGTATGCCCGCGTCCGTCAGTGCGCGAATGGTCTGAAGCCTGCGCTCTGGGGTGGCTGCCCGCGGTTCCATCTTACGGGAGAGGCGCCGGTCCAGGGTTGTGATCGAGATCCCGACCCTCACAAGTTTCTTCTCGGCCATGGGCGCCAGAATATCGATGTCGCGTTGGATCAGGGCCGATTTCGTGAGCAGGCTGACGGGGTGATTGTAGGCGGCGAGAACCTCCAGCAATTCCCGGGTCAGTGATTGTTGGCGCTCGACCGGTTGGAAGGCGTCGGTGTTCACGCCAAGGGCGATGACCCTGGGAAAATACTGCGGCGCTGACAGCGCTTCGCGCAAGCGTTCGGCGGCATCTTGCTTGAAGAACAATTTGCTTTCGAAATCGAGGCCGGCGGACAGGCCCTGATAGGCGTGCGATGGCCGCGCAAAGCAGTAAATACAGCCGTGCTCGCACCCCCGGTAGGGATTGATGGACCGGTCGAAATGGACATCGGGCGACCGGTTATAGGTGACGATGGTGCGGGCGGCTTCCGGTGTGAGGCTGGTTTCCAACCGGGTCGGCGGCGTTTCGTTGGTCAACCAACCATCGTCAAACGCCATCCGGTCGGTCGTCTCGTAGCGGCCCGAACGGTTCGAGATGGCACCGCGCCCCCCGTGTTCCTGGCGTTCTGCCACTGCGGCTGTTTCACGGCGTGTGACCCGGCCATGGGGTCGGAGCTTCTGTCCCTTTCGCATGGCGTGTATTGGCCATGAAAAACGAAACAAGTAAAGAACAGAAAATATACAAAATAGGATTATTGGCGTATCCAGCGTCGCCAATCCTCGGCGGTATCGATATCGATCAAGGTTGGAAGGTAGGCAATCTGGCGCGGTGTGTTGAGGTTTTCGACCACGTCGGAGAGCGCGTGTTGTGTCGACCATCGGACGCCATCGAAGGGCGGGTGCCGGCGCCTGCGCGTATTCAATCCGAGGAGCCAGAAGCCGCCATCATTGACGGGGCCTGCCACGGCCTCATGGTTGGATAGCAATCTGAAAGCGCGCCAGAGGTGGCTCGCCGAGATGTCGGGGCAGTCCGAGCCGATGAAGAGGAGCAAACCTGGATCGGCGGCGCGGTAGGCGCGACTGAGCCGGTCGCCCAAATCGCCAGAGCCCTGATCCCTGCGGTCGACGGCCTTTGGCCAGAGCCCACCGAGCGATGCGCCGAGGACGCTGGCGGGGCTGGTGTAGAGTGTGAGGCGCCAGCGTGGATCCCGCGCCGCCTTCAGGGTTCTGGCAAAGCCCATGCGGGCAATCCGTTGGGCATGGGCTTTGCCAATGCCCTTGGCGAGCCGGGTCTTGGAGCGGCCCATCATGGGCGGCTTGGCGAAGATGAAGACGGAGCGGGTCATGTGTAGTGCCGAGCCAGCCGCTCTGGAGGGGCGCCCAGGGCATAGCGGACCAGAAGCCAGGCATTTCGGTAGGATCTGCGGCGCCACCCGTCACGTTCGTATTTGGCGGCGCATGTGCGGGCCTCGGCCGAGAGGATGCGCATCCGTTTCTTGCCAATGGCGCGGACGATGGCGACGTCCTCCATGAGTTTGAGATCGGGATACCCGCCGACCGCTTCGTAGAATGACCGGGAGATGAGGAGACCCTGGTCGCCGTAGGGAAGGCCGAACCACCGGGCGCGCCGGTTTGCGCGGGCCGCCAGCCACTGGGCTTCTGGAGCATCGGAGCGGTAGGCCAGTGTGAACGCGGCGGCAATGTCTTGGGAGCCTTCCATGTGGGCGGCGGCGCGCTCGGTCCAGTTGGGTCCAAGGGCGGTGTCGGCATGGAGGAACAGGAGCCACCTGCCCCGGGCCTCGCGCGCGCCGCACCGCAATTGGGGCGCGCGTCCGGGATCGCTTTCGAAGATCCGGCATCCCGCCGCTTCAGCGATTGAGCGGGTGGCATCGCGCGAGCCGCCATCAACGAGGATGACCTCGCGCAGGAGCCCGGTTTCCAGTCCGGGCATCAGACTGGATAGGCACGTTGGCAACGCCCCGGCCTCGTCGAGCGCGGGAATAATGACGGAGAGTGGCGCGGGCATTGGCGATCAGTCGAAGTCCCGGGGATTGGTGCGCCGCTCGACCGGCCAATCGGCGAACGCGAGGAAGCCCAGGACGAAGACGCTCGCGAAGGGGATCAGGCTGACGAGGCCCCATGCCCCGGGATAGCCCGCCTTCTGGAAGATGCGCCAGAAGAAGGCGGCCTGCACGGCGGCCAAGATGATGAACAGGAGCAGTCCCATGGCGTGTCCTCTTTTGCGCGGGCTCAGGTGAGCGACTGCAGCAGGTTTTCGATGGTCAGCAAGTCTCGCCACGCGCGGGCTTTCTCTTCGGGTCGGCGAAGGAGGTAGGCCGGGTGCAGGATGGGCATCAGCGGGATGGTGCCGGCGCCGGTCACTTCAAGCGATTGCTGCGTACCGCGCAGCTTCATGATGCCGCTGGAGGAGCCGAGCAGGGCCTTTGCCGGCACGGCCCCCGCTGCGATGATCAGTTTGGGCCGATTGAGTGCGATCATGCGGTGCACGAAGGGGGCGCAGACCTGTAATTCGTCCGCCTCGGGGTTTCGGTTCCGGGGCGGGCGCCAGTAATTGACGTTGGTGATGAGTGCGTTGCGCGTTCGGTCGATGTCGATGCTTGCGAGCATCTTGTCCAGGAGTTTGCCGGCCCGCCCCACGAATGGGAGGCCCGCGAGGTCTTCGTCCCGGCCAGGCCCTTCGCCGATGACCATGACGGGCGCACCCTGAACGCCATCGAACACCACTGTCTTTGTTGCCGCCTCCTTCAGCGGGCAGCCGTCGAAAGCGGTAATCGCATCGACAAGCTCCCCATGGGTCTTGCAGGCGGCGGCGGTTGCCCCTGCGACTTGGCTCCATTCGGCGGGCGTACGCTGCCGCGCCTTTCGGGACATCCTGGCAGGGGGCGCCTTTCTGGGCGGCGCTTGTGTCTCGCTTGCAACCGTTCGGGCAGTCCCGTGCGCGCGGATGTGGGCTTCGTCGGCGACAATCCCCATATCTCGCCACCACAGAGTCAGGCTCGCCAGGGCAGGGTCGTCGACAGTTTGAGACATTGAGACGCGGATGTTTTCTTCGGTTTCAAGAATAGATGAAGACTTTGAGCATAATTTCGAGTGTCGCGCCAAGTCGGCCGGAGCGGAGGAGTATTGATGTCAGACGCCATTGAACGTGAAGCGATGGAGTATGACCTTGTTATCGTCGGCGGCGGTCCATCGGGGCTGTGCGCGGCGATCCGTTTCATGCAGCTTGCCGAAGAGACCGGCGAGGAGCGCACCTGCGTCGTGCTCGAGAAAGGCGGTGAGATCGGCGCCCATATCCTGTCAGGACTTGTGCTCGACCCGAAGGCGCTCGACGAGTTGATCCCTGACTGGCGTGACCGTGATGACAGGCCGTTGGTCACACCGATCACGAAAGACCGGTATATGCAGCTTGGGCCGAAGGGCTCCGTGTCCTTCCCCAACTTCCTGTTCCCCAACCTGATGCACAACCATGGCTGTTACGCGGGCTCTCTCGCGAATGTGTGCCGCTGGCTCGGAGAGCAGGTTGAAGCCATGGGCGTCGAAGTTTATCCGGGATTTGCCGCTTCTGAAGTTCTCTACAACGGCGAGGGCGCTGTGCGGGGGGTCGTTGCTGGTGTGATGGGCATCGCCGAAGATGGAGAGCACAAGCCGGACTATGAGCCCGGGATGGAAATCCTCGGTAAGTATACGTTCTTCGCGGAAGGCGCGCGGGGCTCACTGACCAAGCAGGTGAAGGCGAAGTACGATCTGGAGGCAAATTGCGATCCGCAGAAGTACGGCATCGGGCTCAAGGAAGTCTGGTCAGTGCCGGAGGACAATTTCGACGAGGGGCTGGCCCAGCACACGTTCGGCTGGCCCGCCGATACGGCCGCATCCAGCGGCGGCGGGTTCCTCTACAAGTTCCGCGACAATGGCGAAGCGTTTGTCTCCGTCGGCTACGTGGTGCACCTCAACTACAAGAACCCCTACATTGCCCCTTATGAGGAGTTCCAACGCTACAAGCACCACCCGGATATTCTGCCCCATATCGAGGGCGGCAAGCGGGTGGCCTATGGTGCGCGGGCGATCACGTCTGGCGGTCTGCAATCGGTTCCCAAGCTCGGTTTCCCCGGTGGCGCGCTGATCGGCTGCTCAGCCGGTTTCGTGAACCTTCCGAGGATCAAGGGCACGCACAATGCGATGAAGTCAGGCATGCTGGCGGCTGAATGCGTGATGGATGCGCTTGCCGAGGGCCGCGCCAACGATGCGCTCGACGAGATGGACACGGCCTACCGCGAGAGCTGGATCTATGATGATCTGGCAAAAGTGCGGAACACGAAGCCGCTCATGTCGCGTTATGGAACCCTCGTCGGTGCCGCGCTGGGCCTGCCCGACATGTATCTTCGGTCGTGGTTCGGCTTCGGCTACCTGCCGACGCTGTCCCACCTGAAGAACGACGCAGCCGCGCTGAAGCCGGCAAGCAAGTTCAAGCCGATTGCCTATCCAAAACCGGACGGCGTGATCAGCTTCGACAAGCTGACCAACGTATCTTTCACCAATACCTATCACGCCGAAGACCAGCCGGTGCACTTGCATGTGAAGGATGCCGAAATCCAGAAGGCGTCGGAATTGGATATCTTCGATGGACCCTCGGCCCGGTATTGCCCGGCTGGGGTGTATGAATGGGTCGAAGAGCCTGAGGGCGGGCAGCGGTTCCAGATCAATTCGCAGAACTGCATCCACTGCAAGACCTGTGATATCAAGGACCCGAACCAGAACATTACCTGGGTGACGCCTGAAGGCGGCGGCGGTCCCGCCTACCCGAACATGTAAAGACGGCGGGGGCCGGCCTGGTTAATGCAGGCCCATCGGTGATGAAATCCTTGCGAGCACAGCCTTGAGCGGTTGCCGACGGGCCGGCATCCATGCACATTTGGGTTTGTTCGCATGGGAGCCATTGCCTTGAGTCACCGTGTCCTATTCGCCGTCCTTTTCGCTGCAACGAGCCTGAGCGGTTGTGCAGCGCAGGATGCGATCGGGTCTTCAGAGCCCGCGATTGCCGAACTTGATCCCTCCAGTGCCGCCGAGCGTTTCGGTGGCGCCGTGCTTTCGAAGAACGCGCTTGCAACAGCCGTGAGGGCGCCGAACGGTACGCCCCTGGGGCTCGATGGATACGAGACCCCGCGCGACGCGCTCGAAGCGGGCGATATGGCGGCGTTTATTGCTTTCACCTCGGAGGCCTTCGAGGATGGCGAGGCGCCGGATGGGATTGGTCCGTTCATCCTTGCCGTCGACCGCATCGCCGATGGCGACCTCGACGCTGCGCGCCTGTTTCTCTCTTCGGAAGACGCAAGTGCCTATGGCGAGTTGCTCGGCGATTTCGCAACGGCCTGGCTTCTCGCCATTGAGGGCGATGTCAGCGGTGCCATCTCGGCCCAGCGCCGCGCGTCCGCTGCGCTGCCCGGTCTGACAGGTGATCTCTCGCTCGCGTCCATGCTCGAGGCGGCCGGCCGGGAGGAAGAGGCGCTTGCGGTCTACGCGTCGTTGACACCGGCCCGGATCGAGGCGCCGGAGCATGAATTCGACCCGCAGGGTTTGATCTTCACCCACGTGCAAATGGTGGTCTCCCGCAGGACCTTGCTGCTCCAGCGTATGGGCCGGATCGAGGAGGCAAAGGATGTCTACCGCACATTGGCCGCGGCAGAGCCCGAGCGCGCCGTTCAGTACGATGCGGCCATCAATTCCCTGGAGACAGGGCGCGGCCTCGATACCGAGCCGCTGACCATGATGGGCGGGTTTGCCCGGTCGATCAGCGACCTGTCGCTGGCCTTCTACCAGCAGGACCTCATTCGCAATGCGATGGTCGGGCGCCGGCTCAGGGGCTTGAACGAGCAACGGGCGACCTTCGACCAGCTTGCCCTGCTCGTTGATCCAACAAGCGAGACGCTCAGGGAAATTGTCGTTGGCACGCTTGCCAATGAAGCGCTGTACAAGGGCGCTGCGCATACGGCGCTGACGGCGCCAGAGCCCGAGGCCAGTCTCCAGATCGCGGCGGCCCAGTCCCTTCTGATGGATGACCAGCCGGATCCGGCCCGTGACGCCATCGCGAAAGCGATCGATATTGCGGATGAAGATGACCAGCTTTCAGTCTATTCCGGGGCGATTGGCCTGCATGCCCTGATGGGGGATGAAGAGCGTGCACTATCGCTGGCCGATACGGCGATCACGCTGGTTACGAACCCCGCTGAGGAAGCCGGTTTCAACGGCATGAAGGCCAGCATTCTGCAACAGTTTGGCCGCTACGAGGACGCCGTTGTCTTCGCCAGCCGGGCGCGCGACCTCGATAACACCCACGACCGGCGCATGGCCCTGGCCAATGTCATGGGCGAAGCGGGCATGATCGACCGTGCCATCCGACTGCTCCAGATTGAACGGCTGAAGCGGCCGGACGATCCTTACATGCTGAATACCTACGGGTATTTCCTTCTCCAGCATACCGAGGGGTATGACGAAGCCTTCAAGGTGCTGTACCTTGCGAATGCCTTGGCCTCGAACAATCCCTACATCGCTGATAGCCTCGGCTGGGCCTATTTCAAGCTTGGTCACCTAGAAGACGCGAAGCGGCTGATTGAACTCGCCCGCGATGAACTGGCTCCCCAGAAGCACTGGGAAATCGAGGACCATCTGGGCGATATACTTTGGTACATGGATGACCAGGAGGGCGCGCGCAGAGCGTGGGAGACCTCGCTGGCCGAGTTTCCGCCAGAAGAAGTTCGCAAGACCATTCTCGAAAAGCTCGACGCGGGCCTCAGTGTCCCGGCACCAGAAAAACAGCCTTTGCCGCGGGTCGATGCAGAGCCAGCCGATCTGGAGTCGCGGGAAACATGATCGGCGCGAAAAAATGGTTGCGGGTCTTGCATGCCGTGATGAAGTGAAACCCTGTTGTTGCAGCCAGGCGCGGAAAAGGCGACAATGGAGGAGGCCGGAGGATGAAAAACGTCCACGGCGGGAGGAAAGCGCAGGGAGGATTTCGGCATGATGCCGAGGAGACTGGGAGTGTATGCATCGGCGGGCCTTGCGTCCCTAGGGGCGCTTGCCACGGTAGGATGTGCCACTTCAGCGGGACCGGCGGCCCGTCATAGTTTCCATCCCCCGATGTTTGCCAAGCCTGCCGACGCCGATGCATTTAGCGCGGTTCTGATCGCTCGCTATGCTGCGCTCAATAACGATCCAGCTGAGGCGGTCGCGCAATATGCGTCGGTGCTTGACGAATTACCCGATGGTGATCCCATCGCCGCCCGTGGCGTGTACGCAGCGCTCATGTCTGGAGATTTCGATCGGGCCGTGGCGTTTGCCCGGAAAGCTTCTGCCGGCGAGAACGGGGGCTCTTCGTTGAGCCGGCTCACCCTTGCCGTCGACACGCTGGTCGCCAACCGGCCGGACCGCGCCATTGCACACCTTTCATCTGAACGGTTTGGTCCGTTCAATCGCTCCATGGCGATCAGTCTTGCGGCCTGGATTGCCTTCGAAGAGGTGGACCTTTCCGCGGCCCTTGGGGTGTTGAGGCAGGCGGGCGATGATGCCTTTGCGGTCCAGACGGTGACACTCGCCATGGAGGGCCTGCTTCAAGTGGCCGCCCGCGAAGACGACCTTGCGCTTGCAACATTCGAGCGTCTCGACGCCATGGGCCCGCGTCTCGCGATTGCCACAGATGCCCAGGCCCGGCTGATGGCGTCGCGCGGTGACACCGCTGCAGCGTTCGAGCGGATTGACAGCTTCACCGCTGAGGTGGGGCGCAATCCGAAGCTCACGCAGCTACGCCGGTCCATTGCGACAGGCGAGGCGGTCGATGTCCCCCGTCTTTCGAGCGCTGAGGGTGCGGCGTTGGGGCTTTATGCATCTGCTGCCGCCCTGGCGGCCCGAAGCGATAGCGACCTGCCCGGCGTCTATTTCGCATTGGCGCTAAAGCTTGACCCATCCCTCGATGCGGCACGAACGCTGTGGGCCGATACGCTCGACCGGAATGGCCGGTTCGTCGAAGCGGCGGCAGTCCTCGAACAGGTGCCCGCCCATTCGCCCTTCTATGCCGCAGCCCAGGCCCAGCGCGCGTGGGCAGTTGCGAGCAGCGGAGAGATGGACCGGGCACTCACGATTGCGGCCGATGCCGTTGGCCAAACCGCTGACCGTGACCTGCGCGTCCAGTATGGAGATTTGCTGGCGACGAATGGTGATGATGCAAAAGCGAGCGAGGTGTTCACGGCCGTCATTGCGGAAGATGCGCGTGCGGGCCGGGAAGACTGGCGGTTGTTTCTCGCCCGCGGCGCAATCCTTGAGCGGCTAGGCGCGTGGGAGCGTGCAGAGGCCGATCTTGTTCGCTCGCTGGAACTGGCGCCCGATAATCCAGATGTGATGAACCGTCTCGGCGGGGTCTGGATTGATCAGAAAAGCAATCTCGACGCCGCCGTGCCCATGCTCGAAAAGGCCGCCGCGCTGCGTCCTGAAGCGGGGCCGATCATCGACTCTCTGGGCTGGGCATACTTCCATGTGGGTCGATACCATGACGCGATGACAACACTCGAGCGGGCGGTTTCCCTTTCCCCCACAAGTGCAACGGTCAACGACCATCTGGGCGATGCCTATTGGCGTCTTGGGCGTCACCGTGAAGCCACCTTCCAATGGACGCGTGCCCTCGAACTGGATCCCGAGGAGGCCCGGGCGATCGGGTTGCGCCGGAAGCTCGTGGCGGGCCTGCCGCCGCGCACAGCAGGCCTCGTCGGCGCGTCGCTCTCGGAGGCGACTCGCACTGTATCGCAGCCTTGAGCCCTGCACCGGGCGCACCGGCCTCCATGCAGGATATGACGGTGGTGCCCGATCGCGTGTTTGCACCGGCGAAGGTCAACTTGTTCCTGCACGTGGGTCCTGCCCGTGAGGATGGTCGTCACCCGCTCGATTCCCTTGTCGTGTTTGCGGATGAAAACGGGGCGGACCACCTGATTTTCTCCGCCGCAGATCATTTCCGCCTCGACGTTACGGGTGTGGGAGCGGAGGCGGCTGGGCCGCTTGCGGATAACCTTGTGCTGCGGGCGGTACGGGCGCTCGTGGCTGAGGTTCCCAGTCTGCCCCGCTACGCCATCACCCTGGACAAGCGTTTGCCCGTTGCCGCCGGCCTGGGCGGTGGATCATCCGATGCGGGCGCGGTGCTGCGAACGCTGGGAGCGGTTGCGGGGTTGGGTGCACCGGCATTGATGGACATGGCTGCCCAGCTGGGGGGCGACGTGCCGGCTTGCGTCCTCTCACGGGCGTGCCGAATGCAAGACGATGGCGCCCAGGTCCATCCGATTGCTGGACTGCCGGAGCTACCGGCACTGTTGGTGAACCCGATGATCGCGTGTCCCACAGGACCGGTGTTCGCCGCATTCGATAAGCTGGACCTGGGTCGGCGAGCTCTAGGGGCGCTTGACTGCCCGATACCGACGGACTGGACGGAGACAACCGAACTGATCGATTGGCTGAGCGCCGCAACGAGCAACGATCTCGAAGGGCCTGCCTGCGCGTCTATTCCCGAGATCGGGACGGTCCTGGAAACCCTGCGGGCCTTACCGGCGGCAAGGCTTGTCAGAATGTCGGGCTCAGGTGCGTCCTGCTTTGCCCTCTTCGAAACGACCGTCGCAGCTAAGGCCGCCCGTGACGAATTAGAGAGATTGGCACCGCACTGGTGGGCAAGGGTGACCCAGCTAAGATAGGCTCATGCCATGGCGTGGTTCATCCTCTTGTTTCTTCCGTTTGCGGTGTCCTTCGCCATGTCCCGACTACTGATATCGGTATCGGTGAAGGACGCTCCGGATGGTGAACGCAAGTTCCAGGAAAGTCCGGTGCCAACCGCCGGCGGGTTGGCGATCCTCTCAGGTCTTGCTGTTCCGTTGCTCGTGATTACTGTGCTCGCGGGAACAGGACCACTGGCGCTCGCGGGCGGGCTTTACACGGTTCAACCCTTTGGCGGGTGGGTGATCTTCGTGATCGCGTTGGGCCTGCTCGGTGCATTGGACGATGTCTTTGGATTGTCCGCTTTTCTAAAGCTTGTGCTTCTCGCTGCAGGGGCTGCTGCGGTTGCGGCACAATTGCCAGCCGTCGATCTTCCAGTCCCGTTCCAATTCGGCGTGCCAGGAGAAAACGCCACAGCGATGCCTTCCGGAGGCAGCGTGCAGGGGTCCGCCATTATCGCGGCGGTGCTCGCGATCTGGATTCTTGTTTTCACCAACGCTGCGAACTTCATGGACGGTGCGGACGGGCTCGCCTTCGGGTGCCTGGCGATCATGTTTGCCGGGGTCGCCATCGGGCTCGGCATCGCTTATCGGCCGATGCTTGACTACGTCGACGAGCCAACACGCGTCGTGTTGCTCACGCCTTTGATGGCGGTGATGGCCATCGCGGGCTTCGTCGCCTGGAACCTGCGGGGCCAGATCTATGGCGGCGACACCGGCGCGCTTTCTATCGGCGGGCTTTTTTCGGTTTTTGCAGCCTTTACGGGCGCCCATGTGGGGATCTGGTATCCCTTGACGCTTGCGCTGCCGTTCCTCGTCGATGCCGGTTTGACGCTTGTCTATCGCGCCTTGCTGCGCCAGCCGCTTCTTTCGGGGCACAGGGAGCATGCCTATCAACTTCTCATCCGGCGGGGGGCATCGCCCGTACGTGTGGCCATCCTCTGGTGGGGATTTTCCCTTATTTGCCTTGTCTCCGCTGTGTTTAGTGCGGCTCGCGCTGACCCGTCGAACATGACCGGTGCAGCCGTATTCGGTGCGTTGTTGGTATTGGGCGTTGGTCTCTGGATATGGCAGCGCATCGCGTTCCGGTCGCGACCGCGCCGCATGCGGACGACCGAGCGCGTGAAACTGACACCGGATCCGCCAAGCCCCGCATCCGCCGGGACCACGCTTGCAGACGCCACCAATGGAAGAGGGGCCCAAGCAACGGGCCGACAAGGCGCGGATACCGGGGCCCTTGCCGATTAAGCGCCCTCGGGGTGGCGTCTGGTCGGCAGTCCTACCAGGGCAGAGACCGATCCATGAGCGCTTCCAGCCGCGCATTGTGGGGCTGGTAGTGTTCTCTCAGAGCGTCGAGATCGGCGTCCGGGATCCTTATTTTCAGGCGGTCCTGGATCGATTTAGGCAGCCTTCGGTTGATGCCGTCGCGGAGCTTGCGGCCGAGTGCGTTGTCGCGGAAAGCGCCAAAATTGTTGAAATGTGCGAGTGCTGGCGCCTGGGCTTCGTTCGAGCGGTCGTAGAGCCCCGGGATTTCGGTGAGGCGATCGACGCCAAGCGTGTCGAACAGGCCATCGAGGGTCGCCTGTTTGGCGGCATCAGGGGCGATGTCGTCCTCGAAGACGATCATGTGAAACTGTTCGGCCGGGAAAAGCTCCAGCCAGAGTTCAAGTTGGTTTGCGTATTCCCCCTGGGCGCGGATGCCGTACTCGTCCCAGACGTCCCGGAAGGGTTTGTAGGGTGTGAGCTGGCCCCTCGTCAGGAAGTGTTGGTAGGCTGAGACGGCGCGTTTGACTGGATCGCGGAAGGAGAGGATCAGCTTCGAGCCCGGCAAAGCCTCCCTGATCCTGGCTGGAGCGTCAGGGTGGTTCCAGAGGTCCTTGCCGGGCACATCGCAGCGGTGGAAGAAATAGGTGGGGTTGCCTTCGCCAACGGCCTTGGCGCCTCCGTAGCCCCTGAAGAGGTCGAGATACCAGGCGTAGCCTTTCTGGAAATTGGCGTCGCGGTTGAAGAAGCGGAGCTCCTTCCAAGTCGGGATGAACACATCGGGATGCTGGCGGAGCATGTCGCAGATCCAGGTGGTGCCGCCTTTCTGGACCCCGAGAACGAGAAAATTCACCACATCGGCTACATCGCGCGCCGAGGCGCGGTGGTCTGGAGCGGGGATCTGGTCGACATGGAGGGGAGACAGGGGATGCAGCGACGAGATCGCAGGCGTCATTGTCACCATGGCAGTTTGCGTCCGATCAAGGCCTCTAGGGCACGGTTGTGCGGCTCGAATTCCTCGCGCAGGGCATCGATATCGCGGTCGTCAACCTTGATCGATAGCAAGTTCTGGACCGGGGCCGGGATTGCGCCATTGATGCGGTCGCGGATTTTCCGGCCATAGCGGTTCTCGCGCAGAAACGGGATCCGGTTGAGGTGGGCGAGGGCGCCGTCGAGCCGGCGATTGCTGCGGACGAAGAGGCCAGGAATATCGTCCATGGGCGCAACGCCAATGGCGCTGAAGAGCCGGTTGGCGGTCGCAAGCTTACGGCCGTCCGGTTTGATATCGTCCTCATAGATGACAATTTCGAATTGGCTGAGGTCGTAATGGGCAAGCCATTTCTTGAGCTGTTCGTCGTAGCGGCCGGCACTACGGATGCCGCGCGTGTCCCAGCAATCCCTCAACGCTGTTTTCGGCGAGATGTTTCCGCGCAGGACGAAGTGGTTGTATGACGAGATGGCCCGCTGGACGGGATCGCGGAGGCTCAGGATGAGCTGGACGTCGGGAAGGTGCGCTTTGACCCGGTCTGGCACGTCGCGATGGATCCAATCGCGATGCTCGAGGGGCGTGCACACATTATAGAAGTAGTTCGGTGTGCCTTCTCCGCGCGCGGTGGCGTGCTCGCTGCCTGCGAAGAAGTCGAGATACCAGCGGTAGCCCTTCTCGAAATTTGGCGCCTGCTCGAAGAAATGAAGTTCCTTCCAGTCGGGAATGAACACATCGGGATGGCGGCGGAGGACGTCGCAGATCCAGGTGGTGCCGGCCTTCTGGGCGCCGATGACAAGAAACGTCAGCGTTTCTGCGAGCTGGTCCCTGTCGGAGGCCGCAGGCGTATAAGTGCTGCGCGTGGCCGGCGCATGCTGCGCCGGTGTCTGGATTTGCATGGCCGGCCCCGTCACTAGCTGAACAAAGTTATTAACGGGACCTTAGCAGCGCCCTCGGGCTAAGCGAAGGGTTTCGCGCAATCAGCTATCGAGTTCTGCGTCTTCGCGTAGTTTGCGCTCTGCTTCTTCGAGCCGTCGGTCGAGATAGGCCTCGACCTTGCCCATCAATTCGACATGCTTGTCCTTGTAAAAATGGTTGGCCCCGTGGACGACATCGCGGTCAATCACTTCGCCTTTCTGCACACGCACCTTTTGGAGGGCCCGTTCCACATCGGAGGGGCCGGAAATGGCGTCGGCATCCCCCGATACGATGAGACCGGACGCCGGGCAGGGGGCGAGGAAGGACAGATCGTAGTGGTTGGCTGGAGGCGAAATCGCAAAGAAACCGTCGATCTCTGGACGGCGCATGAGCAGTTGCAGCGTAATCCAGGCGCCAAAACTGTAGCCGGCGCACCAGACGTAGCGCGGGCTTTCGGCGAGATTTTCGAGATAGTCGAGCACGAAAGCCGCGTCTTCGAGTTCACCCACGCCATGGTCATAGACGCCCTGGGTGCGGCCCACGCCGCGGGAGTTGTAACGCAAGACGCCGAACCCCCTGGCTTCGAACATCTGGTAAAGGCGGATGGTGATGGGATCCTGCATAGTGCCGCCCGCTTTCGGGTGCGGATGCAGGATAAGCGCGATTGGGGCGCCTTCGATGGGCGGCTCCGTATAACGGCCCTCGATGCGGCCGGCTGGGCCGGGAATGATCAGTTCAGCCATATTGACCTTCTGTAACGGGTCGGAGGTGACGGTAAGCGGCGGAAATAGGCGACCTGCCCCCTCGAAGGCAAGAAAAACCGCTCTCCTAGCCCTCCGTAGCGGCGAAATTCGGGCGGTCTGTTTCGTCACGGTCACATCGTCGCGCCGTACGTGCCGCGCGATGTAAGAGGCGTGTCGGCCGAGGGTGGCCGCCTGGGCGTATTCCTCAGAAACAGGACTGGTTTCCGATCGGGCCTGTCCGCCCTAAGTCCCCCCCATGATTTATGCGGACTATAACGCAACAGCGCCCCTGCGCCCCGAAGCGCGCGCGGCCATGGTCGGCGCCCTGGGGTCTACGGCTAATCCATCCAGTGTGCACGGCCCTGGCCGGGGGGCGCGCAAACGGGTTGAGACGGCCCGGGGTCAAATCGGTGGCGCGATCGGCTCAAGGGCAGAAGACATCGTCTTCACGAGCGGCGGCACAGAGGCAAACACGCTCGCGCTCCATGGCGCCATCGCTGCCCATACCGGCCCGGTGACCCTGCTCGTCTCGGCCATCGAGCACGAGGCCGTCACCCAGAATGCAGGAACGACTGGTGCCCCAGTACGCAGCGTTTACGCGCGACCCGACGGACGGATCGACCTTGATCACCTCGAGACGATGCTTGCGGGCTGGGACGCCGACGTAGATGGCATCCCCTTCCTTGCTTTGATGCTGGTGAATAACGAAACCGGCGTGATCCAACCGGTGGCAGAGGCGGCCGTTCTGGTCCGCGCGGCGGGCGGGCTGACGCACTGCGATGCCGTTCAGGCGCTCGGGAAGATCCCCGTGAACGTGGCCTTGTTGGGTGCAGATTACCTTGCCCTGTCCGCCCATAAGATTGGTGGCCCCCAGGGCGTAGGCGCACTCTGGCATCGCGCGGGCGCCCCACTCAAGCCGCTCCAATTGGGGGGAGGGCAGGAGCGTTCGATCCGGTCGGGCACGGAGAATGTGCCAGGCATCGCCGGGTTTGGCGCCGCGGCGGAGGCGGCCGTGAGGGATATCGCGTCGTACGGCACCCTCGCCGACCTCAGGGACGCCATGGAGGCGCGATTGGTGGCAGATGCCGGTATCTCTGTCATGGGGCACGCGGTCGAGCGGGTTGCGGGCACCTCATGCTTTGCCCTCGAAGGCTTCCGGGCAGAGACACAGGTCATGGCGATGGATCTTGCCGGGATCGCCGTATCGTCTGGGGCGGCTTGCTCATCGGGCAAGGTCAAACGCTCGGTGGTTCTGTCGGCAATGGGGGTCACCGACGGGTTGGCAGATGCGGCCATCCGTTTGAGTTTCGGGTGGGACAGCGATCCCTCCGACTTCGACGCAGTCGCCGAGGCCTGGCTCAAGGCCGCGCGCCGGGTTCGGCCCACCGCTCAGGGGAGTGCCGGGCCGTCTTGACATTGCGGGCGGCCAAACCCGCGCTGCGGGGTAGTGTTGGACTTATCAAGCGCAGGCCAGACGGGCTCCAGATCCGGGTAAGCATGGATAGGTCGTCGCGGGGTGTGTGCAAATCGCGTTCTATGGCCCATATACGGGGTTCGATACGGGAGCCGTAAATGACCGATTGTTGCGGAATAGAAGAGGTTCACACCCACG
This sequence comes from Pseudomonadota bacterium, assembly GCA_038745855.1. Taxonomy (GTDB): domain Bacteria; phylum Pseudomonadota; class Alphaproteobacteria; order Caulobacterales; family Hyphomonadaceae; genus UBA5336. The sequence continues at coordinate 19,250 of JBCDLC010000011.1, read as the reverse complement.
ACGCCAATGGCGAGGTGACGGTGAAGGACGGCATTGATGCGGGAACGGTCGCTGCAGCCAAGGCGCTTGAAGCTGAAAACTACTCGGCTGGCTTTTCGACCGATATCGAGATGGAGCTCGCGCCGCAGGGCCTCAACGAAGATATCATCCGCCTGATTTCCGAGAAGAAAGAGGAGCCTGAATGGCTGCTCGAGTGGCGGCTCAAGGCTTACGAACGCTGGCTGAATATGGAGGAACCGGACTGGGCGATGGTCCGGTACCCCGCCATTGATTACCAGGCCTATCACTATTACGCGGCCCCCAAGGCCGGCGCGAAGTACGAATCGATCGATGATGTGCCCGCCGAAATCCTCGAGACCTATGAGAAGCTTGGGATCCCGCTCCGGGAAGCTGAGGTCCTCCTGGGTGTGAAAGGCGCAGCCGGATCGGCCGCCGACGCCCGGGACCGGCCGAAAGTTGCGGTCGATGCCGTGTTCGACAGCGTATCAGTGGCCACGACCTTCAAGAAGGAACTCGAAAAGGCCGGCGTGATCTTCATGTCCATCAGCGAAGCGGTGCACGAGTATCCAGAACTCGTGAAGAAGTACCTGGGAACGGTTGTTCCGCAGTCCGACAATTTCTTTGCCACCCTCAACAGTGCCGTCTTCTCGGACGGGACATTCGTTTACGTTCCCAAGGGCGTCAGATGTCCCATGGAACTCAGCACCTATTTCCGGATGAATGCCGAGAATACAGGGCAATTCGAGCGGACACTTATTGTTGCCGATGAGGGCGCCCATGTGTCCTATCTTGAGGGGTGCACGGCACCCATGCGGGACGAAAACCAACTGCACGCCGCCGTAGTCGAACTGGTCGCGCTCGAAGACGCGGAAATCAAGTATTCGACAGTCCAGAACTGGTGGCCGGGAGACGAGAACGGCAAGGGTGGAATCTACAATTTCGTGACCAAACGCGGCGACTGCCGTGGAGCGCGTTCGAAGATCTCCTGGACTCAGGTCGAGACAGGGTCGGCCGTCACGTGGAAATACCCGTCCTGCATCTTGCGCGGGGACGAGAGCGTCGGCGAATTCTATTCCATCGCCGTCACCAATGGACGCCAGATGGCCGATACCGGCACGAAGATGATCCACCTCGGCAAGAACACCCGCTCGCGGATCATCTCGAAGGGCGTTTCGGCAGGCCGGTCGGACAACACCTATCGCGGGCTCGTCTCGATCAACAAGAAGGCCGAGAAAGCACGGAACTTCACCCAGTGCGACAGTCTTCTCATTGGCCAATCGTGTGGGGCGCACACGGTGCCTTATGTCGAGAACCGGCGGGCCGATGCCCAGCTTGAGCACGAGGCGACGACGACGAAGCTCTCAGAGGATCAGATGTTCTATGCCCGCCAGCGCGGTCTTGGCGAGGAAGAGGCGGTAGCCCTGCTTGTCAACGGCTTCGTCCGGGACGTGCTGCAGGAACTGCCCATGGAGTTCGCGGTCGAAGCACAGAAACTCCTGGAAGTCAGTCTTGAAGGGAGCGTGGGCTAGCCGAACCAGCGGGCAATTCGGGCGCCCGATCTCAGCAACGAGCCGCTTCGTCTTGACGGGTTGAGACGTCGAAAACGTTCCCACCACCCTGTTCTTTTTCCATTATCCTCGTGCGGGGATTGGTGCTACATCTCCTGAGTGGGCGTCCCTGGCGCTGAACGACTGGGACCTGGCAAGGCCTGACAGGGGAGTATGTCCGTGACCGAGCAGAGCAGGCGGGTTGATGGACGCGTGGGCATGTTGACCCGCTATGTTGCCACAGCGCTCGACGACATGTCCGATGACGATGTCTTCCGCGAGGCCATCGTGAAAGCCGCAATCCGTGATTTTGCCTTCGATCTCGTGCGGGCCTTCCCCGATCACCAGGACACCATCGCCGAAGTCTTCGGCGAGATGGCAAACGAGGTTCCCGGGCTTGGTTTCGAGGATGTCAGCGATTAGCGAAAAGGCCTTCCCTTTCGCAGATTTGGGGACCATATGGATGGCGTTATGCTGATACTTGATAATCTTGCCGCCACCGTGGGCGAAGGCGAAGACGCCAAGCAGATCCTGAAGGGCCTTTCCCTTGAGGTGCCCGCTGGTGAAGTGCATGCGATTATGGGGCCGAACGGGGCCGGCAAGTCGACCCTTTCCTACGTCTTGACCGGGCGCGATGGATACGAGGTGACAGGCGGCTCAGCCGACCTCGAAGGAGAGGACCTCCTCGACATGGACCCCGAGGAACGGGCTGCGAAGGGGCTTTTCCTCTCCTTCCAGTATCCCGTTGAAATCCCTGGTGTTCCCGTGATGATCTTCATTCGCACAGCCATGAACGCACAGCGGAAAGCGCGTGGCGAGCCGGAGATTTCCGCGCCCGACTTCATCAAGAAATGCCGAAAGTTGGGTGCGGCACTGAACCTCTCGCAGGAAATGCTGAAGCGCCCGCTCAATGTCGGTTTCTCCGGCGGGGAGAAGAAGCGGCTCGAAATCTTCCAGATGATGATGATGGAGCCTCGCTTCGTGATCCTCGATGAAACCGATAGCGGGCTGGACATCGACGCCCTGAAAACAGTGGCCGACGGGGTGAATGCCCTCCGCAGTCCAGAGCGCGGCATGCTTGTCATCACGCACTACCAGCGTCTGCTGGACCATATCAAACCGGACAAGGTGCACGTGCTCGCCGATGGCCGTATCGTGACCAGCGGCGGGCCTGACCTGGCGCTTCGGCTCGAGAAAGAGGGATATGACGGCGTCTTGAGCGAGGCCGCGTAATGGCGCTGCCCTTCCGGGATCAGATCAAGGATCCCACGCCAGCCGAACTGGAACTGATTGCCCGCTACGCCATGCTGCCGGAAGATCCGCGGCGAGAGCGCGCGTTTGCAGCCTTTGCCGAGAGCGGTCTTCCCCACCGCCGGATGGAAGCCTGGCGTTGGACAGATTTTCGCGCGGCGCTTCCGGATCTGAAAAGCCCCTCGCAAACGGCCATTACCGATCCCTTTGAACCCGTGAAGGCGTGTCGGATCCTGTTCGAAAATGGCGCCATGACCCTCCCGAAAAAGTGGCCGAAAGGCGTGCGCGGGTTCGAGAAGATGGATGCTCAGGCGCTTGGCGACGCCGAGCGGATGCCGCTTGGCGCCCTGTCCGCAGCGCTCTCGGCCCAGAAGGGTGGACCATCCTCAATCATGCTGGAAATCACCGAGCCGGTAAAAACGCCGCTCCATTTCGTCTTCGCGTCCACCCAAGCCGAGGCGAGTTTCTCGCGTGTCACCATCCTGGTGCGCCCCGGAGCGTCGGTTGATATACTGGAAAGCCACCTCGGCGGCGCGGGCTTTTCCTCCCACCTGCTCGACCTTGCCGTGCAGGAAGGCGGGGAGGCGAGCCGCACGCTCTTCCAATCGGGCCGCTCGGACGAGGCCCAGGCGATCACAGCAGATGTCCACCTCGGTGCGGGGGCCGCTCTCACCCAAACGGTGCTGTCGCTTGGCGCAAAGGTTTCACGGATCGAGATGCGGGTTGCCCACGAAGGACAAGGCGCGCGGGCAGAAATGAACGGCGCCTATCTGGCCGGCGATGGCTACCATGTCGACCTCACAAGCCATGTTCACCATGGCGCCCAGGCCTGCATTACGCAGCAGACTACGAAAGGAGCTGTGCTGGACGGTGGCCGTGCAATCTTCCAGGGGAAGTTCCATGTCCCACGCACGGTCGGCCAGCGCACCGAGGCCGAGATGGGCCACCATGCGCTCTTGCTTGAGGATGGCGCAGAGGTGTTTGCCAAGCCCGAGCTGGAAATCTACGCCGACGACGTGGAATGCGCCCACGGCAATACCTGCGGCGCGCTGGACGCAGACCAGATCTTCTACATGCGCCAGCGCGGGATACCGGATGCCCAGGCGAAGGCTTTGCTGACCGAGGCCTTCATCGCCGACGCTTTGGAAACCGCGCACGAAGCGACGGGGGACATCCTGCGCACACTCGCAAGCGATTGGCTGAAGGCGGCGGTGTAATCAGCCGCAGCGACGACCGACGCGTGCCACCTTACATCGACACCATGATGGAAAAGCGCCCCCTCGAACTTGATGCCATTCGCGACGAATTCCCGATCCTCTCCCGGGACGTGCACGGAAAGCCGCTAGTCTATCTGGACAATGCCGCGAGCGCCCAGAAACCGAACGCGGTCATTGATGCCATGGCGGATCAGATGCGCACCGCCTATGCCAATGTGCATCGCGGGCTGCACACGTTGGCCAACGAAACAACAGATGCGTTCGAGGCGGCACGGGAAAAAGCTCGGGCATTCGTGAACGCCGAGAGCCTCGACGAGATCGTCTTCACCAAGGGCGCGACGGAAGCGATCAACCTCGTTGCAAACGGCCTGGCGGCGACGATCCAACCGGGCGACGAGATCGTGCTGTCCATCATGGAGCACCATTCGAACATCGTGCCGTGGCATTTCCTGAGGGAGCGGCACGGTGCCGTTCTGAAATGGGTGGGCCTGAACGAGGACGGGAGCCTGGACATGGACGCCCTTGCTGGCGCCATGGGGCCTCGGACGCGGATGGTCGCGCTTACCCATATGTCCAACGTGCTCGGAACCGTGACCGACGTGCCGGAGATCGTGCGGCTCGCGCGGGCCGCCGGGGCGGAAGTCCTGCTGGATGGGTGCCAGGGCGCTGTGCACCTCCCCGTCGATGTCCAGGCCATGGACTGCGACTACTACATCTTCTCAGGGCATAAACTCTACGGGCCGACGGGCATCGGCGTTCTTTATGGCAAGCGCGAGACGCTGAACGCCATGCGGCCCTACCAGGGCGGCGGAGAGATGATCGAGATCGTCGAAACCGGCCGTGTGACCTACAACACCGCGCCGCACCGCTTCGAAGCCGGTACGCCGCCCATCATAGAGGCGGTGGGGCTTGGGGCCGCCATCGACTGGGTAGAGCAGTTCTCAAACGCAGACGTCCAGGCCCACGAAAAAAGGCTCTATACCCGTGCGCGGGAAGCGCTTCGCGGAGTGAACGGTGTCACGGTCCACGGGGAAGCGGAAGGGAAGGGCGCGGTTCTGGCGTTCAGCCTGGAAGGCGCCCACCCCCATGACATTGCGCAGATCCTTGACCGGTATGGCGTTGCCGTCCGTGCAGGGCACCACTGCGCCCAACCCCTGATGGGCCATCTCGGTGTCAGCGCGACCGCCCGCGCCAGCTTTGGCATATACAACACAGACGACGACGTGGACGCGTTTGTCGGCGCGCTTGACCGTGCCCGTGGCATGTTGGTGTGAATGTGCTAAACGTTCACGATGTCAGATACTTCGCACACTCCGGTTCTCGAGCGCAGCGGGCGATTGCGGTCTGATATCTGCGGCGTTGAATATGAACGACGGGGCCCCAAATTCCGCGTGTTGCAGCGCAACGTTTGGCCTAGGACTCTCGTTCAAAGCCCCTTGCATCGCTGCGGCGGTGGGCGGTACCGCACCGCCGAAATGGACAGACTGAAAGAACGCATCAACACGACAGAACGACGCCTAGAGTTAAGGAATGCCGAGTGATGGCTGACGATATGACGGCACGGGACATGATCGATGTGGCAGCGGCCAGCGCGCCACCGGTCGACGCTGAAGGGTCGATCCCCCAGGACGAGTTGAACCGCATCACCGACGATTTAATCGCCGCTTTCAAGAGCGTCTACGATCCGGAAATCCCCGTCGACATTTACGAGCTTGGCCTGATCTACAAGGTCGATATCGATGAAGGGACCCGCAAGGTCGATATCGATATGACGCTGACAGCACCCGGTTGTCCCGTGGCGGGCGACATGCCCGGCTGGGTCGAGAGTGCGGCGCGCACCGTGGACGGCGTCGGCGATGTCGAGGTGCGTCTGACCTTCGATCCACCATGGGATCCGTCCCGGATGTCGGACGAGGCCCGCCTCTCGCTGAACATGCTCTAGGGGCTGCAAAGCATGTCCGCGTGGTTGTTTCTGGCTGGGGCCATTGCCCTGGAAGTTTCGGGGACGTTTTTCCTGAAGCTTTCGAACGGGTTCCAGAATGTCACCTGGGGCATGGTCTCGATTGCCTGTTATTCTGCCTGCTTCTGGTTCCTGGCGCCGGCGCTGAAGGTGCTGCCCGTCGGGATTGCCTATGCGATCTGGGCTGGGGTCGGAATTGTCGCTGCAGCCATCATCGGCGTTTTTGCATTCGGAGACCGGATCGGTCCGCTACAGCTCGTCTTTATTGCGATGATCCTGGCAGGCGCCGTCGGGCTGCGTCTGACCACATCGGGATGATGGCTTGACCGGGGCGCCGCCGCTCCTCACATTGGACGCATGGCGCGTCGACCCAGACCCAAGATTGTATCCCTCTCTGATTCTGCCGCTGCGCAGGTCCGGTCCATCATGGATGAGAAGGGCGCAGGATACCTCCGTGTCGGCGTAACCAATGGCGGCTGTGCCGGCATGGAATACGTCATGGATTACGTGTCAGCGCCCGAGGCCCTTGACGAGGTGGTCGAAGATAACGGCGTAAAGATCGTGATCGACTCCAAGGCAGTCCTTTTCCTCCTCGGCTCGGTCGTCGATTTCGAGGAAACACTGCTCCACGAGAAATTCGTCTTCCGCAATCCGAACCAAACCGACGCCTGCGGCTGCGGAGAGAGCGTGACCATCGTGCCGGCTGCGGCAGAGTAGGGCGTACAAGTCCACTGCTACCGACGGCGACCGATCCCGAACAGCCGTAAGATCATCGCAAGAAAACCGCCGTTGGGACTGGAGCCTGCCTCATGGGTCGTTGGCGGCTCCAGGGTGCCTGGGCGTGAGGGTAAGTCCGGTTCACGCTCGCCAGGGGCCGGTGGCTCGTCTGGCCCCTCGGGGGAGACAGGATCGGTTTGGGGCTCGTCCGTCACCGTTCGCAAGGCCCGCTCTCGATCCTCGGCAGCCCGGACCGGTTGGTTCTTCACCGCTTCGAGCACCTGCCTGTCGGCGCCCGTGAACACACCGTCTATGGTGAGCCCGTGCTCTTCCTCGAAGAGTTTGACGGCCCGGTGGGTTTGCAGGCCAAAGTCCCCGTCCACCGCGCCCAGAAGATAGGTCAGGTTCTGGAGATCTTCCTGCAGGGCCCGAACGGCATCGCCGGTGTCACCGATGGTGAGTTCGTCCGCCGGCGCCGGCCCGGCAGGCGCATTCAACACGTGGCGGGCACGGCGGAGGTATTCGATCCGGTCGTTGAGGCCATGGGGTTCACCGCGCGATTGGGGATTGCCCCGGTTCACGGCCCGCGAGACCGCAAGAACATCATCACGATCGGCCCACGTATTGATGTCGAGGCTCTTCCAATAGCTCAGCGCCGCGCGAAGCGACGCTTCAGGCTGCTCGACCAGTTCCGGCTGCGCTTCGAGGGGAAGGCCGGAAAGCCGCCCATGCTCGCGATAATTATCACGGCCCGTCAGTTGGATCAGCCCGCCGCCGCGGTACCGCCAGCCGTCACCGTCCTGTGTATTGCCAAGCCGTCCGCCATAGACTTTCTCCGCAAGCGCCTGGGGACGACGAACAAAGGCTTCCGCGCTTTCGAGGGTCGGAAAGCGGCTGGTGCCGAAGACCGCGCGGATGCGCTCTGGCGTCGTATAGGTCATATCCTCACGCACCGCCGACAGACCGATCGTTTCGGCCAGCACCTGGGCCAGAAAGTGGGCCATGCGCAGGTCTGTGGTGATGCCAAAGGCTTCGAAAAGCGCTTCGCCGTCGGTGAGTGCGGTCACGTGGGCTTCGTGGAGCCGGAAGGTCGTCATCTGGTCGAGCTGTTGCCGACTGGGTGCGATCATCGCTGCCTCCATCGTTGATGTCTGTCCATGGCAGGAGACTACACCATGGATCACCCCGTCGGATAAGGTCTTGTTGGCATCGGCCACGTCCCAAGCGAATGCTGGGCTCGGGGCGCGCGCCGGTGTGGGAAAAGCCCTTCTTTCTCCCACACCCCAGCCTCTATCCCGCGCCCGGACGCTTCCGCGCGCACAGGGGTTCCGCTAGGATCTAACTCGCAGCAAGGAGGCCGGAGACATGGCGGAATACGAGACCATCACCCTTGATGCCACGCCCGGTGGTGTCGCGATCGTCACCTTGAACCGGCCTGAAAAGCACAATGCGTTCAATGCGATCGTGATTAGGGAACTGTCCGACGCGTTCGAAAACCTCCGGCCAGAGACCAGGCTGCGGATGGTCGTCTTGCGCGGCAACGGCAAGTCCTTCTCAGCGGGTGCGGATCTCGATTGGATGAAAGCGGCCGCCCAATACACGGTGAAAGAGAACGAGGACGACGCGCTGGAGCTCGCCGAGATGCTGCGCCGTCTCCATGATTTGCCCCAACTCACCGTGGCGCTCGTCCAGGGCGCGGCCATGGGCGGTGGGGCCGGTCTTGTGGCCGCCTGCGACGTCGCCGTGGCCATGCGCACGGCGACGTTCCGCTTCTCCGAGGTGCGCTTGGGCCTCACTCCGGCAACGATCAGCCCCTATGTCATCGAGGCGATCGGCCCGCGGCGGGCGAAAGCCCTCTTCATGACGGGGGAAAGCTTCGATGCGGCCCATGCGGAGCGGATCGGGCTCGTACAATACGTGGTCGAGGATGGCGACGGCATGGCCGATATCGAGGAACATCTTTCGGCGCTGATGTTTGAGACAGCGCCCGGTGCGGTGGCGGACGCCAAGCGGCTCGTCCATGACGTGACAGGTGTTGAAATCAACCGGGCGCTGAGCCAGGAGACGGCCAAACGGATCGCCGCCCGCCGGGCCAGTGAAGAGGGCCGCGAAGGGCTTTCCGCCTTCCTTGAAAAGCGCCGTCCTGACTGGGCCGGCTAGGTTTCCTCGGCCAGCTAGGTTTCCAGGGCCGGCTAGGTCTCGCCCCCGTCACCTTCTCCGCCGAGCATCGGGGCGATGAAGGTCTCGAACCAGGCAAACACATCGAACCCAAGCCAGGTCTCAAGCTCGTCGCGGAAGAAGAAGGCGACCACACCAAGCGCCAGTACGACAAGGATCATCTGAAAGATCGAACGCAGGATCGTCCCAAGGACGCGGCCAAGCACAAGCCCCGCAAGGCCGAGCGCTATCGCGCCCTGCACAGGTGTGAAGTCCGAGAGCGCCGCCTGGAAATAGCCATAGCCCGCACCGACCACGCCCATGATCGCGCTGGTATAGTTGCCGAAACTGCGGAGCTTGAAACCTTTTCCGTCCGCCATGGGTCGCACCTCCCCTTCCGAGCGGCCCATATCGGCCGGCCCCTCACCAATCCGAGAAAGCCCGAAGCCAGAAGGGGCGTCAATCACCTGGGCGCCTCCAGCAACCGTTACCAGCCGCCACCAGCCCATGGATGACAAGCCGGCAAGATCGGCCTAGACCGCCGCAAAGCCCGCCCCAAAGCCTACCAGGGCAACCGTCAGACCGAGAGAGCACCCATGGCCGACCCGTTCGATCTTCGCGCCCTTCGGGACAATCCCGATCCCTTCCAGCGGGGATGGAACAGCCGCTCGGCGGGGCTCGGCGACAGCTCTGTCGCGGCCATTTTGGCGCTGGATGAACAGCTCCGCCGCGCCGTCACTGACAAACAGGCGGCTGAACAGGCTCGGAACCAGAATTCCAAGGCGATTGGCAAGGCCAAGGCGTCCGGCGACGAGGCGCTCTTCGAACAGTTGCGGGACGCGGTCGCCAAGGCCAAGGCGACAATCGAAACCGCCGGCGAACGCGAGACTGCGCTCAAGGCCCAGTTGGGCGATCTGCTTGCCGGCCTGCCGAACCTGCCTCTTCCCGATGTCCCCGAGGGGCCAGGCGAAGCGGATAATGTCGAGCAATCGCGCTGGGGCACGCCGCGCACCTTTGATTTCGCACCCAAGGACCATGTCGACCTTGGCGAAGGCGTGGGCGGCATGGACTTCGAAGCGGCCGCCCGCATGTCTGGCGCACGCTTTGTGCTGCTTCGCGGCGCCCTGGCGCGGATGGAGCGGGCGCTGGCGACGTTCATGCTCGACATCCAGACCGGAGAGCACGGCTACACCGAGACCAATCCCCCTTTCCTAGTTCGCCCCGAAGCGCTCCACGGTACAGGACAGCTCCCGAAATTCGGCGAAGAGTCCTTCCAGACAACCGATGGTCACTGGCTGATTGCCACATCGGAAATCTCGCTTACGAATACCGTTCGCGAGCAGATCCTCGACGATGCGCAGCTCCCCATGCGACTCACCGCCCACACGCCGTGTTTCCGCTCCGAAGCGGGCAGTGCAGGGCGAGATACGCGGGGCATGATCCGGCTGCATCAGTTCAACAAGGTGGAGATGGTGTCCATCGTCCGAAGCGAAGCCGAAGGCCTCGAAGAGTTGGAGCGGATGACCGAGTGCGCCGAAACGATCCTGAAGCGGCTCGACCTACCGTTCCGGCGAATGCTGCTGAGCACGGGCGACATGGGGTTCGGCGCGCGCAAAACCAACGATCTTGAGGTCTGGCTTCCCAGCCAGGACACCTATCGCGAGATCAGCTCTTGCTCCTATTGCGGCGACTTCCAGGCCCGCCGCATGGACGCGAGGTGGCGCCCGTCCCCCAGTGAAGAGACCCCGAAGCCGAAGCCGGAATTCGTGCACACCCTCAACGGCTCCGGCCTCGCTGTCGGCCGCACCCTGGTCGCTGTTCTGGAGAACTACCAGAACGCCGATGGCACCCTCTCCGTCCCGGATGCCCTTGTGCCCTATATGGGCGGCGTGAAGGTCATCGGCACGGGCTGAGCGACGGGCGGAGTGGCGGGCTAAGTCGCTGCTATCTGCAGGGGCAGGGGTGGTGGGCTCACCGGCTCTGGAATAAGGACCTCTCGTAAACCTGTTGGGTGTCCTCTCGAGCATCCGGGGGAAATGGCGAAACGGGCGGCTCCATGAAAATCCTGCTGACAAATGATGACGGGATCCATGCCCCGGGGCTGAAAGTTCTGGAGACCATCGCCCGGAGCGTGTCGGACGATATCACCATTGTCGCCCCGGAGGTGGAGCAGTCCGGCAAGGCGCGGGCGGTGACGCTCACCGAGCCGGTCCGCGTCCGCCACCTCAATGCAACCACCCACGCGATTTCCGGCACACCGACCGACTGCGTCCTCCTGGCCATGCGCGACCTGATGGACAGCCCGCCCGATCTCATCCTGTCCGGGGTGAATAAGGGCCAGAATATCGCCGAGGACACGACCTATTCTGGCACCATCGCCGCGGCCATGTTCGGCATGCAGCACAAGATCCCCTCAGTGGCCTTCAGCCAGTCCCAGAATTTCCGCCATCGCGGCTCCTGCCCGTGGGAAACGGCGGCAGCGTTCGGCCCACAGGTCCTGAAACAGCTCCTCGAGCACGGCTGGCCCGATGATGTGGTGATCAACGTGAACTTCCCAGACCGTGAACCGGGCGATGTGGCCGGGATCCAGATGACCCGACAGGGCTTCCGGGATGAGCAGATCATTCGCACGGAACAGCGCGAAGACCTCAGGGGAAACGATTACTACTGGATCGGCTATCGCGGCACGCTGTCCAATCCCGATGACGGCACCGACCTCAAGGCGATCTACGGCGGCTACGTATCGGTCTCGCCGCTTCATGTGGACCTGACCCATGACCGGTTTCTCGAGACCATGCGGTCTTGGCCGTCACCGTGACCCAGGCAGCCAGCGATCCTTATCGGCCGGCCCGGTTGTTGCTCGAACTGCGGCGCCAGGGCGTCACCGATGACGCCGTGCTGAAAGCGATCGAGACGGTGAACCGCGCCGACTTCGCCGCGCCCGAATTGGCAGACCTTGCCTACGAGGATTGCGCGCTGCCCATCGGCTGCGGACAAACGCTCTATTCCCCGATCGTTGCCGGGCAACTCCTGCAGGCGCTCGGTATCCGGCCCGGGGCGGACATGCGGGTTTTCGTGATCGGTGCAGGGTCCGGATATACGATGGCACTCGCGGCGCAGATGGCCGGGACAGTTGCCGGCATCGACCGGTACTACAGCCTCGTCGATGGGTGCAGCCGCGTGCACGAGCGCTACGATGGCGGGGCGGTCTACCGCTACTACCACGGCGACGGCTTGGGCGGGCTCGACACGGGCGAGGGCTTTGACCGGATCCTGCTGGCCGGCGCCATAGACGAGATCCCGTCTGCCCTGACCCGCTTGCTGCCCCGGGGGGGGCGGATGGTGGCACCGGTCGACCATGGCGACGGGGTTGTACTGCGGATACTCGGCGGCGACGGATCCCTCGCAGAACACACCCTCTCGCGGACCATCGGTCGCCTGGTCGCCGGTCCTGCAAAGCGACTTTGAGCCAGGCCGCCCTGAAACCGAAAAAGGGCAGTGCCCCCACTGGTTTGCCTCCCGGTGAACCCCCAGCTATAGGGGCGCCTTGATCTACATTTACAGACCCGGCCGAAAGAGGCCTTGGGCGAGGGAGAGCGTCCCCATGAAGTTCAGACTCTGGCGAAGCCAGACCAATGTATCGAAGCCGCCCCGTTCCGGCCTTGCCACGTGGATTTCGGTCGCCGCAGCCGCGGCCATCAGCGCACCGGCCATCGCCCAGGACGCGGGCGCACCCGCAGGCGGCTTCGGGTCGTCCATCGCCGGCCAGCTCCTCTTCTTCGTACCGCTGATCCTGATCTTCTACTTCCTGCTGATCCGCCCCCAACAGCAACAGCGCAAGAAACACCAGCAGATGATCGACGGGCTCAAGCGCGGCGACACCGTCGTCACCTATGGCGGATTGATCGCCAAGGTCACCAAGGTGAATGAGGACGAGATCACCGTCGAACTCGCCGACGGCGTCCGTGCCCGCATGGTACGCTCCATGGTGGCAGACCTGAGGGGCAAGGACACCCCCGCCGCAGCGAACGATTAGAGGCCAGGCCCCATGCTCCAGTTCCCGTCCTGGAAAGTCGCCCTGATCGCCATCACGCTCCTGATTGGCGGCCTCATGGCACTGCCGAACGGCTTTTCCAACGCTTTCCTGGGCATCGAGCCGGAGCGGCCCTCGGTCGAAACCCCCGAAGCGCTGGCCGAATATGTCGCCGCGCGCGATGCGGCCCGCCAGTCTTGGTGGCCCGGCTTCCTGCCCAGCGGCAAGGTCAATCTCGGCCTCGACCTGCGCGGCGGTGTCTACCTGCTCATGCAGATCACCGAGGACGACGTCATCGCCAACCGGCTCCGGGTCTTCTCTGCCGATGTCGGCCAGGCCTTCAACCCCAGCCCCTCCGAGCGCATCTTCCAGACCAATGAAACCCGCGCCGGCCGCCTGGAAATCACCCTCCGGCCCGACCGGAACGGCGTCATCCGCATGCAAGACGCCCTGGACCGGCTCGACGATCTCAACACGCCCGTTGAAGGCGCCCTCGGCGGTGCGCGCACCTACACGATCGACCAGGTCGGCGACGCCAGCATCCATGTCAGCCTCACCGACGCCGCCGTTTCCGCCTTCAAGCGTGAAGCCCTTTCGAAGACCATCGAGATCGTCCGCCGCCGGATCGATCCCGACGGCGTCCGCGATATCGCCCCCCAGCCCCAGGGCGAGAACCGCATCATCCTCGAAGTCCCCGGCGAACCCGATCCCCGCCGCATCAAGGAAGTCCTCTCCCAGGCCGGCGAGCTGACCTTCTCCCTGGTCGACGACACCCCCTCCCGCATCCAGCAAGCCGTCAGCACGGGCCGCAGTCCCCCAGGCTGGCGTCTCCTCACCGATGTCGACAGCGGTGAGCGCCTGCTGGTCAACAACGTCCCCGTCGTCACCGGCGCCGATGTGGCCACTGCCAGCCAGGGCTACGACCCCGACGACAACACCCCGGCCGTGAATTTCCGCCTCAACGGTGCCGGCCAACAGCGCTTCTCCAAGGTCACCCAGGAAAACGTCAATCGCCGCTTCGCCATCGTGCTCGACGAGCGGGTCATGTCCGCGCCCTTCATTCGTGAGCCGATCTATGGCGGTCAGGTGCAGATTTCCGGCGGCTTTGCAAACAATAGCGCAGGCCTCCAGGAAGCGATCGATCTCGCGGCCATCATCGAGGCGGGCGAGCTTCCGGCCAAGCTCAACTTCATCGAAGAGCGCACGGTCGGCCCGGGCCTCGGCGAAGACTCGATCCGTGCGGGCACCCTGGCCTCCCTCATCGGCCTCGCGCTGGTGGCGGTCTCCATGGCAGTCATCTACGGCCGTCTCGGCCTCTTCGCCGTCGTCTCCCTTTCGGCAAACATCGTCCTGATCCTCGGCGCGCTCTCGGGCCTCGGCGCCACGCTCACCTTGCCCGGCATTGCCGGCATCATCCTCACCATCGGTATGGCCGTCGACGCGAATGTCCTCGTCTTCGAGCGTATCCGGGAGGAGAGCCGGTCCGGCCGGTCCGCCCTCACGGCTGTCCAGGTCGGCTATGAGAAAGCCATGTCGACGATCTTCGACGCCAATATCACCACCTTCATCGCCGCCGCCGTGCTCTACATGCTCGGTTCCGGCCCGGTGAAAGGGTTCGCCGTCACCCTCGCCATCGGGATCTTCACATCGGTCTTCACCGCCTTCGTCGTAACCCGGTGGTTCACCGTGATGTGGCTGCGCTGGGCGCGGCCAAAGACGCTGGCTGTCTAGGGCAGGGAGGAGAAACGCCATGCTCATGAAATACCTGCCCACCAGGACCGAATTGAAGTTTATGGTCTTCCGGTCGCCGGCCTTCATCCTGTCCGCGCTGCTGATCATCGCCTCGGTTGCGCTCCTCTCCACCAGTGGGCTCAATTTCGGCATCGATTTCGCCGGCGGCTCCGTCATCGAGATCGAGAAACCGGTCGATTCCGCGGTCGGAGACGTCCGCTCCGTCGTCGGCAATCTCGGCCTCGCCGATGTCGGCGTCACAGAAGCGGTGGGCACCGGCGCAGACCCCCAGCCGGTCTACGTCATCAAGTTCCGCGCCCCTGAAGCCTCCGAAGACATCGAAAGCGCCCAGCAAGAGGCCAACGACACCGTCCGTAGCGCCCTCACCGAGGCCTTCAACCTCACCGAAGCGGATTTCCGAAGCTCCGCCGCCGTCGGCCCCAAGGTGTCGGGCGAGCTCTTCACCGCCGGCATCACGGCCCTCGGCGTGGCCCTCGTCCTGATGCTTTGCTACATCGCGTTCCGGTTCGAGTGGCAATATTCGGTCGGTGCCGTCGCGGCGCTGACCCACGATGTGATCATCACCATGGGCGTCTTCGCCCTCGTCCAGCTCGAGTTCAACCTCACAACCATCGCCGCCCTGCTGACGATCATCGGCTACTCCATGAACGATACGGTTGTGGTCTTCGACCGGGTGCGCGAAGAGATGCGGCGCTACAAGAAGCTTCCCCTGACAGAAGTGATCGACCTGGCCCTCAACGGCACCCTTAGCCGAACCTTGCTGACATCTGGAACCACGCTCCTGGCCCTCCTGGCGATCTTCTTCCTGGGCGGCCCCGTCCTGAGGGGCATGAGCTTCGCCCTGATCTTCGGCGTGATCATTGGAACCTACTCCTCGATCTTCGTGGCCTCCTCGATCCTCAATACAATCGGGGTCAGCCGCGAAAAGAAATCCATCGACGACGTCCCCGGCTTCCAGGGCGTCTAGGCATTATGCCTTGATCCCCCGCTGGGGTCGCTTCGCTCCCTACGCGATGGATCCGGCTGAGGGCTCTGGGCCTTTCCCGATCTCTCCCAGCGCGCTTCCAGCACTCCCAATCAAAACTTATCCCCCAAAAAATCCGTCCAACCCATTGTAATCATTGAATTCCCGGAAAACTTATCCTCCCCCTCTGGGGCAGTGGTATACTCCGTGTCAAATGATCAATGATCCCATGTTTCTCCGGCACAAGGATGTCGTGTGGCCCGTGTTCTGGCCGCTCTTCCTGTGGGCCGTCGGACGCTTTCACCGCGTCGCCGAAGCGCTCAATGCGCGCGGGATCTACATCGTGGAAATCACCATCAACGCGTGGGGCACCATCAAGATCACCCGCGCCATGTCCGCCAAGGACTGGCGCCACTGCCTCTACGCCCGCGCCGGCGCCTACGACCAGCTCGAACCGCTGGTACCCCTGCGGGTCCACGACCAAAACCCCACCCCCGACATCGCGTCGCTCAACATCATCTACTGGCGCGCAAACACCATGCGCACGGCCCTCAAGGCCTGGACCCAGACCTACTGCGACGCGCCTAAACGCCTCGCAACTTATCTCAGCGCCGGCCTCCCCCTCCCCCACACCTGATCAGCCCCATCCCAATGATCTGAAAACCTAGCTCCCAACCGACGCGGCACCCGCCACGGCGGCCAAACGTTCTGGCAAAAACAAGGGTCAACCGTGACGTCGCACCACACCTTTGCACAAGTCCGAACCGCGCCTCCTGTCGTAAATGCTACACAACACAAGGAGTTGCCCATGACCCACTCTGTCACCCGTTCCGAGGTCAACCGCCTCATTCTCTGGATGTACGCAACGCCGGTCCTGTTCTCCTGGGCCCTGTTATCGACCCTGCCCATCTTCGGCATTTTCACGAACGATGCGACCACGCTCTCCATCATCGGAGACGTGGCTTTCCTCGCGACGAGTTTCCTCGCCTTGTTTGGCTTGTTCCTTGTCCTGTCGCTGTCTGCGACCCGCGAGAACAAGGACAAGGTCAATGGAGCCATGCAGGGCCGTGTGGGCCTGCTATCGGCTTACGCCACGGTGTGGCTCGTCGGATACTTCGTCTTCAAGCAATACATCGTCTAAAAGCAAAAGGGCGGGGATAACCCCGCCCTTTTCAATTCAGGAGCAGCCGCCCAGACGCGCTTCAGTCATCCTTGGGCTCGAGAATTTGGCGGCCACGGTACATACCGCTCTTGAGGTCGATGTGGTGGGGCCGGCGCAATTCGCCGGACTCCGCATCCTCGATAAACGTGTTGGGCTTCAGCCGGTCATGTGCCCGGCGCATGCCGCGGCGGGACTTGGAAATCTTGCTCTTGGGGACTGCCATGTCGGGTTCCAATCGGTCATCGGCGCCGGTTTGGCTGCCGGTCGTGCCTCTAAAGCGCGCTAGCTACAGGAGAAGGCGAGGGGGTTCAACCCCGCCGATGGTTCACCGGCGACCCCCCACAAATCGCAGGGCGGTGCTCAGCTTTCAGTGCTGTCCAGGCGCTGACGCATGGTGAACCGCTCAAGCGGAAGCTTCACTTCGAAACTTTCGCCGTTCGAGAGCGATACTACCGTCGTCTCTGCACCAGAATCTCTGGCCGCCGCGATGTGGTCCACATAAAGGACAAGCGGCAAATATGCCCCATCCGAGCCCGCCGGGCGGGCCTGGTAGAGGGTCAAGGTGTTCGGGCCAGCATCGACTTCAGACATGGAGGCACCCCTTTCAAATCCTGGGAGACTGCCTGCCACAAGAACCTTAATAGCCCGCTACACCAATCGGCTCTGGGTCTTCGCCGCCCGGATGAAACTCTCGAAAAGGGGGTGGGGTTCAAAGGGGCGGGACTTCAATTCGGGGTGGAACTGGACGCCGATAAACCAGGGATGGTCTGGCAGTTCCATGATTTCCGGCAGTTTCCCGTCCGGCGACAGGCCGGAAAAACGGATCCCGGCCGCCTCAAGCTGTGGAAGGTACTGGGCATTCACTTCGTACCGGTGCCGGTGACGCTCTGAGATGTCGTGGCTGCCATAGATCTCGGCAACCCGGCTCCCTTCACCCAGGCGGGCCGGATAAGCGCCAAGGCGCATGGTGCCGCCCTTGTCATCATCGGCGCGGCGGGTTTCCTTCACATTCCCGCGGGTCCATTCCTCCATGAGGCCGACCAGTGGAGCGTCAGAAGTTTCGAATTCCGATGTCGCCGCATCGCTCAGTCCGGCGAGATTCCGGGCCGCTTCGACAACAGCAAGCTGCATCCCGTAGCAAATCCCGAAACAGGGGACATTTTTCTCCCGGGCAAACCGGGCCGCACGCATCTTGCCCCGGGCGCCACGCTCGCCAAAGCCGCCTGGCAAAATGACGCCATGGACCCCTTCGAGAATGTCGAGCGGCCGTGTGTCATCGTCGAATTGGCCGGCATCAATCAGCCGAATGTCGACCTTTACCTTGTTGGCGAGGCCGCCATGGCTCAAGGCTTCGGTCACCGATTTATAGGCGTCGGGCACATCGGTATACTTGCCAACCAAGCCGATGCAGACGGTCCCATCAGGATTGTGGATGGTCTCAGCAATGGCGTCCCATCGGGAAAGATCGGGCGCTGGGGCGCCGGTGATCCTGAAGTGGTGAAGCACTTCAGCGTCCAGTCCCTCGCCATGGTAAGCCTTTGGAACATCGTAAATATGGCCCACATCGCGGGCTTCGATCACGCTCGAATCGCGCACGTTGCAGAAGCTCGCAATCTTGCGCTTCTCCGTTTCAGGGATCTCGCGGTCACACCGGCAAAGCAGGATGTCGGGCTGGATGCCGATGGAGCGCAGTTCCTTCACCGAGTGCTGGGTCGGTTTGGTCTTCATCTCTCCAGCCGCCGGGATCCAGGGCAGCAAGGTGAGATGGATAAATACCGCCCGCTCTGGGCCAAGTTCCTGACCAAGCTGGCGGATCGCTTCGAAAAAGGGGAGGCCCTCAATGTCGCCCACTGTACCGCCGATTTCACAGAGGACGAAATCGACACCGTCGCCAGGGTCTGTCAGGACGAAATCCTTGATCGCGTCAGTAACGTGGGGAATGACCTGGATGGTCGCGCCGAGATAGTCCCCACGGCGCTCCTTGCGCAGGATGTCCTGGTAGATCTGGCCCGTGGTGACATTGTCCGATTTCTGAGCCGACACGCCCGTGAAGCGCTCATAGTGGCCGAGGTCGAGATCGGTCTCCGCGCCATCGTCGGTCACGAAGACTTCGCCGTGTTGCTTCGGGCTCATCGTGCCGGGATCGACATTGAGATAGGGGTCAAGCTTACGAAGCCGGACACCATAGCCGCGTGCCTGCAGCAGCGCGCCGAGGGCGGCAGAGGCGATACCCCCTGTTCGCCTCTTCGCCGACCAAATTCTTCCTTAAGGTGGCGCCGATCACCAAGGAATTGCTGACCGAGGGCTATGACATGGTAGGCATGGCTTGGTGGTACCGTCGGGCGAGGCGTACACGCTGACGCGGGAGGCCCGCGCGGCAGCAAATCTGGAGTAACTCGCCACCTCCTAGGGCTCGTCATTCGCGAGGCGCTGGCGAATCAGGCTTTGCAGGTCTTCGAGCCTATCGGCTTGGTTCAGCGCCTGAGCGCT